>JACNKN010000041.1 GCA_014382015.1 Fidelibacterota bacterium | reverse complement strand
CGGATACCGCTATAATCTGAAGAATCCGCAGGCGTACCATAGATAGTACCCAAGGTCAAATAAACAATAATAATTTGAATGATCTTTTTCATGAAACTAAATGAAACCCTGTATAGAAAATATAGACGATTATTGTTTATTACGAGAAAAAATGTAAGAAAATAATCGTGCGATAGATTAATGGTTATTTTTTTTTGCATCCCCACCTACTCTTCAATTCGCCAAGTTTCCAACCAAATTATAATTATATCAATTATAACGCTTGACGTTATACGTTATGGTTCATAATTTCAATCGTGATAAAGTCCTTTAAATGCAAGGAAACTGAAAAGATTTTTAATCGAACCTTTACAAAGAAAATTCCCCATGAATTGCATAGAGCCTCATTAAGGAAATTAAGGATGATTCATCGGGCGCAATCCCTACTGGATTTACGAAACCCACCATCTAATCGACTTAAAATCCTCAAAGGAAAGCGTAAGGGACAGTATAGCATTCGTATCAACGACCAATGGCGGATTCGCTTTTTTTGGCATGGTAAAGATGCTGAAAAAGTTGAAATAACAGATTATCATTAAGGAGTCAAATATGACACAAACGAAAATATCTCCAATCCATCCAGGTGAAATTTTATTGGAAGAATTTCTCAAACCGCTTGGCTTGAGCCAAAATAAAATTGCAAATGATATGGGCGTTCCGCCTCGTCGCATTAATGAAATTGTTCTCGGGAAACGCCGTCTTACGGCTGATACTGCACTTCGCTTGGCGCGATATTTTGATATGTCAGCAGAATTTTGGCTCGGACTTCAAATGGATTTTGATTTGGATACGGAAGAAGACCGCCTTGCTAAAAGGGTAATCAACGAAGTAAAAATTTATTCCGTTGAACATAAAATCGCCTGAAGTAACAACACAAATCCTCTTTATCAAATGACATATTTTAAAATTTGGGTATCCCTCCTTTTCCTCTCTGCAATACTTACTGCAGAAACAACGGTAACAATCCTTTCTTCGTCCCAAGAAAAATTAGTCATCCAATTAAATTGTGAATTGGAAACACCCGAAGATCTTAAACCTATTGACCTATTGATTGGTTTACCCAATTCACAATTACCTCAAATTTCTATCCAAGCAGAAAGTGGAATCATCCATCCTTATAATAATATCTCCTATTATAAAACGGAATGGATCCACCAACAACAAGTGAATGGTCTTCAAACAGGGACCTTGAGAATTAGTCCCCAATCGGAAAATATGGATTATCATTCTGTTCAGACGATTACGATTCATTTGAATGGTCGAGCCAATCAAAAATCAAAAGTAACTCTAAATCAACAAAAACTACTCTCCCCCAAAATCACCAATTGGTCTGTGGCAAAAAACTGGATTGAGCCAAAAAAATATTCATTAAAAAAAATGCAACCCATCCCGGACGGCTATTGGATTCAAATGATTCTTCGAAAAGATGGAATGGTTAAAATTACCGGTGAGGAATTGCTTAAACATATTTCATCATCCAATAATTTTGACCCCCGGAGTATCATGCTGTTCACAGGGTCTGCGTTTGGGCGGGATCGGACTTTTAATTTGACCCAAAAAATATCGTCCAATGTGACCATCCCCGATAATCTGATTGAACTCCCCATCTCCATCCAAGGGGAATCAGACGGAAATTTGGGTAATAATGATATTCTTTATTTTTACGGACGTGGGCCAAACGGATTTGATCAAGTCATTGATAAGGTTAATTGGCATCAAAATCTATATTTTACAGAATCCAGCTATTGGCTTCTGGTTCCATCCAATACATCCTTAAGAGGGAAACGAGTTAAAACTGGTCAAATTGTTGCTGATGGACCATTAGATGTGAACTATGGGGTTTCCTACCTCCATTTTGAGACAGATCTTGTCAATCCACAGGAATCGGGCTTGGCTTGGGGGAATACCTCGATTCGGCAAGGAGGATCATTCTCACAGACAGTAGATTTGGTTCAACCGGTTTTATCTGCAACCGCAAGTGGATCTTTCGGGTTGATTGGAAATGAATCAGTTTCAACGCGATATGGCAATACGAAACATGAAGCGAAACTCACTCTTAATTCTCTGGAATTGAAATCAATAAACTGGTCCAACCTCGGGCTAAAATCGGTAAAGTTTACTATTCCTGCTGGTGTCCTTTCTCATGGGTCCCAATCTTTTCTAATCGAAAACAGTTCTGATAATCCCAACTCAGAACCTTACGTTGATTTTTTAACCTTGTCCTATTTCCGAAAATTGGCTTATACAAACCCCTTTGAATTCTTTTCATCTGTGGTAGATAATGACATGACTTTCACTATTTCTGGTCCAAATCTAAACGTATGGAATATTTCTAACCCTGCCCTCCCAGAGAATGTACCAATAACCCATCAGGATGATGAAACCCGGATGCGGGTAACACTACCGGCGGATACATTGCAGCGGTTTTACGTATTCAATTTGGATGACTTGCCAACCGTTCCCGATATTGTACCCTATGGTCCCGGGGATTGGGATAAAATTCGAAACACCACAATGGGTGCAGATCATTTAATTATAGGGCCTCAAAATTTTTCATCAACTTCTACCCCTTTAATGGACCATCGTGGAAATTCATTATTCATTAACTTAAGTTCAATATATCGTGAATTTTCAGGCGGAAATGAGGACCCAGTAGCCATTCGACACTTTTTACAATGGACTCAGGAGCATTGGAACCAATCGCCCTCCACGGTCCTTTTTATGGGAGATGCAGATTATGATTACCGAAATGTCACAGGTCAATCAAATATCCATGTACCTACCATCGAAGTGGGTACAAATTATTCTCACGCCACGGATGATCGATTGGTATCTTTCAATGGTGTTATTCCGGAGATGGCCACGGGACGTTTCCCTGCACGAACGCCTGAAGAAGTTACCGCCTTCGTGGAAAAGACCATTGCATTTGAAACGGCCATGCCCGATGGATTGTGGAAACAAAGAATAACCCTGGTGGCCGATGATCCCGCTCGACCTGAAAGAGAAACCTATGAATTATCCATTGGCAAAAGTCATACGCTCAATTCCGAACGCCTGACAAAAACCATCCCAAGTTTTATGGAAATAAAAAAACTCTATATGGTCGATTATCCTGAAGTCAGCGACGGCTCTGCTTTTGGCGTAATCAAACCAGCTGCGACCCAGGCATTGTTCGATCAAATAGCTTCCGGAACAGTCATAATCAATTTTATTGGACATGGTAACCCCACCCAATGGGCCCAAGAAAAAATGCTTATTATCAATGAAGAGAGAAATGATATTGAATTCATGCTCGCTGAAATGAAACTCCCTCTCTGGATTGCAGGTACATGTAATTGGGGGCATTTCGACCAAATCGGGTCCGAGTCATTCGCTGAGGAACTGATGCGGACGCCCATGGATGCAGCATCCGCAGTCATTACAACGACTCGAGGTATTACTGTATCCAGTAATATTCAATATTTAGAAAAAGTTTTTTCTGCTTTTTTCCCGGACAAAGGTGTCACGGAAGCCACATTGGGCATGGTACTGCAATCAGTTAAAACGGGCGGATCTGATGGTGAACTATTCCATCTGTTTGGAGATCCCGCCATGAAACTTCCTGTTCCATCTCAAATTGTGAAGAATGCCACCGTAACGCCTGACACGCTGGCTACATTGGAGGTGGGTACAATAAATGGCATCAGCCCCTTTTCAACGGGTGAAGGGTATTTGGTTTTTGAAGATGGGTCATCCGCTTTCACCCAATCTTTCAACTATGCGTCACGGAAAGAGGAAATAACCTATATGAAATCTGGTCCCACCCTTTTCCGGGGATCGTTTACTTTTGAAGATGCAACTTTGTCCCCACAATTTCGAGTCCCAAAAGATATCACCTATTCACAACAGCCCGCCAAAGTCCGGTTTGCAATTACATCCGGTTCCGGTGAGGAAGCGATTGGCACTGTGACTGATATTCAATTAACCCTGGGCGCGCCTTCGAATGATACAGATGGTCCCATAATTACGTTTGAAACCGAATCGGGCAGAATGCTCCGAAATGGAGATCATATTCCCTCGAGTGAAAATTTAATCATCCGTCTTTCGGATCCACTTGGAATCAACCTCACAGGTGAAAAGGGACATGAACTTTACTTGGTTCATCCTGATTTAGACGAATCATCTCTGGCCATAGATCAATTCATTTATGACGTGAATAGTTTGAATACAGGAACGATTCAATATAAAATTCCTGACGAATTGGACCAATTATCAATAGGTGTAAGTGCATGGGACAATGCCAATAATCCAACGGAAACGGAAATTAGTTTAACCCTGTTGAAAACCAAACAATTGAGCCTCCTTCATGTATATAATTTTCCCAACCCGTTTGCCTTTGAAACCCAATTTACATTTGAATTAACTGCCGCTGCTGACATATCCGTGGATATTTATACTTTGGAAGGCCGCCGAATCAAATCAGTCCCAACAAAATATTTTTCAATCGGATACCATCGAATTGATTGGGACGGCAGAGACGAGTATGGCGGTTTGCTTGCCAACGGCGTGTATATATATAAAATGGCGGCAAGTGAGGGTAGCCAAAAAATTAACCATATTGGCCGATTGGCAGTATTCAGATGAAAAATATGAAATCGGCCTCCATTATTCTTGCCTCCGGATCCCCAAGGCGAAAACAATTACTTGAACAAATTGATTTAAAATTTCAGGTTATACCCAGCCAGGTCCATGAAGATTTTAATCTTGACTTAATACCCGAAAAATTTGTGGAGCATTATGCACAGGAGAAAGCCATGGATATTGCAAATACTTTTCCTGATAAATGGATCATCGGAGCAGATACTGTTGTTGTTTTTCATTCTGAAATTTTAGGGAAACCCAAAGATCGGGACGATAGCTATCGAATGCTTAAAATGCTTTCGGGCAATACACATCAAGTATTTACAGGCGTATCTATACAACATAAAGAAATGAAAGTCAGTGATACATTCCATCATTGCACAAATGTTACATTTAACACTTTAGATGATAATGATATATTCTATTATATTGATACATATAAGCCTTTTGATAAAGCAGGAAGCTATGGAATTCAAGATTGGTTTTCTGTATGTATAAATCATATTGATGGGTGTTTTTATAATGTGATGGGATTCCCTTTATCCAAGTTTTATTCCCGATTCTCAAAACTTTTGAAATTAAATAAATGACAATTGTCCTATATAAGCCCATGAAAAATAAAATCTCTATAAAAAGGGTTTTTCCGTAGAAAATCCTTCACGTAACTTTTCGCCCCAAATGTCTGAGTTTTATAAAGAATTAAAGTCAATTCGAGAAGATCAGGGAATTGATCTTGAAGAAATCCATAACAGGACAAAGATTAATCTCAATTATCTTCAAGCCATCGAGAATGGACAGTTTGACCTATTGCCTCATACCTATGTTCGTCTGTTTATTCGTGCTTATGCCACTGAAATTGGTGCAGACCCTGAAGAAATCGTAAGTAACCTTGAATTATTTTTAGGTAATAAAGTTGATAAACCTAGTCGGAAAAAGCAAGATCAACCACTTAGGGAGGATGGTCACGATTTAGCCGTTGAAGAAAAAGTTACCGTTCAATCTCCCTCAAGGTCTGCCCAAAATGTCCGATCCCAAATGATTAAAGGGATTACCCTGGTGGTCATCCTTCTTTTCGCGATCTATATCATTAATGTCATTAATGCAGAGGCAGCGGCCAAGGAACCACTTGTGTACCCCAGTGTGTTTTTAGATGAAAATTCTATCAGTGAACAGGAATTACAAAATAATTTTGATGTCTTAACTGAATCGGTCCAAATACTTGAATTAGAATCACCTTATAACTTAAAACTTGCCACGGCAGAACGGGTCTGGTATCGATCTAAAATTGATACACTTACCTCCATTGAGAATGTCCTGCCCTCTGGAGATAATAGACTTTATGAGTTCAGCCACTCAATTGAAATTCTGTTTGAACACACAATCGGATTAAACCTTTACTTGAATGGATCTAAACTAAATTCATTTGACTCAACATCAAATCCGGTTCGTATTTCCTTATCTGCCGTTAATAAAACGGTGACCATTCAGCACTTCGTTCCGAAGAGCTAACCCCAACTCTTTAAAGTAATCGTTTACCAAATTCCCACAACTACAGTGGGGACTGTATATTATTTTTAGAATATTTATTGACATAAGTGGGTGTTCGTATATACATTGTGGGTAGTTGTGGGTAATAATCCCTAACTATTTGGGCATGACAATAAATCAAAATACATTTACAGGCGAATATTCATATTCGTTAGACGCAAAGGGACGTGTCAATATTCCGGCGAAATTTCGAAATGTTTTAACAGCGGAAAATGATCAATCCTTTGTTATCACCCGGGGCATGGATCCCTGTGTATGGGTTTATCCAATCATTGTCTGGCAATCAATTGAAGATGAGCTGCGGAAGCTCTCTTCCCTTTCCCAAGTAAATCGATCTTTTGTACGAAGCACGGTAAGGTATGCTTCATCGGTGCAATATGACAAACAAGGAAGGATTGCGGTTTCCCCCAACTTAATAGAATATGCTCAGTTAGAAAAAGAAGTCCTGATTCTGGGGATGGTAAATAAAATAGAAATTTGGAATCCGGCATTGTTGGATTCAGCTGACAAACAATCACAGGAAATTGATTCATCTCAATTCGATGAACTCGCCAATCAAATTATACTTTAATGAAAGCGAACGCTCCGCAGGCACGCCCCATTCCCCATATTCCTGTGATGGTGTCGGAAGTTTTAGAATACTTAAACCTGCAGCCCAATGGAACGTATCTGGATGGTACGATTGGGGCTGGCGGGCACGCCACAGAAATCCTCAATCGACTTTCCAGCAATGGAAAGTTAATCGGGATTGATCGGGATGCGGAGGCACTTAAAATATGCAATACCCTATTGGGTGCCTCCGCACGTCCCTTACTCACCTTTCAATCTTCCTACCATCATTTCTCTGAGATTCTTGATCAATCGGGGATTTCAGCCGTGAACGGAATCCTGTTAGACTTGGGACTTTCTTCAATTCAACTGGATTCTGATTCCCGGGGTTTTGCTTTTGAATCTAATGGAAAACTAGATATGCGGTTTGATGGCCATTCCGGCGAGACAGCTGCTGAACTCATGGCACGTTCTTCTGAAAAAGAATTAGCCGATATCATTTATCAATTTGGTGAAGAACGCCATTCCCGTCGAATTGCTCGCTCCATTAAATCTACTTCAATTTTGATGACTGTGGCGGACCTGAAAGAGGCCGTTCGCAGATCTACCCCTCCACAGCAAAGACACAAATCCCTGGCCCGCGTATTCCAAGCCATACGCATTGCCGTGAATGGTGAGTTAGACAAACTATCCGCATTCCTCGAATGCTTTGTTGACTATCTCACCATAGGCGGACGTATTGTAATACTATCCTATCACTCCCTTGAAGATCGATTGGTCAAACATACGTTTCGCACATTAAAACAGTCAGGGATGCTTAAAGTTATTACCAAAAAACCGCTTGTTCCTTCTCAGGAAGAACAGGCCAACAATAGCCGCTCCCGCAGTGCCAAACTCCGCGTAGCTGAAAGGATTGCATAATGGCAGTTAAAAGAAGAAAACGCCGATCTAAAAAAAATCGGGAATTCTTTCAAACTTTATTATTCTTTTCCACCACAATCCTTTCCATTACTGGATTAATTTTTTATTTATGGGTTTATACAGAAATTGATGAAACCATGCTGGCAATCGAAATTCAAAACCAAGTAGCTAAAGAACTAGACAATTCAGTAAAAGAACTAAAAATGGATATTGCCCAACTCTCCCGGGGAGATCGGATTTCTTATGTGGCCAGGACCGAATTGAATATGATTCCATCACAACCGGAAACCTTAATGATTTATATTAACGAAAATAAATTCGCCGGAAACATTGACTAAAACATATTTGAAATTCCGTCCGCGGGTAACTGTTCTCTCCTGCTTTATTATTTTTGCATGGGTAGGACTTTCCGCGCGATTATTTCAAATAATGGTCATCGATAATGATGTTTACCGTGAGCAAGGTATTCGCCAAGGCCAAAGGCAGGAACCCCTGTTGGCCGTCCGTGGTAACATTTACGATACAAAAAACAACCCACTCACACGTAATATAATTCATTATTCCCTGGGCGCTCACCCGTCTAAGGTAAAAAACAAATCAGACTTTGCGAATCAGATTTCACAATCGACTGGTAGAGAGTCAGATGATTATTTAATTAAATTGAGTTCAAAATCTGATTTTGTATATCTGGAGCGGAATCTTCGAAGAAATAAAGTTGAGGGTATTTTAGGCAAGAGAATTCCTGGGTTAGTGGTGGATCGAAAATTCAAACGATCCTACCCTCATACCCATGTGGGGTCCCAAATCATTGGGTTTACAGATGTGGATGATAAAGGACTGATAGGAATCGAAAAAGAATTTGATTCATTCCTGTCTGGAATAAATGGATGGGTCGTAAAACAAGTGAACGGCAAAGGTAGAACTCAGGTAAAAACCAGTTTTCCATTAAAGCCACCCCTTGATGGTGCAAATATTCAGCTAACGATAGATTTGGAATATCAAAGTATTCTTCAGGAAGAGTTAGCTCGGCAAATGGATTATGCCAAAGCAAAAGGTGCTATGGGTATTTTAATGAATCCGCAGACTGGTGCAATACTGGCCATGGCTTCTTTGCCAGATTATAATCCGAACAACCCCTTGAATACTCCCCAGGAAAATCAGAAAAACCGCATTATTACAGACCAGTTTGAACCTGGGTCCACATATAAGGTTGTGGCTGCCACGGCGGCAGTAGCAACAAAAACGATCTCTTTATTTGATGAATTTTATTGCGAAGATGGGCAATTTACAGTGGCGGGGAAAATCATTACTGACCATGAAAAATTTGGACTGCTCACCTTTCCCCAAATCATTGCCCATTCCAGCAATGTGGGTACCATAAAAATTGCCCAGAAATTGGGCCAAAAACCATTATATAAATATTCCAGAGATTTTGGGT
Source organism: Fidelibacterota bacterium (assembly GCA_014382015.1). Classification (GTDB taxonomy): domain Bacteria; phylum Fidelibacterota; class Marinisomatia; order Marinisomatales; family TCS55; genus TCS55. The sequence goes on along the minus strand of JACNKN010000041.1, from coordinate 137,291 downwards.
TTGGCACACTTACAGGTATTCGATTTCCCGGTGAAGTTCAGGGCGTCCTTCGACGAACAAAAGACTGGAGTGAAATGTCCCTGGCCGAAGTCTCCATCGGATATGAAGTAGCCGTTTCAGCCCTTCAGCTTGCATCAGCTTACTCTGCCATAGCCAACGGCGGTGTACTGCTGAAACCACGTCTTGTCAAACAAATTTTATCTCAGAACGGTAAGGTAGTTTATAAAGAAAATCCGGAGGTAATTCGAAGGGTCGCTTCGAAAGAAATCATGTCTACTGTGGCTGATATTTTAGTTGAAGCCGTTGAAAGCGGTACGGGAACAAAGGCGGGCATTCGAGGATGGTCCATCGCGGGGAAAACGGGAACAGCTCATAAATTTATTAATGGTGAATATTCAAAAAATAAATATATTTCAAATTTTGCCGGTTTCTTTCCAGCTGAAAATCCCCAGGTCGTTTGCGTGATTGTCTTGGACGAACCACGATATGGTCTTCACTGGGGAGGATATGGCGCTGCACCCGTTTTTCGCCGAGTGGTTCAACGAATTATTAATATGGATGATTCAATTCAATATCAGCAACCTAAAATCAAAGCGAAAACTCCGCTGTATGCAGATATATCTACAAATAACAAATCAAGCTTGCCTCCCTTGTCCACCATCGCAACTTACCCGAAATATACCGATGGATACACGGTCGTCCCGGATGTCCGTGGAATGAGTATTCGAAAAGCTAAACAAATTTTACTTTCATCAAATATGCGTGTCAGCTTCAAAGGATCGGGAACAGTGGTGTGGCAAAGCCCCAGGCCGGGAACAAAAAAGTTGCCTGGGTCTTTATGCACTATGGGTTTGAATTAATATGCAGCTTGAACAACTTGTAAAAGATATTGTCATGGATGGTATATCCTTCCCTCCGGTTGACGTGACGGATATTTGTACACATTCCGGCGATGTGACCAACGGCAGTTTATTTGTGGCTATTTATGGCACAGATATTGATGGACATGATTTTATTCCCCACGCCATTGAAAATGGTGCATCGGCCATTATTTCAAACGGTCGAGAATTGGGAATTCTACCAGTACCCAATATTAAAGTAGCCAACCCACGGTTGGCTGCCAGCAGGGTTGCTGCAGAATATTATGGACATCCCACAAAAGATTTAACCGTTATCGGCATTACAGGCACCAACGGGAAAACAACCACTGCATCCATCTTGAATGAAATATTGAAATCCGCAGATATGAAGACGGCACAGTTAGGCACTTTGGGAATCATTGCAGATGGATATACTCCTGAAAAAACGCTAACTACGCCAGATCCTATCCGTCTCCAACAATCCTTTCGTGAATTGGCGGATAAAGGGTTTACCCATATTATTATGGAGGTTTCTTCCCACGCCCTTGACCAACATCGAGTGGCCGATGTGAATTTCGACATGGGTGCCTTCACCAACCTTTCACCTGAACATTTAGATTATCATCCATCTATGGATGACTATTTCCATGCAAAAACAAAGTTGTTTCATTCTTTGCCGATTACAGGGACTGCTATTGTCAATTTTGACGATGAAATGGGTCAAGCGATAGCAAGGGAATCTCAGGCGCCGGTTGTGAGTATATCTAAACATGGGTCATCCGATATTTATTTTTCTGAACTAACTCAAAATTTGAATGGCATCCATGGCACGATTAAAGCAGGCGATATGCTAATAAGCGTATCTTCCTCTCTTTTGGGTGAATTCAATGCGGAGAATATTTTATGTGCCGTAAGCATGGCCATTTCATTGGGAATCGAACCAAATGCCATTCAGAATGGAATTACCAATTGTCATACTATTTCAGGCAGGATGGAATCATTTCAACTAAGGAATGGCGCTTCTGTCATTGTGGATTATGCCCATACCACAGATGCATATACAAAAGTACTTGGCACAATCAAGGGCATGAAACATCCTAAAGGAAAAATGAATATTGTTTTTGGATGCGGCGGCGACAGGGATGCAACCAAGCGATCTGAAATGGGACGGATCGCGGAGCAGTTTGGGGATCAATTATGGATTACGCCCGATAACCCCCGGTCAGAAGAAATCAACGAAATTAATAATCAAATTTTAGAAGGTCTTTCCGGCACTAACTCCCGAGTTTTTGACGATCGAAGTATAGGCTTAAATGGTGCACTCTCGGCGTTAGGTAAGGACGATATTCTTGTTGTTCTGGGTAAAGGTCGTGAAACATATCAGGAAATAAAGGGTGAGAAAATCCCATACTCCGACATTAATACGATTAAAGCGTTTATCCATGCGAATTAACCTCCCTCACCCAAACGAATTTACTAAAATATTTGAAGAGGTTACGGGGACCCCCCTCAAATCAACTGTGAATGGAGTTGTTACCGACAGCCGGGAAGTCCTGACCGGAGATCTTTATATCGCGATCGCCGGTGAACGGGTGGATGGTCATGCCTTTTTAAAGGATGTATTTGAAAAAGATGCAGCCTGTGCCTTAGTCAATTCGGAAATAGAAAATGTAAGTGGCCAGCAAATCAAGGTGAATGATCCAGTCAAAACGATTGGAAAAATTGCCAAGGTATGGCGAAATCAATTTGATATTCCCGTCATGGGGATTACAGGATCCAATGGCAAAACATCCACAAAAGAATTGTTAAAACATATTTTGAGTGAGCAATATAATATCCATGCTACAGAAGGAAATTTCAATACATCCATAGGCCTCCCCCTTACACTCCTTCGTTTGACATCTGAAAATACGTTTTCCATTTTAGAAATGGGTGCGAATCAACCGGGAGATATTGCAGAATTATGTGAAATTGCCCAACCCACTCACGGTCTTATCACCAATATTGCTCCGGCCCATTTAGAAGGATTTGGTACAATTGAAACGGTGGCCAAAACGAAGGGCGAATTATTTGCATGTTTAGAAAAGGGCATTTCCTTTATTAATGCAGCAGATCATCGTGTAAATGCTTTGAAAGTTTCAGGAGAATCCATTTCATATGGACTGACCCCCGAATGCGATTTTCCAGCAGATATCCACCATGAAAATAATGGAGGTATAACCCTAACTATAGATGCAGAGGAAATTCCTACCCACTCCGTGAATCTTACTTTTGCTAAAAATGTCATTGCGTGTGCAGCCATCGCCCGGACACTTGGATTGTCGTGGGATGAAATCCAAGAAAGTATTGTTTCTTTTCAGCCGCCTAAAGGTCGGTGTGAAGTCAAAAATAATGGCACAATTACAATTATTGATGACACCTATAATGCAAATTTAGAATCCACCATTGCTGCCATTGACTATCTTAAAGCTTTCAGCGGGAATGGCCGGCGGATTTTTGTTTTTGGGGATATGTTTGAATTGGGTGAATTGTCACAAGACCAACACAGACGTGTCGGTGAGAAATGCAATGAAGCTGAATTGTCGGCTATTTTTACAGTGGGTGAAGAAACAATGACAACAGACGCAGTAATTACCCATACAGAATACCACAAGCATTTTGAAAATAAAGAAGATTTATTAATATCTCTTAAATCTATCATAAATGATGGGGACAAAATATTGGTAAAAGGATCTCGCGGCATGGAAATGGAAACCATTGTAGAGGCCATGTTAGAAGCCTGATGTTGTATCACCTTTTATATCCACTCCGCGAATATTTTTCTCCATTTAATATTTTTCAATACATCACATTTCGCAGTGCCAGTGCAGCAATCCTGGCATTGCTAATCAGTTTCATCCTCGGACCGGCCATTATACGGAAACTTCGCCAAAAACAAATTGGTGAAGAAATTCGTGAACATGGCCCCCCGTCCCATCATAAGAAAAAAGGGACACCAACCATGGGAGGGATAATCATCCTCACCGCCATTATCCTTCCCACGGTTTTGCTTGCTGATTTGACAAATCCATTCGTTCAAATTCTCCTCATCTCTACAATTTGGATGGGATTAATCGGGTTCATTGATGATTATTTAAAAACAATTAAAAAAATGAAAAAAGGTCTCGTCGCCCGTTATAAACTGGGCGGACAAATATTACTCGGCGTCATTATTACCCTATGGATTTACAACACACCTGTCTGGGATAATTTTAGAACCGTTACCTCCCTTCCCTTCTTTAAGGATGCAGTGGTGGATTTTGGTATTCTATATCCCGCCATGATCATCCTGGTGGTTACGGGGACTTCCAACGCGGTGAATCTCACTGACGGTCTTGACGGATTGGCTGCAGGACTGTTGGCCATATCATTTACCGTCTTCGCCACAATTGCTTATATGAGCGGTCGGGTTGATTTCTCCGATTATTTAAATATTATTTATCTTCCCGGTGCAGGGGAGTTGACCATTTTTACCGCCGCTTGTGTAGGCGCATGTATCGGGTATTTATGGTTTAATGCCGCTCCTGCCGAAGTATTTATGGGCGATGTGGGATCCCTGTCTACCGGTGCCGCATTGGGGACATTAGCCATATTACTTAAAAAAGAATTTCTTTTGGTTATCATTGGCGGTGTTTTTGTAGCAGAAGCTGTGTCAGTGATGCTCCAGGTAGGATATTTTCGATTTACACGAAAGAAGACAGGTGAAGGTAAAAAACTATTTCTCATGGCCCCATTTCACCATCATTTTGAATTGAAAGGTTGGCCTGAATCCCGCGTGGTTATCCGCTTCTGGATTATCGGACTATTATTGGCGCTTCTTACATTAACCACATTCAAGATCCGGTAATGGATATTTCAAACAGAAATAATATCAATGTAAATGAGGCGAAAATCTCCGTGATTGGTCTCGGTAAAAGTGGGGAAGCCGCCGCACTATTGGGCGCACATCTTGGGGCAAACATTTTCATGAGTGATAGCGGTTCAACACCTGATATTCTTGAGCGAAAACAACGCTTGACTTCAAATGGGATCACTGTTGAAACCGGTGGGCACAGCGATAAAATTTATAACGCAGATTTGTGGGTGCTGTCACCGGGAATTCCAGAAGATGCAACCATGGTTTTCGCTGCCAAAGAAAAAGGCATTTCCGTTGTAAGCGAAATTGAATTTGCCAGTTGGTTCACCACAGATCCCATTTTAGCACTTACAGGATCGAACGGGAAAACCACGTCGGTTCATTTATTATCAAAAATGTGTGAGACAGAAGATATTTCCCCTGCCCTTTCTGGCAATGTGGGAACCGCGTTTTCTGAAATGATATTGAAAGATTTAAAAAACAAACCCGTTAGCCGGGTTCATGTATTGGAAATATCCAGTTTTCAAATGGAGAATATTGTCCATTTTAAACCATTTATATCTATTTTTCTTAATATTACACCGGATCATTTGGATCGCTATCCCGGTATGGATGATTATATACAAGCCAAGATGAACATGATCCAAAATCAAAGGGATGAAGATCATATTGTATATAACGATGATGATCCAATTCTTAGCAAAAAATTTGAAGACGTTTCTCCCCAAACCCATGGTTTCAGTATCTTGGGAAAGGGTGAAACGCAGTTTACAATGAATGCGACAAAAATCTATGATGATGCGCACGCCACGCTCATTCAACTGGATCAACTCGCTTTGCCTGGACGACATAATCTGGCGAATGCCCTGGCAGCCGCAACTGCGGCACATATCCTCGACGTTCCCAATTCACGAATTGCCCAAGTCATGTCTACCTTCAGAGGCGTGGAACATAGACTTGAAAAAGTCTCAGAAATCGACGGGGTAACCTATTACAATGATTCCAAAGCCACTAATGTGGATGCAGTCAAGGTTGCCCTGGATAGTTTCGATGCCACAATCCATCTCATTCTGGGTGGAAAAGACAAAGGCGGGGAATTCTCACAACTCCTTCCACATGCCCAAAATAAAGTGAAGGAAATTGTCGCCTACGGTCAGGCCGGTGAAAAAATCTCTACAGCCCTGAGGGATGCGGTAAAGCTGGAACAAGTTTCCAGTCTAAAAGACGCTGTTGAGATTTGTCATCTAAACGCAGATTCCGGGGACATCATATTGTTGTCCCCGGGCTGCGCCAGTTTTGACCAATTTTCTAATTTCGAAGAAAGAGGCGACGCTTTCAAATCTATCGTGAAAGAATTAAATCCATCATGAAACACCTGGATATAATCACTAAAAAATACGATCAAGTTTTGTTGGTACTCATATTAGTTCTTTGTGTTGTTGGCACTGTTATGTTATATAGCTCCAGTTCCTCCCTTTCCTTGAATGAATCCAGCGGTGTCACTGATACCATATTTCTTCGTTCCCATTTAAAACGAATGATTATTGGAATGTTTATCATGTTTTTCTTTATTCTCATGGACTATCGAAAATTAAAAACCATCGCACCCTATCTGATGATGGGATCTATCGCTCTGTTATTTTTGACAAAAGTAATTTATGTTCTTAAAGGAATTAGCTTCCCGGCCCGGTGGCTAAATCTGGGGTTTATAACGGTACAAACATCGGATATTGCGCGGTTTTCTTTAATCGTTTATCTGGCATTTTACATAGACAAAAAACGACTCAAACTTAAAGATTTCTATTCCGGATTTTTTCCACCTATCATCCTCATGGCAGGCATATTGGTTTCTATCGTTATTCAACCGGATTTTAGTACGGCAGCAGTCATTGGCTTAATCGGATTTGCCATGCTTTTCATAGGTGGCGCAAAGATGTCCCACATGATGGCAACAGGTGCGGTTGCAACCGTAGTCATGGTACCTGTTATGCTGATGCGGTCATACCGAATGAAGCGGGTGATTTATTGGCTTGGAACCGTTTTTGGCGTTAATTCTGGCGCAGTTGATCGAGAAGTGATGGGGTATCAGGCACAGCAATCACTTATTAGTCTGGGAAATGGTGGTTTTTGGGGGTTAGGATTAGGAAATAGTATGGAAAAAAACCTATTTCTCCCCACGCCACACACCGATTTTATTTATGCGATTATTGGTGAGGAGTTGGGATTGTTGGGTGCTATTTTTGTGATTACCCTTTTTCTTCTCATTTTCCAACGGGGTATAAAAATTGCCAAAGAAACAATGGATCCATTTGGTGTCATGCTGGCTGTGGGCATCTCCTTTAGCATTATTATTTATGCATTTATTAATGTGGCTGTGGTTACCGGCATTTTCCCTGTGACCGGTTTACCCATGCCTTTAATCAGTCACGGCGGGAGTGCCTTAGTCATGAACCTGGCTTGTTTGGGTATCCTTATCAATATCAGCCAAGCCAAACGCAGTGTCAATCATAGATCAGGCTGGAAACCCCAGTTAAATGGTTAGTCCAATGAATATTATCATTTCCGGTGGAGGAACTGGTGGACACCTCTATCCTGCCCTGGCCATTGGTGATGAAATATCAGTTCGGTATCCCCAAGCCAATATCCATTATGTTGGCTCCACCTTTGGAATCGAAAAGGAAGTACTTCCTGTAAAAAATGTCAACCATTCCCTCTTACCTATTCGCGGATTCCAACGAAGTCTAAACTTAGAAAGCATGGGGAAAAACCTATTGCTGCCAGGACGGTTGATTTCTTCCATCGGTATAATAAAAAGTTTGTTTGATTCTATTCAACCGGATTTGGTTATTGGAACCGGTGGTTATGCCTGTGCCCTCCCACTTAGAGAAGCAACTCGAAACGGGATACCAACCCTAATTCAGGAGCAAAACTCCTACCCTGGGTTGACCACGCGATGGTTTGCAAATAAAGCAGATAAAGTATGCATCGCTTTTGAAGAAGCCCAATCCTATATAAAAAAAAAGTGCATTTTGGCCGGAAATCCTGTGAGAAAAGAAATTAGGTTTGGTAATAAAGATATGGGACTCAGTCAATTTGAGTTTTCCCCTGATAAAAAAACACTTTTCCTATTTGGGGGAAGCCAAGGATCGCTTGCCTTAAATCAAGCCATGGATAGAATGATTCAATCCTTTTCAATTTCCAACACGCAAGTCATTTGGCAAACAGGTAAATCCCATTATACAAACTATCGTCACCATGAAAATGAGTTATGTAAGGTCCGGCCTTTTATTGATGATATGGCCAATGCATATGCGGCCAGTGATTTGGTTTTAAGCCGCTCAGGCGCCATTACCTGCTCCGAATTAACTGTGTGTGGTAAACCATCCATATTGATCCCTTTCCCTGCAGCGGCGGCAGATCATCAAACGAAAAATGCTGAGGCACTGGCGGAACATGGAGCGGCTACTTTGATTGCGGAAAATGATTTAATCCCTGAGCATACTGCCAACCTTATCCAAAATATGTTAGATCAGGAAATCCAATTAAAAGAAATGGCAGATGCCAGTTTAAAATTGGGCAAACCGAATGCCACATCTGAAATTGTGAATCATGCCATGGAATTGATACTATCATGATGTTTCGGAAAGTAAATAAAGTCCATTTTGTGGGGATCGGCGGTATTGGTATGAGCGGTATTGCAGAATTATTAATCAATTTAGGATTTACCGTCAGCGGTTCGGACTTAAATGATTCTGAAATCATCCAAAATTTAAAATCAAAAGGGGCTGAAATTTATAAGGGGCATCAAGCAAGCAATGTGAATGGCTGCGAAGTGATGGTTTATTCAAGCGCCGTACCCCAAGATAATCCAGAATTAATTGCGGCCAGAGACAAGGGAATTCCAATCATTAAACGGGCTGAAATGCTCGGGGAGCTGATTGCACTAAAACAAACCAGCATCGGTGTAGGTGGAACTCATGGAAAAACATCAACCTCATCCATGGTGGGTGCATTACTTTCTCATGCAGGGTTAGATCCCACATTAGTTGTGGGCGGTTTGGTTAAAAATATTGATACCAATTCCCAACTGGGTTCCGGCGATTTGATCGTTGTTGAAGCGGATGAATATGACAAAAGTTTTTTACAGTTAAAACCCACCATCTCTGTCATTACCAATATTGAACAGGAACATATGGACTGCTATGATGATGCGGAGGACCTCCATAATTCTTTTGCCCAATTTGCGAATTCAGTCCCCTTTTATGGTGCTGTGGTGGCTTGTCTTGATTCTCCCGGCGTTCAGGATATCATACCAAATATAAAACGTCCAGTTATCACATATGGATTCTCTTCTCAAGCAGATATTGGGGCAAAAAATGTTAAGGCAAATGAGACAGAAACATCCTACACCCTATACCAAAATAATCAAAAATGCGGTAAAGTCACCCTCCAGGTTCCGGGTAAACATAATGTGCTAAATTCATTGGCTGCCGCTGCGATTGGATTTGAAATGGGGTTAGATGCAAAAACCATTATTGCAGGATTGGGAAGTTATGGCGGGGTGCGAAGACGATTCGAAATTAAGGGTATCGTCCGGGATATAATGGTCGTGGACGATTATGCCCATCATCCGACAGAAGTTGCCGCTACTCTTCAAGCGGCCAGAGATGGGTGGACTCGCAGAATTATCGCTGTGTTCCAACCCCATTTGTATTCCAGGACAAAAGCATTTTATAAAGATTTTGCCGCATCATTTATGGATAGTGACATTTTAATTGTGACTGATGTTTACCCTGCCCGTGAAAAACCAATCAATGGCGTTAGTGGAAAACTTGTATTTGACGCAGCAAAATCTGCCGGTCATAAACAGGCTCACTATGTCCCCGATTTAGAGGATTTACAGGATTCCCTTGACGCTATCGTCTCGGAAAATGACATGGTGATTACGATTGGTGCAGGAACTATTTGGAGATATGGTCAATCATACTTTGACCATTTAGATAGCCAAGAAGCGGCTGCTTGAGGTGGATCCCTTGGAAACATTAAACACCATGACACAGGGAATATTCCTAAAAAATGAAGCCATGGCGTTTCATACATCTTATGGCATTGGCGGACCGGCTAAAGCATACGTTACACCCAAAGATAAATCTGATTTAGCTGATATCCTCCAGTTTGCTAAAAAACATCAAATACCAACATATTTTGTGGGATCCGGATCCAATTTGCTGGTGGCAGATGAAGGGATAGATGGATTAGTCATTACATTGGGTAAATCGTTTAATCAATTAACGATTAAGGGAACAAATGTGTTTGCTGAATCAGGTGTGATGCTGGGTAAAATGGTGAAAGAATGCATTCATCTGCACTTATCCGGCGTTGAAAGCCTCATCGGCGTGCCAGGGACTTTGGGTGGTGCATTGGTCATGAATGCGGGGGCATTCGGCGGCGAAATTTCCAACTATTTAAAACAGGTAACCGTTATGACAATGGATGGGCGGGAAAAAATATATAATCCTGAAGATATTTCGTTTTCTTATCGCCACTCCACCTTCCCTGCGGAAGAAATTGTGATGAACGCAGAATTTGAATTGATTCAAAGTGATGAAATAACCGTCATGGAAAAACGATCAAAAGCCAGTGGAGGTAGAAAAGCATCCCAACCGCTAAAATTTCGATCTGCCGGGAGTGTATTCAAGAATCCGATTGAGGGTGCTGCAGGATACTATATTGATCAAGCTGGATTAAAAGGTACCCAAATTGGGGATGCAGAAATTTCACCCATCCATGCCAACTTTTTTGTGAATCATGGGAAAGCCAAAGCTTCAGATATTGTGGCACTTATCCGCTTGGCAAGAGAAACGGTCCAGAATAAATTTGGCATAGAATTGGATTTAGAAGTAAAAACATTGGGATTTAAACCAGGGGCATTTGACATATGAGACAAAAGAAAAAACAACAGATTTCCGCACGACAGGTTATAGGTTACAGCCTATCCTTCCTCTTTATACTGACGCTGTGGGGAGCTGTGCGATGGGCCAATTATCGGCAAACATTTACCATCGATAACATTCGATTCACTGGATTAGAAATATTAGAAAAAAAAACAGGTCAAAAAATGATTTCAGATTTTGAAATCCAATCAATTCACGATTTCAACATGATAGAAATGGCTCATACAATCGAAGAAAATCCATTTATAAAAGCAGCCCGTATAAGTCGGCATTTCCCCAATCGTGTGAAAATTAATATTATCGAAAGAGAACCATTGGCTATCCTCAATATGGAGTCCTCTCTAATGATTGATAACGAAGCTGTTGTATTACCAAATCATCCTTATTCAGAAAGTGTACTCATTCCTATTTTATCCGGATTTAATAATGCCAAAGACCTCTACCCTGAAGGAGAACAAACCTATTCGGTTAAAGTAAAAGAAGCGATTAAAATTTTAAATCAACTCTCCAATCATTACCCAAAACTATATGAGAATATTTCAGAACTGACGCTAAATAAAGATGATGAATATGTCATTATTTTAACAGATCGCCCTACAAAAGTCATCTTGGGGAAAAACGATATTATTCCAAAATTAAATATATTAAAAAGTTTTGATGAAGCATTAGGACAACGACAGTTAACCGATTATCGGTTACTGGATATGCGATATAAAAAACAGCTGGTAGCAAGAGAATGGTCATGATTAGATCTCATCGACAAAATGAAAAATATATCCAAACCGGGTTGGATGTCGGGTCGGATAAAATCTGTTGTGCCATTTTAGAAGTGGACCCCGGTTCTAATACAGTCAAATTATTGGGAATTGGAAATTCTCCTGCTACCGGCATTAAAAAAGGATCCATTACCCACCGGGACCAACTCATTGATGAAATGGATTTTGCACTCCAGGAAGCCCAAACAATGGCGGATATGAATGTACAAAAATTGTCTTTGGGAATTTCCGGCGATCATATCCGGGGTATTAATACCCAGGGAGCTATTGCCATCGGGAATCAAAATGGTACAAACGTTCCGACGAAAAATGATATTACATCGGCCGATGTACATCGCGTACTGGATTTGGCAAAAGCAATTTCACTTCCGGTGGATCGGGACATTCTCCATGTTTTGCCCCAGGAATATGTGATAGACACAATGGATTCCATTAAGGATCCTGTTGGGTTGACCGGACGACGTCTGGAAGCTCGCGTTCATTTAATCACAGTTGCCACCACAGCAGCCACCAACTTGGTAAGTTGTGCCGAAGAGTTAGGTGTAGAAGTGGACGGTATTGTCTATCAGGGTATCGCGTCCAGCATTGCCACATTGGAGGAAGACGAAAAAAATCTCGGCGTCGTTTGCGTAGATATTGGTGCAACCACCACAGATATTGTGGTTTATCATGAAGGGGGCGTTCGCCATACTGCAACAGTGGGAATCGGAGCCGCCAGTATCACAAATGATATTGCGGTTATGCTTCAGGTGGGAATTGATGAAGCAGAAAAAATTAAAAAAACCTATGGATCGGCCAAAGCATCCATGTCCTCCCCTGATCTGGATTTTGAATTGCCTGCACAAAATGGTCAAATCAAACGGAAAATTTCTGAGCATGAATTATCCCGCTATGTAGAAGCGCGAATGGTTGAAATATTACAATTGGTCATGCGGGAAGTCTCCCGTGCAGATATCAAGGAAAAATTGACTTACGGTATGGTGCTGACTGGCGGTGGTTCCGAGCTGAAAAACTTGGTCGGACTCGCTCAGGAAACAATTAATATGCCTGTCAGAATCGGAAATCCAAAAAATATAAGCGGTGCGATTGATGTAGCGTCCAGTCCCATTTATGCCAGTGCCATCGGGTTGGCTCAATGGAAAAATTTTGGGGATGATTTATCCCTCATTCAAATAACGGAGTCGTCTATCAAAGGCGCCGTGAATAAAATTAAGAAGATAGTCAGTGAATTTTTTTAATCAAATGAATTTTAAAACACATACCAAGAAACCAAGAAAAGGAGAACAACTATGCTATTCGAATTCGATAGTTTAGCGGAACAAAAAGCAAACCTCAAAATGATCGGCGTGGGCGGTGCAGGTGGTAATGCGGTCAATCGGATGATCCAGGCCGGCATGACCGGTGTCGATTTTATCGTCATCAATACAGATGCCCAGGATTTAGATAATAATGCGGCTGAAAATAAAATCCAGATTGGAAAAAACCTCACCAAAGGATTGGGCGCAGGTGCACGGTCTGAGATTGGAAAAGATGCCATGGAAGCTGATATGGAGGTTGTTAAATCTCTACTTGAAGGATCCGATATGGTGTTTATTACTGCGGGAATGGGTGGCGGTACAGGAACGGGCGCAGCGCCTGTGGTTGCTCAAACCGCACGAGAAATGGGAATTCTAACGGTAGGAATTGTTACGGTCCCTTTTAATTTTGAAGGACCTAAGCGAATGAACCGCGGACTTGCCGGCGTAACTGAATTGCGGAAAGCATGCGATACGGTTATTACCATTCCAAACCAAAAACTTATGTCCATTGTGGATAAAAGTACAACGGTTGTAGAAGCATTTAAATTGGCCGATTCCATTTTGCACCATGCATCTAAAGGCATATCAGACCTCATTAATGTCCATGGCTTGATTAACCTGGATTTTGCTGATGTTGAGACAGTCATGAAAAATATGGGCGAAGCTGTCATGGGCACTGGTACTGCCAGTGGCGAAGAACGGGCTGTATTGGCATCACAACAAGCTATTTCCAGTCCTTTGCTGGACAATGCTTCCATTTCGGGTGCTCAAGGTGTATTGGTGAACATCACCGGTGGGCCGGATCTCACATTAATGGAAGTGGATGAAGCAACCTCCATCATTTTTGAAGAAGCGGGAAAGGATGCAAATATCATCTTCGGTGCAGTGATTGACCCTGGAATGACAGATACAATCATGGTGACAGTTATCGCCACAGGATTCAACCGAAAGCTGGCGAGTGAAATGATAAGCTCTTCGGTAGAAAGACAAGAAGTGACACCGACCCAAACTCGCATCCTGGCCGAAAAAGAGAATGTACCCCTGTATGAAAAGATGAAACAGGAAGAACTCATCCCGAATCAACCAGCGGTTGATTTACCCAAACCAACCCTCTTTTTTGATGATACAAATCCACCTATTTATGGGAATGATTTGGAAGTACCTGCATTTATCCGCCGGCAACATGAATAGGGAAGACCATCAATCAGTCGTTTTGTGGTCTGTTTGCTTGAAAAAATGAAAAGGTGAAAGGGTGTTTAAGTTGGAGAAGTGTTTGGGTGTTCACATAAACACCTAAATACTTGAACACTTAAAGAAAAGAGCGACGTCTTACAAAATTTTCGCACAACGATTCGTGACCTCATCGTTGTGATCTGAAATGTATCAACGAACACCCTTAAAGTGTTTTCATGAGATTCTTACCCAAGACAGAAGAAGCGGTCAACAAACCAGAAAATAAAGCACTAGTGAGTCCGACGGTTGTCACATCTTGGCCTGTGATGTAAAGATTTTTAATATCTGTTTGAGGGCGTAACCATTTCTGGTGAAATCGTTTGGGTGTATGATCGAGACCATACATTTCACCAATAGGATAATGAGCCATATCCCGAACAGAAAGAGGCGTAGATAATTCATAATAATCCATGGCATCTTTGGCCTCAGGAACATACTTATATACAACATCTAATATTTTTATTGCCAATGATTCCTTTAACGTCTCATAAGAATCCCCCCTGCTCTTCCAGGGTTCATCTTTCCACGCTTTAAACTGATCCCATGGACCCAGTGTAATGGCCTCCATTGTGGCACATCCGGGATGATTTTTATCCCAATCCGGATCTTTCGCAGACGGGAATGAGACATATACCACCGGAAATGCTTCATCGGGATTATTTCTAAATTTCGCCACATTTTGATCATGATCATATCCGGGATAAATCCATAGATTTGTATTTTTAAATCCAAGTTCTTTTGCTGATTTATTTAACCCCATATATAGACAAAGATAACTTTCAGTCGATTGCACATTTTTCATGTTTTCTTTAAGTGTATCACCCGCCGACTGCTTCCGTAAAAATGTATGGACTGTATTTACAAGACCGGCACTACTCACGATCTGAGACGCGAATAATTCATCTCCATTAACCAATCGAACACCTACTGCTTTTTTCCCTTTGGTTATAATTTCATCTACACCGGCATTCACGACCACTTTTCCCCCATGTTTTTCAATCACATCGGTGGCATATTCTGCAATCATTCTGGATCCACCTACCGGATAATTTCCCCCATCCAGATAATGTCGAGCCACCATAGCGTGCATGGCGAAACTACTCTTTCCCGGCGGCGACCCATGGTCACCCCATTGACCAGCTAAAACACCCAATAATTTTTCATTGTGTGTGAATTCACGAATCACATCCTTGGTCATTCGATCGGCATATTGGAAAAATGGTTTGGTCATGGATCGATACAAAAAGGGTGTGATCCAACTGGGTAATACCTTACTGGTAAAATATCCCCGTCCGGTTCTAACGTATGATTGCAAGAGGGAAACGTAATCGCGAATCGCTTTTTTTTCTTCAGGAAAATGGCGATTTAGATTTTCTATGAATTTTTCTTTCGGCGCAACAAAATCATAGGATTTGTCTGGGAAAATAATACGATCATAATTATCATCCATTTTTGCCCACTTCAGTTTCCCATCTGTAACGCGATCAAATAATTTTCTTGAATGTGATTTTGTATTATGGACTTCACCGATGTAATGAATCCCCACATCCCATTCGTAATTTTTTCTTTTAAATGTATGGGTGAAGCCACCGACTTTAAAATGCTTCTCTAAAACGAGTACCCGCCGGCCATGTTGTGACAATAAAACAGCTGTGGTCAGACCGCTCATTCCAGAACCAATGATAATGGTATCAAATTTTTCCTGACTAATTTCAGGGCGATATCCAGACCACTTTTTCATGGTGGAACTTAATAGTGAATGATGTAATCAGAAAGGAAGAAGCAACAAGGGAAAAGAATGCATGATTGAATGGATAATTATGCGATTGTGTGATTGGGTGATAGGAGCCTTAACGAAAGCTGATTGATTCCGCAAAGTTGTACATCTTTTATTAGAAAAAACTATAATATAATAGGTAAGGATTGAAAAAAAGGTCTAATAATAATATTGAAATGAGAGAAATGAATAAATCCCGCTGGAATTATAAATGGGATCATTTGACAAATTAAGTCCATAGCCTATGGTAAGATTTAGACCCAAACCTTTTTCAAATTCGTAAATATCTTTGAACCATATTTTTTCTACACTCATTTCTAAAGTGGCATTTTCATCCACACGCATATTTTCTAAAAGAACATAATTCCCGTTTTCCAGCTTGTAAGTTTCACTGCCAATATCATAATCATATACAGGATTATTATCGTAAGTGCGTGTCCTAAAAGTTGTGGTTCCGGTGATGTGGATATCATGTTTTGGTACCAAGGTCATTTTAAGATCAATTTGCTCTCCCTGCCATTGGAAACGATCCTGAAGTGGATTATAAAAATATTGGTCGAAAAAAAGAATATCAGAGTTCAGTGCAAGAATTTCCTTATGCTCAACTGTTAATGCAATTCCTGCCTTTTCTGTAATGGAATGAGAAACCCTTAACCTAAGATTGAAAGTGCTGTTGGAATCAAATTGTTGTGTTTCTGTTATATTTCGCCCGGCCCCATCGGCAGAAGCCTGGGGTGAAAAACTATCAAATTTTTGAATGCCAAAACTGGAATATCCCATGATGGCACTCCCTGAGTCAAACGAACGAATCATTTTTATTGACAGTTGATGGTCAATATTATTAACCCCGTCTAAATCATCGTAGTTACTTTTTTCTAAACTATACCCAAATTTGGCGTTTAGTCTGCTGTTTATAAAGTAAATAAGGTTTATATATCCACCAAAATTGCGGCTATTATAGTAGTTGAATGTAGATTCATATTGATCAGTCGAAAAATACAATCCTCCGTTAACCATTGCCATATCATTGATTTGTTTAAAGCCAAACAAACCACTTTCAGCAGAATAATTTGAATAGGAAGTGGTTGGATTGTAGAAAACGCCATCTAGGCCGCCATAAGCATTCAGGGATTGGGTGATGGGAACTTTAAGTAAGCCATCTACATAAATATATTTTTGTGAACCGCTTACCACTGAATTAAATACATTTGAATAATACCCGGACTGCACATTCAAATCTGCATCAACCTGGGACTGTCCACTGGATAAAAATACGGAAATGATTATCAGGAATCGATTATTTTTCATTTCAGAATTATTTAATTGGTAACATCATTAGACCTAATAATGTCCGGTTATAGAAAATTAATTATTACTATGCCCACCACCATGACCACCATGAGGAGGCCTACCACCTCTATCACCTCGAGGGCGACCCATACCACGTCCATTATTTTGGCGATGATCTTTGCCTCCAGGACCACCTCTATTCTGTCCCATATGATTTCGGAAACCGCCATCTTGACTCAAATGGCCATCCCTCCCTCTTAATCCACTCATTTGGAAATCATTTAATCCATCACCGTCATTATCTATAAATCGCGGACCGCCATTTCGTCTCGATTTAGATCCATTCAAATTGTTGGGAAATTCAATACCCCAACCATTAAATTTATTTCTCATGGCTGCAGTAATTTCTTCCCGACTTGCATTGTTATCCCGCATTTGCCGAACCATATCCCGGATAGCCTGATGCTGTGTTTCATCCAGTTGAGACTTGATTTGACCCCGGCCATTACCGCGTGACTTGTTGCCCATACCTTGAGCATTCATCACCCCCAACAAGAATATAATTGATAATGCAGTTAATAATATTTTTTTCATCTTTAAACCTATTTGTTTCATTCTTGTCGATTTAGACGCGCAATAGGCGAGTAAGTTAAGAAATTAATTGTACATATGTTAGCGGTAGCGTTCTATTGAATGGGATATGGTAGAAGAATGAATCATTGAAAAACAGTTTAAACCCAAAATATTAATGACTGTATTTAGCTTTCCGGCTGGCAGCTAATCGCTTATGCGGATTTAATTCCATTTTTCGTAACCGAATGGATAATGGTGTCACTTCTACCAATTCATCCTCTGAAATAAATTCAATGGATTGATCCAATGAAAGATACTTCGGTGGACGGAGAACTACGGTTGAATCCGAAGCTGCGGCACGCATATTAGTCAATTTCTTTTCCCGTGTAATATTTAATGTAAGATCTTCGGTACGATTCCGCTCTCCAATGATCATACCATCGTAAACCTCTGTCCCTACTTCTACAAATAGTTCACCCCGGTCCACCATCCCCAGACATGCATATGTGGTTACTTTCCCATTTCGATCTGCCACCATAGCACCGCTATTCCGTTGAGGAATGGGCCCAAACCATGGTGCATACCCATCAAACAGTTTATTCATAATTCCTGCACCTCGTGTATCTGTTAAAAATTGGCTGCGAAATCCGATTAACCCACGAGATGGAATTACAAAATCCATTAGAACCCGACCGTGACCATGATTCACTAAATTGGTCATTCTTCCCTTTCGTTCGGATAGCTTTTCAGTAACAACACCCACCTTATCATCGGGAATATCGAGAAAAACTTTTTCCATGGGTTCCATCACTTTACCATTCTCTTCATGGGTGATTACCCGGGGTTTTGATACCATAAATTCGTATCCTTCCCTACGCATGGTTTCAATCAAGATTGCCATTTGTAATTCACCTCTCCCTCTCACTTCAAATACATCTGTCCTTTCAGTGGGATGAACCTGGAGGGATACATTCCCAAGGATTTCTTTATCCAACCGCTCGCTGATATTTCGAGAAGTAAGATATTTTCCTTCCTTACCTGCAAAAGGACTATTATTCACATAAAACAACATGGATACAGTGGGTTCATCAATCACAATTCGCGGAAGCGGTTCCGGATTTTCATTCGATGATATTGTGTCGCCGATGGTGACGCCATCTATGCCCGCAATCGCAATTATATCACCTGCTTCCAATATTTCTACCTGGATTTTTTGGAGACCTTTAAATGTATATAATGATGAAAATTTTTGATTACTTTTGATGCCATCTTTACCACATAATGCGTAGGATTTATTCATTTCCAACAACCCATTATTCAATCGACCAATGGCTACCTGTCCTACGTACGGATCATAATCCAAATTGGTGACTAAAAATTGCGTGGTATGATTATCATCAGCCACGGGTCCTTTTATATTTTCAAGAATAGAATTAAATAAGGGTGTAAGGTCGCTAGAGTCATCATCCAATTCATTATGAGCGATCCCGGCCTTTGCATTGGTATATAAAATGGGGAATTCAATCTGTTCTTCGGTTGCATCGAGATCGATGAATAGGTCATAGACCTCATTAAGAACTTCATCAATCCGCGCATCAGGCCGATCAATTTTATTGATGATCAAGATAACCGGTAATTGTTTTTCCAATGTTTTCTTGAGAACAAACCGAGTTTGAGGCAGAGGCCCTTCGCTGGCATCCACCAACAATAATGCACCATCCACCAGGTTTAAGCTTCGTTCGACCTCCCCGCCAAAATCTGCATGACCGGGCGTATCCATAATATTAATTTTCACATCCTTATACTGAACAGCCGTATTCTTGGCAGTAATGGTAATCCCCCTTTCTTTTTCCAAGTCCATGGAATCCATGATTCGTTCTTCCACTTTCTGGTGAGATTGGAATGTTCCGCCTTGCTGTAGGAGTCCATCAACAAGCGTGGTTTTACCATGGTCTACGTGGGCAATAATTGCAATATTTCTAAAATTGTTTTTTCTCATAAGGTTTTGTGTTTTTCTAAATAAACTTGTGGGGCCAAAATCAGCCCGGGAATTTCGATCATTTATTTGGGATTAGGAAATTCAAATAGTCAGATTTTTGAAATTAATATTTAATAAAAGTCAAGTAACATAGGTGTATATGATTTGCACTAAAATCTTTCAAATTATTATATAATTTGAAAGTCGAAATAATTGTAAAATATTAAAAAATAATCATAATGAAAAAATCAGAAAACAAACAACGGCACATTGAAAATTTTCGCCACCATTTTTTTGGAGTGAATTATCTATGCCAATTCATCATAGGTTAAAGATTTTTATTGAATATTGATAAACAAATTCATTATTATCTATAATTAAGAAACGGTTCATTAAAGGAAAATAGATATGATTGACTTTCGAAAAAAATCGTATTGGCTCGAGGGCGGGGACTACACTGCTAATCCGCCATTAAACTCTTCTCAATCCTGTGATGTCTGCATCATCGGTGGCGGATTTACGGGTCTCTCGACGGCCTTTCATCTGAAACAATTAGACCCCGGATTAAAAGTTATACTATTAGAAACTGATGTAATTGGGTACGGCGCCAGTGGACGGAATGGTGGTTTCGCCATGACCCTGTTTGGATTGACTCTTAGTATCACATCTGCACTTTTCGGAAAAGAAAAAGCTACCGAAGCCCACCACTACATGGAACAAGCTGTGGACTTTGTGGATAAAATGGTAAATAAATATAATATGGAATGTGACTATGAGAATTCCGGGTTTCTCAGGGTTGCCACAACAGATGGTTTTGTTAAAAGAATCCGGCACGAAATAGACAAAGTGAATGAATTGGGGCTGGAAAATATTTCATGGCTGGACAAAGCTCCATTAGCTGAGCAAGTACGGTCGCCCCTTTATTTGGGAGCGTGGTGGGAACCAAGATGTGCCATTATTAATCCTGCTAAATTGGTGCGGGAGTGGAAACGTATCACCGAGGATGCAGGTGTTATCATCCATGAGGCTACATCCGTGGAATCTGTGGAAAGAGCCAGCACTATAAACGTAAAAACGAATAATGGTCCCGAGGTAACTTGCGAAAAAGTTGTATTTGCCACCAACGCTTGGAGCCACTATTTTCCCGAAATTAAAAGCAGACAGATACCCGTGTTCACATATATTGTACTGACTGAACCCTTGACTGAGAAAGAGTTTGATGAGATTGGTTGGCAAAACCGACAGGGGATCGAAGATCCTCGCAATCTTGTTCATTATTATCGCCTCACAGCTGACAACCGTTTGCTCATGGGCGGCTCTGATGTGGGGCTGGTTTTCGGTAAAAATATGGATCACGATCTGCACAACCGTATTTTCCACGATTTAGAACGAGACATTGGAGAAATTTTCCCCACCCTTAAAAATAAGCCAATCACCCATCGTTGGGGAGGACCTATATCTGTGACCCTTGATATGGCACCGGCCATGGGTTTCATCGGCAAAGATAAAAGAGCTGTTTACAGTCTGGGCTGTATTGGTCACGGTGTTTCCATGACTCAGTACAACGGATGGACACTGGCAGAGATGTTGCTGGAAAGGAAATCCGAGCGAACCGATGTGTTTTTTGCAGGACGCAAACCTATTCCTTGGCCACCTGAACCATTGAAATTTGGTATTATAAACAGCATTCGGGGATATATGCGAATGGAAGATGCATGGTTTGAACGTAAGATGACCCTGAGTTAATGGGAACGTGAAAAGATAATTCATGTGTGATACATTTGTTGCATTAAATAAGGGTACCGGTGATGGTTCTGTTATTTTCGGGAAAAACAGTGACCGGGAACCCAACGAAGCCCAATCGCTGGAGTATCACCCTCTCGAAAATCATTCTCCAGGTGATACAGTTAATTGCACCTATCTCACCATTCCCCAAGTTGATGAAACCAACGGCATTTTAATCAGCCGACCCTTCTGGATGTGGGGAGCAGAAATGGGCATAAATACCCAAGGAGTCGCCATCGGTAACGAAGCGGTATTTACGAAGATGCCTTACAATAAAGGGAATACACTTACCGGGATGGACCTGCTCCGCCTGGCTTTGGAGCGAGCGCCCACTGCCATCCGCGCCTTGGAAACAATCACTGGACTGTTGGCAGAATTTGGTCAAGGGGGCATTTGCGGTTACACCGATAAAAAATTCACTTACCACAATAGTTTTATTATTGCCGATAAAAATGAAGCGTGGATTTTGGAAACGGTGGGGCACCTTTGGGCAGCGGTAAAAGTGAAAGATTATTATGCTATCAGTAATGGATTAACCATTGGTACTGAATTTGATTTATCCCACCCCGATTTAATTTCTTTTGCTCAAACAAAAGGCTGGTTAAAAAAGGGACATGATTTCCTTTTTGCTGACTGTTACTCCGATTGGTTTTACACAAAATTTTCAAAATGTAAAGCTCGGCGGAATCGGGCCAATCATATCAATTCTGAAATGAATGTTGCCAAAGCATTCGCCCATTTACGGGACCACGGCGGTGAAGAAAATTATTCTCCCCACAACCATTTTTTTATGAATCACATTTGTGCCCATTCTGCCAATCCCATTGCCCGGGATGCATCACAATCGGTGGGCTCCATGGTTGCCCATCTTCAAATTGATTCTGCCACCGCTTGGACTACGGGTACATCCGCACCCTGCACCGGATTGTTCAAACCGATTGATGCAGTGGATGTTCAACTCCCTGAGGATAAAACACCGGGAGCAACCTATGATTCCAATTCCTTATGGTGGCGACATGAAAAACTGCACCGGACTATTTTACAGAACTATCCCCGAAAAATTTCAATCATCAAAAATGAACAATCAGAATTCGAAAAATCGTCTGTGGGTAAATTTCAATCTGCGCATAAGGATGAGAAAAAAACCATTACACTGGATGCGTTTAAAAAAGCAGATGAACTGACAAAAAAATGGTTAGATGAAATGCAGAGTTCAAATTCCCGCATTGGAAAATGGAACTACAAACGATATTGGAATAAACAGAATAAAAATGCAGGAATAGAATATTGAAATTAAACATTCAAATATTTATGGTTTTTATACTTTGTTACTTTGTAGCCGGCTGTAGCGATGCCCCAAAAATTGAAGCCAATGTTCATCCGGAGTCCATCCAATTTTCCGGTGATAAAGCATTGGACTATGTGACAAATTTTGTGGGGCGTTTTCCCAATCGAAACAGTGGTGAACCCAATAATAAAAAAGCAGCAGAATGGCTGGAAAGTGAATTTAACAGGTTGGGCTTATCTACCACTACAGACCATTGGGACATTGTGAATTACAGCAAAGATGTGCCCATGCAGAATGTGGTGGGCAAAATTTCCGGTGAATCAGAAAAAGAAATTATTATTGTGGCCCACTTTGACCAATCCCCGGATACCTACGAAGGAGCGGATAATGACGGCTCCGGTATGGCCATACTCATGCAGTTGGCAGATATATTTTCACAAGAAAATAAACCAAAATACACTCTGGTTTTTCTGGCAGCGGACGGGGAAGAATACGGCATGCTTGGCACATTGCGATATGTACAGACCTATCCCAATACAAATCAAATTTTAGCGGGACTTTCTCTGGATAATGTGGGCAAGGAATTGTACAACGGATTGCGCATGGATCCACGGGGACAATTTCGGAATTACGGCGCACTATGGTTTCAGCTACTTGCACAGGAAGCTGCCCGTGCTATCCATGATGAATGGGTGCCAAAAATGAATCCGGTTATTATCCAATTATTAGACCAAGCTGTGCCCGTATCTTTCATGGATGAAGGTCCCATGGTGGCAGTCGGAATTCCGTCTTTTGGATTGGCCGGAGCAACACCGCCGGAGTTTGCTCAACTTCATTGGGACACCTATCATTCACCACGGGATTTAATCAAATATCAATCAGCAGAAACATTGGGACATACAGGCAGAGTCTCGGAAGCCATCATCCGTCAATGTCTTGCCATGGATTCTTTCCCCGCTGAATCTGGTCCCTATTTATACTTTGAAAAATCCGGTGAAGTTTTTCGCGGATTACCCCTTTGGGTTATTTTTATGGCAGTTGTTTTGAGTTTCTTTTTAGTGGCTTATTTTATTGGAAGTAAAAATGACCATTGTTTGTTCACACATTGGCAAGCACCCTTAATACATTTTTTATCTCTGTGGCTGCCCTTAATCGGTGCCGTAATTTTGACCTATATTTTGGTGGCAGTGGGCATGATGGACACCTATCATTTATATCCCGGTACGTCCAAGGATGCGGTTATTTATACACCCATTTGGTCTGCAGTTATAATTTGGATTTTAGGATTGGCATTTCTGTTTTGGGCGTGCAGAAAATTATCCGCTAAATATTTGGCCAGTTTCGAATCACCCACACAAAGTCAAATGAAGCAATTTGGATTTTTCATCATTGGCTTTGGCAGTATTTATCTGCTCGTCATTAATCCATTTTCATTGGTTTTTATTCCGCCCGTTTTTGTATGGTCATGTATTAACGACCGGAAAGAAGGGAGCAAATATTCAGACATTTTAATTTTCGCATTTGGGGGATTATTTATTTATGCACTAATCTATTTTTTCGGATTTGTCATCATGAAAAATGATTTGGCTATACTCTGGTATTTGATGATGATGTTTTCCATTTGCATGGTCTCCTTTCCAACTTCCATGATGATAATGGCTGTGATCGCATCGGGGCTGGGGATGGTGGTATCGCCGAATAAAAATGTTAACGCAAATACTTAAAACACAATTTCTTCCTTAACTTCTTTCTGAGAAAGGTAATCTATGTTTAATCATATATTTCGAAAAATAATTAAAACACTATTACTCATTTCCTTTGCGTTTTCTCAATTGGATTTATCCGGTGTCGTTTTTCATGATAAAAATAAAGATGGTATCCAAAATCTGAGAGAAGAGGGAATAAAGGGGATTCCTGTGTCAAACGGTAAGAATATTGTTTTAACAGATCGCCAGGGAAAATTTCAAATTAAATCGGATAGTAATGATGTGATTTTTATCATGCAGCCTTCTGGATGGCAGGTGCCCGTGAATGAATACAATATTCCTCAGTATTATATAAATATTCGGTTAAAGAAATGGCCGGAATTTTTGAAATATGATGGTTTCACGGATCCTCTCCCATTGCCGGAACAAATTATGTTTCCCCTCTATAAATCCAAGGTAAATGGTCATAATTTCCGCGCCATCATAAGTGGAGACCCTCAACCGAGAGATTCCGCAGAAGTTAGATACTTTCGGGATGAAATATTGAACAGCATGCTGATCCAGGAGAATCCAGAATTTTATGTACCTCTTGGGGATATCATGTACGATGACCTTTCCCTTTTCCCTTATTATCTTGAACAAGTATCTGAACTGGGAATCCCTATTTGGCATGTGTTTGGTAACCACGATATCAATTACAAAGCACCATCCGATTCATTAGCCAAAGAAACATGGCGGCTATATTTTGGTCCCGATTACTTTTCATTTGAATATGGAAACGTTCATTTCATCGCTTTAAATACAGTGTATTATAAAGGATGGAATAAAGAAAAAAACAAAAAAGGCCGCTATGTGGGTAAACTTCATAATGATCAACTCATCTGGCTGAAAAATGATCTCTCCCTCGTTTCATCGGGGAAACAAATTGTATTTTTGAGCCATATTCCAATTATATCTGATGTCTATAAAGGAGAGTCCGTGGAATTAACCAATAGGGATCAATTGTATAAAATGATTCATAACAGAAAAAAGGTTCTCGCGCTTTGCGGCCATATGCATTACTTAGAAAATATGGAATTGACAATGGCCCATGGATGGACTGGAAAAGCAGAATTTCGTAATTTGAATCTAGGTGCCGGGTGTGGTGCTTGGTGGTATGGACCAATCCAGGCTAATGGGGTTCCCTATGGATTTCATTATGACGGTACTCCAAACGGATATTTTATGTTCGATTTTTCTAAAACCAATTTTAATTATGAATTTATTCCCAGTAAAAGTGACCCAAGTCAAACCTTTCGAATTAGTCATCCCATGGATAGACTAAAGACAGAATCTATCGATACATCTCAAATAGCAATAAATGTTTATTTCGGAGGACCCAAAACAATCGTATCCTGCATGATTGATGACAAGGAGGTTTTGCTAAGGAAAGCTGTCACAGCTGAAGATCCTTATATGAATCAAACTCATCCTAATGCACCCTGACCTATACCCATCCATAGATAAAATGCCTGTCAATGCTCATATGTGGCTGGGTGATTTTCCGATATTAAATAAAGGAAATCATACGATTCGAATTCAGGTAAATCACGATAATGGCATCACAGAAAACCAGGCAAAAATATTTGAAATTTATTGATAATATTATATTTATTTTCCATAGACAACTGGAGCATTTTCTCATGATTAAACGATTTTTTATCCTCAGCATTTTAATTTCTTTCGCATTTTCAAACGAGGGAGAAACTATCACATTTACCAGTGCAAACCCTTTTGGTTTTAAAGATGTTCTTTCAGCATTGGATCAACAAGAGCCTCAGGAAGTATATGGTATTCTCAAGATGCCGGAACAAATGGGTGACAACAAAGTGCCTCTTGTTATCGGTGTGGCCGGAAGCCTTGGATGGATGATTCATCATTTTGAATTCCTTAAGATGTATCGAGAAATGGGCATCGCTACACTTGAAATAAAAAGTTTTGCCAGCCGGGATATTGAGTCCACAGTTGGATCTCAGGTGGAAGTCACCATCGCTGCTATGATGTTGGATGTGTACCGTGCATTTGAAACGATAGCAAAAGATCCCAGAATCGATAAGGAAAAGGTGGCCATTACCGGATGGAGCCTTGGAGGCGGTGTCACCCTATTTTCCGGATGGCTGCCGGCTAAAAATGTGATGAATTCAGATTTAAAGTTTGCAGCCCACCTGGCTTTTTACCCTCCCTGCTTCATTGTACCAGAAAATTTGGATTTTACAGATGCTCCTATGCATATTCTTATTGGTGAACTGGATGATTGGACACCCGCTGCCGCCTGCGAAGAATTTGTTCCTGATTTGCTGGGTAATGGTACCAATATCGGCTTGACTGTATATGAGAATTCACACCATTCCTTTGACAGTTCAACACCACCCCGAGTTGATGAATCCGGTTATAGTTTTTCAGATTGCCGATTAAAAATGCGTGCAGATGGAGCCGTGGTCATGAATTTTTTGAATATCCCCATGACCAACCCCACACTCCAGAAAATCGGTCTTGCTTTTTGTGCCGATCGAGGACCCACCCATGGAGGAAATCCTGAAAGCCGGAAGGCTGCATTTATTTTCGCCAAAGAATTCATGGGGAAACACCTGTTGGATAAATAAAAGTACTCCTATCAGTACGACGTGCTGTCTTACATATTCGATTCGTTCAAACGAGGGACAAGCCCTGCATTGATTGTCTGAATCATTATCCGACAATACTTTGATCGTATGACCCTCCAATTGGCATATTTTCTTCAAATCGGCTAAACCTGAAGAAACGGTGATCAAACGTTGGATTTGTACTTTTTGTAACCATTTCTGAAACCATGAGTCCAACGGCGGGACTCAGTTTAAATCCGTGGCCGGAAAAACCAGCACAAACATAATACCCACTCCCAGCGGGAATTTCATCCACAATAGGATGCCAGTCCGGAGTGACTGCATACAGGGACGCATAACCACCGGTACTTTTAGATTGAACCATGTCAGGATACCGTGCGATTATTTTTCTACCTATTTTTTCCACAAAATCAATATCAATCGATTCATTGAACTGATCCGGGTCCACGATGGCATTGGCCTCGGCTGGATCAATCAATCCTGCCAATGTGAGTTCTTTCCCTTCAGAACGAAAATAGGTTTCATTTATAAAATCGGTTACCACAGGCTGGTGACCCTGGTTATTCGGGGGACGTTTAAAATAGGCGACCTGTACCCTGCACGGGTTAATCGGAATATTCAAGTCCACGGTTTCGCAAACACCTTTCGTCCAAGCTCCCGTGCAGCAGATAATGACGGGAGCATCAAATTGACCTTTTGTTGAATCAACCCCTATCACTTTATCTTCATTTCTTCGAATGCTTAATACTTTGGACTTTTGATAAATATCAGCTCCAAATTTTTTAGCGGCTTGGGCGAAGGAATTTGCTGTCAAATATGCATCGGCATATCCCCCGTCCGGTTCGTATACCACTGTAACGGAATCGTCTAAAATAAGGCCCGGGAATAATGCTACCACTGAGTCGTTAGACAGGAGTTTTGTCCGAATACCCACCAATTTTTGGATTTCTAAATTCTTTAATAATCCTGGACGATTCTCTTTGGATGCAATAACAAAAAATCCCGTATTGTTATATCCGCACTCACCCCCCACCTCTGATTCAAATTGTTGGAACACCTGAACACCATAATGTGCCATCCTGGCCGTGACTTCATTGGAATAATGCTGGCGGATAATGGCGGAAGATTTTCCCGTGGGGCCATCCCCGATAAAGCGCTGTTCCAAGATAGCAACTTTCACTCCATTTTTCGCTAAATGAAATGCACTGGTAGTGCCAATAATGCCGCCGCCAATAATAATGACATCGTATGATTTATTCAATACAAGGTCCTGGAAACTTTATTGGATAAAACCGAAAAGAATCAATCGGACCGCAATGAGTGCCAGGACAATTTTAAATATCAATTTAAATGTGGCTTCTGGTAATTTTCCCAACATCCGTTTCCCAAGTTTTGTTCCGAAATACACGGCAAAAACCAATGGAAGCAAAATTGTCCATTCTGATAAATAGTTCACATCAAACAAAAATATAAAAATAGGCATTTTCCCAAGGTGACCCACAGCTTGACATGCCGCCTTTGTAGAAATCACATTTTCTTTCGTGATTTCTTTATTAATGAAAAATGGTGCGATTAATGGTCCTGAAGCACCAATAAAAACGGTAACCAACCCACTGAGTCCTCCCATCCACAAGAATGCATTCTCAGCCACAGGTTTACCCTTTTTCCTGAGCAATAAAAACCATAGGATATAGATTCCGATTAAGGGTTTCAGGAAATCTATTTTAATTTCGCTGGCAGAATGCACATCTACCCATTTCATTAATCCCAGGATGATAATTACAGCCAGAATCAATCCGGGAATAACACCCATAACAAACTGATTGAATATGGGCCGATGGAGATGGGTTCTATACACAACACTTCGAGTCACATTACTTACCAATTGAATGACGCCATGGAGCGCCACCACCATATATCCTTCCGGAATAATGACTGCCATAATTCCCAGGAGGGTCACCCCGCCGCCCATACCTATAATGGCAGAAAGCATGGACGTCAAAAAAGCGGCAATGATAAGAATAATGGTTTCAATCATGTGGAAAGCTTTTCAACCAGTTAAATTGCCAATGCAATGTTAATTGTTTATCGGAACCGGCAGAATGATTGGGACCCATAAATTCTTTATAGTTTTCTTCAAAAATACCTTTCGGGGCGTCAAATGCCATTTCTAACCGATTACCGTTAACCAATGTAGCCTCCGCCATCACACGGTCTTTTGATTCCAAATAATATACATTAAAAGTATATGTATTTTTTTTAGGAGTTCGTTTAAAGGAAGCGATAAATTTATTCTGCTCGCCATATTCATTTAAAATCCGGTATTCTCCTTTACTTTTAATAATGATCCAGATGGCCCGTTTTGGAATTTCCTTCCGTTTGATAACTTTTCCGTCTTCAGAAAGGGTTCCCACTACATATTCAGTCCAAATACCCTCAATAGGATCGAGGGTCGATTGATGACGTGTAAAATGTTTTTTATAGTTTAGTTTAGCAGGTGGTTCAAATGGAATTTGATCTTGCTGCTTCATTAAGTTGGAACAGCCGGAAAAGATTAAAATAAAAAGTGTCGTTTTTAAAAAAGAGTTGACTGGTATAAGTCCGAACATATTTTTCATATACCAAATCTAAAGATAAAAGCGCCCCTAAAACAGGTCAAACGTGTATAAAAGCCTTCTTACTTTATTAAATCTATGGTTTTACTCCTCCAGTTTACCCATGGACTTATGCTCATTAATATAATGGCGAATCGTTAATAAGGGATGACGAAAAAGCATCCTTGGCCCTGCATATTTCATAACCATTTTTATTTCGTTTTTCATCTCCCGAGTATAACAATGAATTTCACATTTGACGCACGTAGGTTTATTTTCATCGAATGGACAGTGAATCAATCGATGTTCTGCATAATCTGAAAGGTGTGTACATTCTGCACATAGATCCGATTCAGTGTTATGATTATTGGAACAATAAATCTGAATCATGGCATCTACAGTCTCCTTTTCCCGGATCAGACGGGGGTTAGTCAACTGCCCATTCTTTGATACATTATTTACTTCTTTAATCTTAATCTCCAAGAATTTATTCCAAGAAAATTATTTAGCATTATTTATTATGGGCAATCTGATTTGGGATGGATATTTTAAACTATGATGAATCTGGTTATTTGCAACCACGCCCTCTGACTCATCAAAATTATTACCGCCGGTATTCAGATTACGCGTAAATCTGGGGAAATTACTACTGGATATTTCAATCCGAATCTGGTGTCCTTTTTCAAAATAGTTACTGGTTGACATGGGTGTCATTTCTATTTTGTAAACGCGCCCCTTTTTCATGAATTCTTCTTTGTCATACCCATTTCTATAACGGACACGTTGAATCGTTTCATCCAAATTATATGCCCGTCCATCGGGGTACACATCAATGAGTTTAATGGTAAAATCAGTATCCTTTACATCTGAGGCAACATAAAGGGTTGTTTCAATAAATCCTGATACTTCAATACCCTTGTTCAGAGGTGCAGACGTATATACAAGAATATCATTTCGCGTTTCTATATGCTGTTGATCGAATGAGCCACCTTTTACTGCATTCCCTGTACAACAGACATTCCCACCGTAGGATTTAACCGGATTCATGGGGTCATAAGTAAACGAATCATGGGGAGTTTTTTTCCCGGGCTTAGCTTTACCCAATTTTCCATCGCCGTATAAACTATTGGCACCACCCTTGCTGGATAGGTAAAAAGTCTTCATTTTGGCAGATTTGGGCGGCCATTGTTCTGCCTGCTGCCATTGGTTTGAACCCATGGTATAATACTGCACCCGGGGAGTGTTTTCCTTAAAACCATTCTTCTCCCCTTTGAGCCACAAATCAAACCAGCTATAAATCTGCTCGTCATAGTTTAAACGGGCATCTCCCACATTTCTTTCGCCCACAATTGTATTTTCTGTGGCCCGGGTGTAAGCACAATGGAGTGTGGGTGCAATCACCAAATACTGATTATTTGAAACAGCTGGATCTTTGATATTGTTTCTCACATGGTTGAATAAAGCCAGGTTCGGACTGATAGAGACATCATACCAGGAGCAAAACCAAAAACTTGGAACCCCGAAGCCCATATCATCGTGATATAATCCCCCCGTATACCAAGCCGGATCGTTGGGTTTCCTAAAAATCATTTTATCGTATACTTCTTTTTTCCCATTGACGTTTTTTAAAATATCCGATACTGGTAAATGGGACAGTGCTTCTGACATATCAATGGAAGGATTTTCCGGTGCCAGATCATAAAAACGGGAGATACGAATGAGATCTTCCTGAGAAGCCCCGGCAGGAATCCTGGGCTTAAACTTGTCGTGTTCTACGCCATACAGCCATGCGGTAAATAACATCTGCTGGGCACCACCCCTATACCAGTTTCCCTGCTCATAAAAATCCCCAACTCGACCTACGCCAGCCCCAAAACCCATGGGAACCATGGCTGCGTGAGATGGGTGATCCAGCGCGGCCACAGCCATTTGCCATTCCGCTGTGGATGAACAACCATATGTTCCAATTTTCCCGTTGGACCAAGATTGATTCTTCATCCATGTGAATGCATCATAGCCATCGGTGAGGGGTGTACCTAAAATATCCCATTCTCCTTCAGAATAATATCGTCCTCTTTCATTCTGAACCACATAAGCATAACCTCTTTTTACTGCTTCATAAGCGCGGATTGCCGTCCGAGTGGTTTTTTTACCCTCTTTCCAAGTATTAAAATTATAAGGCGTTCGAGAAAAAATAATGGGCACAGGTTCGTCTGTCTTTGGCCGATAAATATCTGTGGCCAGACGTACACCATCCCGCATAGGCATCATGACTTTTTGATCTATCACTGCGATGGATTCTAATTGAGTCCAAATATCCTTGGAGGATTGGGCTTGGAGTACAGAAAGGCTCAATAATAGTATTGAGAGAACCCAAGTTTTCAAAATTAAATATTTAGTCATTTCGTAATCCTTTAAATGATTGAACAGCTTTCTTCTACTAAATAATAGTAATTGAAATTACAAAATATTTTAAGACTGACTTGCTAATGTTTACAAATCAAAAAAGGCCTCTTTCGAGACCTTTTTGGTTTTTGTAGCGGGGGACGGATTCGAACCGCCGACCTTCGGGTTATGAGCCCGACGAGCTACCAGACTGCTCCACCCCGCGTCATGTCTTTTTGACAATCGGTATACCGGTTGCAGTTACTTGACTGCTCCCCGCCTGAATGACTTCAGTCGGGCAGGCACCCCGCGTCATGAATTCTTGTGTTAAAAAGCACCTTTTCTTTCGATAGAAGGCCGGCAAAATTATATTAGTTTATTTTGGGAGACAAATTAAATATTCACCGAAAAACAAAAAGTGATAATTATAGATTGAAAAAGAAAAAATGTCTTACGTTTCGACCCCTTAACCCGGGAAATTATTTTAAAAAATATAGAACCACTCAAAGAAACCAAAGCGATTTACACCCATGGCAAAACCAAATAAACAAAATATCTTAATTACCACCCTAATCCTTGTTCTTTTGGTGGGAAGCATCATCTATAAAAGCTTATTCCCCGATGGTCCAATTTTAGATCCAGTACCCAACCCCATCACGGATAAAACCCGTACCGATCGATTTAGAGAAGAAAACCAGTTAACACCCAATCCCCAGCGAAATCTGTACTTTGGCGATTTGCATGTTCACACCTCTCTGTCTTTAGATGCATATGTGGGCGGCACATTGGCCAACCCGGAAGATGCTTACAATTTTGCCCGAGGTGAGGCCATAAAAATATTCGGTAAAAAGGTACAAATCGAACGGCCCCTGGATTTTTCTGCGGTCACGGATCATGCAGAAGCGATTGGCGAATTGATGACGGTTCAAAATGCAGACGAACCGGGTCATAATGCTATCTTACCCCGATTATTTCGAGCCATCCACGAACCGGATGAACCCATTTATTCTATCCATGATCCGGATAGTCCCGTGTACATCGATACAACGCGACAGCGGAAATTATTTAATGCAGCCCTCCATAATGCAGGAGAAGAGGATCCAACCCATCCCCGTTTTTTCAGAGGATACAGCACCACGACTCAGGCTTGGGACATTATCCTGGATGCAGCAGAAAAACATTATGAGCCGGGAAAATTCACTACATTCGCCGGTTATGAGTGGTCCCATACAAGCGGAAGAGCCCACCTTCACCGAAATATAATTTTCCGGGATATGATGCTCCCTGACTATCCATTGAGTTCTTTTGAATTAAAACACGAAGAAGCACTGTGGACATGGCTTCAGCACATCACCGATGAGGGCGCCACCGCCATGGCCATCCCCCATAATACAAACTTGGCCGATGGCGGTGCTTTTTCTGACAGGGATGCGAATGGAAATCCTATGACAAAAGAATATGCCCAACTGCGTCAGGATTTTGAACCGTTGGTAGAAGTACATCAAGCAAAAGGTAGTTCGGAGGTCCATGCTGCCTTTTGGAAAAATGATGAATTTGCCGGATTCGAAAACTATGCCCATCTCCCACCCCAGGAAAACAATTACGTTCGGTGGGCCCTGAAAAAAGGCTTGGAACATGAGCACACCCATGGCGTCAATCCTTTCAAATTTGGCATGATTGGCAGCACCGATACCCACACAGCTACACCGGGAAAAGTGGAAGAAAACAGCAATACGGGGAATAACGCTATTGCAGATTTTTTCCCGGAAGCCCGCGCTGCCCAACGATGGGTATTGGATGAATCGTTACATATCTATGAAGTGGTTAATCCCGGCGGATTGGTGGCAGTCTGGGCCGAGGAAAATTCTCGGGGATATATATACGATGCATTAAAATCTAAAGAATGCTATGCCACCAGTGGCAGCCGGATTCAATTACGGTTTTTTGGCGGTAATGGTTTCCTGAATGATTATGTATCTAATGAAGCATTGGTGAAAGATGGCTATGCGAATGGTGTACCTATGGGAAAAGACTTACCTAACAATACGGCCAAGGCTGAATTCCTCATTTGGGCTAAAAAAGATTCTATCGGCGCAAATCTGGATCGAATCCAGGTTGTAAAAGGATGGCATAAAGATGGGGAACTCCATGAGAAGATTTTTAATGTGGCCCTTTCGGATAGACGAAATATAAATGCGGATGGCAGTGTTTCAGATAATGGTGCGACTGTCGATTTAAAAACAGGCGCTTTTTCAACCGATGTGGGTGCGGAAGAATTGTTGGTGGTTTGGAATGATCCGGAATTTGATCCGGAAGCGAAGGCATTCTACTATGTACGGGTGATTGAAATACCCACAGCGAGCTGGCAATTATGGGATCAAATAAGGTACGGTACTCAATATCCGGACCATATTTCAATGACCGTCCGTGAAAGAGCCTGGTCGTCTCCAATTTGGTATTCCCCTAAGAGCTGAAAGTTTTCCCAAATCATTTGACCCCTTTGTATTTCCCCTTGACAGAGGAAAATATATTGTTCTAATTATGAATTATAAAATCACCTACAAAACAATTAAATCATCCAAACCCTTGTAATCTCTTCCCATCCATTAAAGTCTTCCTTTTATGCCTACCAGCCCTTCAATGGGAACAGGCTGGGGGAAGATTTACTTGTCCGCCCTCGAAGGGTAGGCGGAGATGGGGTCAAATATTTATTGGAGAATTAAAAAAAAAGGTCAAATAAATATGATGATTTATTTTAAGATAATAGTCACTCGGACTGCCAGGTGATCTGAATAACCACCCAATAGGCGATTTCCCGCCCAGAAGCGAAAAGGATAATGGGCATAATCTCCCTCCTGCTGTCGATATTTCATTAAATCAAGGATCATCACACTCTCAGGATCAAGGCCCAACCCTTGTTTATCTTTTAACCCTTCACTGACGACTATTTGATCATAGAATAAATCCTGCCCACGGTACACATAAGTACCCATGTTCGGCGTTCCAATCATGGGCTCCATCAGACTGGTTAATCCAACCGTTTTTAACGATTGAACATTCATTTCGTCCGGATTTTCATTGAAGTCCCCCAAAAGGACAATTTCTGCACCGGCATTCTGTAATAATATTTTTGAAATTTCTTTTACAATAAGTTGAGCAGTGGCGGCTCTTTTGGGAATGGCTTTTTTTCTGCCGCCATAATTGGATGGCCAATGATTCACAAATAGATGAATTGTTTCACCCCCATATTCACCTTCCACGTAAAGAATATCCCGTGTTTTACCGTCATTGGGAAGTGGATTCCCAATCGCCCTGCTTTCCACCACCTTAAATACAGATGGATCATAAAGTAGTGCATTGTCTATGCCCCTGAAATCGGGAGATTCATAATGGACGATTTTATAGTCTCTACTGGTATAGGCATCGTTTAAATCTATAAGGACCCCCTGAGTCTCAACTTCGCATAATCCCACCACATCCGCATTGAGATCAGCCAAAACTTCTGCTGTATTTTTTATTTTTAAATCGTAAATCTCACGGGTTACATTTTTCCGTCCTCCTACAGCAAATTCATCATCATTTTTTTCCGGATCATTCTCTAAATCAAACAGATTTTCTACGTTCCAAAACCCGATAGTCAGGGGGGAGATATCCTGACTGCAGGATGAAGTAAAGATCCAAAATGTGATCCAGATCACAACGGTTATTATTTTTTTCATTTTATGGGAACCTTTTTCAAAAGTTGGTGTCTAATGTGGTAAAGCGAGTGCGAATTTCTTTTACCAACTCCTTTTACCTCACTACCCTCCTTGGTTTAATTCGCGCTCGCTTTTCTTTTTATCCCCAGAAATTTTAATATCAAATTAGAATGTCCATCAAATGGGATGATTATTTCCGCCGGAACGAAATACGAATCGGTATTCCAACCAAGTCAAATTGCTCCCGGAGTTGATTCTCAATAAAACGACGATAGCTCATGGGTACCAATTTGGGTTGATTTGAAAAAATAACAAAAAGATGAGGTGCCCTATGTACCTGGGTCATGTAATTTAAATTGATGACCTTTCCATGTGTGGCTGGAGGTGATTGCTTTGCAATTAATTTCCGAAGAAATTTATTTAACTTAGATGTTGAAATCGAATTTTGTTTGGATTCATACACACGGTGTGCCGTGCCCAACACTTTTGAAACGCGCTGCTTGGTTAAAGCAGAAATAAATAGAATGGGGTAGTGGGCCAATGAACGGAACTGGTAAGCAATTTCATCCGTAAAATCTTTCATGGTATGGGTATCCTTATCCACCAAATCCCATTTATTCACAAGCAGGACCAACCCCTTGCCCTTTTTAATGACATAGTCCACGATGGATTTATCCTGTTTGCTAAACCCTTTTTCCCCATCAATCAAAACTAAGGCAACATCACAATGTTCAATGGCTCGCTGGGTTCGAAGCGTACTGTAGAATTCAATACTGTCACTCACTTTGCTCCGCTTTCGCAGTCCTGCCGTATCCACCAGTGTAATTTCATTTCCATAATATTTTAATATTGAATCGATTGAATCTCGCGTCGTGCCTGCAATGGGTGTAACAATGGATTGCTCTTTCCTGAGCAATGCGTTGGTTAAAGATGATTTTCCCACATTAGGCATGCCCACGATGGCCAACCGCATCCCTTTTTCATCATCCACGATTGGCTTTGTATTTTTCAAGTCGAGTTGATCTAAAATGAGATCTAAAAGATCACCTGTGAGGCGGCCAGATAAAGAAGAAACGGGATGCATAGGGTCTATACCTAATTTATAGAATCCATTCACTTGTTTATCTAATTCTAACGTATCACATTTATTAACAACTAAAATGGCTTTCTTCCCAGTTTCCCGAACGAATTGGGCCAATGTTTTATCGGACGCGGTTGGGTCTTCTTTTCCATCCACCATAAACAAAATAAGATCTGCTTCCGCCACAGCTGCCTGAGCCTGTTGACGAATGGCACTGTTAAATATATCCACGTCTTCTGGTATATATCCCCCCGTATCCACAAAAGTCAGGTTGTGCCCCACCCAATCCATGTCACCATAAATCCGATCTCGGGTGATACCTTCTATTGCATCAACAATCGCTTTTTTCTGTTTCAGAATACGATTAAAAAAAGTGGATTTTCCCACATTGGGGCGGCCAACAATTGCAATAACTGGATTTGCCATATTTAAAAAATGAATGGCGCGAATTCGCGCTGATTGTTTGAATGAATGATTGAATGAAATGTCATCATTATTATTAGACAGTTTTGAAAAACTTGTCCAAAAGTCCCATAGGATCTGTCTAATCCTTTAAAGTCTTCCCCAATGGGGAAGGTTTGGATGGGGATCATTGGGAAGAACCGTCTCATTAATTTGACGCTAAAAGTTTAAAAAATGATTCCGGTGAATCATCTGTTACTAAAACCTGAGTACCGATCCCATTAGATATTTGCTCTAAGGTCATATCATCCAATGTAATCTTACCATCTGTTTCTCTCAAAATTCGGTCACTGAAAATGACTATTTTCCCCAATTCTTCCCCTTTCAGCTGATTCACAATATCCTGCCCTGTGAGCAATCCGGTGACAGTGACTTCTGCTGCACCAAAAAATTCATTCCGGATGGGGATATAATTTATATCAAGATTTTCGATACGGGATATACTTGGAATAAGATGAGTTTTGAACCAATCACTAATTAGAGTTCCTGAACAAACCGTTACCTGTTGAGGTGTTTCCAATTTAGGAGAAATAGCGGTCATGCCATCCTGCCATTGTTCCCAAAATAAGGGTACCTGTCCCACGCCGTTTTCACATAAATCTACATCTTCATAATAATCCGTATTGGGCAAATCCCGT
Organism: Fidelibacterota bacterium; assembly: GCA_014382015.1. Lineage (GTDB taxonomy): Bacteria > Fidelibacterota > Marinisomatia > Marinisomatales > TCS55 > TCS55. The sequence goes on along the minus strand of JACNKN010000041.1, from coordinate 99,378 downwards.
TTGGTAACAATAAACCATTCATCGCTCAAAAATAAAAATCTACGCCCATCCTTTAGCCGATATTTTTTCCCAAGCTGTTCTGCAACATGGATGAATTTCTCAGCATAATCTCTGGTGACCGGTGGGATAAATGGTAATCCATCCCGATGTTTTGTCAACCCCGCCGGGACAATAGACATGGACCGGGCCATGGGTGAATATTGATGAATATCTTTAATTGTTTGTTCTAAAAATTCCCCATCATTCCATTCAGGGCAGAGGACCACCTGGGAATGGAGTTCAATCCCGTTTTCTGTTAAATATTCGAATTTTCTCAACAGATTATCATCCTTGCCATAGAGAAACATTTCCAACCGCTTATCGGGCTGGGTCACATGGACAGAAATATATAATGGCGACAGCCGCTGGTCCACGATCCGTTTCATTTCCTTCCAACCCATATTGGTCATGGTAATATAATGGCCGTAGAGAAACGATAATCGGAAATCCCCATCCCGAAAATACAGTGCTTCCCGCATACCCTTTGGGTTCTGATCTACAAAACAAAAAATACAGTCATTGGCACATTTCCGGGTGCGAAAATCTTCGAATTCTAATCCTAAATCATCATCATAATCTTTTTCGATGTCATATTCCAGAATCTCACCATTTTGCCGGACACGTAATACAACATTTTCATCAGATATTTTGAAGCGATAATCAATAATATCCCGGACGCGGGAACCATCAATTGCATCGATGCGGTCACCCGGTTTCAGACCCAATTCTGCAGCAGTGCTGTTTTCATAGACAGATAGGATTTTCATAGCTTAGAATTTACGGAGATAGGAACATTAGAAATGGGACAGAAAAACAGGAGAGGATCCTCCGCATACTTGTCAAAAGTTTTTTTTACTCGACCTCCGTCATTTATGAAGTAGAAATGATTCACACAGTTCATCATTTTAATCCCAACATACTCAAACAGGACGTGTCGTCCTGTAACATAACTAACGAATACTAAACCATATAAAACTCATAAAACAAACTGCCACAAGGAACAGTTCTTTAGATTCTTCTCTCAACACTTCGAATGGGGGATCAGACACAGTTGTTGTCTTGGTGGAATGAATTGGTTTTATCTAAAAAGTACCTGACATTTTCAGGTTGCAACCAGATTAAAATTAGTCGGCATGCGGTGAATCAGCCAGTGTATATTTCAGTGACTTGACCGACCTCAATAATGCTTTAAAATCTGATGAAGACAGGGCCGAAAGCGGCGGGCGTAAGTTCCCCCACTTATCGTCATTTCTTTGGTATTTCATTAATCCTTTTAACGCAGCGATTAATGGATAGGCCTGAACGGCTTTTCTGAAAGCAGTAATTTTTTCTTGGCAGGATGCAGCCAATTCCCGATCTGTAAAAAATGTATTATATGTTTCTTTTATATAGCCGGGATTTACGTTCGCTGTACCGCTAATGACGCCTGCACCTCCTGTATCCAGCACTTGGGTTAGGAACGCTTCTGAACCAGGGAAAACAGTTAACCCAGGACATTTGGTGAGGATGACTTTGGTGTTTTCCCAATCTCCGGAGCTGTCTTTGTATCCTACAATTTGATCCGGGAATTTTTCCATGAGTTCTTTGACCAAATTGACATCAAAGTGAATTCCAGAAAGGAGAGGAAAATTATATAAATAAATTTTCAGCCGCTCATCATCAATGCGTTGAATCACTTCGCTGAAATAATGGACCAATCCCTCTTGACTGGGCGTTTTATAATAGAATGGCGGTAACATCAAATGATGGAAATATCCATTGGAAACAGCATGTTTACCCAGAGTAATCGTATCCGTTAGGGCGCTGCATCCTGTACCTACCATAATATTGTCTGAAGGAATCTGCACTTCTTTTATCCAATCCAGAAGTTCCATTCGTTCGAACACTGAGAATGAAGTGGCTTCCCCATTCGTGCCAAAAACCACAATACCATCAATGCCGTGATTCAATAACCATCTGAGGTGATTAAAATACTTGGTTTTATCAATGGTCAGGTCAGCTTTTAGGGGTGTGAGTATAGGTGTCCATACCCCTTTTAGATTATTCATAGAAATTATTTTTCCGCTCCCGTGACCTTCATCACATCATTATTAACCAAAATGTAATAAATTTTTGCAATTGCTACAATTCTCATTTGTATCCTTAAGCGTAAGTTGATTGTAAGAAAAAGGGACGTGCCCTCCACGTCCCTTTTTTAATTCCTCGAAAAAACATACTTTTACGATTTGTCCAATCAATCGACCTTTCTTTCAGAAATTAACCAATCTGGGAATGGCATTGAGCGGGCGAAGGGAATCGGACCCTCGTCACCAGCTTGGGAAGCTGGGGTAATAGCCATTATACGACGCCCGCGTAAGGGGGAATTTATACCAGAAAAAATACGGGCTCCAGCGTTTCTATTCCAAAATAGTTTCTTTTAGGGTGAGTCTCGTCGGTGGATTTTTATAGAAGAGAGAGGTGTCCTATTCTTCTATGTAAAAAGTGAGGTTAAAAAAATCATGATAGGTGTGGATAAATTGTGGAAAACTTGATTGAATCACTTTTTTCTCGAGAATGTTTTAACTTTATTTACTTTTCTTCTTGGGTAGTTTTTTCCGCGATTATATATTGGCCGTGCCAACCAAGTCGATTATCACTTTTTTCATTTATCAACCTATAAAAAGGCCTGTTTTTTTACAACACCACATACCAAACTAGGAACGACTGTTAATGGCAGAAGCAATAGAACTCAACTTTCCCAGTGGAAAGACAACCTCGGGTGAACTCAACATTATGGTTGAGGAAACAGTTCGTGAACTGACGAAAGAAGTTGACGGACAAAGTATTTCTAACGAATTCACTCCATACCTCATAGACAATTATTACGAAGGCGATACACTCGGCGCTGACGTTTTGAAAAATAAATATCTCGCCCCATGGGAAAGCCACCCGTACGAACTATGGCAACGTCAGGCGAATGCCCTGGCTTCCATTGAACGGACTAAAAAGCTACGGGAAACATGGGAAAAGAAATTTTATTCTATTTTAGAGGATTTTAAATTTACACCGGGTGGCCGCATCATGCATGGCGCCGGCAGGGAAGATATTACCACCACACTCAACAATTGTTATGTGGTGGGAATTCAGGACGATTCCATCAACTCAATTTATCGGACCATTGAAGAAGAAGCCCGTACATATAAATATGGCGGCGGCTGCGGCCATGATCTATCTGTACTGCGTCCCTCCGGTGATGCCATTAAAGGAACCGGCGGTGAATCCTGCGGCCCTGTGGGGTTTATGAACCTTTTCAGTGAAAATACCAATACGATCGCCCAGCACGGCCGTCGTGGCGCCAACATGCAAACCCTTCGGGTAGACCATCCGGATATTGAAAAGTTTATTGAAATAAAAACCGATGATATTCACATGGTGAAATATTCCAACATTTCCGTCCTCTTAACCCACGGATTCATGGAAGCAGTTGAAAGTGATTCTGAATTTGAACTCAAATGGAATGAACAAGTATATAAAAGGATAAACGCCCGGAAATTGTGGAATAAAATAATTGAGCACGCCCATACCAGCGCTGAACCAGGATTACTCTTCTGGGATACAATGACCGATTACCATAATGCGGAATATTGTAGTCCGCTTGTTTCAACGAATCCCTGTGCAGAACAACCACTACCCGATGGAGGATGCTGTAATCTTGGCTCCATTAATCTGGAACGATTTGTAGATGTTGATGGCAACTTTATGATTGATGAATTCAAGGATACGGTGGGAATTGCCACACGGTTCCTGGATAATGTAATCGATTATAACTTGGACCGCCATGCCCTTGATTCCCAAAAACAAAATGCCACCAATGATCGTCGAATCGGGTTGGGTATTCTGGGACTGGGTGACATGCTTGTCCGAATGGGCATCAAATATGACAGTGACGATGCAATTCAAACCGTCGAACAGGTCATGCAAATTTTACGGGATAGTGCATATGACACCAGTGTTGAACTGGCAAATGAAAAAGGATCTTTTCCGAATTTTGACTGGGCAGGCTACCGAAAAAGTCAATTCATCAAAAACCTTCCCCGAAACTTAAATAATAAAATTAAAGAAAACGGAATTCGAAACTCAACCGTATTAACGGTTCCTCCTACTGGCAGCGGTGCCATCGTGGCTCGAGTCACCTCGGGTATCGAGCCCATATTCGCCACGTCATATAAAAGACGTGTGAAAAAGAATGATGATGGATATGGGAAAACATTTGATGAATACAAAGTGTATCACCCCATTATTAAAAAATTATTCGATACGGATGAAAATCTGCCAGAATATGTGATTACTTCCCATGATATTGATCCTTTTGCCCGGGTCAAAATGCAGGGTGTCATTCAAAAGTATATTGATAGTTCTATTTCTTCAACGGTAAATCTGAAGGAAAATATCAAATTACAAACCGTAGCCGATATCTACATGACTGCCTATAAAACAGGCTTGAAAGGGATTACCGTATATCGGGAAGGATCCAGGGAAGGAATCCTCATTACTGAAAATACGGAAAATGGTAAAAATATTGAAGATATAGCCGCCACATCCCGGGTAGAATCTGAGATGCCTGTCGTAGAAAAACGGCCACGGATACGACCCCATACAACTGAAGGAGTTACCCGTCGAATCCGTACGGGCGAAGGGACCCTTTACATTACAATTAACCAGGATGAAAACGGATTATGTGAAGTATTCACAACCATTGGAAAAGCAGGCGGAAATGCTGCAGCGCAATCCGAAGCGATTAGCCGTCTAATTTCTCTCGCCCTTCGATCCGGGATTGATCCGAATGCCATTATAAAACAATTAAAAGGAATCAGTGGACCGAATCCAACCTGGGAAGATGGCCGCCTGATTCTGTCCACACCGGATGCAATTGGTAAAGCACTCGATGATTATCTCAGTGAAAATCCTGATTTTTGCAGTACAGGTTCAAATTCGGATAACGAGAATATGCAACGAAAACCGTCCATTACCATGGCGACAAAAGAAGAAGCTTCTGAACATCAAATGGATATGACAGACTTCACCTTCAAAAACATTACCATATGTCCCGACTGCGGCAGTTCTGTCATGCACGAAGGTGGGTGTGTCACGTGCCCTGGATGCGGATTTTCCAAGTGTGAATGATTGATTCATTTCATTCTCTAAAAAAAATCCCCGCCTCGATTATTCGGAGCGGGGATTTTTATTTACAATTTTAAAAAATGAAAATTAGAACTCCATGAGTTCCTTTTCTTTTTTGGCCTGCATCTCATTGAGCGAACCTACATGATTATCTGTCAACGTTTGCATTTCAGTTTCCTGCCTGTGAATTTCATCCTCAGATACATGTTCTTTTTGCCCAAATTCCTTTACATGATGAAGCGCATCCCGACGGACATTCCGAACAGCAACCCGTCCCTCCTCAATCACCTGATGAACATATTTAATTAAATCTTTCCGACGTTCTTCTGATAATGCCGGAATCGGAACCAATACCGCATTTCCGTTATTACTGGGTGTTAACCCTAAATTGGAATCCATGATGGCTTTTTCAATAACTGGAATTAATGACTTTTCGAACGGCTGGAGTATAATGAGCCGTGGTTCAGGAACTGAAACAGTGGATACCTGGTTCATGGGCATCATTGATCCATAATATTCAACTTGAATTGAATTGAGTAACTCGGGATTTGCCCGTCCGGTTCGAACCTTCGCCAATTCCATGAGCGTATGTTCAACCGCTTGGTCCATCCTGTGTGATGCGTCTTTATATATTTCTTCCAGCATAATAATTATTCGACCACTGTTGTACCGATATCTTCACCATTCAGCAAACGTTTTAAATCACCTTTTGTATTAATATTAAATACACGTATGGGCAATGAATTCTCTTTGCATAACGTAATGGCAGTTAAATCCATCACCCGAAGATTTTTAGCTAACACTTCTGAGTATGAAACCTTTTTGTAACGTGTTGCATCAGAATTTACAACAGGATCCTTGTCATACACACCATCCACTTTGGTGCCTTTAATTAAAACTTCTGCGTGGAGTTCAGTCGCGCGAAGCGCAGCAGCCGTATCAGTAGTAAAGTAGGGATTTCCTGTGCCGCCAGCAATAATAACCACACGGCCTTTTTCTAAATGACGAAGCGCCCTTCGCCGAATGTAAGGTTCAGCTATTTGGGATACAGTAATGGCAGAAAGTGTTCGTGTTTCGACGCCCACATGTTCCAATGCATCCTGCAGACTAATCGCATTCATGATGGTTGCCAGCATGCCCAGATAATCACCAGTGACACGATCCATACCTTTACCAGCAGCTTGCAGTCCGCGAAATATATTGCCCGCACCAATGATGAGGCCAATACTGATACCCATTTCGTAGATAGATTTGACTTCGTTGGCGAGCTGAGTCGCCTTTTTCGGATCAATACCAAATCCCTGGTCGCCGGCAAGTACCTCCCCGCTTAACTTAAGAAGGATTCGCCTGAAAGCAGGACTTGACATCTATAATTTAGTGCGGTTGTCCGTTACTGGATTCTTCGCCAATGGCGAAACGAGTAAACCGGCTGACCACAATGTTTTCGCCCAATGTTGCCACCGCCTGCGTGAGGAGATCGCCAACTTTCTTATCGGGATCTTTTATAAATGATTGCTCGAGAAGACATGTTTCTGCATAAAATTTCTCCATTCTGCCTTCAACAATTTTTTCAATGATATTTTCAGGTTTCCCTGAATCTTTAACCTGGTCCATAAAGATATTTTTTTCATGTTCCACCATAGACGGGTCAATATCTTCACGCCGAATCGCCAATGGATTTGTGGCTGCAACCTGCATAGCCAAATTATGTGCTAATTCAGAGTAGCCTTCTGTTTTCGCTACGAAATCTGTTTCACAGTTCAATTCAACGAGGACACCCAAACGGCCGCCATGATGTATATAAGAAAAGATCAGACCCTCTTTAGCGGTTCGTTCACCCTTTTTCTCTGCTTTCGCAATACCTGATTTACGTAAATGGTCAATAGCATTTTCTAAATTGCCATCTGTTTCAACCAACGCTTTTTTACAATCCATCATTCCTGCGCCTGTTTTGTCGCGCAATGCTTTTACTGTTTTGGCATCTATACTCATTTTGCTTCTTCAGCCTCCTCTACGGGATCTTCAACTTTTTCTACTGCTGGTGGTGAATCTTTTTTATCTGTGTCATCTGAAGCAACTTTCGTTTCAACCTTAGCGTCTTTTTCGGTTGTATCCGATTCCTGGTTAGCGACTTTTTCTGGATTATTATCGGATTTACCACTTGTATCCAGAATGGTATCTGCAATGACAGACATGATAAGTTGAATTGTCCGGATCGAATCATCATTGGCCGGAATGGGATAATCTATAATGGTTGGATCCGTATTAGAATCAACAATGGCAATAATGGGAATACCCAATATTGTGGCCTCTCTCACAGCGGTACTTTCAAGTTTGGCATCCACAATAATGACCGCATCCGGAAGGCGGCGCATATCTTTTATTCCTCGGTGCTGATCTGAAAGTTTAATCCGTTCACGGTTGAGCATCTGGATTTCTTTCTTGGTCTGATTTTCATAAATCTGTGACCCCTCTTTTTCCAGCAAGTGCAGCCGTTTAATACTTTTCTTTATAGTTGTAAAATTAGTGAGTGTCCCGCCTAACCAACGTTCAACCACATAAAACATGGAACAACGATCCGCTTCCTGTTGAACAATGTCTTTGGCTTGAGCCTTTGTTCCCACAAACAGGAATTCACCTTTCTTTTTTGCTTTTCCACTGATAAAGCTGAGGGCATTGTCCAAATGGCGAATAGTTTCATCTATATTGATAATATGAACCCCATTTTTTTCCATCAGGATAAAAGGTTTAAAGTTGGGGCTCCACTTCCGGGTTACATGCCCAAAGTGTGCGCCTGTACCCAGTAAGTCTTCGAATTTTACTTTTAATGCTGCCATAATATTAACGTTTTGAGAATTGGAATTTTTTGCGAGCGCCGGGTTGACCATATTTTTTACGTTCAACTTCCCGTGCATCACGAGTGAGAAAACCGGCTGCTTTTAATTGGGGGCGAAAATCCTCGCTTACATCATTTAATGCTCGGGAAATCCCTAAACGGATGGCACCGGCTTGTCCTGTAAGGCCACCCCCTTTTACGTTAACGGTGATATCATAAGATTCCCGTTGATCAATTAAATCAAGTGGTTGTGTCACCACAATTGCCAGACTTTCCCGACAAATATAATCTTTAAATGGACGGCCATTGATAGAAATAGTACCTTTCCCAGGAGTCATAGACACACGGGCAATAGATTCTTTTCGACGACCGACAGAATTATAAACTGCATTAGCCATTAAATATCCAATTCTTTGGGTTGTTGCGCTGTATGGGGATGTTCGGGACCGTTATACACTTTCAAGTGTTTAATGATAGCCCGTCCCAAGCGGTTTTTAGGAAGCATACCCCAAACGGCTTTTTCGACAATCCGTTCCGGGTGATTACGCCGCATATGATCTAATTTTGTAAAAGTAGTTGCACCAGGATACCCAGAATGTTTAAAATAAGTTTTATCCGATTCCTTCGCACCAGAAACCCTTACCTTATCTGCATTAACCACAACCACAAAATCACCCATATCCATATGAGGTGTAAAGCTGGGTTTATGCTTTCCGCGTAAAATTTTTGCGACTTCACTGGCGAAGCGGCCCAGGGTTTTACCCTCGGCATCGGCCACATACCAGTCTTTTTGTATTTCAGAAGCTTTTAGTGATCTTGTTTTCATTATTTCCAGTTCAAAATTAGCCCGAAAAATTAGACTAGGAATTCATTCATAGTCAACTATAATTCATAAATAAAATAGTCAAATTAAATGTTTCCACTTATACAATAAATCAATTATTTCGAATTGGTTTTTGATTGCCTCACACTTTCAGTCCTGTACCCCTTAACAATGGTAAACTTGGGACGGCCAACCAATGATTTTCCAATATAAGGTGAATTATGAGACCGTGAGTAAATATCAGTCTTGCTGAATGTCCATTTTTCATCCGGATCAAAAATAGTCAATTCCGCTGGATTCCCTTCCCCATATAAATCTGTCTCAATTCCCATGATTTTTCTTGGATTGATAGTAAGCATTTGGATTAATCGAATAATATCCATTTTATTCTCTTTAACTAATACCCGATTTACCGCGCCAAAACATGATTCCAACCCGATCATTCCAAAAGGTGCTAAGTCAAAAGTACCCTCCTTTTCTTCAATGGTATGGGGCGCATGGTCCGTTGCGATACAATCAAAAGTGCCATCTTTTGCAGCCTTTATAAGTGCTTTTCTATCCGCCTTTGTACGAATGGGTGGCGCTACTTTTAAATGTGTATTATAAGTAGTTAAATCTTCATCCGTAAAAAATAGATGATGGGGCGTGACTTCCGCCGTTATTTTATTATTAGATTTCTTCATTTGACGAATATGATCTGTTGATTTGGCCGAACTCACGTGAGGCACATGGAGGCGGGCACCCGTCAATTCTGTTAATTCCAAATCACGGTGAACCATATTGGATTCCGTAATATCTGGGCTGGCCGGAAGCCCCAAATGAGTTGACACTGTTCCTTCATGCATAACACCATCTTTTTTCAAACATAAATCTTCTGCATGATTGATCACAGGCACATCAAACATGGTGGCATATTCCAAGGCGTTTCGCATCATACCAGTGTCTGTAACCGGTAATCCATCATCACTAAATGCCACTGCACCTTCTGATAACATTGCACCCATTTCTGTCAATTCTTTTCCATCCTGGCCCTTCGTAATGGCGCCGATAGGATGAATATGGATTGGACATTCTTCTGCTCGATCAATCGTATATCGAATGGATTCCGGCGAATCTAAAGGAGGCTCTGTATTTGGCATAACGCACACACGGGTAAATCCTCCGGCCAACGCCGCCATGGAACCAGAATCAAGCGTTTCCTTATCTTCACGTCCCGGCTCACGAAAATGGACATGGACATCACAAAACCCATGAGTCACAATCAGTCCGCTACAATCAACTACATCTGCAGCTTTGGGAGCGGTTACTTTTCCCACGGATTGAATTTTTCCATTTTCAATAAGCACATCGCCTTTTTTGAGCGTTGCTTTAATCGGATCTAAAATAGATCCACCTTTCAACAGTACCTGTTTTTTTAATTTTACCGTTTTCATCTTAACTCTCTCCCTTTTCCTGCTTGCCACCTAATAATAAATATAAAATAGACATGCGTGACGCCACGCCATTCAATACTTGATCCAGGATGATGGCTTGATCGCTGTCCGCCACTGCACTATCTATTTCTACCCCTCGATTCATAGGCCCGGGATGCATAATAACAATTTCTTTTTTATGCATGGATAACCGTTCTGTTGTTATGCCAAACAGGTTTCGATACTCTCTCACAGATGGCAATAGTCCGCCTCCCATTCTTTCACGCTGAATTCGAAGAACATTGAGTGCATCTGCCCATTCAATCACTTCATCTACATTATAATTCACCGACACCCCCAAATCTTCTGCAAAGGGTGGTATCAGCGTTGAAGGACCACAAAGTGTAACCTCTGCACCCATGATTTTTAACCCATAGATATTACTTAGAGCCACACGACTGTGAGAAATATCACCGATAATGCCAACTTTTAAACCCTTTAAATATCCAAATTTTTCATGGAGGCTTGTCATATCCAGAATGGCTTGGGTCGGGTGTTCGTGGGTCCCATCACCCGCATTAATGACAATTGAATTAATGTGCTGTGTTAAGTGCAGCGGTGCACCGGGCGTGGGATGACGCATCACCACCGCATCAATTTTCATTGCTTCAATATTTTGTGCCGTATCCTTGAATGTCTCCCCCTTCTTCAAACTGGATGTGGATGCAGAAAAATTAATCGTATCTGCGCTGAGCCTTTTTTGAGCCAATTCAAAACTGATTCGGGTCCGCGTCGAATTTTCGAAAAAAAGATTTACAATTGTTTTTCCCTGCAATGATGGTACTTTTTTAATGGGACGGTCTAACACTTCTCTAAAGGTGAAGGCCGTATCGATAATGGTTTGGATATCCTCAGCCGGATAGCCTTCCAATCCAAGTAGATGTTTTTGCTGCAGCATCAGTCATCTCCTCCATATTGCGTCAAGGTTACGCGATCTTTTCCATCCACTTCTTTCAGTTGAACTTCTACATGCTCACCTTCATGGGTGGGAATATTTTTACCGACAAAATCAGCCCGAATGGGTAGTTCACGATGCCCCCGGTCCACCAGTACAGCCAGTTGTACCTTTTGAGGTCGACCGAATGCATTCAGTTCATCCATGGCTGCACGAATGGTGCGTCCGGTGAAAAGAACATCATCAACCAATACAACTGTTTTATCATCAACAGAATTATTAATGTTGGTGCCTTTCACCTGTGGAACGACCAACCGGTCTCGAAAGTCATCTCGGTGAAAAGTAATATCCACGGAACCAAGAGGTACAACAACTTCAGAAATTTTGTGTATGAGAGATTGTAATCGTTTGGCTAAAGGTTCACCCCGGGTGAGAATACCCACCAGCAGCAACTTATCTGCACCGCCATTACGCTCTAAAATTTCATGGGCCAGACGCGTCACCGAACGGTTCACATCTGTTGAATCCATAACCTGATTTGTATGCGTCGATGCCATGGGCACCTCCTAATAATAAAAAACCTCCGGGCAGCCTGGATTCCGTTCCAACAGATTCCTAATTCGGAGGTCGATTTGCTGCCCTTACCCTCTCTCTGGAACGGTTTAAAGGACCCACCAATTTAAAAGGAAAAAAGCTTTCCTAAAAACTTTTTTCTTTGAGGATTTCTATTACTATATCCTCAACCATTCGATTTGGATTCATTTCAATTGTTAAATCTACTTTTTCTCTTCGAAACCACTGGATTTGTCGTTTAGCAAATTGGCGCGTTCGAATGATAATTTTAGATTTCATTTCTGACTCGGATAACTCACCATTTAAAAAGGAGATGATTTGTCTGTATCCAATCGAATCTAATGGATGGAGGTGTTTATTCGGATATGCTTCCAATAGCTTTTGAACCTCCTGCACCCACCCATCCCATAACATTTTTTCAGTTCTTTCCGCAATTCGATCTTTCATAACCGATCGATCCCAATCAAGATATACTGTAAATAAATCCAATTTGGCAGATGGGGATGCTTTTTGATCCTGAAAATGGCTGGAGGGCGTTTTCTCTGTTAATTCATAAATCTCCAACGCGCGGACAAGGCGTTTTTTATTATTAGAGTGGACATTCTCCGCATAATCCGGATCGACTTCTTTCAGCCGTGCCAACATGATTTCGCTTCCTTGGACATCATATTCCTTTTCTAATTTTTTCCGAATATCAGCATCGGAGAAACTCCCCTCAAATATTCCTTTTGTTATGGCACGGTAATAGAGTCCTGCGCCCCCGCAGATAATAGGTGTCTTTTTTCTATTAATAATATCTTCCACTACCTCAATAACCATTTCAGCATAATGCCCTGCAGCCACTTCTGATTTGGGATGTTGAACACCAATCAGATGATGTGGAATTCCTTCCATTTCTTCTAATGATGGCTGTGCAGTTCCAATGGCCATTCCTTTATAAATCTGACGAGAATCTAAGCCGACGATTTCTCCATTGATTTGTTGAGCTAAGGCCACAGAAATAGCTGTTTTTCCGCTGGCGGTGGGACCAATAATGGTTAATATTTTTTTCATTTTTTTGTCGAAGTGCCGTGATCATCCCTGATCACGGGAATCATCCAGCAATGATGCTGGATGAACTAATTAAAGTTTTCCTACATTATCTATGGTAAGAATCTATGTAAACTTAGACTTGTCGATTTCAAATTTAAGACAGGAAAAAAATTGAATTCAAAGAAAAAACCGCAATTAGGAACACAGTCAGTCTGGGCAGGAGAAGAAGCCTCCCTATTGCAAAATGCAACCCAGGTACCGATCGTAAACAGCGTATCCTATGGGTATAAAGATTTGGATGAGTGGCTGGATGTTGCCCTTGGAGAAAAACCAGGTCACATCTACGGTCGAAATACCAATCCAACTGTTGATGTTTTTGAGGAAAAAGTCAGACAGCTGGAAGGTGCAGAAGCCGTAACCAGTGCCTCAACAGGAATGGGCATTATCAGCAGCACCTTGTTTACCCTATTGTCTCCTGGGGATCGGGTCGTTTCAGTGAAAGACACTTATGGCGGTACGAATAAAATATTTACGGAATTTTTACCCCGATTTAACATTGATGTAATGCTTTGTAATACCACTGACCACAATGCAATTGAAGCTGAAATCGCCAAGGGATGCAAAGTCCTCTATTTAGAAACACCGACCAATCCTACTGTGAAAATTGTGGATATAAAGCGGTTAGCCAAGGCAGCCCATGATAGTAATACCATTGTCATTGTGGATAATACCTTTGCCACACCCATCAACCAGAACCCATTATCGTTAGGCGCTGATTTGGTTTTGCATAGTGCAACCAAATTCCTTGGGGGTCATGCGGATGCCCTTGGCGGAGTTATCTGCGGACCTAAAGATTTGATTGACCAAATTTATCATTTCCGTGAAATTAACGGCGCTACCCTTCATCCCACTGCAGCCTATTTACTTTTACGCGGTATGAAAACATTGGAACTACGCATTCGCCAACAAAATAAAAGTGCCTTGACGATTGCCCAATATCTGTCAAATCATCCATCTATCGGACATGTGTATTACCCCGGATTACCCTCCCATGATGGTCATGACATTGCCCAAAAACAAATGCGAGGTTTTGGAGGCGTATTGAGTTTTGAATTAAAAGAGAACTCACTGGAGGCGGTAAAGAAGTTCATTCCCCATCTTCGCTATGCCCATGCTGCAGCCAATTTAGGCGCTGTGGAAACAATCGTGGGGCCACCTGCCACCACCAGCCATGTAGAGTGCACTGCAGAAGAACGGGCCGCCATGGGGATTTCAGAAAGTCTGATTCGATATTCTGTCGGTATTGAAAATACAGAAGATCTTATTAGAGATTTAGATCACGCACTATCACAATAACTTCGAGAATATTATGAAACGTTTTTTAGCCAAAACGCAAACCCTAACATCCATTCTATCTTATACCGCGATGGTCTGCATTTTATTTCCGATCATTGCTCAAGGGCAAAAAACCGTAAGAGCTCGGGATTTGGGGATTCCATTTGACGGGACGCCGGGACCACTCAATGCCATTACAGATGTAAAAGGTGTGGCAGTGGGTCATGCTACTATTATTCGAGGGGATGGCGCTTTAACCGTTGGGGAAGGACCCGTTCGCACAGGCGTAACTGCCATCTTTCCATTAGGAAAAAACGCCACAGATGGGGTAACCGCAGGCTGGTTTGCACTCAATGGCGACGGTGAAATGACTGGTACCGTTTTCTTGAGTGAACTTGGGGAGCTATATGGACAAATTCTAACAACGAATACCATCAGTGTTGGTACCGTTGCATCGGCAGCAATCGAATGGAACCGTCTCCATTTTGAGAACAATCCCTATGTACTCTATTCCCGGGTTCTACCTGTTGTGGCGGAAACTTGGGATGGGTTTCTCAATGATATCTACGGGCAGCATGTGACACGTAAGGATGTTTTTTATGCGTTAGACCATGCGAATGGTGGTCCGGTAAAAGAAGGAAATGTGGGTGGTGGCACGGGCATGCGAAACTATGAATTCAAAGGCGGGATTGGAACCGCGTCCCGTGTAGTAAAAACGGAACAAGGAGCCTATACGCTCGGTGTGCTCGTCCAGTCCAATTACGGACGAAGGAATCAATTAAAAATCGCCGGTGTTCCTGTGGGAAAAGAAATTACAGATCTTATGCCAAAACGAGGTAAAAAACAGAAAGTGGTCGGCAATTCAATTATTGTGATTATCGCCACGGATGCACCATTATTACCGAAACAACTGAATCGAATTGCCCGACGAACGACCTTGGGTTTGGGGAGAAATGGCAGTGTGGGGATGAATGGGTCAGGAGATATATTTATTGCATTTTCTACGGGAAACCGATTGTCTTTCGGTAGTTCCGACATTCGCTCACTTCAGTCTATAAGTGATATGACCCCCTTATTTGAGGCAACGGTTCAAGCGACAGAAGAGGCTATAATTAATGGTTTAATTGCCGGTGAAACAATGGTGGGCATTAACGGTAATACAGTATATGGTTTACCCCATGATCGGGTGAAAAAGATTTTAAAAAAATATAATCGTCTGGAACAATGATTTGCAAAGCAACGCCAAAACAGTTCAAGAATATTTAAAAGAAATCCCTGAGAAGCGGCAAGATGCACTTTCTACCGTTCGGGATGTTATCCTCAACAACCTTCCTACCGGATATGTTGAAGTCATGAATTGGGGCATGATTACCTATGAAATCCCCTTAAAAACTTTCCCGGGCACATACAATAAACAGCCCCTTATGTATGCAGCTTTAGCTTCCCAGAAGAACCATATGGCCATTTATATGAGTTGTGTCTATTCCGATGAAAATCAATTGATGAAATTACAAAATGCCTTTGCCAAAATGGGCATAAAGCCCAATATGGGAAAATCTTGTATCCGCTTTAAGGATGTGAGTAAAATACCGCTTACAACTATCGGGGAACTAATTGGTGCTTATTCCGTGGAAGATTATATCCAAAATTATAATAGGTGTCGAAAATGATTAAAAATTATCTCAATAAAATGCCCAACAGAAAAAAGGGACTTCGTTTGGCTATAATCAATTCCTTTCTCCTCATTTGGGTGAGCATGGGTGTGGGTGTCATTGGAGCGGATGGAGAACCCCTAAACATTATCTATTTTGGTGTGGTTTCCATCTGGATCATTACTGGCGCCATCTACAAATTCCAACCCAAAAAGATGGTAAAAGCCCTGACCGGCACAGCCATCGCACAGGCCATCATTACTATTATCGCTATCACTATGAAATGGGGATATCCATACAGTCCCGCCCTTGAACTATTGGGACTGAATGGGTTTTACATTGTCCTCTGGCTTTGGTCCGCTTCATTTTATCGAATAGCATCTAAATGAAATTTATCTCCCATCTGATTGGTGTACTAAAAATGGCATTAACCTGGGCTATTTTTTGGGGCATCACCGGCGCCATCATCGCCGTCATCAGCGGACTATTTGGCATTCCCGATGGAGTGGGCTTGGATCTCTGGATCGCCTTAGCCACACCGGGGTTTTTTGGTGGCATTATTTTTTATATCATTTTTCAAGTACTTGAAAACGAAGATAAATTTTACAGATTATCACTGAAACGACTGGCACAATTGGGCGCAATCACAGGTGGCATCATGGCTGTGCTCCCCTTTTTACTGGGATCATCCAATGTAGATTTTTCACCATGGCTGCTATTTTTAATGATTTTGGGAATGACTACATCCATTAGTGTAGTGACGGTAGTGGGGACAGGAATGATATTACGGCAAATAAAAAAGTAAAAAAGTTTAATTCAATTCGCCTCTAAAGGGGTAGGTGAATTAATTGGTTTTATAATTTTGATTTCTTGAGCCATATGCAGAATCAAGGGTAAAATACGTAAATGTGCCTTTGTAACAGAAAATGATTAAAAAATTCTTACTAATTATTATTATCTCTTTTTTACCCCTGTTTATTGGAGGTATTTCTTGTGATGATTGCCCTGAGAGTGAAGATAGGTTTAAAGTCACATCGTTGATCTGGGGTGAATGGGAAGCAAGTTATTCAGAAAATGCAAGGCCACAATTGAAATTTTCTGAAATAAATAATGGTTCAGTCAGATACAATAAATTTGCTATTGTTAATTCAGTTGAAAAGGAAACATATTATTCATTGAGTGAAAGATTAAATCAAATTTTTACAACAAACACACTTTTGGCCTGTCAGCGTCCCCCTCCCAGAACAGATGAAAAGTTGAATGATATTAAAATATTTTCTAATCGGGATTATAACTTAGACTATCTATACAATTCCAATTTAGCCGATTTATTTGATGTAATCATATCATCTTGGACTACAGGAGAATCTGATGTTAAATACAACTTGGTTGATTATTTAAAATCTAATCCATTCGTCCCTAATTCAATGACACTAATTCTAAGAGAGCCTCCCTCCTCCACTAACGAATTTGAATTCAGAGTTGAATATTATTTGGATGGGATAGATCATGATTACTTCGACCATCTTACAAAACGCATTATTATCAGAACAGAATGAAATCAATTATATCAGCAATATTATTAGGGATTATCTTTATTTCATGCGCAAACGAGGATAGTTCGACCTTAAAAACGGCAGAAGCCATTTTAATATGGGAAGGCGCATATGAGGTTGATGGCTGCGGTTTTATTATTGAAATGCGTGGAAAAACATACAAACCAAAAGATGAGTCTAAGATAGGTGCTGAATTTATGGAAAACCATAAGACAACAGTTATAATCGAGTATTTTTTACCAAATGAAATTTTAGAATATTTATGCGGTGATGCGCCCTACTATCAAAAAAAAGAAGCACTTGAAATTATTTCTATAAATAAGAGATAAATTAAATTCCCCTCAACACAGGATAAATATAAGGATAATCATGATAATAGGTATTAAAATATTAATTGTCTTGGTATATGTTATTTCAATACTCAGCTACTTTAAATCCATTTTGGGTAAGTATAATTATTTATTGAAATGGACATTGCCACTTTTTTTAGTCACACATTTACTTGAAATGGCTACGCCTTTTGCCCAGCAGGTTATTCATGCGTCACCCAACAAAAAAAGTGCCATTATGCAATCATTAGTTTGGGGTGCAGCTTATTGGTTACCTGAGTATAAAAAATTAGAGCAGATAAATAATTGAACTGGAAAACTCAACATATATTAAGCAGCTTTCTGCTTTTCGTTTTTTTCCTATTCGCTTGCGAAGATAAAGATAACGCACAAGACTTAACTGAAGCCATATTAATATTTGAAGGAGATTATGCTGTAGATGGTTGTGGCTTTTTTATTGAAATGAAGGGAAAAACATACAAACCAAAAGATGAGTCTAAAATAGGTGTAGCGTTTAAAAATAATCGTATAACGGCCGTTCTAATCGATTATGTTATCCCAAATGAGGTTTTAGAATATTATTGCAACATGTCACCTACTTCTCAAACGAAAGAAGCGATTGAAATTATTTCTATTCAAAAGAAATGAACTATATCCGCTCGAAACGGCGGTCCAGTTCATCCATAGATAACTGAATAATAATGGGTCGTCCATGGGGACAGTAATAAGGGTGTTTTGTCCCAAACAATCGATTCACCAGTTCACGCATTTCCTCCCCATTCAACACGTCTCCTGCTTTCACCGCTGCCTTACAGGCAAAACTCGCCGCCAATGCTTCTTGGAATGAAGCATGTTTCTTTTGGGTTTCCAAATAATTATCCAGCATTTCCCTGACAATGGTCTTTTCGTTCCCCCAGGCCATTTCAGATGGAATCGCTTCTATCATGACCGTATTTTTTCCGAATTCATTCATGCGGAATCCCATTTTCTCCAGGTATGGTAAAACATCCAGTAATGTGGAGAATTCATCGGGGGAAAATTCCATTACCTCCGGGAAAAGTAAGGTTTGAGCCGCCATGGGATTCGCATCAAAAGCAGCCATTACTTCTTCGTATAAAACCCGTTCATGAGCCACATGCTGATCGATAATCACCAATCCGCTGGTAATGGGAGAAACGATATATTTACTGTGAACCTGCCATATTTTTTCTAAATCCACCCGTCCTGTGTCCGGCTCTGGCCGTGTAGCCAATTGGGATGCATAAGACTTGGCCCGATCCAACGCAGGTTGAAAATTGTTACCCGTTTCGCTGTGGGTTAGGTTAAGCCCTCCCTGATCTGGATTGATTTGCCCTTCTTTTGGCGTGAATGTTGTAGGGAATTCAAAATCTTTGGATAAACCCGGTTTTTCAAAATCTGGAATTGTATCTATAATGGGATGAAGTGCTTCTTCTATGGCTGATTTTAACACATGATAAATCCGCCATTCGTCTTTAAAACGTACTTCTGTTTTCATGGGATGAACATTCACATCTACCTCATCGTGAGGGACTGATATATTGAGGGCAAAAAATGGATACTCCCCCCGATTGATAATGGATTTATAGGCTTGATAAACTCCGGAATTCATGAGACGATTTTGGATAAATCGATCATTGAGAAAAATATACTGCTCCCCTGGCCGGGTCCGAATCAAATTGAGATTCCCCAAATATCCCGAAATACTATAATCGCCTTTCGTAAAGTTGACTGGCAACAATTGATCCCGATAAGCGGGGTCCATCACATGGACAATTCGGCTCTGTAATTTTTCAGATTGCAGATTGAGAATATCCCGATTATCCGAAATGAGTTTAAAATTACGATCGGGGTAAGAAAGGGCAAATCGACGAACCATTTCAACCACTTTGCGAAATTCCATTCGAGGGCTTTTTAGAAATTTTTTCCGTGCAGGTGTATTATAAAATAAATTTCGAATTGTGATGGATGTACCCTGAACCGCCGGCGCGGGCTGTACTTCTCCCAATTTGCCATTTAAAATGGACATTTCTGAGCCATCGCCACTTCCATTCGCTGATAATATATTTACTTCTGAAACAGATGCAATACTGGCTAAGGCTTCACCCCTAAATCCTAAAGTATCAATATTAAATAAATCCTCTACAGACCCTATTTTACTGGTGCTGTAACGCTCAAAGGCAACAGGTAATTCTTTGGCAGAAATTCCCGAACCATTATCCGTAACCTGAATGAGCTGCTGCCCACCTTTTTCCACCACAACCGTAATCTCAGTCGCTCCAGAATCAATGCTGTTTTCAACCAATTCTTTCACCACAGAAGCCGGGCGCTCCACCACTTCTCCTGCGGAGATTTTATTTCTTAAATCTTCTGATAATTGTTTAATCATTTAATGTTGACCCAAAAAATACGCGAAAGACACGAAATGAAAAATTCTATAAAGGTGCCCTGTGACAAAAAAGTAACTGTGTCAACTGTTATGCAATTTTGTCCATCTAAGAATATTTTCGAGCTTATCGTGTGTTTCGTGGGCATATGGTTCAACATTATACTTCAATCTTTTCTAATGTTTTGTCGAATACCACTTTATGTTGGGCTTCTGCTTTTTGTATAAGGTCATTCACATCATTTCTTTTTGTCGTGCAATAGGTCTCATCCTTCACGCCCGGCAGATTGATGAACACATTCATGGCCGCACCGCGCACACCGGCCAAAGCAACTTCTGCCGCAACCCCCGCATCACTGACCGAGTTTGGGTTTCCTTTTTTAACCAGCACATGAGCCAACTCAATAATGGAATAACATAAAGTGGCTACTTCAAATGGAATATCTATGGCATATTGATTCGCCTTTAGAATCGCATTAGCCTTCATTGTTTTTTCTGCATCATTGGAAGCAGGCAATCGATTTGCAGTCATCACATCATTAAATGCACGCGTATCTTCATCCACTAAAAAAGATAAACGATCTTTGATGACCTGAGCATCCTGACCAATTATATCCATTTCTGTCTTTTGGGATTCAAATCCTTTTTTCTCGTGAGTTAGTGCCGCAACCATGGATGACAATGCTGCACCCAACGATCCTGCCAAAGCAGCCACAGAACCACCGCCCGGTGCTGGACTGTTACTGGAAAGTTCGTTCGTAAATCCACCTACTGACAATGACATGAGTTTCTCTGATTTTTCCCCCACGGCAAATTCGATAATTTTTTCTTCCGGAACAAAAGGTGTCACATCATTCAACCCCAAGGATTGGACTGCTGATTCAATGATATCCGATTCAGGTACACCCATGGTCCTGCCTTGTTTTTTGAGATAATGCTTCCCTGCCATGAGGATTGCATCCAGAGGAATAAGCCCCACCAGTTCACTTCCAGTCACACGAATGCCTCTTTCGTCGGCCAGTTTACATGCCGCATCAAAAACATCGTGAATAGTCGATCTTTTATAGTTATTAAAATTAATGGATATCTGAGCCCGTTTAAATGTGTCAATATACCAACCGACACCTTTCACATCTTTAAACATTCCGGACACTTTTACAGGACTACCATCTTTGTTTCTAACAATCTCTCCATCCAGTAAATTGAGTGAATTGGGATTCGGGATTCGTTTACTTCGGCCGCTTTCCCGAAGTTCAAAAGCAATATCTGTTGCTAACCGCTGATCTTTTGTATTCAGATTAATATTATAGGCAATGAGAAAATCTCGCATCCCCACGACGGTGGCCCCGGCACCAGAATTTAATTTGGCCGGGCCAAAATCTGGTTCCCAATTTTTATCCTTTAGTTTTTCTGCCATCCCTTCATATTCTCCTTTTCGAATCGCGGGTAATTTTACTCTGTCTGGTTTCTGTGCAGATTTTTCATATAAATAAACCGGAATTCCTAATTCTTCGCCAACTCTTTTACCCACCGATTTAGATAATTCAATACATTCGTTGTCACTCACATTGGCAATGGGAATAATTGGGCATACATCCGTGGCACCCATGCGTGCGTGTGCACCTTTATGCTTTGACATATCAATCACATCTGCTGCAGTTTTAATTCCAAGAAATGCTGCTTCAGAAACTGCTTCGGGTTCTCCAACAAATGTCACCACGGTTCGATTCGTATCTGCGCCGGGGTCCACATCGAGAATTGTTATACCATCCACACCGGAAATCGCATCGGTAATGGTTTTGATTTTGGCTAAATCTCTGCCTTCGCTAAAATTGGGAACACATTCAACGAGTTTCATTTATCCCACCTGAACAATTTTTAATAAATAATTGATAAGAAAAATGACCACAATCAACATAACAATCGTACTCAATAAGGTTCGTTTACTCCGCCGAATGGGAGTTAATCTTCTGAAAAAATGATTTGCTTCCCGACCCATCACATACCTGCGAATAAGAACATAAAGAAATTCACAAAGGGGCTCATAACCCACCAGATAGGTGAAATGTTCGTAAACATACCAAACAGGATTAATCCCATAAGAATCTGAGGACCATGTATTCGGAGTTTATGAACCAAATCAGGGTTTCTCTGGATCATCAGTCCCGAAAATATCTGGGAGCCATCCAATGGCGGAATGGGAATCATATTAAATACAGCCAGCATAATATTGATTTGTGTAAACATCATGAGCATAGAGGTCAGGGCGCCCATGTATCCTGTGGCGCGAATGATTGTGCCGCCAAGTAATGCCAAAAATAAATTAGATGCTGGGCCGGCAAAAGCAATTTTCATCATATCTTTTCTCGGATCTGCCAAATAACCTGTATCCACAGGGACCGGTTTTGCCCACCCAAATCCTACAAACAAAATCATGAGTGTCCCAAACATATCTAGATGGGCCATGGGATTCAGGGTCAATCGTCCCGCATATTTAGCGGTGGGATCACCTAATTTATTTGCCACCCAGGCATGGGAATATTCATGAAACACCAATGCGAATAAAAGGACTGGCAAAAGCATAACAATCACTTCTGGGGGTAATCGAAAAATCATTTTAGTTAGTTTCCATTAATTAAATCTTGGGTGGTATGTGCGATGCACTTCCTTTAAATGTTCCTTATCCAAATGGGTATATACCTGAGTTGTGGTAATGTCCGTGTGTCCTAACATTTCTTGTACCGATCGTAAGTCAGCACCCCCCTCCAACAGATGGGTTGCAAAGGAGTGACGAAGCGTATGGGGACTCACTTCCTTTTTTACCTCTGCAGACTCTGTCCATTTTTTAAGTAAAACCCAGATCATCATTCGGGTTAATTTCCGGCCATTCCGACTTAAAAAAACTTCCGCAACATTGGGGTTTTTATCTGCCAATAAATTTCGTTCATGGTTGAGATAATTTTTAAGGTTATCCCGGGCGATTGGTCCAATGGGCACGAAACGCTGTTTACTTCCTTTTCCCTGTACGCGAATCATTTCGGAATCCCATAATATATCTGTTGTTTTAAAATCACAAAGTTCCGTGACGCGCAAACCGCAGGAATACATCATTTCAAAAATGGCTAAATCCCGTTGGGCCATAGGTGCATTTTCTGGAATAATTCCCAAAATTTTATCTATTTCCTGAATGGTGAGTACGTTGGGAAGTTTTCGAGGAATTTTGGGTGTGTCCAGCAATTGAGCCGGATTATCCTGCACGTGGCCCTCAGCCGATAAAAAGTTGTGATACGTACGAATAGAAGAAACGGCACGCTTAATAGAATTTGCCGCCAACCCGCGATCATTCAAATTGCGAACAAAAGACCGAATATGCCCCAGGGTCACATTCCGAATCGTCTTGAGGTTGAGTTCAGACCCTAAATATTGATGATACTGCTTCAGATCCCGTTCGTATGACTCCAACGAATTCCGTGCCAGATTTCGTTCAACTTTTAACATGGTCATGTAATCCCGGAGAAAATTTTCCATTAATTCTCCATAATGGCTGCTTCAACCGATTCGCATAAAATATGTTCAGCCAAGAGATGCCCTTCTTGAATCCGCTGTGTATCATCACTGGGAATACAGATGGTTACATCTCCCAAATTTGCCATTTTACCACCGGATTTCCCCGTTAATACAATTACTATCATGGATTTCGCCTTTGCAGCATCTATTCCGCGAATCACATTTTCAGAATTTCCACTGGTGGAAATAGCAATTAACACATCACCTGATTCTCCCAGTCCTTCGATTTGACGGGAAAAAATAGATTCGTAACCTGTATCATTTGCCCATGCAGTTACAAAAGAAGAGTCTGTTGTTAAGGCAATGGAAGCAATGGCAGGACGGTCGTGGCTGACTAACCCACCCATAAGTTCTGCAGCCATATGCTGTGCATCGGCGGCGGAGCCACCATTCCCACACCATAAAATCTTTTTGGATGCTTTGGCCGCATCAATCATGATTTGGGCCGCCAATTGAATATCACCGGTACAGGCATCCAGCATGGCGGATTTTACCTGCACGCTATCTTTTATAATTTGTTTGACATCCAGCATGATTAACTGATCAATTCTGTATATTGTTCTGTTGAAAGTAGCGCATCCAATTCGCTACTATCAGAAATAGACATTTTTAAAATCCACCCACCTCCATAAGCATCTTCATTCACCTGCTCAGGATTATTTTCTAAACTTTCGTTGATTTCAATTACACTGCCAGAAAGTGGACCAAAAAGATCTGCAACTGTTTTGACTGCTTCGATTGTACCAAATGGTTCATCAATTTCAATATCTTGATCTAAATCAGGAAATTCAATAAAAATAATATCCCCCAACTCACCCTGAGCATGATCTGTAATACCAATGGTGGCCAAATCACCGTCAACTTTAATCCATTCATGTTCTTTTGTATATTTTAAATCTTTGGGAAGGTTCATGCTTCTTTTTCCTCTTTATTATATTTAAATGTTTCTAAAAAACTTGTGTCGAATTTTCCGGAGCGAAAAGTTTCATTTTTCATAATAGCCTGATGAAAAGGGATTGTTGTTTTTGGTCCTTCAATAATGCATTCTTCCAATGCCCGTTCCATGCGATTTATGGCTGCTTCTCTCGTGGGGGAATGAACAATTAATTTCCCAATCAGGGAATCGTAATGGGATGGAATTTCATAACCGGCATAGGCATGAGAATCTACACGAACACCTTTACCGCCGGGCATGTGAAAACTGGTAATCGGCATGGGAGAAGGGGCAAAATCTTTATCGGGATTTTCTGCATTAATTCGGCATTCGATCGAGTGACCGCGTAATTTCAATTTATAAAGATAATCGGGGAATTTGTCTCCTGCATGCATTCGAATTTGTTCTTTAATTAAATCTGCCCCCGTCACCATTTCCGTTATGGGATGTTCTACTTGGATTCGAGTATTCATTTCCATAAAATAGAAATCTTTATTTTTATCTAGTAGGAATTCAACGGTTCCAACGCCTACATAATTTACGGCTTTTGCTCCGGCCACAGCCGCATCACCCATGCGTTTACGAAGGTCCTCATCCACAGCTGCAGAAGGAGATTCTTCTACCAATTTCTGATGCCGGCGTTGAATAGAACATTCTCTTTCGCCTAAACTCACCGCATTCCCGTAGGAGTCTGCTAAGATTTGAATTTCAATATGGCGGGGGTTTTCTACAAATTTTTCAATATACATATCTCCATTATTAAAGGCGGCCAATGATTCCGCGGAAGCTGCATTGTAGGCATGAACCACTTCGCTTTCTTCCCGGACTAAACGCATCCCACGGCCACCACCTCCTGCAGATGCCTTCAACATGACTGGGAATCCCATTCCTATGGCCATTTGCCTTGCTTCTTCTGCATCTTTTAGAAGACCATCACTACCGGGGATAACGGGTACACCAGCATTAGCCATCGTTTTTTTCGCCTGAGCTTTATTCCCCATGGCGTTGATAATATCCCCACTCGGACCAATAAAATCGAAACCATTATCTTTACATATTTTTGAAAATTCCGCATTCTCTGCCAAAAACCCATACCCGGGATGGATGGCATCCGCGTTCGTAATTTCTCCTGCAGCGATGATGCGTGGAATATTCAGGTAGGATTCTTTACTCGGCGGCGGACCAATACACACGGCTTCGTCCGCAAATTTGACATGGAGTGAATACTTATCTGCGGTGGAATAAACGGCGACAGATTTTAGATCTAACTCATGGCAGGCCCGGATGATCCGCAGAGCAATCTCACCGCGATTGGCAATCAATATCTTCTTATACACAATTTATTTCTTCTTTTGGTCAGGAAGATTCAATCACAAATAGAGGCTGGTTATATTCCACCGCCTGACCATCCTCGAGCAATATTTTGGTAATGGTACCGCTGGTTTCAGCCTCAATCTCATTCATGATTTTCATTGCTTCAATAATGCACAATGGGTCTCCTTCTGACACAGAATCGCCCACTTTTACAAATGGGTCCGCATCGGGAGATGGTGCCGTATAAAATGTCCCCGGCATTGGAGATAATATTTCCTCACCAGTGGCTGGTGCTTCTGCCGACCCAGTTTCCACCTGAACTGGTTCGGGATTTTCGCTGGATTGTGAAGGCGGCGACACAGTGACAGCTGGTGCTCCTGCAGAAGGCGCAGCACCGATGCTGGGAGATTTCACGACACGAAACCGACGGCCCCACATGGTAACATCAATTTCATTCACATCACTGTTTTCTAAAAGGTAAATAATTTCTTTAAGTTTATCTTGCCACATGTTTTGCTTTCGATATTTATGTATAACGGTTGAAAATACGATTAAGTTTTCACTCGTTCAATATATTCTCCTGATCGTGTGTCGATTTTTAACAGGGCTCCTTCTTCAATAAATAGAGGCACTTGCACCGTATATCCTGTTTCTAAGGTTGCGGGTTTTGTGGCGCCGGTCGCCGTATTCCCTTTGATGCCTGGTTCGGTCTCAGTCACTTCTAATTGAACGTGAGCAGGCAAACGAATATCCAAAACTTCTTCTCCATCAAATAGAATGTCAACATTCATGCCGCCTTTTAGATAGTTTTTCCCATTCCCTACTGTATCATTCATAACATTGATTTGATCATAGGTCATATTGTCCATAAAAATATGTGAATCACTATCCTCATATAAAAATTGCATGGTTCGTGCTTCAATTTTAAGGAATTCTAATTTAACCCCTGCATTAAACGTCTCATCAAAAATTTTACCTGTGGCAATATCTTTGAGTTTAGTTCGAACAAAAGCCGGTCCCTTCCCCGGTTTAACGTGGAGGAATTCTATGACTTTAAGCCGTTTATTTTTATGCAGAATCACTGCACCATTTTTTATATCTGAAGTGTTTGCCATTTTTCTTCCTTATTTAGCCGGGGAATTTACAAATCAAGAGATGTAAGTCATTGAGAGTTTTCTCCAGAAATTGAATCAAATTTCCAATAGCGTATAGTCTCTTCCACCAAACTTCGGGATAAAGACAAGTCCTGACTACATTGATCTACTGATGCTATATGTTTCGCATACTTAGCCATATCTGCACCGGATAAGATTTTAAGATAAGATTCGATCTGGGTGTTTGTATAAGGAAATCCAGGGCGGTGTGCCCTAATTTCTTCTGTGGTCATTTCCAGCGTACGGATATAAAGGCTATTTTCTGTGTATTCCCTCAAAATCAGTGAAAGCTGGGCATAGAATTCTTTTATATCGCCCCTATCCAATAATCCGGATTGGTCTATTTTATCTAACTTCTTTAAGGCAACAATATCCGGCTCTTCTAAATATTCCGGTCGTTCTTCGTACGACACATCTGCTTTCAGTCGTTTTGTCCAAATCAACCCAATGGCAATTAATATACCCAAAAGTAAAATGGATAGTATGATGGTCTGCAATGGAAGAGGGTATCGTACCGGGACCGGATCTTTAATGGGCATAATGCCGCCGCCCGATTGTTTAAAACTGGGGTTTTGCTCATTAATGGAAATCACATCCATAAACACGGAATCAGCAGTCATATTATAAGCAAATGTGCTATCTTTGTTTAGGATCGAAACCGTTACTCCGGGAATGGCCACTTTTCCTGTATCCCAAAAAACGATTTCAAATCGTCCAATTTTTTCAACACCGGAACTTGAAAATTCAGATGATCGGATTTCAAGTGGATCTTCCAGTTGCCATTCCGGGATTTGAACGATTTTATCCTGAGGAGATTGGACCGTTACCGTATAGACGATGGGACTGCCGATGGTGGTATAAGTGGTATCCAGTTCCACCGTCATTTGGACTGAAGTACCGGCGTAATCCTGGCTGCAGGCCACAAGTAAAATTGCAGAAATAACTAATGATTTTTTCAAAAGATTAGTTTCGTTTTTCGCGACGGCGAAAATAGGTCATGAGTGGTTCTACATAATCTTTATCTGTACCCACATTAATTACATCAAAACGTGACCGGCCACATTCTTTTTCGAATGTTTCCCATTTATCTCGAATGGATTTAGAAAAAGTATTACGTTCTTTCTCCGAGGATAAATCAGCCCAAAACATTTCTCCCGTTTCAGGGTCATGAACTTTGATAAGTCCTAAATCAGGTAATTTCCCCTCAGCCGGATCTGCAATACGAATGCCGATCATGTCGTGTTTTCTGTTGGCTAATTTTAGAGATTTCCAGTAGCCATCATCTAAAAAATCAGAAATGAGAAATACCACAGATTTTCGCTTCGCCACATTCATGAGAAAATCTAAACCGGATTGGAGTGAAGTGCCCGTACCTTCAGGTTCATGAAAAAGCACTTCCCGGACTACCCTGAGAATATGAGAACGGTCCTTTTTGGGAGCAATGAATTTTTCTACGTGATCGCTAAATAGAATCAGTCCTACCTTATCTTTGTTCTTAATTGCAGAAAAGCCTAGAACCGCAGCGATTTCTGCTGCCAATTCGGATTTGAATTGATCCAAAGTACCAAAATGCCCGGATCGGCTCACATCCACCATGAGATAAACGGTGAGTTCTCTCTCCTCTTCGAAAATTTTTACGAAGGGGGCATTGTTCCGGGCGGTCACATTCCAGTCAATGAGTCGTATATCATCACCCGGAGTATATTCACGCACTTCTGAAAATGTCATACCACGCCCTTTAAATACTGAATGATACTCACCACCGAATAGGTCATTGACCAATCCCTTCGTCCGAATCTCAATATGGCGGACTTTTTGAAGTATTTCTTTCGGAATCATTGTTTAAGGTAGAAGGAATAAGTAAAATGGAAGAAGGATCGGTTTGGAAACATATCAACTGCTTTCCTGGTGATTTTCCTTAATCCTTCTTACTGTTTTCTTACGGAATTTCTATGGAGTCAAAAAGTCTTTGAATCACGTCTTCAGACGTCATTTCTTCCGCTTCTGCTTCATATGTTAGAATCACGCGGTGGCGAAGAACATCTTTTCCAACATAACGTACATCCTCAGGTGTGATATAACCTCGATGCTCAAGAAAAGCCCGGGCTTTGGAGGCAAGGATTAGATTGATGGTGGCCCGTGGACTGGCGCCATATTCAATGAGTTGAGATAAATCACCCAATCCAAATTCATCTGGATTTCTGGTTGCAAAAACCAGGTTTAATACATAATCCTCGACTTTTTCATCCACATAAATATCGTTGATAGTTTTCTGCGCATCTAAAATTTGTTTTGGTTTTACAGCTGGTTTTATCGGATTAGGCACGTCTGTTTTGGCTACCTGTCGCAGAATTATTCTTTCTTCATCTTTTTGAGGATAATCTACTTTTAGTTTCAACATAAATCGATCTACTTGTGCCTCAGGGAGGGGATAGGTTCCCTCCTGTTCAATCGGATTTTGGGTTGCCAGCACCAAAAATGGTGCATCCAATTTGAATGTTTCTTCACCGATGGTGACTTGCCGTTCCTGCATGGCTTCCAAAAGTGCACTTTGCACTTTTGATGGTGCGCGGTTGATTTCATCAGCTAAAATGATATTTGAAAAAATGGGACCTTTCCGTGTTTCAAAACCACCTGTTTTTTGGTTAAATATCAATGTTCCCAGTAAATCAGCAGGAAGCATATCCGGGGTGAATTGAACCCGCTGGAATCCAGTATCGATGGCCTGAGCCAAGGTATTCACGGTTAATGTTTTGGCCAATCCTGGCACTCCTTCTAAAAGCATATGTCCATTGGCCAATAGACCGATTAATATTTTATTAATCAGTTCATCCTGCCCCACAATAACCTCCCCAATCGATGCACGGAGTGGATCAATAAAAGCAGATTTTTTGGTAATTCGATCGTTGATTTCTGATAAGCTGAATTCTGTCATAATGGTTTACTGTGTAAGGTGTTGGAGTTCTGGAATTTCCTTAATATCTCGACCGAGGTATTTAAGCTCGAATCCCACAGACTGATTTAATTCATGGCCCGGATATTTTTCAAGGAATTCGGTATAATGTGTCTTTGCTTTTTCAAAATCGGCTAACATATTGGCATAAATAAATCCCTGCATAAATAAGGAGAATGGCACTTGTTTAGATTCAGGAAATTGGATCTTCAAATTACCATATTGTTCAATGGCTGTGGTAAAATCCCGCATATCCCGGTAATAAATTTCAGCAATTAAATATTGGGCATCCGGTGCAATCTCATGATCCGAGTGTTTTTCGACAATTGTTTGAAGTAACTCAAGCGCCGCTTTTGCTTCTCCCATATTTCGTTTTTTTTCAGCTTCAGAAAACAAGTCTTCAGCCGATTTAAATAATCCACAACTGGACACGACCAACATCGCGGTTAAAATAAGTATTTTTTTTGATTTCATATTTTTTCTTTTGATTTAAGGGCGGTGAATTTATAAGAATTCTTCCGCTTCAACCACCCTGAATTCATCTTAACTGATTGACCGGATTATTGTTCCCCTAACCTAATTAATTCATGAGCCATAAATTAATTAGGTTAAAACGAATAAAGAAACCCGAAGTGAAACTGGTTTATTTTAGGATCGGTTAAACTTTCTGCATAGTCAATCCGCATGGGACCAATGGGTAAATCAATGGTGATACCCAATCCGCGATTCCATTGTAAATCATTCCTTTGAACCGATTGGATTCTGTCCATTATGGTACCCCCATCATAAAACAACACGCCCCCTAACAGACCAAAGATCGGGAATCGTACCTCCCAATTAGTAAGTATTTTTGCAGTTTGTCCAAGGGGTAAGGTATTGTTATCCGATGATGTATATGTTTGGAATTGAAGCGGAGCCCAAGCCCGCAGTGAATTACTTCCACCTAGATAAAATTTTTCAAATAAAATTGTTTCAAATTGATCATATTCATCTTTCCATGCTGAGATGAACCCCGCATTAATTCTACCCGCCAATGTCACGCCTTTTATCGGTGAAACATATTGCCTTAAATCCAAATCATACTTAGTGTAGGATCGATTCCCTTTCAATAAACCACCAAAAGCATCCAGTCGAAAAATGATTACATTCCCATGGGTTGGGTTCATTGGATTGTCTCGGTTATCTTGATGAAGATGAATGCTGAATTTTCTTTGCTCTATGTTATCTATGAATGCATCAGACTCATCAAATCGTTCTAAACGAATTCCAACATCCAAAAAGGAGTGTTGGCGATTCCAGCGAAAAATATTTGAATATTGAAATCCAAGTCTCCGGACGTAAGGACCTTCCTCATCATCAAAATTCTTGAATTGTTGATAAAATACTTTCATTTGTGTCGGCAATTTCATGGCAAACGGTCGTTGATTCGATATTTTAATATCTAAACTAAACCGAGGGAAAATAAAGCCTTCTTCCGTGGGCATTACAATAGATCCTCGTGCATCAAGTTGATTTTTCGATCCAAAAATCATTCGATCAGACCATTCTAATGATCCGCCCATCCCAACCATCGAATTCACACCGGGCACATATTCAATATCTTCATACCCAAAATCAAGATTCTGCATGCCCCGATTTTGGAATTCTTTCATCCGAACTTCAATGTTTATGAGACTGTCAATATCAGCTGAAACAGGATGGGTAATTAAACTTACAGAAGAAAAGAAACCAGCACGAAGCAGAGTTCTTTTTGTTTTATCCATTAAACTTTTTCGAAATAAATCACCCTTTTTAAAAGCAAATTCATTCCGAACATAAGCGGAGTCGATTAATTCAGTTCCTGAAACCCATGCATTGTGAATAAAAACATCGGGACCTTCATTAATCTCCAGTCTTAATTTTACTGAATCTTGTATTTCTTGTTGAATATTTAATCGAAAAAAGAATTTCCCTTCTTCCTGAAAAGCATCATCCACAATCGTCAAATTGGTATTAATAAGTACCGGGTTATAAGGGCGATTCATTTTCAATCCTAACAGAGTAAGAATCTCTTTTTCTTTAAATGATTCGAGCCCTGTAATGGTGACTGAATCGAGATGATATTGTTTTCCCTCATCGATCATGAAAAAGATATCCACTTTAGAATCATCTACCGAAAATGAATCTTTCACAACTGTCTCAAGAAATCCATTTGAATGGTAAAAGTTTTTTATGGAAATGGCATCCAACTTGAGGAGTCTCCGATCAAAATCAACTTGTGAAAACAGTAAAAAGGAGGATGGCTTTAATTCCACCTGTTCTCTCAACTGTCTCCGAGAAAAAGAATTATTCCCAATAAAATTTAAACTGCTCACCGAACGCGGATCACCACGTTGTGCAGAAAAAGATATTGTAGCAACAAATGTCACTAGACATAAAATTAGTTTTCGCATTTAATAGATCTATCAGTATGTACGTCGAACGCGGAACTTCATATGGATATTACCCGCTTCATCCACATTACCAATGACCGAGAAATTAGGATTTAATTTATATTCTACACCCACCTTCTTTTTATAAGCACCTACAAGTGAAAAAGACCGTCGATAGCTAAAACTGAAATTTTTATTTACCCTGGCGCTAATACTAAATTCTTCTCCTGCATCTGGATTTAATAAATCTCCAGAAATTTCCACCCCTTCTATGAGTCCAGCAGATTTCAGCCCCGTCGCTTGAATAAAATTTCTCTCTAATTGCCTTTCTAAGTATGCACCAAGAATAGTCTGAGCTTGGGTACCTAACCCTTCGCTAGTGAATCCATCTTCGACCACACGGGTATTAAAGGTAAGTAATTGAAGGATATCACTTTCTGTATATCCTTTATTGCTGTCGAATCTCCATTCTGGATTATCAAAAGGACCAAATACACCCAAAATGATTTCAGCATCTCCTATCTTAGTGGATGCTGTCAACTCAAGGAAAGGATTAAATCCCTGTCCATCCAATGTCATAACTCCTTGGAGATTCTCAAACACATCTCCAACATAAAAATATATTTCACCTTCGATAAATTCTATTTCACCCGAATAATCCCAATCACCGCCAAACTGTTTGGATATAGCCAATTCTCCGGATATTGTAGCATCAATCTGTGAATTACGAATTGAGAAAGTATCCTCAATCGGAAATCGAATATTATAATTAGTCATTGTTCTCCCCTTTGCTTCGGCAGATTCAACTGATTCAGTCCCCATAAACTCCATATATACGGCACCATTTTTGGCGGCAATAGTTCCATTGATTTCTAAGGTATCTTTCCCGACAACCGTTACATCTAAATCTCCGTACCCCTCAATATCGCCCGTTAATGACCGAAAGAAAACATCATTTCCCAAAGCATGTATATTAAATCTTGGTTCGAAGAATTTTGTAAAATCCAACCCTCCAGAAATGGTTAGATTACGGCTTGAATCAATTTTAGTTTGTGTATCATAAAGTACAGCGGAAAACGTTTGAATCGATAATTGATTATATATAAGGTTCGCATTAGCAGAAATATGTCGAATTGGCTCATCCATTAGGACTGTATAAATATATCCATTTTCAATGGTTATGTGACCATTGCGTATCAAATTTTCAGGTGGTCCTTCTATATCCAGCGTCATATTTATATCACCGACAATAGAGTCTATTTCGGCTAAATATTCGGATAAAAAGACCACAGAGTGTAGGCTGCCTTCAGTGGTAACATATAGTTCACCACCCGGATCCCAATCATTTAAATTGGGAGATGCCATGTCATAATCAATAGGTAAAATAGCTGAGCCTGTTATATGGTTTTTATTCCACGTTGAACTGAATTGACTGAATTCCAGTTTTTTATTGGAATATTGCCCTGTACCGCGGACCGTACCGAGGGGAATTTTTCCATAAAAAGCATTCTCTACTTTTCCGTTCAAATCAAATCGTGTATTCTGTGTGGTTCCACCCATATTATAATTTCCAGTTAAATTACCGAATAACAAATGTTCCCACTTAGGTGCAAATTGTGTGAGGATCTTCATATCAATATTTTTAAAACTAGACTGAAAATCCACCGGGATTGGTTGAGTGGAATCAGCGAAAATTGGAAAAGTTCCCATTACCTGCAATCCTGTTTTGTCTCCTTCCGTCAAAGTCAATTCTTCTAAATGCAATATACCTTCTCTATACAGGGACGAAATATAAAATTCATCAAAGGATTGACTCGCCAATTCTCCGTTTTTTAAAGTGATATCCAGACTGAAATCATCCGGATTTAAATCCTGACCCAAGGAGACCTCTCCAAAAACAGTTCCTGAAAAATCATATCCAAAATCCCAATTAGCCAATTTGATTAATTCTGCTGATACATTTGAAAATTTTAATCGTCCCTGAAAAGGGTTTGTTTTAACGAATCCCTCAATAATTCCATCATCCACATGGATTTCAAAAGGATCAAACGAAAACCGATCATCCAATAGTGTAATTGTCAGTGGTCTTGGATTTCCCATAAAATGACCCTCATAAGCAATTTGAAACCGATCCAAAAATAAAATACTATCATTTCTAATTGAACCATTAAACTGTAAGAAATCCTGACCATTTTTAAGTTCAAAACTGGAAATTTCAATTTGGTCCTGAATAATTTGAAACTCCCCTGTTCCATTTTCAAACCCATAGTCATTCCAACTTCCTTTACCAAATTTAAGTTTGATAGAACCATCCCTGAATTTATTCACATTATCTAAATTTCCTAAAAACTCGAAGGAGGAAAGGGAAACATTTTTATATCTAAAATTCGTTATTTTAAGATTCGCGTCTATCCCCAATGTATCAAAAGGACCCCTTAATGCCATGGACCCCGTGGCTAAACCACTGGATAAAGAGTCTGTCCAAAAATTATTGATTAAAAATGTTGAGGCATCGGTAAGGAGTAAATTAAGATCCATATTTTTTGTTTCAAAATTAGCTTCCCCATGTATAGAGACTATGGATGGGCCAATCGTCATGGTAATAGGGTTTGTTATAGATAATTTATAATCTTTGTATGAAATACCTCCAGAAAACGAAGAAGATTCTCGGTTAAAAAGCAGCGACTCATTGATTTCAGCATTTATATCTAATGCCGTAATTTGTGATTCAAGAATTTCACCCTCAGCCAAAACATATCCGGATAAATTTGTTTTCGGCTGATTGATCATCCATTGGCTTAAATCCAGTGTTCGAAGTTGAATAGTTCCATTAAATCTACCTTTTTTTTCTACTACCCCTTGCATGTTCAGTGATCCGTCTTTACCAGCTAATTCCATGGATTCTAATCGAAAATAATCAGGATATTTTGTCAAATTAAAATGCCCTCCCATATCAAGTCCGAGTTCGTTTCTTACAAATAAATCTCCGATAAAATGTGTAAAATCTGATTTAAAATTGAATGTAGCAGAAATTTTTGATAAGTTAGGCTGCAATGGTAATTTGGAAAAGATTTGACTTGGAATTTCATATTCTGATAAATTCAATTGAGCTTCCATTTCTGACGTCTCACCCCTGTCAAATGAAAATTTTCCATCAACATGAAATCCGTTCATGATTGCATTTTTTACTTCAACTTCCACACCATGGGAAGATAATTGCCCCCTGATATTTTTCATGGCAATATCAATTCTGGGAACTGCACAAAAAAATTCAAATTCTCGTAAATTAATTTCCATGGCATCCTGACCTTCATTCACTTGGCCGTCAATCAGAAAATGGACCGATCGAGTTGAATCATTTATGGGAATAAACACGTGACCATCTACATAGATATTTTGAATGCTTAAGGGGATTTTTTCCGGAGAAAATTCGATTGAATTAATAGAAGCGGAATCATCACCTGGTTTAAAATAGGGTTGAATAGCAACATTGGATACGGATAATTCTTCAATTTCTACCCGACTAAATAACAATGGTGCTATTTTTATTTTTGTCGAAATACTGGGCAGAAATATAGAGGCACCATTTTTATGTTTTAAGGATACATTATCCGAATATAAAGTGGAAAATAAGTGACCAGAGAATTTACTGATTTCTATATTCCATCCATTTTCATTCAATTGGTTATTGAGATAGGATTCTAAGCGGTCTTGCCACATACTGGGCTTGAATAGCAAATACCCTGCA
Source organism: Fidelibacterota bacterium (assembly GCA_014382015.1). Taxonomy (GTDB): domain Bacteria; phylum Fidelibacterota; class Marinisomatia; order Marinisomatales; family TCS55; genus TCS55. The sequence continues at coordinate 63,191 of JACNKN010000041.1, read as the reverse complement.
AACACAATTACAAGGGCAAGAATGAAATAAATGGTTCGTCTTTTCGTCATTGATGAATGAATCGCTTTGGCATAGTTACGAAATTACGGGTCTTCTGTTCCATAAACAAAAAAAGCGTCTCGAATGAGACGCTTTTTTTTTTACTGATTTTTTAGGTGAATTAATCTACAACTTCAAAATCTGCATCTTCTATTTCAGCATCATCTTTTTTCTTAGATTTTGACTTTTTACCTTCATCCCCTTGTTCAGGTTCTTGAGTTTGAGTCTCTTCCTTAGCTGATTCATACATTTTTGAAGCTACTCCATTCCATGCTGTGTTCAGTGCATCTATCGCTGCTTTTAAGTCATCTGCACTGGATCCATCTTTCGATGCAGTTACTTTTGCCACTGCATCTTCCAGCGTTTTCTTTTCACCATCATCTAATTTATCTTTGTACTCTTCTATATTCTTTTCCGTTTGATAAATCAATTGTTCCGCCTGGTTTTGCAAATCAATCATTTCACGTTTGGATTTATCTTCACCTTCGTGTTTCTTAGCATCGTTCACCATTTTATCCACTTCTGCATCGGATAATCCACTAGACGCTTCTATGCGGATACTTTGTTCTTTCCCGGTTGCTTTATCTTTAGCACTCACGTTTAAAATACCATTTGCATCAATATCAAATGTTACCTCCACTTGAGGCACACCTCTTTGGGCAGGTGGAATACCATCAAGATGGAACCGGCCAATTGTTTTATTATCCACTGCCATTTCACGCTCACCCTGAAGCACATGAATTTCCACTGTGGTTTGATTATCAGCTGCCGTAGAAAACACTTGGGATTTTTTTGTAGGGATTGTTGTATTTCTTTCGATGAGTTTTGTGGAGACACTTCCCAAGGTTTCAATACCCAGAGAAAGGGGCGTTACATCCAGAAGGAGAATATCATCCACGTCTCCCGCAAGTACGCCACCCTGAATCGCAGCACCAATGGCAACCACTTCGTCCGGATTTACACTTCTATTGGGTTCTCTTCCAAATATTTCCTTAACCTTTTCCTGAATTTTAGGAATACGGGTAGACCCACCTACCAAAATCACTTCATCGATATCAGAAGCTTTCAGGCCCGCATCTTTGATTGCTTGTTTACAGGGATTAATGGTTCTTTCCACAAGGTCTGCAACTAATTCTTCAAACTTAGCCCGGGTGAGCGTCAAGTTTAAATGTTTTGGACCTGACGAATCAGCTGTAATAAAAGGTAAATTAATTTCAGTTTTCTTTGAACTAGATAACTCTCTTTTTGCCATTTCAGCAGATTCGCGAAGACGCTGCAAAGCCATGGGGTCTTTCTTCAAATCAATACCATCACTTTTTTTGAATTCAGCTGCAATCCAATTAATCACTTTTTGATCGAAGTCATCTCCGCCTAAGTGTGTATCACCATTGGTTGATTTTACTTCAAAAACGCCATCGCCTAATTCAAGAACGGAAATGTCAAAAGTACCGCCGCCTAAATCAAATACAGCGATGGTTTCTTCTTTTTTCTTATCCAACCCATAGGCTAAGGAAGCTGCCGTCGGCTCGTTGATAATACGACGGACATTTAATCCGGCAATTTTACCTGCATCCTTAGTTGCTTGACGCTGAGAATCATTAAAATAAGCCGGGACGGTGATTACTGCATCCGTTACAGTTGTGCCTAAATGTTCTTCTGCCGTTTGTTTCAACTTTTGAAGAACCATTGCACCAATTTCCGGTGGTGTATATTCTTTATCGCTTGCTGTCACAACAACAGAACCAGACTTTCCTTTACTGACCTTATAGGGTACTTCTTCAATTTCTGTGCCTACTTCATTGTACATTCGGCCCATAAACCGTTTAATTGAAAAGACCGTATTTTCTGGATTGGTGACAGCCTGGCGTTTTGCCGACTGCCCTACAAGACGATCACCATCTTTTGTAAATGCAACAATTGAAGGGGTTGTGCGCCCGCCCTCTGAACTGTTAATAACTGTAGGTTCTCCACCTTCAAGAACAGCCACACATGAGTTAGTTGTTCCGAGGTCGATTCCGATAATTTTTCCCATTTTTATACTCCTTAAGTGGGTGAATATTAAATACTAACCCATAAAAGTCAATTATTATGCCATAATAAATTGTAGAACAATATGGCAGACATATAATAATTTGTCATTATATATGACAGATATACGCTAAGAATCGAGAGATTTGGTCGGTTTTTTACCTTTTTTAGGTTTCTTTTTGGAGGAAATTTTTTGCGTGGATTTTGCTTTAACGGGTAAAAATTCAAACTCTTTACGATTTACATTCACTTTGATCCCATCTGAGCCACTAAATGCTTTTCCCAATAATAGTTCTGACAAAGGATTTTCTAACGAATTTTGAATTTCTCTGCGCAGAAATCTAACGCCATATTCAGTACTAAATCCTTTTTCTACTATTAATGATTTTGCTTTTTTAGTTACAGATAATGTTAATCCCATCTTATCCAAATTTTTATGAAGATCCATGAGTTGTAAATCTATGATGTTTAAAACGTGGTCTTTTGACAATGGGTGGTAAACAATCGTTTCGTCCAGTCGATTTAAAAATTCCGGACTAAACGTTCCTTTCACCCGATCTAAAATGCTATCCCGCATATCTTCATAGTTTGTTTCTTCACTATCTTCGGAAAAACCAAATGATCCACCCCCTTGAATTTCTTTGGTTCCAATATTTGAAGTCAGAATAATGATGGTGTTCCGAAAATCCACTTTTCGACCTAGTCCATCCGTTAACACACCTTCATCAAATAATTGCAATAGTACATTAAAAACATCTGGATGTGCTTTTTCAATTTCATCAAATAATATGACGGAATATGGATTGCGTCGAACTTTTTCTGTCAGTTCACCACCTTCTTCATACCCCACATATCCCGGTGGCGCACCAATCAATCTTGAAACAGAAAACCGTTCCCCATATTCACTCATATCCAGTTTAATGAGCGCTTCTCCATGACTGAATAAATAATGAGCTAATACCTTTGCCGTTTCAGTCTTTCCTACACCAGTCGGCCCCAAAAACAGGAATACGCCAATTGGCCGATTGGGACTTTTAAGTCCAGCCCGGGATCGTTGTATCGCGCGACTGATACTGTTAATAGCTCTATCTTGCCCCACAATCCCTTCCGCCATTTCATCTTTCATTTTGAGTAGTTTTTGGCCTTCTGACTGGGCAACTTTACGGACAGGAATTCGCGTTACCATTGACACCACATCCGCAATACTGTCTTCCGTTACTCGAATGGGATTAGAAGCCTCATTTATCTGCCAATCTTTCTGAAGATTTTGCAACTTTCGAACTAGTTTCTGTTCTGTATCTCTGAGATTTGCTGCATCCTCAAATCTTTGTGCCACCACGACTGAATCTTTTTCTATCCGGACTTTTTCAATTTCAAGTTCAAGATCTATGACTTCTTGGGGTACTTTCATATTTAGCATGTGAGAACGGGAGCCCGCTTCATCCATAATATCGATGGCTTTATCCGGTAAATATTTATCGGTTATATAACGATGGGAGAGCTCAACACATGCTTCAATCGCAGCATCATCGTAATTAACATTATGGTGTTTTTCGTAACTGGATTGAAGACCCTTCAGGATTGCAATAGATTCATCTGCTGATGGCGGTGCCACATTCACCTTTTGGAAACGACGTTCCAAAGCACCGTCTTTTTCTACATACTTTCGATATTCATCAAGAGTCGTTGCGCCAATACAATGGATATCCCCACGGGCCAAAGCCGGTTTAAACATATTGGATGCATCCAGAGAACCTGAAGCACCACCGGCACCAACCAAAGTATGAAGTTCATCAATAAATAATATCAGATCATCGGTTTTCTCTAATTCAACCATTATCGTTTTCATGCGTTCTTCAAACTGGCCCCGATATTTTGTTCCTGCAACAAGTCCAGCTAAATCAAGAGATAAAATTCGTTTATTGTGCAATAGCCGTGGAACATCCTTGGTGATTATTTGTTGTGCAAGTCCCTCAATTATTGCCGTTTTACCTACACCCGGTTCACCAATAAGTACTGGATTATTCTTTTTCCGCCGCGATAATATTTGGGCCACCCGTTCAATTTCATTTTGCCGACCAATCACCGGATCGAGCTTTCCTTTTCGGGCCATTTGAGTAATATCCCGTGAGAAATGATCCAATGCGGGTGTTTTTGATTTGGGTGATTTTTCTTTCCGTTTAAGCTTTGGCTTCACTGACTTTTCAACCCGACTATCATCCTGAATTAAATCCACAACACTGTCATAATTCAAGTTATGAGCATTCAAAACTTCGTAAGCAATACCTTCTGTCTCTTTAAGCATAGCTAATAGAAGATGCTCGTCATCTGCAATTGTGACTCCCAACGCAGATGCTTCATTAAAGGCATTCCTAAGAATCCGTTCTGCCCGGCGAGTCAAGGGTAAATGTCCCAATGTCATGGTACCGCCAGATGTCTTAATCATATCCTCTACCATGGCACGTATATCTTCAATGTCACAGTCATAAATATCAAAAATCTTGGAACCAAGTCCAGAATCTTCACGCAAAAGACCCAACAATAAATGCTCGGAACCCACATAACTATGTCCCAGGCGAATGGCTTCCTCCTTGGCATATTTCATTATGCTCTGTACGCGTTTGGAAAAATTTTCTTTCATGCTACTCTGAAATTAAACAGGGATTACCCAGTATCAAAACTTATCTGTGAGAGAAAGTGACCCATTTTCAAGATAATATTTTGTTTTTCCAATGGATGCAACCTCTGGATTATGGGTGGTAATTACAAATGCTTGATTGAAATCAGCATTAATCTTTTTAAACAAATCCACCAGGCGATTCGCATTCCCCAAATCAAGGTTGCCTGTAGGTTCATCGGCCAAAACCAGTTTGGGTTCATTCATGAGGGCCCGAACCACCGCTACACGCAGACGTTCCCCACCGGATAGTTGGGATGGAAAATGATCCTTCCGATCAATAAGACCGATATAATCTAATAATTCATTCGCTTTATGATGGTCGCCATCATTCCCTGCAATTTGATTTGGAATGAGCACATTCTCGTATGCGGTAAATTCCGGTAATAAATGGTGAAACTGAAAAACAAAACCAAGAACCACATTTCGTAATTGGGCCAATTCATTATTTGATAGCGAATCAATAGATTTACCATCTAACATAAGTGTTCCAGAATCCGGCTTATCCAATGTACCCAGTATATTGAGCAAAGTTGATTTACCTGCGCCACTGGGACCCATTATTGTAATGAGATTGCCAGAATCAATTTCTATTGAAATATTCTGAAAAACAGATAAAGTTTTTTCGCCATTCCTAAAGGATTTGGATATTTTTTTTGCTTCTAAAATCATTTCTCTAAATAAATAGCTTCTAAGGGTGAAATCATCAATGCCCGTTTCGCTGCAATGAATGAAGATAAAATGACCATTCCCAAGGAAATAGACAAGATCGTAATGACATCACCAGAAAAAATAACCATAGGCAAGTAAGGTGTAAAATATATATCCTCTGGTAAGGAGATGAGGCCGAAAACATTTTGGGCAAGGATAAATATTAGACCAATTCCTAAGCCTGCCGCAATACCCAGACCACCAATCATCCCTCCTTGATACATGACGATAGATTTTACCAATCCTCGCGTGGTTCCCATGACTTGAAGAATTCCATATTCTCTTACTTTTTGTGCTGTAACCAATACCAATGTGGTCACTAGATTAAAACAGGCAACCAATATAATCAAACTCAGAACCGCCAGCGCACCAATTCGCTCAAATTGCATCGCACCGAATAATTCACTATGGAGATCTCCCCATGTATAAACATGGGCCTTCGTAAATCTTCTTTGGATGGTTGCCTTTACTTTATCAATCTCGGCATTTTCAGTGAGGCGAATATCCACACCATCCGAACCCTCTTTACGAATAAACAGTTTTTGACCAACACTTGCTGGAATAAATGCAATTTTATCATCCAAATCCAGTACTTGAATATTAAAGATTCCACCCACAACGCATTGAATTTGCCGCGGGATTCCCCAACTGGATCCATGGTCGATGGGACTCATAATCCTGAATCCATCTCCCAAATTAAGGTTCAAGCGTCGAGCTGTCATTTCACCTATAAATACCGGAGGTAAATCTGAACGACTATCTACTTTCAACATATTTAATTTGTAAAATGAGGTTATCATTTCAGGATCCACAGCCTTGAGTAAAACCATCCGTTGGGAATCATCCCGCCCGAGGATTAATCCTTTTCGTTCTTGAAATGACATGACCGATTTTACCCCATCAATTGATTGAATTTCCTCGATGCTGCTATTCCAATCGGTTAATCCACTCACGCGAATATCACCTTCGAAACCGATAATTCGACTCACGACACGTGATTCAAACCCATTGAGAATCGATACAGAAAGAATCATGGCCATACATCCCACGGCCAAACCAATTATAGCGATCCACCCAGTCAGCCGACTGGGGCCGGCCCCTTTACCACCAAGCATAAATCGACGGGCAATAGATTGAGAAAATTTCATTCGTAATTCAATGCCTTCGCCGGTTGAATATTCCCCGCACGAATCGTGGGCCAAATGGCAGCTATTACCGCAAAAATAGCTGAAATAATCGTTACTATACCCACATGAGCTAAATTTACATCAAGTGGAATAAAATCCATAAAATACACATCCTCAGGTACGGTAATTAGTTTAAAAGTATTCTGCAGCCAGGCAAGCAACAGGGCCAACGCGGATCCAAAAACACCACCGGCCACACCAATAATAAACCCTTTGGCAAGAAAAACTTGCTTCAACTTCGATTGAGTCATACCTAATGATCTTAGGATACCAATTTGACGTGTTTTATCCAGTACAATCATAGCCAATGCTGAAATAATATTAACAATACCCACCAGAGCGATAAGACTGAAAATAAATAAAATTGGCCACCGTTGGACATCCATCCATTTGAACAGGGCGCGGTTCTTTTCTTTCCATGTCATGACCATATATGGATAGGCCAATTCTTCTCCTAATAACTGGGAAAAATCATTCACCAATGCAGAATCATTCAACCTGAGAATATGGCCGGATACATTCCCCTCCAAATTGAATAAGCCATCTGCCAGTTTCAAATTTGTATATACGAGAGATTGGTCATATTCAGACATACCAGAATGAAAAATTCCAGTAACCGTAAATTGCTTCAATCGTTTTTTAGCACCCCTTAACGTTGCTAAATCAAACAAAACAGTTTTATCTCCAATATCAATATTTAATTGATTCGCTAATCTTTCTCCTATAATCAATCCTCGATTATCTAAATCAATGGATCCACTGACCAATATTTTTTTTATAAAATCAACACCGGTATGTTCAAGCCCTTCAACAATGACACCTTCAGCGGACTTCCCTTTTCGCAATAACGCAGGGCCCTGAATGAATTTTGATTGAACTACTTCTTCATTATAAACAGATATAAACTGATCCAATTCTTTAATATTTGACGGAATTGGGTTATTTAAATAATGGCGGATGCGAATGTGGCCATCAAAGTCAGCAATTTTTTCTGAGATAACTCTTTCGAATCCGTTGAGAATAAATAATGTAATAAGGAGTGCCGAAATACCAACCGCAAGTCCCGCCACGGACAGGACACCGGCAATTCGGGTAAAACTCCCTTTTTGAGTTGACCGGAGATATCGCGTGGATAGGTAAAAAGGGAAATTCACCAGATATATATTATTCTTCTGTTCGCATAGCTGGAAAAAGGATCACATCTTTAATGGTCACATTTTCTGTAAGAAGCATGACCAAGCGATCCACACCAATCCCTACACCGCCCGTAGGTGGCATTCCAGTTTCCATGGCCTGAAGAAAATTTTCATCAACAGGATGAGCTTCATCATCTCCGCCTTCTGCCAACCGGGCTTGGGATTCAAACCGTCCCCTTTGATCAATGGGGTCATTTAATTCTGTAAACGCATTGGCAAATTCCGCACCGCCAATAAATAATTCAAATCGCTCAACCAAATGTGGATTTCCACTACGATGTTTCTTCGCTAATGGCGAAATAGCTTTTGGATAATCCGTCACAAATGTGGGCTGCACCAGATTTGGTTCTACCAATGCGCTCATTAATTCATCAAGCATTTGTCCATAATTGGCATTTTCTTCCACTTCGATATTATTGGATTTACATACTTTTTTCATTTGATCAATAGATGCTTCAGTTAAATCTTCACCCGTTGCATCCTTCAGCAATTCTAGCAAAGGACGTCGCTGAAATGATTTGGATAAATCTATTTCCATTTCACCCCAAGTCACCTGCAATGCATCTATATTTTTTGCCACACTTTGAATCATATTTTCTACCAAATTCATATTGTCTTCATAATCTGCATATGCCCAATAAAATTCCAACATAGTGAATTCAGGATTATGATTCCGGTCCATTCCTTCATTGCGAAAATCTTTGGCAATTTCGTAGACGCGATCCATTCCACCAATAATCAGTCTTTTTAAATATAACTCATCAGCAATTCGCAAATAAAGTTGCTGGTCCAGAGCATTGTGATGTGTCGTGAAAGGCCGGGCATTAGCACCGCCATAGAGTGGTTGAAGGACAGGCGTTTCCACTTCTAAAAACCCTAAATTATCCAAATGATCTCTGAGTCCACGAATGATTTTTGCCCGCTTAACAAAAGTATCTCTTACTTCCGGATTCACAATTAAATCTAAATGGCGATTACGATAGCGCTGTTCCTTATCGCTGAAGGCATCAAAAGTTTCCCCTTCTTTTTCTTTCACAACCGGTAAAGGACGAATGGATTTGCATAAAATTGTAATTGAATTTGCGTGGACAGATATTTCGCCCATTTTTGTTTTAAAGGCATATCCCTGAACGCCCACAAAGTCCCCCATATCCAACAATTTAAAATGGGAATAATTATCTTCACCCACATCATCTCTACGAATAAAAATCTGAATTTTTCCTTTTCCATCCTGAATGTGAAAAAATGAAGCTTTTCCCATTTTCCGAAGGGACATGATACGCCCTGCAACATTTACATCTTTATTTTCCAGGTTTTCAAAATCATCAAGGATATTTGAACTAAAATGGGTGGGCTCATATTTTTGCGGATAGGGGTCCACACCTGCTTCCCGAAGTTTGGTTAATTTTTCTTTCCGAAAATCAATGATTTGATTAAGGCTTTTATTCGATTCTGGGCTGGGTTGATTTTTATTCATTAATCTAATTTCTATGGGCTGTTTGGTTCATAAAGTATTAAAATTTTAGCAACGAAATTACAGTACAATTTTGATTCGATTAAACAGGAAACAATTCAAGTAATATTTAACTTTCAGGTCCGGGAGAATGTATTTACTTAAATTTCTGATAAACTTGGGTATGTTTCCCAAGCATAGTTAGATATAAATATTTTAAATCAACTTTAAAAATCAGTAACCAATCCGGTTTTATATGAATTGATTCGAAATCTCCTATTTTACCCTTGAGCGGATGCCTTTTATACTTTGGAATAATAACTTTTTTGTTTTGGAGCGTCGATATTATTGATTTTAATAATTTGAAATCTTTCTCTGAATATTTTCCACTTTTTTTATCTCGCTTCAAATCCTTTTTAAAAGATTTTTCAACAATGAGTTGAAGCAATCTCAGATTCCTAATTCTTCAAACAATTCATTGGCTGTTTCATAAATTTCGATATTTTCTTTATTATTTATATTTTTAGCACGCATCTCCAATTCTTCTGTGGGCAAACTCAATTCAAAAGGAATCTTTTGTTCCATGGCAACTTTGGCGATAAATATATTAACCGCATCTCCAAAACTTAGACCGAATTTTCTAAATACAGATTTTGCTTCTTTATAGAAACTGTCCTCAACTCTTACACTGGTTTGAATTTTCATTTTTGTACCTGCATGTTTTATGTAAATTACACCATTTGGAGTATTTAATAAAAGTAATAACTTAGAGCGTTGCGGTACAAAACAACTTTGGGGAAGATTTGGATGAACTGTGAACCAACCGATATGCGAAATAATCAGGTGCTTGATACAAAACATTACCTTCCGCAAAGATTGTGAAAAGCAACTTCAATATTTATCTTTAATTATTTTTAATCATTTTACTTTCAAGATGAAAACTATTCCCACGAATTGAAAATATTCTAATTTCATCGACTGATTGAGTAACATTCTTCAAATCAATTTTAGTGTTTTCAGGTTTCTTTTTTTGGTCTGTATCTTTCAGGACTTTTAACCAACTTTCACCTCCTCCGATAAATTCTAATTCTTTCATATTCAATAGATTTTGATCGATTGACACTTCATAATGATTAAAATGTTCGATTAGAATGGAAACCATTTTGAGTTTTTTATTATCTTCCCCAATCTGTTTGGAGCCATTTTTCGGTGTATCAATCTTTGGCTCAATCAGTTGTTTACATGCTTGGAAAATAATTAAAAGTAAATAATTTCTTGAGTGATGAAAAGAGGGTTGAAAATAATTTTCTTCATTCCTTAACTCTTTTTTCATACTTTGGTTAAACCACTCCTCCGTCCCGATATATTTCACTTCAATATCATATTTAATATTTTTTGGATTGGATCCGCTAATATCATGTCTGCCACCCAATGCTGATAAATTATCTATCGTCCACCCATTATTTTCTAAATAATATGCGTATTGCAATTCTTTAAGATGCCTCTGATATATCCGATATTTTTCAAATTTTTCATAATCAGCGGATTTGTTCATCCAATTTTCTTGCAAATCTTTTATATGATTATTTCCGACTGCATCTTTCCTAATAATTCCATTTTCATCTAATAAATAACGATGGACAGGGTTTGTATAATTACTCAGTTCTTCATCATCATATGCAAGAAATGAGCTATAATTATAGGTTGAAGTTTCATTATAAAGCATTTTTATTATATTTACATTGAAATCCTTCCAAATTTCATCTGGCAAAAATATCTTTTTTAATGCCGGACATCCCACACGCACTTTGGAAAATTCTTTAAGTACATTTCCACTCGACTGAACAGGTAAATTTTGACAAATACAATTTTTAAAACTATTGTTTAATTTCATGATGTATTTAAAAACTCATTAATAAAAAAGTGGTTAGCTCGTTTTTTTCAATTCATTTATACTTTTAGATCCCAAAATAATATGGTGGTTTTGAATTGTTATTATATCTAAAATCCCTAATCCCTCACGCACCGAACAGAAATTCCGAGTCTCTTATTGGCATCAATTTGTTCTCGTGGAGGGTTTCTATGGAATCGCATTCGTTTTCAAGTAAAATCTTGGCTAATGTTCAGAATAATTCCACAAAATGATACTCTTTGAAAAATACTGTTTTCGCAGTGAACTCATTTCTAGTCCCTGATTAATCTAACAGATTTGCCACCGCTCATACTACCAGAGTAGCGTAATGCATTTGCTCTATCGTGAAGCAGAATCAAGGACAATGCGTCACGATTGTTATTGCAACTACTGCACTTAGTTGAAGACCAATATAGGCCCTGACTGCCCACAGAACTAAAGTAACCGCCGGAGCTGGAGTAAATACTGGAGGCCCGGGAACCACCAGGTATAGCTGTAAAGCCACTCTCGTTGGTGGCCCCTGTATTTGGGCTGTTCCAGTGGGCTGTTCCTGTTTCTTTTAGTTTTCCTCCTGGATCATTACCAAGAAATCCTATTAGTGTCGTCCATTCATCATCTGTTGGCACATGCCAACCTGTAGGTGCAATGATTCTATTATCAGTGATTGCATACCAATTGTACAAATAACCATAAGTATTTGCGTTGCCATCATCATCATTATAAACAGCGTAGGCACCCGTGGTGAGATTTGACCAGTCTGAATTGCTGTGTACTTTTGGAATGGCACTACCATCTCTATACTTAGTTACCTTTAAATTTTCGGCCATCCATGCCTGACCCCCAATTTTCACTGTTTTATAATCATTTCCATCAATATCAGTTACAGTTTCACAATAGTTTTCATCAATACCTGTATTACCCCCAACGCAAATACTACATATATTGATAATTGCGCTACCATCGCAATCACCATTACAATCTATAACGGCTGATCCATTCCAAACTCCAAGACAGTCCTTCAAGAAATTGACGAGTTCTTCCTTAGAATACGCTGATTCGTTAAACTTCGTATACGCCTTAACACGGTAGGTATAATCATTCCCCAGTGTCAAACCAGGATCAGTGTATTCTGAGGAATTTTCACCTAATTCCGCAATTTGGCTAAAGTTAGATCCATCAACTGACCGTTCTATTCTGTATCCGCTTTCAAAACTACAGTTATCACTCCAAGTTAGTTGAATAGATTGGTCATCAATAGGTGTAGCAGTTAAATTACTCGGTGGCGGAAAAATTGTGTTCGTCGCCGTCGAGGTGGCATACCCAGAATTATTCCCATCGGTGAATGCTCTTATTCGATAAGTGTATGTCGTACCAAATTTCAATTCCGTAGCAATATACTCAGTAATATCTTCATCTAATTCCGCGACTTGGCTAAAGGGTGTTCCATCATCTGATTGCTCTATTCTGTATCCTTTTTCAAAAGAACAATTGTCCGACCAAGTCAATCGAATGCTTTGGTCGTCTATGCCTGTGGCTGTTAAATTGGTTGGTTCAGGGAAAATTGTATTGGTTCCTTCAACTGTCACATACCCCGATTCATTTTCATTTGTGAATGCTTTAATTCGGTAAGTATATGTTGGTCCATATTTCAATATTGTATCCTTGAATTCAGTAATATTTTCTCCTAATTCCGCAATTTGGCTAAAGTTTGTACTGTCTGAAGATCGCTCTACTCTATACCCTTTTTCAAAATTGCAATTATCTTGCCAAGTCAGTTGAATTGATTGGTCATCGATGGGAGTAGCCATCAAATCAGTCGGGGATGGAAAACTTGTATTTGTTGGGTTAGAAGTGGCATCACCGGATAAATTCTCATCGGCGAATGCATTTATACGATAAGTATACGTACTACCGAATTTTAATCCCGAGTCCGTGAAATCAGATATATTTGCTGCTAATTCTGTAATTTGAGAATAATCAACACCACCTGAATTGCGGCTTATTTTAAATCCTGAGATTCGTGTTTCTTTTTGGGACCATGTGAGTTTGATTTGAGAATCATTTAAAACTTGGGCTTGCAAATTTGAAGGTGCCCATTCATTTTTTCCCAAAGTGGTATATCTGTCAAATGGGTTATCTCGAACCCGCTCAGGTTGATCACATGTTGAAAAAAAATAATGCGAAAATCAGAAATGGTATAGTTGTTGAATTTTTCATTTTATTTTAAATAAATTAATATTTTCCTAAGACCTAAATCATTCTATCAATGTAATAATCCGGATTCCGATGTTGATGGGCTATGCAAGTAATATGGATTGTATCCTTTTCGAATACATATAGAATTAAAAACGGAAACCTTTTGATTAAAGATCTTCTTGTTCTTTTACCCACCTTATTCCAGATTGTTGGATGGTTGATAATTATTTTTATTGATTTATTGAATTCATTTAAAAATTGATCTCCTAAGCCAATTAATTGATCTTCATAATAATGATAAGTGTCAATGAATTCTTTATCAGCAGGATGGACAAATATTAAATTCATTTATCCAACATATTCATCACTTCTTCATACGAAAAAGCTTTTACTTTTCCTGACTTATAAGCATCATATCTTTTTTCAGATTCCTCAATCCATTCATTTTGGATTTCCATATCTGGTTTATCTAAACTTTCGAGCAGGAGTTCAACCAATTGAATTTTTTCAATTGATTTTAATTCTAATACTTCTTGTTGAATATTTTCTTTTAGCATTTTGGTGTCCTTTCGATAATTATCTATGTCAATCACCTTTAGAATTTAGGCATAATCCGCACCTTAGTTCAATTCGGTGAACATCTGTTTAGTGATTCATCGGTATATTAAGAATATATTTCCTGAATTCATTCTCTCACACCCTCAGTTTCAATTTTATTTTTTAATTCCTTTATTTCAGTATTAATGGGTACGATCCTTGTAAAACAAGCGCCACCCAATCCCAATGAAATGGGTGCCAATTTATCTTCTTTTTCCAATTGTTCAAAAAGTGCAGTTGCATTTGATTCCGCTGTTTGATACTCATCATAATGTTTATTTGCAGCATATTTAAAATAGCCGCCTAAACCTGCAAGAAATGCACCGCTCCCCAGCCAAATATTTCTTTTCCTTTTTAATGATTGGATTTCTTTTTCAATTGAAGCAATTGAGACTAATTGGACGAAAACCGATGTTCTTTTATTCCACTCAACATTAATATCCTTTTCAAGTTTTAAATATCCCGGTTTTGTAAAAAGTACCGTATAATTTCCGGTAGGAATATTATTCAATGTTTGTGCCGTGGTCCCATATATCGATTTGTTATTAAGGAACACAAATTCAACATTTGATGGGTCTGAACTTTCAATATGAACAGAACCAACTTTTCTTGTAAGTGATGCATCAATTGTTTTTTTATCTCCTACCGAAAGAGTAAAACTTTCGGTGTAAGATTCATAATTTGTTTAGTTAGAATAACTTGGTATTCACCCGGGTTCAATACAATTCTATTTTGGGGAGTGGTGTAATTCAGTGGGAAGCCTACAATATTTATTTTGGCACCACTTGGCTCACTGATGATTGAAAGTTTTGGCGCAATCTCTAAAGTTACCTCAGCTTTATTCACAATATCCTTATCAAGAAAAACAGTGCGGGTATGTTTAACAAACCCTGGTTTTTCAACCTCTAGTTTGTGAGAACCAACGGGTAAGTCAATAATTGATACGGGGGTCAAACCATATCGTTTCCCATCCACAATTGCAGTAGCGCCCTCTGGTGTAGAAAATACATTCAGGTTCACGGTAAATAATTCAAGCCGTATTGTATGTCTATTGATTATTTCCGGTTCAATATTGAGTACTTTTTTGCCGGTATAATTTCCCTTCTCTACAGAAACGAAATGCTCACCTGAGGAAAGGTTTTCAATAGTCAGGGGTGTCGTACCATCTATTGGCCTATTATCTATACTGATACTCGCGCCAGATGGTGTAGATGTTAGATATAGAGAACCAGAAGAATAATTTGAACGACTAATGGCTTTTAAACCGCTTAATTCTAGGGCAATATTTCGAATCGTTTCTGTCAATAATGTTTCAATGGGACAAGGACAATCTTCTTTTGCCTGAATTGTTAATTCCCCTGTCTCAACATTTATTATTCTTGCAGTAACCGTAAAAATGCTGCCCAGTTTACCTATGGCGCCCCCAACCATAAATTCCACCCCAACTAATTTTCCTACTTCTACCGCACATTCAGCCGTGGTACAGCCAGATTGTTGAAAGCCCTGCTCTTTGAGAACTTCTTCCATCACGGATCGCTCAATAACATTAAAAGCGCCAATTTCAAATAATTCTGTTCGTAGTCTATCGGTGAGAATCGCCGCTTCACTTTTTGTAATATTGTTTGCGTCGAAATCCAATACAGCAATATTAGGTTTAATATCTTGAGCGAAGATATTAGTTAATAAGATAGTGAATATAAATATCCGTGACACCTTTAAAAAGGTAGCGGATTTAATAATATGTGAATAAAGAATCATAACATTTGATCACTGCAAACAATTATGGTTCAAATATACGAAAAAATTATAATACTTGTTTTGGTGGGACTTTTTTTGGCGCTAGCAGGCATAATCAGATGCAATTTTCTATAAATACCACCGGAACTAAAAGTCATCCTCAATTTTAATATCCTGAAATGGATATCTTTTCAAAAGGGCATTCAATTCTTTCTCTTCTTCCTTAAATCGATAATAATAGCTACCATATTTCCACTTTTCTGGGGAATCTACATAACCATGTTTAACCGGGTTATACCAAATATAATTTAATCGTGAAAAATAGGATTTTTCGTACGTGATGCAGGTATCCCAATAATTATAAAAAACTTTTTTGAGTGAATTAACCGCGTTAATTCATCTCTAAAATTCAATAATGAGAACCCTTTCTTTCGATTTAACCGTTTTAAATCATCTTTATTGATTAACAGAGTGTGTTCTCTATCAACACGGTTGATGGACAAAGGATCGGACTCCAAAATATCCTTCCCTAAAATATCGACATCCAAATTGATCGATTCTAAATTATTTAATAGAATATTTAGATTCTTTTTAATCCATAATGCCGAAAAACGATGTGCTTCTCTAAAGATATTTGGTAATGTGGTTGGGTCTTCCGGTGCATTTACCATTAAATGATAGTGATTATCCAAAATCACCCAATCTTCAATCTCCCAATGGTATTTAGTAAACTCGATTTGCAGGGAAGAATATAATTTTTCTTTTGCAGATGATAATCTGAGGAATGGTTCCCTTTCATAAGTAGAAGCCGTTATAAAGTATTTTGTATTCCCCATGAATAAATGGGGCGGATTATGTTTATATGTTTTGAATTCAGTCATTTTATGAAAAACGGTATAATTAAAATTATACTACATACTATACTTCTTCCTCTTATTCTACAATTTCGCCCAATTGGTTCATTAAAAAGGCTTTGATAAATTTATCAATATCTCCATCCATCACAGCCGATACATTTCCGGATTCCTCTTTTGTCCGATGGTCTTTTACCATGTTATACGGATGAAAAACGTAAGAACGAATTTGACTCCCCCAACCAATATCCATCTTGGTATCTTCCAAATCTTTCATGGCTTCTTTTTCTTTTTCAACTTCTGATTGATACAACCGCGCCTTTAATACCTTCATTGCAGACGCTTTGTTTTTATGTTGACTTCGTTCATTTTGACATTGAACAACTATACCTGAAGGAATATGCGTAATGCGAATGGCTGAATCGGTTTTATTCACATGTTGACCTCCGGCACCGCTGGCGCGATAGGTATCAATTCGCAAGTCACCCGGATCAATTTCTATTTCTATTTCTTCTTCTGATGATGGATAAATAAATACGGATACGAAAGATGTATGACGGCGACTATTTGAATCAAATGGTGAAATCCGCACCAAACGGTGGACACCGGCCTCTGCTTTCAACAACCCGTAAGCATAATCCCCCTTAACCTCCATGGTCAAATCTTTGATTCCCGCCTCATCTCCCGGCTGAAGATCCATTATTTCTTTTTTAAATCCCTTTCGCTCAATCCACCGTGAATACATACGGTAAAGCATCTCCGCCCAATCCTGGCTCTCCGTACCACCGGCGCCGGGGTGAATTGTCATAATGGCATTTTGTGTATCCTGCTCATCGCCGAGAATCATCTTTAGTTCTAAATCCTCTATGGTATTCACAAACTTTTTTAGTTCTGAATCAACTTCTTTTAAATCTGCTTCTCCCTCATCAGCGAATTCTAAGAGGACTTCCACATCTCCATGCATTGTATCCAATACTTCCCAAAGAGATATTTCTTTCTCAATAATAGAAATTTTTTTGAGGAGGGCAGATGCTGCCAAATTATCGTTCCAAAAATCAGGCGAAGCAGATGCCTGACGCATTTTTTCTAAATCAGTTTGCTTAACAGATAAGTCAAAGGTACCTCCGCAATTCAGTGTATTTTTTTTGAGCGGTAGCGTATTGTTCTTTTAAATCAAATAATTCCATGGATTAAATTTACTGAAAAATTTCTTCAGAATTTTATAGCTAATATTGTCATAACCGCAACACCGGAAATCAACATCAATAGTTGAATAAATGATTTTTTTGCATCTGTATTATGATGCAGTTCCGGAATCAAATCAGATCCTGCAATATATAAAAATCCACCTGCAGTGAGCGGTACAAGCGCTTCGGTAAAGCCTGAAATGCTTTTTCCGATCTGGAGAGCAAATAATGCACCCACCAAAGCAAGCGAAGCACTGAAAAAATTTACCATTAATGCTTTTTTAACCGAAAGACCTCCATTAATCAATATAGAATAATCACTGATTTCCTGAGGAATCTCGTGGAAGAGAACGGCAGTAGTTGTTGCAATTCCTAATGGAATACTGGCAGCATAACTTATGGCGATTAGAACGCCATCTATAAAATTATGCATGGCGTCCCCAAAAATATTCATGGGGACTACTGGATGAATATGATCATCAGTTGTAGGGTGATGGCAATGACGCCATCTAAAAAATTTTTCCATCACAAAAAAGGTCGCTATTCCTCCAATGGTCCATAATGATACATTTAAAGGATTCGAAGCAGATGCATAAGCCTCCGGCAAAAGATGAATCAAAGCACCACCAAAAAGGCTTCCTGTTGCGAAGCTTACCAAGTAAGTCATAATTCGATTCAGCGTTTTTCCCGAAAGAGAAAGTGTAACCACTCCAGCTAAAGAAACAAGACTGACCAGCAAAACACTGAGGATTGTGTAGGATAAAATTGACATTAATTTTTTATTGACATATCCAAAGTCCTACTTCACATTCAGGACGAAACGTCCTGAATGAGTGTGATGGTAGGTAAACATTGATTTGAACCAACCAATTTAAATCCTACCGCTGGCCGAAGTTGAATCACCCATTATAGTCTTCCCCCAGCCTGCTCCCGGAGGGCTGGCAGGCATTGTGGGGAAGATTTAGATGGGGATTGAATTAATGGAGAATATATAGATGAGAGCACTTGACTTTTCCTTGTCTGATTAACAATTGAAATGCGTCGAAAACGCATCGCTGTAATCCAATTTTTTTTAATCTCCAGAAGCAATAAACATTCGATCATTTAAATATTTTCTCAGGGCAATGTCATCCATACCAATATGGGCAAACCGACCATCTTCAGCAACCGAGATCCGTGCTTTTTCCTCGGAAATTAATACAACGATCGCATCAGTCTCTTCAGAAATTCCCAGAGCCGCACGATGTCGCGTTCCCATTTCTGGATCAATCATGGTACTCTCAGTGAGGGGCAATATGCAAGCGGCTGCATCGATTATATCATTCTGTATGATAACAGCACCATCATGAAGAGGAGAAGATGGATTAAATATGGACACAAGCAAAGGTGCGGTGACTTCTGCTTTTAGTTGGGTTCCCTGTTCTTTATAAGATCGAAGTCCAGTTTCCCGTTGAATCACAATTAATCCGCCCCAATGCCGCTCCTGAAGCTGAGTAGCCCCTTCTACAATTGATATAATGGTTCTGGATGTTCCCACACGAAATATCTTCTGGAAAAATCTTGTTTGACCCACATATATTAATAGACGGCGGAGTTCCGGTTGAAAGAGAATAACAAAGGCCACTACCCACACCGTTTGGAATTGGTTTACCAACCAACTAGAGGCGCTGAGGCCAAAAGCATTAAAGAGGAATGAACCCACCATGAGAATAATGAGGCCAGCTAACATTTGTCCGGCCCGTGTGCCTTTAAAATAAATATACACTTTGAAAAATAGCCAACTCACCAGGAGAAGGTCAATGACATCGATTAAGGTGACTGTCAGAAAACCAATTTTAAACAGGACCATCTAATTCATTCCCATAATTTTTTCGGTGATGGTTACCGTACGCCGTGCAGCAACAATATCATGGACTCGAACAATTCGAGCACCATTCATCACAGCCGCAGTAATCGATGCTAATGTGCCTTCCAATCGTTCAGCAACAGGCAGGTTAAGCGCCATACCAATAAACGATTTCCGGGAAGGGCCAATTAAAACGGGATATCCCATAGCGCAAATTTGCTTCAATTCACGGATCAATTCAAAATTATCTTCCAATCGTTTTCCAAACCCAATCCCTGGGTCTAAAATGATTTGTGCATGGGAAATACCCGCTTTTTTTGCCTTGGTTATTTGTGCTGTAAAAAATTCTTTAACCTCTCGAATGAGGTCATCATAATGGGGATCTTTCTGCATATTCAGAGGCGATCCTTTAATATGCATGATTACCACAGGCACTTCCTTATTCGCAACCAAAGGAGCCATATCTTCGTCAAATGTGAGTCCGGAAATATCATTCACCATATTGACACCTGCATCTAATGCCGCAGCTGCCACTTCTGATTTATAGGTATCAATCGAAATAACACAATCCGATTGATCTCGAATCGCCTCAATCACAGGAATCGTCCGATTTAATTCTTCGTCTAATGATACAGGTTTAGCGCCCGGACGGGTAGATTCGCCCCCGATGTCAATTATATCAGCACCATCTGAAATCATTTTTGCTCCATGATCAGCCGCCTGTTTTGGTGAATCGAACTTCCCTCCATCGCTGAAGGAGTCCGGTGTTACATTGAGGATACCCATAATCAATGTTTGGGATGGGGTATTTAGCCAAGAGTTGAATTGGGTAATATTCATATAATATGGATCAAAAATAGAGGAGAAATTAGGGATGAATTTTAATTCAGATGCGGTTTAATCTCAATATTGTCACCAAACCATTTCATTCAAATTCATTCTATTAACACCAAATGTATTGGCGAAAAGAGAAAATATTAATGTTGTATATATACAACATTTTATAATACTTTTACTATACGTCATGTCGGAAAAGATTTTTAACAGAATAAGATTGCTACGCCAGGAAAAAGGGATTAGCAGACAATCATTAGCAGGCGCCGTGGGGGTGAATTTCCAAACCATCGGCTACCTTGAACGAGGGGAATATAATCCCAGTATGAAGCTTGCTTTTAAGATTAGTCGATACTTTGACTTGCCTGTAGAAGCTATTTTTTCTGACGAACCGTTTGAGTCCCTGACTGAAATACTAAAACGGGAAAATGAATAAAAGTTAATTAGGAGTTTATTATGAATAATCAATTATCACAATCCACGCGCAGAATTCTCATTTTGGTTTCCGCCATCCTCTCTGCCCTGTGGTTTTATATCTTCGGTTTTGGTGTGTACAGTGATTACTACTTTGTCGTTTTAGCACCTTTTTTATGCTATGTTATTTGGACCCTCATTTTTAAATCTAACCGCTTCGGGAAATTGGGCATCCTCATTCCTGTAAAGATGGATGAACGTGAGACGCAACTTTTATCACAATCAAAAAGCGATTCATATAATATTATGAGATTTACCTTTTTTGCATTAGTTATGATCGTTCATAATAATATAAGGAATGGCATTACGGCTGAAGAAATTTGGGTCATTTGGATTGGGGGCCTTTCTTTTATAGAAGTACTCCCCGTATTCAAAATTATATGGGAGACAAAATAATTTTTAGCATTTCATTGTTCAATAATGAATGATCTTAATCCACTACTAAAACACAAGAAAATAGGTCAAGCCCTTGGGTGGGATGATTTGCAGAACCCCACTAAAGAAGGTTTTCGAGATGCTTTAAATAAGGCATCCAATTTTGCTCAAAAGCGAACCATTGCTATGACAATTTTTGGAACAATTAGTGCACATCCCATTTATACAAGCGAATTTCTTCTTGCGAAGATAATGGGAGTCTTAATACTGGGTATGTCTATTTACATTGTGTTTGATTTTTTTCGGAGAAAATCTGAGTTTACAAGTATCACCGATGAAGAAATCGACGAACAATTAGCTGTTTATAGAGAATGGAATAAATGAAATAAAAAGCCTCATTCCAGTCTATCTGGACAAGGCTTTTCAATTGTTCAGAAAGATTACGAATCCTTGGAGGATTGGCAATCTTTACATGACGTGATTTAGTTAATTTTTTTCTGGTTCAGATTTCTGTTGCTTTGGTTTCCGATGGGGGCGCCTTTTCTTTGGTTTACCCGTAGATCCATTTTTTGACCGTTTAATTTTTTTCCCATCCATTACTGTAAGAACTTCATCACCATCAATGGTTTCATGTTCCAGTAATGCTTTTGACAAATTATGGAGTTGTTCCATATTGTCTTTTAGGATCCCTTGAGCGGTGGTCTGAGCTTTCCGGACAATTCTCACCACTTCTTCATCAATCATTCGGGCGGTCGCTTCAGAGTAATCCCGATGGCTTTGTATTTCTCTGCCCAGAAATATTTCTTCATTTTTCTTACCGAAAGTCATGGGACCTAAGATATCACTCATACCCCACTCGCAGACCATTTTTCGGGCAATTTTGGTTGCCTGTTCAATATCATTTCCTGCACCGGTAGTAAGTTCGTTAAAGATGAGTTCTTCTGCGGCACGGCCTCCCATTAATATGGCCAAGCGTCCTTCAATATATTCTCGGGTATATCCATGTTTTTCATCAATGGGTAGCTGCATGGTAACACCAAGGGCCCTACCTCTAGGAATAATCGTTACCTTATGAACTGGATCTGCCCCTTTTGTTTTTGCTGCCACAAGGGTATGACCCGCCTCATGGTAAGCGGTGGTTTTCTTTTCGTCTTCAGATAAAACAATACTTTTCCGTTGAACACCCATCATAACCTTATCTTTGGCTTCCTCAAAATCGGACATATCCACAGATCGCTTTCTCTTCCTTGCTGCTAAAAGGGCTGCTTCATTTACAATATTCTCAAGATCCGCACCCACCATACCCGGTGTACCTTTGGCAATAGCCTCCAATTTCACTTTCCGTTTATTCATGACTATTTTTTTAGCATGAACTTTTAAAATGCCTAAGCGTCCTTTTAGGTCCGGCACATCCACAATAATCTGTCTATCAAACCGACCTGGACGGAGGAGGGCTGAATCCAGTACATCCGGCCTGTTAGTGGCCGCCATCAAAATGATATCTTCATTGGGCTCAAACCCATCCATTTCTACCAATAATGCATTCAGCGTTTGCTCCCGTTCATCATGTCCACCACCTAAGCCGGCGCCACGCTGGCGACCCACCGCATCTAATTCATCAATAAAAATAATACAGGGCTGATTTTGTTTCCCCTGCTCAAACAAGTCTCTAACGCGAGAGGCTCCCACACCCACGAACATTTCTACAAAATCCGCACCACTGAGGTTAAAGAAAGCAACGTTTGCTTCTCCTGCAACCGCACGTGCCAACAAAGTTTTTCCGGTGCCGGGAGGGCCCACTAACAGTACGCCTCTGGGAATTTTTGCTCCCAGTTTTTGATATCGTTTCGGTCTTTTAAGAAAATCCACCACTTCCATCAATTCTTCCTTCGCCTCCACGCACCCTGCCACATGATCAAATGTAACTTTGGGTTTATCCGATGTCCATATTTTAGCACGGCTTTTCCCAAAATTAAAAATGGATTTCATTCCACCGCCGCCGCCCTGCATTCTTCGCATGAGGAAAATCCAAAATGCCAGGATGGCTATCCATGGAAGGAAGTTTAAAAAATACCCGGTCCAATCAACAGATTTTTGCCTGAAGGTGTAATCCACATTATACTTATCCCATTCATTCATGACCTCTCGATCAATAAATGGAAGTTTTAACCGAAACCGAACGATTTCCTGAGATATGCCAGCAGGGTTGATAATAACCTGCTGTTCTGATAATTCACCATGGAATATTTCATCCACAACGCGAGCTTCCGCAATCAATCCGCCTGTGAGAAAACTCCTATACTCCGAATATTGGATTTCATATTCGTCGGCACCTTTACTGTTGAATAAATTGGATAAAAATACAGCCGATATAATTATCAAAACCCAGACAAAACTGGTTTTACCCGCCCGTTTCCATTGAAACTGGTCTATGTTTTTCCCATCCTTTTTCGGCTTCTGGGGCGATTTTTTCCGCCCTTGGGGTTTATTATTCTTTGATCTATTTTGTTTTTTAGAATTCACGTTACTCACTCTCTAATGCTTCCAGACGGTAAATTGCCTTCAAGTTTCTGTATAATTGGTCATAATCCAGACCGTATCCTACAACAAATTCAGGCGGAATTTCAAACCCAACCCAATCAATGTCAAAATCAAGGTTTGCAATGTCCGGCTTCATTAGTAAAGTAACAATAGCCACCGATTTGGGACCAGCTTCCAGCATACGGTCTTTGATAAATTTAATTGTTAAACCTGAATCAATAATATCTTCCACAATAATCACATGGCGGTTAGTAATATCTGCAGAAATATCTTTCCTCAGTTTAACCGTACCAACAGATTGAGTTCCTGTATAACTGGATACCTTTATAAAATCGATTTCACAATTTATGTCCATTTCTCGCATGAGGTCCGCACAAAAAATGAAACTTCCATTTAATATGCCAATCAGAATGGGAGCGTCGCCATCATATTTTTTGGATATATCTGCAGCAATTTCCCTGACCTTTTCTTGTATCTGGTTTTCGGAAATTAATACAATTAATTTTTCTTTATTTATGCTCAAGATACCCCTACCCTTGTATTCATAGAAAGTTCCAAAAATTCTTGGGTGAAATCAGTGATTTTTGCTTTATCACTTAATCGTCGTCCGCACACCCAGATGATTTCTTCATTGGCCGTTAAAACAAGTTGTTTTTCTTTTGCAAAGCAATCTACTTTTTCATCCACTAAAAAGTCGCTCACTTTTTTATGTCCTTCCATACCCAAAGGCTGGAACACATCCCCGTACTTCCAGGATCGAATCGATAGGTGCTTCCCTTCCAGGATACTTCCGTCAATTACTTCATGAAATGGATTTGAATCCATAGCGGGTACTTCAATATGATTGAGTGAAATACTGAACCCGTCCGAACCAAAACAACCTGTTCTTTGAATAGGTAAATCAATTTTTTTCTGAATTTCATGATTCAGGATATAACAGTATCGGTCTCGTAAAATGGTCCATTGATTATTTAACTTGAAAGTCGAACCGGTTTTGGGTGAAAGAAACCACAGGTTTAATGCTTCCCATCTATGTCGTCGCCAAGAGATGTCTGTTTCACCCATAATATGTTTCACGAGGCGAACCAATTGGTTTGCAGATAAATTAACTGATAATGTATCATGAATCAATTTTTGATGATACCGATCCTCAACCTGTTCAGAAAATTTTGCAACCAACCAATTCATCCGAGTTACGGATTCTGTTGCCTTTTGAGACAAATCATTGAATCGGCTTACAAAATGACTGGCCTGATCTGCCCAAGGTGTTACGATTTTATGACGAACATAATTTCGTCTAATTGACACATCCTTATTGGATTCATCCTCCATATAAGTCAAACTATGAAAATGAACATACGCCTCAATAGCACTCCGGCTGATTTTTAAAAGTGGACGAATAATCTGTCCATTCTTTTGTGGAATACTGCGCAGCCCTTCAATCCCGCATCCATCATCTAAATGCATAAGAATAGTTTCAATATTATCATTGGCATGGTGAGCGGTTAAAATAAAGTCACAATTCATTTTCTGACCTGTAGAATCAAATGCTTCCTTCCGAATTCGCCGTGCCCACATCTCCATACTTTCGCCTTTCTTGGGCTTCCCTTCTGCTTGGACTACTGTTAGGGGTACATCCAAATCGAAGCATAACCCTCGCACAAACTTTTCTTCATCCCTAGATGCACTGCGAATACCATGATTTACATGTATAGCGGAAACAATAATCTGGGCAGTTTTACCCAATTGTGTCATCAGGTTCAAAAGGCACACTGAATCCATTCCCCCAGAAACCGCCACTAAAAAGTGTGTTTTTTTCTTTTCTGAAAGGTACGGAGCCAAATCCTGATAAAAACCAGAGAATATTAATTGATCCATGATCCAATTATATCCTATTTAAACTGGGAAACGACCTTCGCCGCTGATTTGGCGGAGGACATAATATAAAAATGTACGCAGGGAACGTTGGCATCCACCAACTCTTGCACCTGGTCTAAAGCCCATTCAATGCCAATATTCACGATATCCTCTTTAGACTGACCGATCACTTTTTCAGATAATGCTTCTGGTATATCAACATAAAAATTTTTCGGTATGACGCTCAAATGTTTTTCGGTCGATAAAATTTTAATTCCTGGAATAATAGGTACATCAATCCCGGCGGACCGTGCATCATCTACAAACTTAAAAAATGCAGTGTTATCATAAAACATTTGCGTAACGATATAGTCCGCACCTGCATCCACCTTGGCTTTTAAATATTTAATATCAGTAGTCATATTCGGTGCTTCAAAATGTTTTTCAGGATATGCACCCACACCAATACAAAAATTAGTTGGAACAGCATCAATTAATTCTTCTACATATTTTCCATCATTCATTTCTTTAATTTGATTCACCAAATTGGATGCATATCTATGGCGAGTTTTTCCCGGTGCATCCGGTGCATCTTTCCGGAGTTCATCTCCCCGGACGGCCAATACATTATTTATCCCAAGATAATTTAATTCAATCAATGCATCTTCTGTTTCTTCCCGAGTGAATCCTCGACAGAGAATGTGAGGAACCGTTTCCACATTAAATTTATTTTTAATGGCGGCACTAATACCGATGGTCCCTGGACGTTTGCGACGAATAAATCGAATCATTTTCCCGTCACCTGCATCCTCATAATACACCTCAGCGGAACGGCTGGTTAAATCGATAAATGGGGGGTCGAATTTAATTAATGCTTCAACCAAATTAAATACACGATCAATTGATCCACCGCGGGTGGGTGGAATTATTTCAAAACTGAAAAGTGTTCTGTTCGCTTTTTCTAAAAATTCTATAACTTTCATAGCCTTTAATTTACCCTGTCTTTTAAGGGAATTAAAAATGGGTTTTCTTTTAATTCAATTTGTAAAGTTGTATCCGGACCATGGCCGGAATGGACAATTCTATCGTGGGTCACCGAATTGAATAAATGAACCAGGGATGATTCTAATGTAGCCCAATCACCTCCCGGTAAATCTGTTCTCCCCACACTACCTCGAAACAACGTATCTCCAACAAAAAGATGGTTATCAATTTCAAGACATGTCCCACCGGGCGTATGCCCCGGCGTTTGAACTAAATGAATATGAAATGCATTGATTTCCAAATGTTGTGCATCATTAAACCAAACATCAACTTTCGGAGTTTCTCGAGGAGTCATTCCAAACATTCTGCAGGCGTCTTCGTATGTATTTAAAATAAATTGTTCATCCGGATGAAGATAAAATGGAATATTGTATTTTTGCTTTAAAGGATGTACCGCCCCAATATGATCTAAGTGGGCATGTGTATTCACTATGGCAATGGGTGTTATTTGATTGTCTTCGAGACATTGGGTGATTAAATGGGCATCATCACCCGGGTCTATAACAATTGCATCAGTTGAACCGGAATACCAGACAATAAAACTATTTTCCTGAAACGGTCCAGTTACAACCGTTTCAACATTCAGATTCAAATTTCCTCGAAAAATAATTCGTTAAGACATTGGGTTTTATCTTCATAAGAATGGGGATATAAAAAACGTTCTGCTGCAGATATACTGCTTAAGATTGAATTCCCATCCTGGGGTGTAAAACAGAACCCGTATATTTCATGTTCATTCCGCACATGAAGGGTTTGTTCCACTACGACTGTCTGATTCAAAATACGACCAAAATGACCATGATCCCGGCCAAAAGAATAGACAGTACTTGTCATATCCTTTGTGGTCATAGCAACATGACTATTCGCAATCAGGCGATCTTTCACTTCATTTAGCGTCGTGGGTTCTTTTGTCCTTAATGTAAACCAGAGAACGTGCATATATTGACTGTTCACCTTCATTGCGGATGAAAATAAATTTAAATCATATCCTAAAGTTGTAAAAAGTCCATAAGCATCTTTGGCATGATGGGAGCCAAATTGTTCATCATTATGGCTACCTACCACAGGTGCCGGAATAAAACTGCCAGCCTGACTTGTATCATTGGCCCGGCGCACACATACAAAACGCCCTTCTTCCAGATTGTCAGACCCATGTTCATCCAATGCCAAGGTGTTCGTAATACAAGAAATATTATGGGTATTACATGAAACAATTTGGACAAATTGGTTCCCACCATTTTTTAAAACAGAGTCGTTAATGCCAGATGCGTATTTCACACCGAAGCCATCTTCACTTCCCTGGGCCATAAAGCCTTTTACTTTGTCAGCAAATTTATGGTAATACTTTTCCTTATTTTTATGACCGACACCGGAGGGCGTACAATCAATCACAACAGAAGCGCGGCTGATGGCTTCTTCCGATTCCAATTCGGGATCCATGCCTAATTCTTTAAAACCCTCTAATCGGTCCTCACTCACCGCCAATCGGGCACCACGTTTTAATAAATCGATAACTTTAGATCTATCGCCACGCAAGGGGGTATTTTTATTGAATGTGACTTCGTCTATACCAAGGCTTTCACGATAATCACACAATAAACCAATTAAAGGTTCACCAATAGTTCCAGTTCCCACTACATGGACAATTTTACGTTCCATTTAAATTTACTCCTTAATCCAAATTTTTCTTTTGATTTTTGTTCAGCAAGCGTCTTTCTGTTCGAAATTGGACAATAAACCATCCAAATATGGTGCAGAATACGATTAAATAAACAGCCAGAAAGTGACCAAAGAAATTATACATCAGCACTGATCCTGTTGTTGATACGAATCACATGAATTCTATACTTGAGCATGAGTACATACATGAGTGTAAAAATGCCTAAAGACAATAAGAATGGGGTTAATATACCCGATGGCTGTTGGGCCATTTCCACTTGTGGGTGGGATTGAATTTCCGGTGTCCAGAACTTGACCGATACAAAGATAATTGGAACATCTACAAAAGCAATAATTCCCAAAGCGGCTGCGTATCGTTTCACCCGCTCTACATGTCCCCCGAATGATCGCATCATAAAATAACCGATATATATTAAAAATAGGATGAGTGTTGTGGTTAACCTCGGTTCCCAAATCCAGGGCTGTCCCCAAATGGGTGTGGCCCAAATCGGACCAGTGATTAGCACCAATGCCATAAAAACAGTCCCTAATTCTGCTGCAGCGAGACCCACATCATCCCATTGGTCATCCTTCTTAATGAAGTACATAATGCCCGCAATCATGACGACAAAATAAGACAAAAACCCTACCCAAGCTGAGGGAACATGAACATAAAATATTTTTTGCGCCCAATGTTGTTCCGGTACCATGGGTGTATTCATAATGACATTCCATACATTGAAAACCATCATGGCTGTGATTAAAATAAACCAGAGTCGGTTCGTCTTGTTATTTAAAAACGTATTCATTACTCTTCAGTGATAAAATCGAATAAGGTGTATCCAACGAGCCCGAAAATTACAATAACTGTTAGTACGATTAACAACCAAATTTGCCAAAAAATGTAGGGGTCTCCTGCCATAATACTACCGGAAATTTTCGTGGCTGCAATAATTACAGGTGAAACCAATGGAAATAATAATATTGGCAACAAAACTTCACTTAGCCTGGCTCGCATTGCAATGCCGGAGACCAAACTGGCAATAGCCATAATCGCACAATTAATCAGCAATGTTGTACCCATGGCCACCCAGGGTTGGGATGGAAAATCAATCATCAAAAATTTAAAAAATGGAATGATAATTAATACTTCCATTATGGTCAGAAAAATAAATCCACTTATCCATTTAGATAGAAAAATGAATCCACGATCAATGGGTGCACTGATTAACATAGAAAATGCATCAAATTCTTTTTCATAAGAAAAAGATCGATGTACGCCAATAACTGCAACAAACAATACCATTATCCAAAACATGCCCGGTGCATAATTGGCGATAATCACTGGAGAAACATTCGATGAAAATGCAAAGGTCAGAATAATAGATAATCCAAACACAAGCATGGAAAGGGTGACTTCCCGAGATCGAAACTCAACAAATAATTCTTTTTTCAGTAAGGTGAAAAACATAATGTTTATTCAATCAAACCATTTTGAATATGGAGAATGCGATCACCAAATTCTTCAGCACGGGATAGGCTATGTAAAACCATTATGATAGATTTTCCCAATTCCTTCCAACGGTGTAATGCGGTCTCTACTAACTCAATACCCTCAGTATCCAACCCGGAGAATGGTTCATCAATCAATAGTAAATCCCAATCGGCCAGTTCTGCATAAGCTAATTTTAAACGCTGAAGCATTCCCTGGGAATATATAGATATTGGATCATCTGATTGGGCTGAGAGCCCGAAGTATTTTAACTGATCTTGGATCCGGGAAATATCCATGGGCGTTCCCCGAAGTGTTAATGCCAATTTCAAATTTTCTATGGCTGATAATGTTGTGTACATGGCTGGAGCATGTCCTAAGTAAAGTAATTTTCTTCTAACTGATGGACTCCCCTTTAATAAATCATTATTTAGAAAGAAAATTTCTCCCTTATCGCAAGCCATAATTCGTGCAAGGATTCGTAATAATGTAGATTTTCCTGCACCGTTTTTTCCCATGATGACAACCGTTTCACCCTCGTTCAGAGTAAAAGAAACATTTTTGAGGATCGTACGGCGATCGAAAGATTTTGATATATTTGAAACGGACAACACGGGGAGTGAATTATAATGAATTCAATTGGGCAATAACTTCGGACACTTCCCTTTTTAAATCAGCCCGCCCTGAACTAAAATCTTGTTCATTAATATTGCCGATGTCAAATTCCATTTCCAACTCTTTAATTTGACGATAAATCAGCAGTTTTTTCCTTTTCAGGCTTGTTACATCTACTTGAATATTCTTTTTAGCGATCATGGGTAAAAATAATGGCTGAATGACAAATATCACTGGTAGAATAAATAAAATTAAAATCAATCCGTAATCCCTGATAAAATCCATCATTGATCTTTCCTTGGCCATAAGGCTATCATGGTACCAAAAATTAAGATATAACCACCAAGCCATACCCACTCAACTAATGGGTTTATCATTATTTTAATAAAGGCCACCCCATTTTCACTATCCACGCCTGAAAAAATTGAATAAATATCTTTATTAAGGGTGTTGTGTATATCCAATTCACTGTGAGGTTGGCGACGATTCGGGTCAGGATTCTTATGAAAATATATTCGCTTTTCCGGGTGGAGGTTTGTGACAAATTCGCCATCAATTTTAGTTACGCGAAGGTCTGAAATCCAGGCATAATGATTGGGTCGCTCTGCTTCTGACAATTTAATCAACTCAAAATTATATCCAGCCACATGATCTGATTCTCCCACTTTTAAGCTGAATTCTTTTTCCTCATCAAATGCATGGCCGGTAAAACCTACAAACATTAGCACAATACCCAGATGAACCACATAACCTCCATATCGAGAACGGTTTTTACTCACCATCCTGACCAATGACATAACGATGGATTCATTAAGTTTTTTCTGTCGGGCACGAATTCCCCGTGCAAACTCTGTCACAATCGTTGCTGTTACAAAAGCACCTAAACTAAAGGACATAACGACGGCACCTCTAAATCCTATCAAGAGTAAAATGATGGAAACGATTAATCCTGTAATAATTGGAAATGTGAAATTTCGAATCAGGCTTTTCTTCCCCGTTTTTCGCCAGGCTAACAAGGGGCCAATCCCGGTTAAGGCCAGTAGAATCAAACCGATGGGTATATTAATTTGATTAAAAAATGGCGGACCAACCGTGATTTTAGTGCCTCGGACTGCTTCAGAAAATACAGGGAAAAGCGTTCCCCAAAACACAGCAAAACACATGACAACAAAAACCATATTATTGAAAAGGAAGCCACTCTCTCTGGATGTAAATGATTCCATTTTTCGAGGTGATTTTAAAACATTTCTTCTGAAATACATCATGCCAAAAGAAACGATCATAATTAAAAATACAAATGTTAAAAAGATGGGGCCTAATGAAGATCCTGTAAAAGAGTGAACGGAACTCATGACACCGGATCTTGTAAGAAATGTTCCAAAAATACAGAGTGTAAAGGTGATGATGATCAACACCATATTCCACACCCGGAGCATGTCCTTTTTTTCCTGGATGATAATGGAATGAACAAAAGCAGTGGCTGTTAGCCAAGGCATAAAACTGGCATTTTCCACCGGATCCCATGCCCAGTATCCACCCCAGCCCAATTCCCTGTAAGCCCACCATCCGCCCAGAATAATACCAATACTTAAAAATAACCAAGCCACTAACGCCCATCGGCGAATACTCTGTATCCACAAAGGACTCGTGTCTCGATTAATCATTGCGGAGATTGCAAATCCAAATGGAACAGAAAATCCCACATAGCCCAAATAAAGCGTGGGAGGATGAATCGCCATGGTCACATTTTGCAGCAATGGATTAAGACCATTACCATTGGCAACAATAAAATCAGCATCCGTTGGTTTAAATGGGTTGGTGACATAATTAGTCAACACAAGAAAAAACATTTGAATAATTGCAAGTGTGATTATTACCCAGGGCATGAGGGAATTATGTTTTCCCTGATTTTGTAAAATAACAATCGTAGCATAAATAGATAAAATAAATAGCCAGAATAAAAGGGAGCCTGATTGACCTGCCCATAGCGCAGTTATTTTATAAACAAATGGCGTTTCAATACTTGTGTACCTCGCCACATAATCTATATCAAAATTGCTCTGGATTAATTGATAGGCAAGAATAAATGTCGCCAGAAAAACAAAAAAGGATATGCCCAATGCTAATCGTTGTCCCGTCAAAAAAAGTCGTTGATCGCCATTCCGTGTATATAGAATAAGTGTTAGGACCGTTAAAATACTGAACCCAAATGCCAGGTTCATTGCGACACTACCGGCAATGGGAGTCATGAATCGATTTCGCTTAAGTTATAACTATTTTCGTCACGTAGATCACCTTCATAACGGGATGCACATTTTGTCTGTAATTCATCCGCATAAAATACACCGTTTACATATTGTCCGGTTACGATCACTTCTGCCCCATCTTTAAATAAATCGGGACGAGTTCGGTCATATTTTATGTTCAATTCCAAATCTCCCTCTTTCAATACAAACGAGCAATCCAGATGATTGGTTTCAGAAATGACGATGGAGCCATCTTTGACTAATCCACCTAATTTTGTCCGATGGGTAATATTGTCTTCCAATAATTCATCCACAGATACAAAAGTTGCCATCGCTTTTTCGTCAGCAGGGTTCATAGACACCCAGCCAATCCAAAAAATGACGACACCGATTATTCCTATAATCATGAGAAAAAATTTCTTATTACTATTCATAATGATCTCCTAAAATACGGCAGCTTCCTGCCATTCTCCGAATTCTGCTTTCATGGCTACAATAATCTCCCCCATGGTCACATGCGATTTGGCTGCCCCAATGATGGGCGGGATGATATTTTCACCGCTGATACACGCTTCCTGGATTTGACTCAATGCCAATTGTACTTTATTTTCATCCCGTTCTTTCCTGAGCTGAGCCAATGCATTTACCTGGCGGTTTTCAGCTTCGTCACCAATCTCTAATAAAGGGATTTCAATTTCTTCATCTTGTTTAATAAACGCATTCACCCCCACGTGGATGAGTTGTTTATTATCAATTTTTTGCTGATAATCAGAAGCAGCGCGGGCTATTTCCATTTGAAAATATCCTTTCTCAATCGCGGGAATAACACCACCCAAATTTTCAATTTCATCAAAATATTTTTCAGCCTCCGATTCAATCTGATCCGTTAAAGATTCCACATACCATGAGCCTCCTAAGGGATCTGCCACATTAGCTACACCCGTTTCAAATGCAATCAATTGCTGGGTGCGCAAAGCAATTTCGGCTGATTTTTCTGTAGGCAATGCCAATGTTTCATCCATAGAATTGGTATGGAGTGATTGGGTACCGCCGAGCACCGCTGCCAAGCCTTGGAATCCCGTTCTTGCAATATTATTCTCCGGTTGCTGTGCGGTCAAAGAGCATCCAGCTGTTTGGGTATGAAATCGTAATTTCCATGAACGAGGATCTTTTGCATTATATTTATTTTTCATCCGTTTTGCCCATATTCGTCTGGCTGCACGATACTTAGCAATTTCTTCAAAAAAATCTAAATGTGAATTAAAAAAGAAAGAAAGACGCGGGGCAAATGCATCCACATCTAATCCGGCAGCCATTCCATATTCTACATAGGTAAATCCATTTGCCAGAGTAAAAGCCAGTTCTTGAGCCGCCGTGGATCCCGCCTCTCGGATATGGTAACCAGAAATAGAAATCGTATTGAATTTTGGCATATGTTCCGTGCAAAACGCTATCATATCAGTTATGACTCTCATGGAGGGTTCCGGCGGAAATATCCATTCTTTTTGAGCGATAAATTCTTTTAAAATATCATTTTGAAGCGTGCCCTGCAAATTGGCTAATGCCACACCTTGATTTTCTGCCACAGCAATATAAAAAGCCAACAAAATGACAGCTGGACCATTGATCGTTTGAGATACGGAAATAGCACCCAGATTGATTCCGTCAAAAAGCCGCGCCATATCCTTGATGGTGGCAACATTTACACCGCATTTACCCACTTCCCCTTTGGCCCAAGGATGATCCGGATCATACCCCATAAGTGTGGGCATGTCGTAGGCCACAGAAAGACCGGTTTGACCTTTTCCTAATAAGGAATGATAGCGGGCATTGGTTTCTTCTGGTGTTCCAAAACCGGAGAATTGTCGTTTCGTCCACAATTTTCCGCGATACATATTTGCATGGACACCGCGGGTAAAAGGGAATTGACCCGGGAACCCCAGGTTCTCAATGTAACTTTCGTCTGGATTGTCCGGAAAATAAAGTGAATCCACTTGCTCACCGCTTAACGTATCAAAACTATATTCTCGAATGGCAGAGGAATTAACTTCTCTTTGCCATTTTTCTTTCATTTGTTTAAATAATTCTAATTGAGATGACATGGTAATTTTTTGTCTATAATTATATAATAAATTTACAGTGTTCTGCGAATTTCTAACACCTTATTCACGCCCTCAAATATCATCCAAACGATCAGTCCCATTAGTAGAATGGCTAAACCAAACAAAACATTATTATGTCCATAAAAAGTAATGGCATTAGATACCAATGCAGTAAAGGTAACCGCCATAATGAGAAGCATAGGAATTAATAAGGGTAAAACAGGTTTTTTCTTCTGCCAAAAATAAAGCGTAAGTACCATCAATGTCAGGGCAGCTAACATTTGATTACTGGCACCAAAAATGGGCCATAATACCCATCCAGCCTGTCGCGTAGCCCCAGACCCGGGGTCAGCAATATTCCAAAATGCCAACAGAAGAGCGGGACCAACGGCAACGGCTGTGCCAACATATCGATTGGTCAATGGTTTTATTTGGGTTGCCAGCCCAAATTCTTTCAGGATAAATCGTTGGATTCGGGTTGCTGTATCCAGGGTTGTAGCAGCAAATGAAATAACAAGGACAGCCATGAGTGTATTTGCCAGTTGAACCGGAATACCCAGCGATTTTATTAAGGCACCGCCACCCAACACAAAAGCAGTCGCTTTATTCCCACTGGCATGGGCCCAGGAATCATAATAAACTGCCCAGTTCAAATCAGTAACATGCCCAACAGATGGCAAATTACATTGTGTCACTAAAGATATTCCTGCCACAGCTGCAACCGTCGTTGCCAATGCCAGGGTACCTTCCCCAATCATACCACCGTACCCCACCATCCTGGCATCGGATAAATGTTCCAGTTGTTTAGAAGAGGTACCGGAAGCAACCAGACCATGAAATCCGCTGATGGCGCCACAGGCAATGGTTACAAAGAGAAGGGGAAATAAGCTTGGGACTCCCGGTTCTGAGAAAGATCGTAAAGCAGGTGCATCCACCGCGGGCTGGGAAACAAATATGCCAAGGAATAATAAACCCAACCCAACAATTAACTGATGACTATTGATATAATCCCGTGGTTGGAGAAGTGTCCAAACGGGTAATAGACTGGCGATTGCTGAATATATAAATAGTAAAATGATCCAAAGGTTTTTCGCGTCCTGCACTTCCATGGTCGTTGTGAAGTCAATGGGTGTTGTTGTTCCCACCCATACAAAAAAATACAATAATGCCAATGCAACAAGGGATGGGATCAAAATATCCATTTTCTTTTTGTAAATCAAAAAACCCATAATAATTGCAATGATAATTTGAATATTAATCGGAATGACCGAAGCAGGAACCCCCACAAATAAATCTGCGATTGCCATGGCAAAAACGGCCAGAACAAGCCAAACCAGAAGAAGAATAAAAATTAAAAACATAAGGCGGACACGTTTACTTATGGTGGTGGATGCAATATCAGCTATACTCCGCCCTTTTTCCTTCACACTCATCACCAATGCACCAAAATCATGAACGGCTCCCATGAGTATTGTCCCAAACAGAATCCATACCAAAGCCGGAAGCCAACCCCAATAAGCGGCCACACAGGGCCCGATAATCGGTGCAGCACCTGCGACAGAAGTAAAATGGTGACCAAATAAAATATGTTTTTTTGTTGGAACATAATCAATGCCATCTTCAAACTCCTTAGATGGCATGATAACATTCTTTTCCTGAATATCAAAAATACGGCGCCCAACAAATTTGGAATAAAACCGATACCCAATAAAAAGAATCGTAAATCCAAACAGAACTAATAAAATAGAACTCATTTGACTATACTCTTATTTGGAAAGATTCTTTTAATGCGATTACTGCCTCAATGATTCCATCCTGACTAATCCCTAATTTCTTTAGTAAAACATCTCTGGGACCATGTTCCACAAAAGAATTTGGCAAACCCAATATTCTAGTATCTCCTTTAAAACCATGCACCGATAACCATGCGGAAACACCTTCTCCAAACCCACCCGTAACAATGCCTTCTTCTATGGTGATTACCTGTTTAAAACGGCCAATGATTGACTCCAAATAGGCCTCATCCATTGGTTTAATAAAACGACAATTTACCACTTCGCAACTGATACCTGATTGAGATAATTTTTCTGCAGCTCCCAATGCATCATACACTTGGGGGCCCACAGCCAATAAAGCCACATCTTTCCCTGGGGACATTATTTCCCAACTTCCAATCGGAAGAAGTTCAGCCTGGCTATGGAGATCAAATTCCACTGATGATGATTTTGGGTATCGAATGGCAAATGGACCATCCTGATAATCCAATGCTGTATATAAAAGATGACGTAATTCATTTCCATTTATGGGTGCAGCAAGCACTAAATCCTGGATACATTTCAAATAAGCCAAATCCAACGCACCGTGATGAGTGGGGCCATCTTCACCGGCAATGCCGGATCGATCCAAACAAAAAACCACAGGTAAATGCTGAATGGCCACATCATGAATAATATGATCAAAAGCCCTTTGTAAAAATGTGGAATAAATTGCCACGATGGGTCGTACACCTTCTGTAGCCAAACCAGCAGCAAATGTAACTCCATGCCCTTCCGCAATCCCCACATCATAATATCTTTTTGGAAATTCCCTGGCAAATGACATCAATCCGGTTCCTTCTCCCATGGCCGCGGTTATACACACTGTATCATTTCGATTACGCGCGATCTCGCAAACCAATGAACCAAATACATCCTGAAATGATTTTATAGATATGGGTGTCCTCACTTTTCCATTCGATGAACCGTTGGGTTTAACCCCATGATATTTCACGGGATCATCCTCTGCCACGCCCATTCCTTTTCCTTTTTTTGTCAGGATATGGAGTAATGCAGGCGTTTTTAAATCTTTGATCCGATCAAGTGTTCGAACCAACTCATCAAGGTTATGGCCATCGATAGGACCAAAATAGCGAAACCCTAATTCTTCAAAAAGCATTCCAGGGACCAAAAGCGTTTTTAGACTTTCTTCTATTCGATGGAGCATGGATCGGGCCGTTTTTTTCCCGAAAGGTAATTTTCCTGACATATTCCAAATTTCATCTCGAATCCGATTATACAGGGGGTTTGTTACAATCTTGGTCAAATAAGTATTCATGGCTCCCACATTGGGGCTAATAGACATTTCATTATCATTGAGAATCACCAGCATAGGCGTTCTTATATGTCCTGCATTATTTAATGCTTCAAATGCAAGCCCGCCCGTCATGGCGCCGTCTCCGATTACAGAAACAACTTTAAACTTTTTACCTGTATATTTTTGCGATTCTGCAATACCCGCTCCAGCGGATATGGATGTGGATGCATGTCCGGCACCAAACACATCATATTCACTTTCAGCCCGTTTAAGGAACCCACTCAAACCGCCATATTGGCGAATTGTAGGGAATGCATCAAACCGACCTGTGAGCAATTTATGGGCATAAGCCTGATGCCCCACGTCCCAAATAATCTTATCCGTTGGCGTATGATACACTTTATGAAGAGCCACGGTCAACTCGACCACACCCAAAGTGGACGCTAAATGACCCCCAACTTCACTCACCACATCAATAGTATGAAACCGAATTTCATCGGCCAATTGCCGAAGTTCTTCCAGAGAATATTCTCGGATATCAGCAGGAGATTTTATATTGGGAAGAAGCTTAAGCTGCATGGTGTTTTAAAGATGTTTTTTTCCACAACTGCTTTTTGAAAATATAATCATGAAACACGGTTACATTATCCAGTTCCGGATGAAAAGATAATCCAATATGATGGCCTTGCCTCACCGCCACTGGATCTCCTTCATATTTACTGATTACCTCCACATTGGAACTCATATTCGTAATTTTTGGTGCCCGAATAAATGTGGATGGGACATGGGTTTCACTATCATCTAATTTTATTGGCAATTGATCGGTAAATGAATGAATCTGTCTGCCATAGGCATTTCGATCTACTTCAATATCCAAAATACCCAAGGGTTTCACCCTGGAATCAGGTACGGATGATGCCATCATTATTAACCCGGCACAGGTACCAAGAATGGGAAAGTCTTTCGCAAATTTTTGAATGGGTTGATAAAAATCATTTCTGCCCATGAGATCTGTCATGGTGGTGGATTCACCGCCAGGAATGACCAGGCCTTGAATCTTATCCATTTCACTGGGATAACGAATTTCCATCGATTGGATTTTTAACAAATCCAAAATTTGGATATGCTTTTCGTAATCCCCCTGAAGTGCCAGAACACCAATCATTTTTTTGCAGTCAGTAGGGATTCCTACCAACCTCGTTCCTGAAGGCGTTCACCTTCGGGAATTTCTGACATGTCTAATCCTTTCATTGCGGATTGAAGTCCACTGGAAATTTCCACCAGTTTTTTGGGATCCTTGAAGTAGGTTACTGCATCCACAATTGCTTTTGCCCTTGGGGCAGGGTCTTCGCTCATAAAGATTCCAGAACCAACAAATACGGTTTCGGCGCCCAATTGCATCATGAGAGACGCGTCGGCTGGTGTGGCAATGCCGCCAGCTGCGAAATTGGGTACGGGCAATTTCCCTAATTTAGCCACTTGTTGAACAAGGGCGAACGGTGCACCCATTTCTTTTGCCGCGGCCATGAGCTCATCCTGATCCATCACCGTTAATTTTTTCATATCACTTTGAACCTGCCGCATATGCCGGACTGCTTCTACAATATTACCACTGCCTGCTTCCCCTTTCGTACGAATCAAAGCTGCACCTTCTCCAATACGTCTGAGTGCTTCACCCAGGTTGCGGCATCCGCAAACGAAGGGAACTTTATAATCATGTTTCCAAATATGATTATGTTCATCTGCCGGGGTTAGGACTTCACTTTCATCTACAAAATCAACTTCCATGGCTTCCAAAATTTGCGCTTCGGCAAAATGCCCAATGCGGACTTTAGCCATGACAGGGATAGATACAACTGATTGAATCGCTCTAATCATTTCTGGATCACTGGCGCGGGCAATACCGCCTTCTTCCCGTATCAATGCAGGGATTCTTTCTAATGCCATGACGGCCACGGCACCAGCATCTTCAGCAATTTTCGCCTGGTCTGCATTCATCACATCCATGATGACACCACCTTTTAACATTTCAGCTAAACCAACTTTTATTTCAAATAAGCCTTTTTCAGCCATAGATCACCTCCTCCGGAACTTCCCCGATTTCTTTAATTTTTGTTAACACTTCATCAATAATATTATCTGGTGTGCTGGCACCGGCAGATACACCTACTGTTTCCGTATGTTTGAGCCAGTCTGGATTTATTTCATCAGCGCACGTCACTTGAAAGGAATGGGCATTTCTTTCTTTTGCCAATGCCGTAAGTCGTTTTGAATTTGCACTGGTAAACGATCCAATCACAATCATAACATCGCATTCTTTTGCTAATTCTCTAATTTGGCTTTGGTTCCGTTTTGTGGGATAACAAATAGTATTCACGAATCGTAAATCGAATACTTTGGTCATGATTATATTAATTATTTCCTGAACATTCTCAATTGTCTGGGTCGATTGACTCACCACACCGGCCAGTTTTGTTTTTCGAAGTGCCTGTGCTTCTTCCGGTGAAGATACAATAATCGATTTTTTTACCTGGCTGGCAATCCCCACAACCTCGTCATGACTATGGTCGCCAATAATAATTATACTGCGGCCCTCCGCTTCAAGTTTTTTAACCTCGTCATGGATTTCTAAAACAAGCGGACAGGTCGCATCTACAATATTTATGTGTTTAGCTTTGGCATCATCCCATGTTTCAACAGCGGTGCCGTGTGCTCGGAAAAGAATGGGCTTATCATCTGGTACATCTTCTAACGAATTGATTACTTTTGCGCCGGCATTGTCTAAATCCTGCACTACATTTTCGTTATGAACAATATGCCCAAGCATATATACATCTCCATTTTTTTCTGCCGTATCGTATGCCAGATTAACCGCATCCCTTACACCAAAACAATATCCTGCATCTTTTGCCACGAGGATTCTCATTTTAGTTCCCCATTTTGATCTGCCAATGATGCGCGAGTTGACGCCAATACTTTTGGCAGGACTTCGTCTAAAGACCCTTGAGTAACTGCACCGGCAGCTAATTTATGACCTCCGCCTCCCAAGGCTTTGGCAATCCCATTGATGACATATTTTCCCTTCGATCTAAAATTAACCCGACAGGAATTATTATCTTTCTCCACAATCATAACAGCCACTTCTACCCCACGGATTTTCCGAACAAAATCTGTAAATCCATCTACATCCGCTTGGGTGGCATTCGCTTTATTCATCATGGATTGGTCAATGGTGAACCAGGCCAGTTCGCCTGTGTCATTATATTCAATTTGATTCAGAATCAATCCCAAAAGTGCGACGCGGCCTTTCGAACTATTTTCATAAACAGATTGGTAAATTTGGGATGTATTGACCCCGACTTCGATACATTCCATGGCAATTTGGTGACATTTTTGGTTTGTATTACTATAACTGAATGACCCCGTATCAGTGACAATACCCGTATAAATACCCACTGCGATTTCTTTCGTCATGGATATGTTTCCAGCCTTCATAAAATCATAAACCATTTCACCCGTAGCAGCCGCATCCATATTGATAAAATTTTCCGCAAATCGCCCATCACTCAAATCCGGGTGATGGTCAATATTCACCACGTGAATTTTATTGGACGCTAATTCATCGCCAATTTGTCTCATGCGACGGTAATCACCCACATCAAAGATTAAGGCTAAATCTACTTGAGAAATCCAATCATCATGCGTTTCGGGATTATAGGTTTCAATCACTTGATCTGTATTTAAAAATTCATATTCATAAGGGAGTTGAGATATTTGAATAATACGACAATCTTTCCCCTTATTTTTGAGGAAATGATACATGGAATATGCACTGCCGAGCCCATCTCCGTCAGGGTTTTCATGGGTGGACAGTAATATTCTTTCCACACCGTCAATTGTTTTATGTAATGTTTTCCAGTCTAACATGATATTTAACAGACCGAGAATTTAGGTATATTATTTAGATTTTATCTAACAATCGAAGGAGAAATAACAATTATTTATCTCGAACCCAAAGTGTTTCATTTTCCCCTTCACTCTGGGTTATATATCGTGCCAAAACAAAACAGTAATCACTGAGTCGGTTAAGATAAATTAGCCAAAACTTCACATCCACCCCAGTATTCATTAATGTGACGCAGGATCGTTCCACTCGACGGCACACGGCCCTGACCACATGAATGCGTGCAGAAAATTCATCTCCGCCCGGCAGAATAAATTCCTTCAATGGCGGCAATGATTCATTCATTTTATCAACGGATTTTTCTAAAAATACGATTCGGTCTTTACTCAATAATTCCATTTTAGACCCGGGCATAGATGCTTCACCACCTATATTGAATAAATCTTGTTGAATAGATTGTAATTCCTGAATCAAACCCATTTCTTTGCAGGATGAAATCGCTAATCCAAGGAAAGAATTCAATTCATCTATCTCGCCAAGGAAACCCATAATTGGGTGATCTTTTGACACCCGATTTCTATCGCCTAAACCTGTCTTACCCTTATCACCAGTTTTGGTTGTGACTTTTGAAATTCGCATATTTTAGAAAAAGAGGTAACTCACTAAAATAAATAATGGAATTAGTATAGGTATTGACCATTTAAACAGGTAACCAAAAAAAGAGGGCATCTCAATACCTGAAGATTCGGAAATAGATTTCACCATGAAGTTGGGTGCATTACCAATATAGGTATTGGCTCCCATAAAAACTGCGCCGGCTGATATAGCCAGTAAAGTTTGAGACAACTCTCCCATGAGTACAGATGCATCACCCCCTGCTGTGTTGAAGAAAACAAGATAAGTTGGTGCATTATCCAAGAAACTGGATAGAATGCCGGTGGCCCAGAAATACATATAATTGATTGGACCTGCTTCATTAGATACTGAGTTTATTACTGATGCCAAAACGCCATCTGTCCCAGCTTTTAATATAGCGATGGCGGGAATAATGGTAATGAAAATACCGGCAAACAGTTTGGCCACCTCTACAATGGGAAACCAGGTATATTCGTTCGCTTCACGAATCGATTGGGATGTGATTTTCCAACTGGCTATGGTCAGAAGTAAAAGTAATATATCCCTTGCGATATTTTGGAGTTCCACCTCCACATGATATACCATAAAACTAATATGTGGATGCCAAAACCCGCTCAATAATACGGAGCCAATTACCCCTACCAATAATAAC
This sequence comes from Fidelibacterota bacterium, assembly GCA_014382015.1. Taxonomy (GTDB): domain Bacteria; phylum Fidelibacterota; class Marinisomatia; order Marinisomatales; family TCS55; genus TCS55. Next base: position 20,068 of record JACNKN010000041.1, on the reverse strand, counting down.
AAATTAAAGGACCCTTTAATGCCCAGTTTTTCATTTGTTTCAGGAACAGGGTGGTTTTCTTCTCTATTATATAAAAATGTATCCAGAGCAAAAAAGATAGCCAACAAACAAACAGCCAGAAAAAGCATAGGTAGAAACATAGCGGATGTGGTCCAGAAGAAATCTACACCTTTTAAAAATCCTAAAAATAATGGCGGGTCACCTAAAGGGGTCAACGAACCACCAATGTTAGCCACAAGAAAAATAAAGAATACAATTACATGGACTTTATTTTGTCGATCCTTATTGGCGCGAATAAGGGGACGAATCAAGAGCATGGCTGCGCCCGTAGTTCCCATCCAACTGGCCAATATGGTTCCCAATAATATGACACCTGTATTTACGATTGGTTTTCCCACCAGTGAACCGGTGAGCTGCACACCCCCTGAAATTGTAAATAACGCCAGTAAAAGAATAATAAATGGAATGTATTCCAATAAACCTACATCGAGTAATTCATAAAGGGTAATTGAAAATCCCTTCACCAATAAAAATGGAATAATGAGGAGTGCGGCCCAAAAAGCTGAAACTTTCCCAAAATTGTGATGCCAAAACTGTGGGGCAACCAAAGGGAATCCTGCAATGGATAATAATATACCAGCAAATGGGATCACCCAAAGAATAGAAAGATCCGCCCCATTTAAATGAGGGGCAGCGCCGTGAGCATTGCCGGAGGCGAATGCGAAACCAGTAAAGGCAAGAAAAGTTATTAGTGTTTTATTCATCATTTTTTTTAATTTGCTTGTTCAACAAGCACAGAAATTAAATGGTACAGGATTTTCATCCTAATAATTGATTTAATTACTCAATTCAATTTTTTCTGTAAATTCTACCATGCAATTATTTCTTACAATTCTTGTAATCGGCATCGCTATTCTAGGCATGTCAATTGGGATAATTTTTAACCGCAAACCATTACAGGGATCCTGTGGCGGAGTGGTTAGTGATTGTGTTTGTCTGACTGGCGGGACTTGTGACGATCCGTCACAAAAGCCGAAAATTGAATCCAGTTAATTAAGGATTGGCATCCCTAAAGATGCCGCTGACTTTAGTTGTTCATTCTCTTTGAGAATCCAAAAAGCTTCATATCCGTTTAAGGATTCAACAAGTCTCTTACCTTTTTCAATTCCCATTACATTCAGGGCTGTAGCTAATGCATCTGCATCCATGCAAGTCGACGCAATGACTGTCACCGATGCAATATTGGAACGAGTCGGTTGTCCCGTACGAGGATCAATAATATGAGAATATTGCACATTGTTAAATTCTTGAAAATTCCTGTAATTACCGGAAGTGGCCATGGCCTGGTTTGAAACAGATACGACTGAATAAATCTCTTCTCCCGGAATAGTCCCCACCATGGGTTTATCAATCCCAATTTTCCAGTCAGACCCTTTGTTATTATTTCCCAAGGTTCGAACTTCGCCGCCAATTTCTACCATAAAATTTTTCATACCTGCATTACGAATATAAATAAAAAGTTGATCCACACCCCACCCCTTGGCGATTGCATTTAAATCAATCATTTGACCTGGATAGGATTTTCTTAAATTATTTTCGCTTAAATTTATTTTATCAAAACCAACTTTAACCATTTCCATAACTGATTCCAGGTCGGTGGGCGGTTCCCATTGTTCCGGGTATTCCCGATCGGGCTTTCCCTTTCTCCACAACAATACGGAGGGTAATATGGACACGTCAAAGGCTCCATTGGTTATTTCTCCCCAATAAATAGCTCGTTTCAATACAGTTGCAAATGCCTCTGAAACCTGGGTGGCTTCATCCTTTTTCAGTTGATTAAAAATGGAGATTTCACTGTCCAAACGATATGTGGACATTTGAACATCAATATCCGCCAGGATTGAATCAATGGCAATTTGGATCGTTTCAGGATGGATGGATGACTCGGCATTTGGAACAATTCGAATGGAATAGGTTGTACCCATGGTATTCCCATGAATTTCAATATACCGAATGGGTCTGGCACAGCTTAAGATTAGGCTAAGAATAAGAAAGCCCAACACATGCCGGGCTTTTATAGAATTCAATGGTTGGTATCTTTTAACCAAACTTATCATAATCAATCATTTCAGGTTCTACGCCTAAATCGTAGAGCATTTTATCTACTGCATCAATCATCATTGGTGGACCGCACATATAATATTCAATTTCTGTTGGGTCTTCATGGTCTTTCAAATAAAGGTCAAGAACCGCTTGGTGAATAAACCCGGTTGGCCCTTTCCAATTATCTTCCTCCATGGGTTCAGATAAGGCGACTGTATAAGTAAAATTCGGGTGTTCTTTTTCAAGTTTTAAAAAATCTTCATGATAAAACATTTCCCTAATTGAACGAGCCCCATAATAAAATGATATTTTTCGATCTGTATTTTGCGTATCCAATAAATCAAATAAATGGCTCCGCATGGGGGCCATGCCTGCGCCGCCGCCAATATAAACCATTTCTCGATCTGTATCTTTGGCAAAAAATTCACCAAAAGGACCAGAAATTGTTACTTCATCTCCGGGCTTTAAATTGAAAATATATGAAGAGGCAATACCGGGAGGAACATCATTCCATAACGCAGGCGGCGGTGTGGCAATCCGTACATTCAGCATAACGATATTCCCCTCTGCAGGGTGGTTAGCCATGGAATAAGCCCGAAAGCAATCATCATCATTGGTAGCGTTTATATCCCAAATTTTATATTTATCCCAATCCGGATGATATTCTTCTTCAACAGCAAAATCCTTAAAACTCAGATTATGGTATTCTGGAATATCAATTTGAATATATCCACCCGCTTTAAAATCAAGAATTTCCCCTTCAGGAAGTTCTAAAACCAATTCCTTAATAAATGTTGCTACATTTTTATTTGAACGAACTCTGCAATCCCACTTTTGAATATTGAATATTTCAGCCGGAATATGGACATCCATATTTTGTTTAACCTTAACCTGGCATGCCAATCGCCATTTATCTTGCGCATCTTTCCGATTAATATGCCCAGTCTCAGTTGGAAGTATTTCACCGCCGCCATCCAAGACCTGACAACGGCACATGGCACAGGTTCCGCCGCCGCCGCATGCGGATGGAAGAAAAATACTTTCATTTGCTAAGGTTAATAATAACGTTCCGCCGGGACGGGTTGTAATGGCTTTGGCATCATCATCATTTATTTTAATTGTCACATCCCCTTGGGGCAAAAGCTTTGATTCAGCAAAATTCAAAATCAATACCAAAATAAGAATGACACCGGTAAACACAGAGATACTCAGGAAGGTTAATGCCATTAGAGATCAATTCCTGAGAAAGCCATAAAGGCCATGGATAATAATCCCGTTAATAGCATGGTAATGCCTAGCCCTCGAAGCTTTACAGGTACATTAGAATACCGTAAGCGATATCGAATTGATGCCATCGATACAATAGCTAAAAACCAACCCAGTCCAGAACCAAAACCGAAAACAGTTGATTCTATAAAATTATAATTCCGTTCGACTAAAAATAATGCGCCACCTAATATTGCACAGTTTACGGCAATAAGGGGCAGGAAAATACCCAGATTATGATAGAGGGTTGGGGAGAATCGATCTAATATCATTTCCACCAATTGAACCATTGCAGCAATAACTGCAATGAAAACAATAAAGTTTAAAAAGCTTAAATCCACATCAGGAAACCCCGCCCAAGATAAAGCGCCTTTCTCAAGAAAATAATGATGAATGGCCCAATTCACCGGAGAGGTAATTGTTAGAACAAAAGTGACGGCCAACCCAAGGCCAATGGACGTATCTACTTTTTTGGATATGGCAAGAAAAGAACACATCCCCAGGAAATAGGCGAGAAGAATATTTTCAACAAATACCGCTTTGGTTATGAGGCTGATATAATGTTCTAACATGCTATTCTTCCTCTATGTTTGCTACAATTCTCTGGACCCAGACAATGAGCCCCAAAATAATAAATGCACCAGGACTCAATACCATGAGCCCCATATTTTCATAACCGGCAGCATAAAATGAATCGGGAATAACTTGAAAGCCATAAATAGATCCACTACCCAACAATTCCCTAAAGAATGAAACAACAATCAAGATCATGCCGTAACCCAGACCATTGCCCAACCCATCCAAAAAGGATTTCCCCGGTGTATTCTGCATGGCGAAGGCTTCGGCACGTCCCATGACAATACAATTGGTAATAATCAGTCCAACAAATACCGAAAGCTGTTTACTGATATCATACATATATGCTTTTAAAATTTGATCAGTCAAAATCACCAAAGATGCGATAATGGCCAACTGAACAATAATCCGAACCTTACTTGGAATCAATTTTCTCAATAACGCTATTAGTGTATTTGAAACCGATAAAACAGCGACGACAGCGAGGGTCATGACAACGGCCGTATCCATTTTAACCGTCACAGCCAATGCAGAACAAATCCCCAATACTTGCAAGGTGATGGGGTTATTATTCATTAATGGATCATTAAGAACCACTTGAGATTTTTTACTCAATAAGGCCATTATGCACCTCCATCTGTTCTAATGCGATTAAAAAATGATTCATAGATTTTTAAATCATCCATCAAAAAATTGTTTAACCCCTTACTGGTCATGGTTGCACCGGAGATACCATCCACCTGGTGATACGCATCAGGAGATGTTTCATCCACGCTTCCTTTCATGATCTGGATGCCGACTAAATTCCCATCATTATCTACAAACTTTTTTCCCTTAAAATTGTTTCGGAACCAAGGTTTTTCGACCTCACCGCCTAAACCCGGTGTTTCACCATGTTTATAAAATGTGATGCCTTTCACCGTCATTCCATCTGATTCCACCGCGAAATATCCATACAAAGTTGACCATAACCCTTTGCCAGAAATGGGAATCGCATAGCCATTAATCTCACCATCCATGGTTTTTATATATACGGGGTATAAGTTTAAATCCACATCAGGATTGATATCTTCTGGGCTTTTCCCTATAACCGTTTCACCCTTAGCGTTAATTACAATACTGGAGATATTATCGTCAAAGATGGATTGGATTGTGTCCGGTGTCCAGGGACTTTTTGCTGATGGGCCAAAATCCAAGGATTGTAGAATATTTTTCTTAATATCAATTTCCACATTTAAATCCTGTCTTTCTTTCAATGCTGTAACAGCCAAAGAAAGTAAAAACCCAAGAATGATCGTCACAATCGACGTAAATATTAATGTGTATGTATTACTGCGCATAGCGTGCCATTCTATGTTTAATATTCGATTGAATGACAAACCAGTCGATCAATGGCGCAAATGCATTGAGTAATAGAATGGCCAGCATTGTACCTTCCGGATAGGCTGGATTAATCGAACGAACGATCACTGTTAGCATACCAAATAGAATGCCATACACCCAACGCCCCTGATTTGTATGACATCCCGTAACGGGTTCAGTCGCCATGAATGCCATCCCAAACAGAAATCCACCCATCACTAAATGATAATGAGCCGGCATGGATAACATGGTGTTGGAAGAAAAAGGTGCCATCAAATTTGTCAGGTATGCCGTGGCCGCAAGTCCAATCAATGATCCTGCCATGATGCGCCAATTGGCAATTTTTGTGATGACCAAAAATATTGCCCCAAAGATAATCAGTAATTTACTTGTTTCACCAATAGAGCCAGGAACCCAACCAATAAACATATTCCACCAGGAAAAATCAAACTGGGTGACGCCATCCAAGAGTGAAACCGCATGTTGATTCACCTCAGCTGCAGGTACGGCGAGTGCGGTGGCACCAGAATATCCATCGGGTCCAAGCACCCAAACTTTGTCTCCTGAAATACGACCGGGATAGGTGAAAAATAAAAATGCACGGGCCACCAGTGCTGGATTAAAAATATTCATCCCTACGCCGCCGAATATCTCTTTTCCTATCACGATACCAAATGTGGTTGCCATAGAAACCTGCCATAAAGGAATAGAAGCTGGCATCACCAATGGAATCAGCGCACAGGTAACTAAAAACCCTTCACTAATGGGGTGCTTCCGAACCATGGCAAAAAGAACTTCCCAAAATGCGCCCGTGATAAATGCCACCAATATAATGGGTAAAATTTTATTCAAGCCAAACCAGAATTGCCCCCAATTTGATCGTTCTACTCCCATGGCAATTCCATTTTGGACGCCCACATTCATGGCGCCAAAAATATAGAGTGGTATTAATGCGGCCACCACAAGAATCATCACTCGCTTTGTATCTATACTATCCCGTATATGTGGGCCGGATTCAGTGACTTCGTCCGTACTGAATAGAATGGTATCAGCCGCTTCAAACATGATAGCGAATTTTTCCAGAGATCCGTCTTTTTCGAATCTGAAACGATTGTCATCGAGAAATTTTTGGAGGAATTTTATCATTTACACTTCCTTCTCCATGAGATTCAACCCTTGACGAATCATTCCACCCACATCAATTTTACTAGGACATGCAAAAGAACAAAGGGCAAAATCTTCTTCATCACATTCAATGATTCCCAGTTGCTCCATTTCTTCAATATCTTCCACATGAATCGCCCGGTACAACGCGTTGGGCAGTATATCCATTGGAAGTGCATCTTCCCATGCATTGATAGGCACCATGTATCGTTCACTACCATTTTGAAGTGTATTAAATGAAAAAAACTTTTTCCCAAATCCAATAAATGCGTTGGTTAAACTATATCGGGTTAAAGATGAACCGGGTTTAATCATGCCCATAAATTCACGTTCACCGCCTTCGGGAATAACAGATATTGTAGAATCGTAAAAACCTAAATATCCATTTTTAGTTGCGGTTTTTCCCGTAAGTACATCCCCTGAAATGATTCTCTGTTTTCCTTCATTTAGCTTTTCTGATAATAATGCATCTAATCGAACACCCATGCGAGTTTTAATATGGGTTGGGGTTTTTACCCCAGGTCCGCCGGCTGTTACAAAAATGGTTGGATCGTATTTTCCTGTGAGAAAAAATGTCCCAATCCGAACCACATCCTGGGCATTCACCGTCCAAATCAAATCATTTAATTTCAATGGCGCAATATGATGAATTTGAATTCCCACATTCCCAACTGGATGGGGACCATTTAGGGTGTGAACATCTGCCCCCTTCACTTCTAACAATGTATCGGAGACCGTATTTTCATTTATGGATAAATGGACTGAGCCGGTAGTCAATTTTTTTAAAATATTAATCCCGGCCTGGAATTGCGGTAAGCGTCGCCGAAGTATTACATCAAGATTAACGGAAAGGGGAGCTGTGTTCCAACCGGAAATAAAAATATCTCTCGGCGTATCCATTGGGTTGACCACTTTATTAAAGGGGCGCTGGCGAATAAAAGGAATCAAATTCCCCTTCAACAATGCCGATAGAATCTGTTCTTTCCCCAGCGTGGGAATTTCAGCTGCACGGAAGGAATCATGGCATTCTGATTCCTCCGTTTCGGCTAACTCAATAATTATTTTTTCTACAACCCTGCGCGGACCAAATTGAATAGAAGAAACTGTTCCTGCTCCAGGAGATGGCCAAAAAACATTGAAATGGGTTTTACAATGGAATAAGGGAGAACCAATTTTTACAGTGTCCCCTTCTTTAACGAGGATCTTTGGTCTTAAGGTACGAAAATCGGTGGGCTGGATTGCAACCGTCTTGGGTTTTAAACCTTTTTGAAGTTCATCAGAAGGAACACCGGAGATTCGGATATTGTGTCCCTTTTTTATATTTAAATCAGCCAAAAATTATTCCCCTCTAAATGGCCATTTTTATTGGTTTACATTCCTTGAAAAATAACCAAAGATTCACTAACCCAATTTGCAACCGGTCCGAAATACCATCCAAATATAAAGGTTGGGATTGCAAGAAAAAGTAGCACAGTTGTCACTAAGTTTGATTCCGGCATTACAACAGTTTCGCTTCGCTCACCTTTAAAGTACATGTGTTTTACCACACGAAAATAATAATAAAGTGAAATAACGCTATTCAGGACCCCTACAAATGCCAACCAATAATATTGCGAACCCGCTTTAATCACGGCAGCAAATAAATAGAATTTACCGATAAATCCTGCAGTGGGAGGCAAACCAGTCAGGGATAACATAAATAAAACCATGACGGCGCCTACAAAGGGCATTTTCCATCCTAACCCATTGAAGTCTTCGAAATCTTCCCCACCCGTTTTTCCTTGGATATAAATAACCACAAAAAAAGCACCCAGGTTCATAAATAAATACATGAGAAGGTATATCATGATACCATACACACCTGCTTCAGACATGAGAGGAAGCGCCATCATCATATATCCTGCATGGGCGATACTGGAATAGGCCAACATTCGTTTCACACTCTTTTGCTGAATGGCGACCAAATTTCCTACCGTCATTGTTGCAGCAGCTAAAACACCCATGAGTTGAGGCCATGGAATGTGATTCAATGCCTGCCATGATTCTGACACCAAGGCAGAACTATCTCCAAATACCTGGTTGAAAAAACGAATTAAAATGGCAAAACCCGCTGCTTTCGGTGCGACGGATAAATAAGCTGTAATGGTGGTGGGTGATCCTTCATAAACATCCGGTGTCCAAAAATGGAACGGCACTGCTGAAATTTTATAACCGAAACCAACCAGGATGAATACAGCAGAAAGAATGAGGGCTAAATTGGAATCGGGACTCAACCCTGCAATCGCCGCCTGCATTTCCATAAACTTGGTTGTGCCCGTCAAGCCAAACAGGATACTCAAACCATAGAGCATAATCCCGGAAGAAAAAGCACCATAGATTACATATTTTAAAGAAGCTTCATTACTGTGGGGATTCTTTTTTAAATAACCGGCCAAGAAGAAAGACATGATTGATACCACTTCTATGGCAAGGTAAACCATCAATATATCAATGGCAGATGCCATTAAAAACAATCCAAAAGCCATAATGGCTAATACTGAGTAATATTCGCCTACGCGATAATCCTTTAGCTCATTGCTGTTAAAACTCATGAGAATCACAAAAACGGTTGCAATCAATATCAATATTTTGAAAAATACAGAAAAGGGATCCAGTGCAATCGTTCCCATAAATAAGTCGGTTACAGCACTTCCACCCAATCGAATGGCAAGCATAGTGAATATAAGTCCACCCAAGACCCACCAGGCTACCTTGTAGGATTCTTCTTTTCGGTAAAACAAATCGGCCACGACGGAAATCAATACCGTAATAGTCAGAATAAGTTCTGGCCAAAAATATGTTAAGCTGTTGAGATTGCTCATGCAGATTCCTTACATAACACTGGCCAGTCCCCCAAGGGACACAACCTGTTCAATCAGAACATTCATTGTTGCTGAAATCATATCTAAGAATGGACGCGGATATATTCCCAGAAAAAGCGTAATCACAGCCAAAGGAATTATTGTAAATAGTTCACGTTTATTTATTTCCGGCAGATCATTATATTTCTCATTCGCTGGACCAAAAAACATTCGTTGGAATGCCCACAGGAAATAAGCAGCATTGAGTAAAATTCCGATAGTGGAAATAATGACAATTGTTTTAAATACGGGGAATGCACCAATGAAAATCATGAATTCGCTGACAAAACCACTGAATCCAGGTAGGCCAAGTCCTGCAAAAAATGCCACGGCCACAAACCCGGTATAAATGGGCATCTGGGATGCCAATCCGCCGAATCCCTCGATATCTCTATGATGGGCGCGATCATAAATCACACCGACCAAAATAAACAGCATGGCCGAAATTGTACCGTGGTTAAACATCTGGAAAACGGCACCATTAATTCCAGCTTGGGCACTAATAAGGTTGTCCCCATTCATTCCGGAAGCAGCTATCACCGCCGCCATGCCAAGGAGAACATATCCCATATGATTCACCGATGAATAGGCAACCAATTTCTTCAAATCCTTCTGGGCCAAGGCACACATGGCACCCCAAATCACATTGATCAATCCGAGCACAGCCAAGGCGCCGGCAAACCAAAATACACCATCAGGAAGCATGGTATAATTGATTCTTAACATTCCATATACTCCAAGCTTCAGAAGAACGCCGGCTAAAATTACAGAAATAGCCGTGGGTGCTTCCACATGAGCTAAAGGCAGCCAGGTGTGGAATGGAAATACGGGTACCTTAATGGCAAACCCAATAAACAATAATACCCAAATAACCTTTATGGCACTCATGCCCCACCATAATACACCACTCAAAGCGGTTGGAGCAGTATCCATGAGGACCAGCATATCAAATGTATTACCGCACGTAAAATACAAGGCTAAGATTGCGATAAGCATAAGAACTGAACCAAATAAAGTATAGAGGAAAAACTTAATCGCTGCATATTCCCGCTGGGGACCACCCCACATCCCAATAAGGAAATACATGGGCAGAAGCATCACTTCCCAAAAGATGTAAAACAGGAAAAAATCCAGGGATAGAAAAACGCCCATGACACCTGTATTTAACAATAAAAAGAGTGAGAAATACCCTTTCACTGCCGTATTAATATTCCAGCTGACGAACACACTGACGAATCCAATGAGTGCCATGAGAATCACCATGGGAAGACTGAGACCGTCTACGCCCAGGATGTATGTAATGTTGAATGATGGGATCCATTCAGCTCTTTCCATGAACTGGAAAGTTCCGGTAGCCGCATCAAAGATACGCCATAAGTATATGGCCAAGGCCAATTGTATTCCCGTGGCAGCTGCGGATACCTGTTTAATCAGTTCCGTTTTGTCTCGAGGAATAAAGGCAATGGCAACGATACCGATAACCGGAAGCCAAATGATCCAACTGAGTAAATGATTCATACTTAGCCCTTTATGAAATCTCTAAATTGTCTGGATGACCAGAATGATAATGACACCAACCAAAGCGAATAACATATAATTCTGCAATCGGCCGGTTTGAACCTGTTTTAATTGTTTACCAAAACCCTGTGCTGAGCGACCAATACCATCCACGATGGACTGATCTAATCCGTCGTAATCTACTCTGCCCGTGAGGAATGAAAGCCATTTCGTGACACGTCCAAAACCATTAATAAAATATTTGTCGTATAAGTCCCAATCTACATATGCCACTGCTTCTGATAGTTTTTGAAACGGTTGATACAGAAAGCGGCCATAATTTTCATCAAAATAATATTTATTAAAGGAAAGTTTATACATGAAACCCATTTTTTTGGCCCAGGCTTCTGCTGAAAGTTTTTTCTTTATATACATTAAATAAGAAAGCCCAATGCCTAACCCTGCGACTAATAAAGACAAAGCCATGGCCGTATAATGGGCATGATGTACCCCTTCCCCAATTTCATGTGCCGTAGGATTCCCTGGCACAACTGAATCGCCTGCGCGAATCAATTCTGTAAACCAACCATGATCAGACAATGGATTGAAATAGGGTAAGGTATAAAAAATGAAAATGCTTAATCCACTCAATAGCATGAGCGGAAAGGTCATGACCCGGGGTGACTCATGAATCCCTTTAAAAACTTTAGGCATTTTGGATTCACCATGAAACGTCATAAATATGAGTCTAAACATATAAAAGGCTGTAATAGCTGCTGCACCAAAACCAAAAACAGGGAGGAGAAAATGCTGCGGATAGTGCTGGGCAAATCCTAAACTACCCGCTAAAATTGCATCCTTTGATAAGAAGCCAGAGAAAAATGGCACCCCGGAAATAGCCAAAGTGGCTATGGTCATGGTCCAGTAGGTAATGGGCATTTTAGATTTGAACCCACCCATATTTCGCATATCCTGAGGGTCCGTATCATGGTCATCCAGTTCATGCAAAGAATGATGCATGGCATGAATCACTGAACCTGAACCATAAAATAAGCAGGCCTTAAACATTGCATGGGTCATTAGATGAAAAAATGCTGCAATATAATTCCCCACACCCACAGCCAATATCATATAACCCAATTGACTGACGGTGGAGTAAGCCAATACTTTTTTAATATCATTTTGCGTAATGGCAATGGAGGCAGCAAACAATGCGGTGAATCCACCGACATAAGCAATAACAAGGAGTGCATCTGGCGAAAATAATGGAAATAATCTAACGGTGAGGTAAACACCCGCTGCAACCATTGTCGCCGCATGCATCAATGCGGAGACGGGCGTGGGACCTTCCATAGCATCCGGCAGCCAGATATGAAGTGGAAACTGAGATGATTTCCCTACAGCACCCATGAATAATCCAATACCTGCCAATGTCAATAACGATCCGCCAATTAACCCTTGAGATACACCAGTAAATACTTCCTGAATATTGAAAGAACCAATGGCGGTAAACATAATCATAATGCCGATAAAGAAACCGATATCCCCTACCCTGTTTGTGAGGAATGCCTTTTTCCCTGCAGCAGCGGCAGATGGTTTCTCAAACCAGTGGGCAATCAATAAATATGAACTCACACCCACCAATTCCCAAAAAATATAAAGTGAAATAAGATTGTTCGCCAACACAATTCCATTCATAGAAAAGGTGAATAAACCGAGATAAGCATAATATCGGCTGTAGCGAATATCACCCTTCAGGTATTCCACCGAAAAAATATGAGTCATACTGGAAATCAAGGACACCACAACTAACATGACAATGGTAATATTATCAACCCAGAAACCCAATTCAATTTTGAACGCACCTAAATCCATCCACGTGAATTTAGCTTCATGTGTAAAATCAGGATCCCAGTTCATGAACATATTCAGAAGCATCGCCAGAGACAAAACAAGGGTAATTAAAACAGCGCCAATGGATACCCAATCTCCCTGTCGCGGCAGACGTTTCCCAAAAAATATATTAATGGCGAACGCAGCTAAAGGTAAAAATAAAATGAGTAAACTAAAATCGGTAATTATATTCCCGGTAATCATTGTTTTAACTCACTCACGTCATCCACATTAATCGTATGAAAATTGTTAAATATATTAATTATTATGGCCAAGGCTACGGCTGCTTCTGCCGCCGCCAATACAATCACAAATAAAGCAAATACATGGCCCGCCATATTCATTCCACCGAACCGGGCAAAGGCAAGAAAATTTAAATTGGCCGAATTCAAAATGAGTTCAACCCCCATGAGCACAGCCACACCATTTCTACGGGTGATCACCCCAAATAATCCCAATGAAAACAGGATCACACTGACAAATAAATAATTAGTTAAGCTGTCCATTAATCTTCTTTTCTCGAAAGTGTTGTTGCGCCAATAAGTGCCCCCAATAACAGTAAAGATGCCACTTCAAAAGGAAGTAAATAATCCATCATAAGCAATCGCCCGATTGCGGCCGTTGTTTCTGCCGGTTCCACATTCGCCAATTCAATCCATGGTGTATTAAAAACCATAAAACCTAAAAGGGTCGCCATCCCTAAAACAGCTAAAGTTCCAACCCCTTTCTGGACAGATGTATGACTAATGTTCACTGACGTGATTTTATTCGTCAGCATGATTCCAAAAATAATCAGAATGAGGATTCCCCCAACATAGACAACCACTTGGACGACGGCAATAAAATCAGCCCATAGGAATACATACAATCCTGTGACTCCAATGAAAGAAAACAACAATGCGTATGCAGAATAAAGTAAATTTTTACTCATGACAACCATAAATGCAGAGCCAAGCGTAATTCCCACAACGATCCAAAATGTGAATTCGGCCATTAGGCTTCTACCTCCGGTATTGGATTTTTCAATGTATCTTTCTGTTCTGATGTAATTGATTTTGCAAATTGATAAATCAAATCATTCCGGTCAAATTCGGAAAATTCATAATCAATATTATGTTTTTCATTATTGGGGCCGCCCACCATAAAAATGCATTCTTCCGGACATGGGTATGTACAAAGATTGCAATAGCAGCACTCCGACATATCAATGGTAAACCGGCTGACCACCATGGCTTTCCGGGTATCATTTGATGTGACCCCTGTATGTTTAATTTCCGGGATATCTTCCCCGCGATTCGGCGCTTTAATCGTATTTATTTTGATACAGTCCACCGGACAAGCGCGTTCGCATTTGAGGCAGCCAATGCAATCGTCGATATCCACGTGAAGACGGGAACGAATCACATTATAATCCGCATGTTCAAAACCGATATTTCTCTCAGGTCGAGGCCACCGTTCTTCGGGATATTGAAGCGTGACGTTATCTCGTTTAATATTCATCATATGGCGCCAGGTGATTCGCATCCCCGTCCAGAGGGTACTCACAGTGTCATATATATTTGTGAAGTATTTTGACATGGTTTATCCGAAGATTAACTTCCAAATTCCCACACCAAAAATGTTCAGCATGGCGATGGGGATAAATACTTTCCAACATACGTGCATGAGCTGATCCACCCTCAGGCGCGGGAATGTCCATCGGAACCACATCATAATAAAAATCAACGATGCGACTTTTCCCATAAACCAGAATAAACCCCAGGCACCGGAATCGAACAATCCAGGAATCGGGCTTCGCCATCCGCCTAAAAAACCGGCTACAGCCAACCCACTCACAATAAGCATATTGGCATATTCGCTTAAGAAAAAAATCGCCCAGCGAAAACCGGAATATTCGGTCATCCAACCGGCGACCAATTCAGACTCCGCTTCCGGAATATCAAATGGTGTGCGGTTTGTTTCAGCGATTGCACTGATAAAAAAGATGAAAAAGGCCAGGAATGAAAATGGATTATTAAATATAATCCAATTGGGAAGAATGCCCCAAACAGAGCCGGACTGATAGTGGATTAATTCCTGAAGATTCATGGTCCCTGCCATCATGATAGGAACGATAATCGATAATCCTGCGGGAATTTCATAACTGATGATTTGAGCCGCTGAACGCATGGCACCGTACAAAGACCATTTATTATTGGATGCCCATCCGGCCATTACGATCCCGATAACACCAATAGAACCCACAGCAATAATGTAAAAAACACCTACGTTAAAATCAACCACCTGGAGTGTCTGGCTAAAGGGAACGGCGGCCAATCCTATAAAGGCGCCTATAAAAATAATGAAGGGTGCCATTTTAAATAAAATTTTATCAGACGATTCTGGTACTGTGTCTTCTTTGACCAAAAGTTTTACTGCATCCGCTGCGGTCTGGAGTAATCCCCATTTACCTGCATGGAGTCCTGGCCCCTGCCCCATAGGACCAATACGATCCATCATAAAAGCCGATACTTTTCGTTCCACATACACTGCAACCATGGCATTAAGCGCCATAACTAAAAATAAGGGAATCCCGGAAATAGTTACGGCCAGAATAAATGCCAATACGGGAAAATCTCCGATTGCGGCAAACCAATCCATGAGCATATCAACGGTCATCGGTCGATTTCTCCCAATACAATATCTAAACTGCCTAAAATGGCAATCACATCTGAAATCATCCATCCTCTGGAAATTTCATCCAAAACAGAGAGTGCTGTAAAAGCGGGTGATCGCATTTTAACACGAGATGCTACGGGTGTTCCATCGCTAATAATATAATAACCCAAATCGCCACGCGGGCTTTCAGTACGACGATACACCGATCCTTTGGGCGGACGAATTTTTTTTGGTATAGCTTGGTGGACATCACCATCAGGAATATCTTTCAATGCCTGGCGTAAAATTTTTACACTTTCTTTGACTTCCAGCATGCGGACCCAATAACGATCAAAACAATCTCCAACCGTCCCAAACTCACCTGTTCCTGTGGGTACATCAAAGTCGAATCGATCATATATAGAATAGGGCTCATCCTTTCGAACGTCCCATTTTACACCGGATCCACGAAGGTTCGGCCCCGTCACCCCAAAACTCACTGCCACATCTGCCGGTAAAACGCCTACATCTGCGGTTCGTTCAATGAATATTTTATTGTAAGTAAGCAATTCATTATACTCGCTGATTTGCGGTTCGAAATAGTCCAGAAAATCACCGCAAATTTTAACAAAATCTTTTGGAAGGTCATGGGATACGCCACCGACCCACATATAATTATAAAGGAGGCGGGCTCCGCATGTGTATTCAAACATATCCAAAATGCGTTCCCGATCCCGAAGCATATATAGGAAAGGGGTAAATGCACCCACATCCAGACCGTAAACACCCAACGCCAACAAATGGCTGGCTATCCGGTTCAGTTCACCCATAATCACCCGAATAAAATCCACCCGTTCCGGTACCTTGATTTCCATTAATTCTTCCATGGCAACCACATAACCGAAATTACTATTCATTGCAGCAAGATAATCGCACCGGTCTGTGAAAGGGATCACCTGCTCATAGGTAACATTTTCTGAATGTTTTTCAAAACAGCGATGGAGATAACCAATATGGGGCTTAACCTCAGAAACAATTTCGCCATCGGTTTTTACTTCCAGGCGTAATACACCGTGAGTACTGGGATGCTGAGGCCCAATATTCAGAATCATCTGATCGCCGTGGACTACTCCCATCCTTCTTCTTCCTTAATTTTGGGGACAATAATTCCGTGGTAGTTTTCCTGCCCTTCATAATCTTTTCTCAGGGGCCAGCCTTCCCAATCATCCGGGCAAAGGATTCTGCGTAAATCACGGTGGCCTTCATAAACAATACCAAACATATCATAAGTTTCACGCTCAAACCAGTCTCCAATGTGCCATAACTGCTCGATAGAAGCCACTTTAGGGTTTTCCCGATCATGACTGATAATGACTTCAATTTTATGACGATGCTCCATGGAGTGAAGATTATAGCGCGATTGCAAGGGGCCTTCTTCTCCCGTGTCAACCCCTGTGATACATTCCAATTGATCAAAACAAAGGGTCGGGTCTGTCTTCAGAAACGTGGCCAATTCAAGCCACTGGTCTCCCTTGAGTTCAACTTGGTGTTCCCCTAAGTCCTCATTCTCCAGCACAGAACCGGGAAATTGTTTCTCGATTGCTGTTTTAATTTCGGTTAGGGTCATGCAGATTTTCTTGTGAGCGGCCGCTCAGTTTGAATTTTTTCCTGTAATTTCAGGAGGCCTTCAATAAGTGATTCAGGGCGTGGGGGACATCCGGGAATATATACATCAACCGGCACAACCAAATCCACACCTTTGAGTACATGATACCCATGCTGCCAGTAAGGGCCGCCGCTGGTGGCACAACTCCCCATAGATATGACATATTTGGGGTCGGCCATTTGTTCATATAATTTTTTGACTCGGAGTGCCATTTTCATGGTGACGGTACCAGCCACAATCATCACATCGGCTTGGCGTGGTGACGAACGCGGCATCATACCAATCCGCTCTAAATCATGACGACTGGCTGCGGAGGCCATCATTTCGATGGCGCAGCAAGCAAGTCCAAACTGGAAATACCAGGGCGACGTAGATCGGGCCCAGCCCAATAACTTATCCAAAGAAGCCACAACTACATTATCTTTAAATCTATTTTCTAATACACCCATTAAGCTTCCTGTGATTTTGGGGTTTTTTCTATGAGGCTGGCATACCGACCGCGGCCGTATTTCACATCATATTTTACCCAGTCCAAATCAGACTTTTTCCAGACATAAGCCAACCCAACCATGAGGATAACTAAAAATATTCCCATTTCTACAAATGCCAGCATTCCGAGCTCATTAAAAACAACCGCCCAGGGAAATAAGAAAACAACTTCTACATCAAAGATCAGGAAAATAAGGGCAACCACATAAAAGCGAATATTAAATTGAACCCATGCGGAGCCTTCTGATTCTTCTCCACATTCATAGGTGGCTAATTTATCAGGATTTGGATTGGAAGGTGCGACTAATTGTTGGATGAGTAATGGCACATAAACCAGTACAATACCCATGAGGATGAAAATAAATATGGTTCCGAAGTCGCGATACATTAATTTTTATCTCGTTTAGAGTCGGCGAAGTTAGACCTTTTGTTAAAGTTTGGTCAAGATAAACTTCACGGATTTTTCTCTATTTTTTGAAAGTAGAGCGATCATTCTTGATCGCTCATTGTCTGATAAATAAATCGCAGGACGACACGTCCTGCTGGATTTCCCTGGTTATAAGCCTTTTGTGGCGAACGCTATCGCTAATCCAGTTTAGATTCGATTTCTAATTGTTGCGCCATGAATCATCAGTATAAATTCGTCGCCTATGTCTTGGCTAAATTCATCCATTGCCGCTTTAATGCACGTTTCTCCCAAGTGGTTTTTCAGACCATTTGCCAAATCCTATGTTGCGGGAGAATCCATTGATTCTGCATTAGAAGTTGTTCGGAAACTCAATGAAAAAGGCTTCTCTGCTACCATGGATATCCTGGGAGAATTTGTTGAAACTAAAGATGAAGCTGAAAATATTTTAAATGCTTACTCAACATTAATTCAACAAATTGCGCAAGAAAACTTAGACAGCACAATTTCTGTTAAACTCACCCACCTTGGTTTAGGTTTGGATCCAAATCTCGGGAAAAAAAATATTCTCAAACTTGCCCAAACGGGAAAAGAAAACAATGTGGGTGTCACCATTGATATGGAAAATTCTCCCTATACCTCTACCACATTTGCATTATACAAAAAAGCTTTATCCATACATAATGGGATGGGCGCCGTAATCCAGGCCTATCTCCATCGAAGTTTAGAAGATATTCAGGAACTGAACTCTCCCCTTTTAAATTTGCGTATTTGCAAAGGGATTTACAGGGAATCACCGGACATTGCCATACAAGATCGAAACGCTATTAATGACAATTACGTAGAAATGGCCCGGGCTATATTTAATGGCACCGGCTATGCATGCTTGGCCACCCATGATTTAGGTCTTTTGGATCGATTAGAGTCATTAATTGAAAATGAAAATATTTCGCCCCAGCGTTTTGAATTCCAAGTGCTATATGGCGTCCCTATGGGCGATCGATTGGAAAGACTAAAAGCAATGGGATACAAGGTGCGAGTGTACGTCCCATTCGGGGAAGCCTGGTTTGAATATGCAATCCGACGATTGAAAGAAAATCCCACCATCATTTCTTATGTGATTAAGAATATGTTCCGGAAATAGGAGGGAAAGTGTTCAGGTTCGCAAATGTTCACGTGTTAATGTAAATTCAGCCCTAAAAAATGAACACTCAAACACTTGAATACGATCAATGAACGAAATAGACACCATCAAAAAGATTTATGATTTAAAAACCATCGCCGTCGTGGGCATGTCCCCCAAACCTGAACGGCCCAGCCATTATGTGGCACTTTATTTACGGGAGCATGGATATACCATTATACCTGTAAACCCGGGACAGACTGAAATCGCCGGGGAAACTTGCTACCCTTCATTGAAGGATATACCTGTACCCGTGGATGTGGTAGATGTGTTTCGCCGATCAGAGCATGTACCTCCGATTGCGGACGCAGCCATGGAGATTGGTGCCAAAGCACTTTGGCTACAGGATAATGTTATTCATGAAGCATCCGCAAAAAAAGCAGAAGATGCGGGTTTACTGGTTGTGATGAATGATTGTATGCTGCGACAGCATCGACAATTAATTTAAATCATGTGGCACGAGAATCCTTCTCGTGCAATAACCACGATTAAGGATAATCGTGGCACATTAAGAATCCAAAGGGCTTTTAACAGCAAGGGGCCCTTTTTTCATTACGTGGGTGTAAATCATAGTTGTGCGCACATCTTTATGGCCTAACAGTTCTTGCACAGAGCGAATATCATATCCATTTTCCAATAAGCGCGTTGCGAAAGAATGTCGAAAGGAACGACAACCCGCTTGTTTATGAATCCCCGCATTTCGAATGGCTTTTTTTACGGAACGTTGAATATTGGATTCATGAACATGATGTCGCCTAATGATGCCGGAGACAGGATCTTTACTTAATAATTTCCCGGGAAATAAAAAGTACCATCCCAATTTTTTTCCTGCATTTGGATATTTTTTCTCAATGGAGAATGGGATAAATGCACCGGGGACATCATTTTTTTCATCCAATTCATGAAGATAAGCCACCCGATCCATT
>JACNKN010000001.1 GCA_014382015.1 Fidelibacterota bacterium | reverse complement strand
GTTTATTTGCGTTAAGAAACGAGGACAGTTTTACGTTAAAAAAGAAAAACTGTTTACAAGAGTAAGTTTATATTTTCAATTGAATCAATAATTGCATCAGGAACACTATCCGATTTTTCCAGTATTTCTTTTCGATATTTACCCGTTTTAACCAAAACGCTTTTTATTCCCAACGCTTGAGCGCCCCCAATATCATTCGTCAAATCGTCTCCAACCATAATAACCTCATTGGGCAAACATCCAAGATCATCTAGCGCTGTCAGGAAAAATTCCTTGTTGGGCTTTCCAAGAATGATTGCCTTTTTACCCGTGGCGTATTCCAATCCGGTAACAATAGCGCCTATGTCTAAATCAAGACCATCATTCACTTGAAAATATTTCCCTTTATGCAGCGCCAGCAATTCCGCCCCATCCATCATATATCGAAATGCTGTATTCATATCTTCATATGTCCAATCGTGACCCCGATCGCCCATAACAACATATTCTGGTTTTTGATTGCCACAATCAAATTCAGCATAATTTTCTTTCAATTCTTCGCTGATTAACAAATAACAAGGAGGTGAACCACACTTTCTTAAATAGATAACGCCTGCCTGTCCAGCAGTAATAATCTCATCTTCACAAACAGCGAGACCCAAATTATTAAGTTGTAGTGTAAGCTGCTTTCTGGTTTTGGTTGTAGTATTGGTTACAATTCGAAAAGGGAGATTCTTCTTCCTTAAGAGTTCGATCGCATGTGTTCCTCCATCTATCAATTCTCCGGAAATGTAGAACACTCCGTCCAGATCAAAAAGGAATCCTTTTGGCATTTTCACAGTTTTATTTCTCTCCATCTTCAAACATCGAATGATCGAATGTACAACAAAACAACTATTTCACTAATTGAAACAAGTCACCATTCTTTACAACACCTTCTTCCAAAACTCGTGCATACCAACCCCGGCGGTCTTTGAGTGTTTTCATGAATTCCGGTCCACGTTCAAAACCAATATAGGATAATGAATAGAGATAAGTGCAGGGTTCACATTTAAAGGAAATTTGCAGTAATGCAGTTCCCACTCTGTATTTTTGTTCCGGCTGAATGGAAGCGTATGACAAATCGCTGATAGTCAAATTTTCGCCCAAGTCACCACTTTCCACGGGCCAACCTTCATCGTTTAAATCATCCAGAATGCCTTTGGTAATAAGCATGACCGCCATATCCGGCTCGCCCTTCTTTTTTTCTTGGCGAAAATTATTATAGTCCCCATCCACTCCCCCAAAATGAATTTCAGCTGATTCCACAGCCTTTTTTTGTAAACCATGTTCACCGGGTGTGCTTGGCTTTATGCTGATTTGTAAAATATTTCCTGAAGCCATATAATCAGTAAATCAAATTCGTTTGAATATATTCCTTTTTTTCTTCCACTGTCCACATGGTCATATCCACCAGAATTTCAGGGTCTGCTTTCAAATAATTTCCCCCAACCTTTTGACCATAATATCCGCCGGCTAGGGCTCCAACAATAATAAAAGCTCGCAATCCATTAATGCCTTTATTACTTACTCCCAATGATCTTGGAAAAGCGACTACCCCCGCTAAAAACCCAACACACATACCGCCGCATGCACCTACATTTTTTCCAAAAAATTGACCAAGTTTACTTGTCCCCGGGGGCAGTGAAATCAGTTCAATTTCTTCAATGGGAATTTTCCCGTCAAAGTTGCCATTATTGATGACAAGTTCATCGCCCTCTATGGCAGTAATCTGGTAATCCTTCATTTCACTGGATGTTGTGTAAATCCAATATGAATTATTCACCCCAATTGATTGAGCATGAAGATTGCTCAAAGACACAATGATAAAAATGACTGATATTAGTTTGCTGATCTTAACCACAGGCTTCCCTTCCTTTTTTAATAGATCAAATTTGTTTGGATCCAATCTTTCTTTTCTGCCAATGTCATAAATCCTAAATCGGCAATTACTTCCGGTTTGCCCTTTAAAAAACCGCCACCAAGCTTGCTGCCATAATAAACACCTGCAGCTGCACCAGCTAACATAAAAATTACAAATTGTGATCCTCCATCATTAAATGCAGCAGGAAAAATCATAACACCAATCAAACAACCGCCCAATGCACCGCCATATCCACCAATAACGCCTCCAGCTACTTGCCCAAGTAATCCCGGTTTGGGGGGAAGTGCAATCAGTTCAATTTCTTCAATGGGAATTTTCACATCCCAATCGCCATTATTGATAACCAAATTATCACCTTCAATAGCGTTGATTTGGTAATTTTCCAGCTCACTGGAATAGGTGTAAATCCAGTATGATTCTTGATTGAATTCTCCTTGGGCCGGCAGTGAACCAACCAATAATAAAGTGATGATGAAAAGGTGTGTGATTTTCATTTATGCATCCCTTAAAATTTATAATAGAATGCGATAAAGGGTCGTTGAAAATGAATGCCTATCCTAAATTTTTCATTATAAGCGTAAATAAAACCAAAATCGAAATCAATATCAGAAATATTCTCTTCTTCCACCATTTCCAGCATAGAAGCCCAGTATGGATCATAGAATACTTCAAAAAGAAGTTTCAAACTCCGGCGAGCATCAGCCGTAACAGCATAAT
>JACNKN010000029.1 GCA_014382015.1 Fidelibacterota bacterium | reverse complement strand
TAATAACAATATTTATTTCCAGTATTTTATTGTTAAATATGCTTTTTGCAGGATCGACCACAAGCTCTTCTGATGTGTTTTCTTGGGGAAAGCTTGTTATGACTCTTTCGGGTGGATTAGCGTTTTTCCTTTATGGAATGGAAAAAATGAGCGAGGGCATGAAAAAATCTGCCGGCGACAGGATGCGGAATATTCTATCTGCACTTACCAATAATCGCTTTATTGCAATGTTCGTTGGAGCATTTGTTACGATGGTCATCCAAAGTTCCAGCGCCACAACAGTCATGTTGGTCAGCTTTGTTCAAGCCCAACTCATGACTTTTGTTCAATCTTTGGGTGTGATTTTAGGTGCTGATATTGGCACTACCATTACAGCTCAATTGGTCGCATTTAAGCTGACTGATTATGCCTTGGTCATGATTGCGGTGGGCTTTGCATTAACCATGTTGTCTAAAAAAGATTCTACAAAATATCTTGGGGAAGCTATCCTCGGTTTTGGAATTCTATTTTTTGGAATGAAACTCATGTCAGATGCCATGAGGCCTTTACGAACCTTTTTACCTTTTATTGAAATATTAAAAGGGTTGGAAAACCCTCTATTAGGTCTTTTGGTTGGAGCTCTCTTTACTGCGTTGGTCCAAAGCAGTAGCGCCTTTACGGGGATTATAATTGTATTAGCTCAACAGGGTTTGCTCACTTTGGAAGCGGGGATTCCCTTGGTAATGGGCGCAAATATTGGAACGTGTATTACTGCGGGGCTTGCCAGCATTGGAACATCAAGAGAAGCAAAGCGCGTCGCGATCGCCCATGTTATGTTCAAAGTTGGTGGTGTGCTTCTATTTATATTTTGGATTCCAACTTTTGCCGAAATCATACGATCTATTTCCCCTACATCAGGCGGAGTGGGTATTGACAAGCTTGCTGCAGAAGCGCCGCGACAGATCGCCAACGCCCACACAATTTTTAATGTGAGTTTGGCTTTCTTTTTTCTTCCCTTTACTACTTTCTTTGCAAACATGATATTGAGGATTTACCCAGAGAAGGAGCGGGAAAAAGGAATCCAACCTGCAACGTGGCATTTAGATGATAAGGCAATATCAACGCCGGCCCTGGCCCTTGACTTGGCGCGAAATGAGGTTTCTAGAATGTCTAAAATATTTGGACGAATGTTAGAAGCAATCATTGAACCCTTTAAATCAAACGAACCTCAACAGGATAATAAATACCCACAGCTCTCTCTCGTAGACGGCATTGAAATGCGAGAGGAAAAATTAGATTTTTTAGAAGAACACATTGTGGTGTATTTACGGAAGATTGGTCAACAAGAGCTTTCTGACAGGCAAATTCAGGAAGTCTATGGCATGATGTCCATTGTGAATGACTTTGAGAGCATTGGGGATATTATTGAAAAAAACATGATACCGCTTATTGCCAAAAAGTCCGCATTAAATACTGATTTTTCAAGCGAAGGAAAAGAAGAACTGGAGATTTATCATACAAAAATGTGTAAGCAGGTGAGCCGCCTAAAAGATGCTTTCTCCGAATTGGATCCTGTGATTGCTCAGCGTATTATGTCTAAAGAAGAAAAGTATTCTGATCTAGAAACAGAATACAGGACAAGACACTTGGAGCGACTTCACGAAGAAAAAGAAAAATCAATTGAAACACATGAAATCCATATGGAACTCATGGATTTGCTCAAACAAATCAATGTTTATACAGGAAATATTGCTAAATCGATTCATACTATGGGAGAATCAAGCAAGGAATAAGGCACAATGACGCTATCACCTAAATTCAAATCTGTTCTTGCTGTAATTATCGTTTTCACCGGATTTCTCTATGGGGGGGGGTCCACCGCCGGATCTATCCGTTGGGGGTTTTTAGCCATGGGTCTTTTGGGCGGTTTATCCCTTTTCTTATATGGGATGGCAAAAATGAGCGATGGGTTGAAAAAAGCGGCCGGGAATTCAATGCGGAAAATTTTGGCCACGCTTACCAAAAATCGTGTAATCGCTATGATTGTAGGCGCTTTTGTTACCATGGTTATTCAAAGCTCCAGCGCCACAACCGTTATGCTTGTAAGTTTTGTCCAGGCAGAGCTTATGACATACGCCCAGTCCGTCGGCATTATTCTTGGTGCAAATATTGGTACAACTGTTACGGCTCAATTGGTTGCATTTAAATTAACTGATTATGCTCTGCTGATGATAGCGGTAGGATTTGCCATGACTATGTTTAGTAAAAAAGAATCACTCAGACATATTGGTGAAGCGATTCTTGGTTTTGGTATTTTGTTTTTCGGTATGAAAATTATGTCCGACGCTATGAAACCGTTGCGAAGTTTTCAACCCTTTATCGACATGATGAAGGGGTTGGAAAATCCTCTTTTTGGCATATTAATCGGTGCCACTTTTACAGCATTAATTCAGAGTTCCAGCGCTTTTACGGGAATTGTAATTGTGCTTGCCCAACAGGGGTTGCTTACATTAGAAGCTGGGATTCCCTTAATTTTAGGCGCTAATGTTGGAACATGTGTTACGGCGGGACTTGCCAGTATTGGAACGATTCGAGAGGCAAAGCGCGTGGCGATTGCTCATGTTTTGTTTAACATAAGCGGTGTTTTAATTTTTATCTGGCTTATCCCGCCTTTGGCTGAGTTGGTTCGCTCTTTCTCTTCCTCAAGTGGGCTGAGTGGCATGGAAAAACTTGCGGCAGAAACGCCACGGCAAATTGCAAATGCACATACAATTTTTAATATAAGTGTTGGATTAATTTTCCTCCCATTTACTGCCATTTTAGCCAAGCAGATTTATCGTATTTTACCCCGCGTGGCAAAAACAAAGGGAATAGAGCCTGCAATCTGGCACCTGGATGAATCTCAGATCTCTCACCCTGCTGTTGCCGTTGAACTTGCGAAGACTGAAATGTCTCGCATGATTAAAATTTTAGGGCGAATGGTAGACGCTTGTTTCTATCCTTTTATTCATGATGAGCCAAAACAAGATGAGGTTTATCCACAATTATCCCTTATTGAGGGTATTGATATGCGGGAAGAAAAAATTGACTTTATCGAAGAACATATTACAAATTACTTATTTCAAATTAGTCGCCAGGAATTAAGCGATTTACAGGCGGAAGAGGTGTTTGCCATGATGTCCATTGTCAATGATATGGAAAGTATCGGTGATATTATTCACCGAAACATTGTGCCTCTCATTTACAAAAAACAAGCCCTGAATGATCCTTTTTCCGACGATGGAAAAATGGAACTGGTGGCATTTCATCTTAAAGCAATGAAGCAGGTGTCCCGATTAAATAATGCGTTTTCTGAATTCAATCTTGAATTGGCGCAAAAGGTCTTGAAAAAAGAGCTAAAGTATCAAACCCTGGAAGCAGAATATCGGCAAGCCCACCTAGTGCGCGTGCAAAAAGAAACAACCGAGTCCGTTGCTACACATGAGGTTCATATGGAGCTTATGGATATGTTAAAACAAATAAATGTTTATATCAGCAATATTGCCAAAACGATAACTGATTTAAAAATTCAAGAATAAATCATAAAGGAAAAAACAAACGATGAAAAAATATGAATCTATTTTAATTGCGCTTATTTTGTTGGGTTTTGTTCTTAGTGGGTGTTCTCCTAAGGAAGCCAACAAACTCAACTCTAGTGAATATAAACTGTTATTAAATAGTGAAAAATTTGATGATTATGAGGCTGGCTTTAAAAATTATTGGGCAATTGTTAAAACCGTTGCAAAAAACAATAATGTTCCCATAGAGGAATCGAATATCCGCTTTAAATTAAAACATAAAGAAGTTAGTTTTTATGATACAAGGGGGTTGGATTTACGAAAATCTGGATTTTTAATTAGGCAAAAGGTGAAATATAAAGATGGACATAAAAAACCCGGGTTTGAATTCGGCGTGAAATACAGAAGATCAAACCCCAAAGATGCTTTGTCTGTAGACTTAACCCTTGCGGAGGGGTTTACGCCAAAATATGATAAAATCGAATTAGAGTCCGATGTGGTCTATAATGCCATATCTAAGAATGGCGGGCGTGATATAAAATATTCAGTTTCAAATTCTATTAAATTAGAGGAGTCACCAGAAATGACGCTGGGCGCTTTTGTTAAAATTTACCCTGCCCTGGGCGCTATCGAAATCTCCCCTTCCACATCTCTCCACCTGGTTGCTGGTGTTTCTGCTGACGAATGGATGGTGGTCCCAGGTAAATTGGATTTTGGTGATGGATTGTTTGGTCGCGTTGATATGACAATCTGGATTATTCAAACGAAAAACGGTGAATTGCGAATCCCAGAATTTTCCTTTGATCATCCATTTTTAGAAGACCGAGAATATAACAAAGAGGCTATGAAGCGCTGTACCGATTTTATTGATGAATTACAAAAGTTTCAACCAGACTGGGTTGCGCCTGGAGCGTTGAAAGCTGCTTACTTATTTGGGGACGTAGAATGAAAAACCTCTTTACGTGGTGGAAAACGGGAGAAGATAAACCGCTTCTCTCTGACGAGTCTCAAATAAAGAAACTCTTTAACTATAAACGAAATAGTGTTTTATGGTCCGTAGTCTTTGGATATGGGATTTTCTATATCGGCCGCCTGACCATTTCTGTGGCAAAAAAACCCATGATGGATGCGGGGATTTTGGATGCAACTGAATTAGGAATTATTGGATCACTTTTGTTTTACACTTATGCCTTTGGAAAGTTGACAAATGGATTTCTCGCAGACCGGGCGAATATTGCTAAATTTATGTCCACGGGGTTAGGCGTATCCGCCATTGCAAACCTGTTTTTTGGCTTTAATGAAGCTTTTATTGTTTTTGCTGTACTCTGGGCAATAAATGGCTGGTTTCAATCCATGGGATCTGCCCCGGCTGTTGTAAGTGTGACCCAGTGGTTCAGCGCTCGTGAAAGAGGTACTTATTACGGCATCTGGGCCGCTTCTCATAATATCGGCGAAGGATTAACCTTTATCGGAACGGCAACCGTGGTTTCTCTTTGGGGTTGGCAAGCTGGTTTTATCGTCCCTGGCGTAATTTGTCTTATTGTGGCAATTATCTTATTGTTTACGCTCCAAGATCGCCCAGAAACCTATGGATTGCCCGATGTCTCCAAATTCAAGGGGGAGGCTTCTGCCAAACCAAAGGCGAAGAAATCTATCAAAGATTTTCAATTAGATGTCATGAAGAGCCCTATTGTAATTAAGATTGGTCTCTCGGCCACATTTCTTTACATCGTTCGCTATGCAATCCATAGTTGGGGTCCTCTCTACTTACAGGAAGCCAAAGGGTTTGGTATGATTGAAGCTGGGACTGTTATGGGTGTGGCGACGATGTTCGGATTGGGTGGTGCAATTTTCTCTGGCTGGTTTTCAGATAAATTTTTTAATTCTAAGCGAAACCATCCTGCTTTGATTATGGCATTAATTCTGATTACAAGCTTGTTGTGGATATACGCTCTTCCTTCAAACAGCCAATGGATGAGTACCGCTGCCTTTAGTCTTTTCGAATTTGCCTTGGGAACATTGGTCGTTTATATTGGCGGTCTTTGGGCGGTGGATCTCTTGCCCATAAAAGCCGCGGGGTCTGTTAAAGGAATCATTGGTATTTTTAGTTATATTGGCGCCGCAACCCAGGATTGGATTAGCGGATTATTAATCGATGGTAGTAAAACAATTACAGATGGCGTGGCCACTTATAATTTTGATGCGGCCTTTACATTTTGGATTGGGGCGGCCATTGTGGCTACATTGGTCCCATTAACACTTTGGAAAGAAAAAGTACAAGAATAACATCGTAAAACAGGAGTTCAAATGAAATTTTTAATCAACAACCTTCAACGCATATTGGGAATTGTTTTTCTCACTATTGGTGTCACAGCTCAAACGGTTACCGTTCAAACCGAAAGTGGGTTGAATGTGACCTTGGGTGGAGAAGTGGAAATGGAGTTTATCGACGTTGAAGGTCCCGGGGGATTTTCAAATCAAGATTTAACAGTAAAAAAAGTAAAAAACCGTAGTCCTCACATGAGAATTGACAAAGCAATTCTCTCAGCCAAGGTTGATTACAGTGAAAACCTTTATTATAAATTTGAGTTCCGGTTTGGGGATCAAAAAGCCAACATTGATAAGCATTATGCCCGGTTAAATGTCCCATCTATAAAAACACAATTTGAGATTGGGAAAAACAAACCCATGATTGCAACCAAAAGAAAAACAGAGGGCTACCCCCTCATTGGAACCGCTTTCTGGAAGGGTAGAGAATATCATATTACTTCAGAAACAAAAGCAAAGTTGGGTCCACTTAAATTAACCGGGGGTCTTTCTTTCGCCATGAAAAGACCTCTCGGCACAGATGATGTAGCAGAGGATAAGTCATTCAAAATGCTGGTTTATGACAACTACGACAGCAAAGATGGGCAAACATTTGAATATGGCGCTACTCTTGGTTTGGATGCCTTTGGTTTTTCTGCCCAAGGTTGGTATTACACCGGAAAACTTATGGATGATTTTGATTGGAAAACATCTCTTGGTTTTTTGTCTGGGTATAATGATTTTGCAAAAGTGACTCCCGGAGTAGAAAAGGATGATATGACCCACTACTGGTATGGGGGCCGAGTTGGTTTTGACCGGGGCGGTCTTCACGCCCGGGCCGAATATATCAAGGCCATGGATGGATTTCTCCCTCGAAATGGTTATTATGTGGAGGGGGCTTACCAAATCAATCTAAAGCAGGGAAAAAGTATAAAACCTATTGTCCGTGTGGGAGAATTAAATCTTGACCTTCTCTCTCCTTCTCTGGGCGACCCGGCCACATGGGGTCGAAATATGACAACGGTGGGGGTTTTGGCAAAATTTAATGATTTTTTAAGTATGAAGGTTGAATACTATCTCTTGGGTGAAACAACAGGTGGGGAAAAAATAACCAATCATGAAGGAGCGGTGATTGATAATAGTTTTGTGAAAGATAACCAGCTTCTCTTGCAGATAAAATACGAGTTTTAAATGAAATTGGTTCTGAAAAACTGGCATTATTAAATTGACTTTAATGCTTTGTTTGAACCTTTATTAAATAAAAAGTCAATAAAAGGAGAATAGCTATGAAAAAACTATTCAGTGGCCTGTTGGTTCTTTCTGGTGCGCTTTTATACGTATCATGCGAAGATTCGGGCCCGGACACTTCACTTAGTACGCCTTCAGGGTTGGCGGTGGTTTCAAATACGGATTCCACAGTGACCCTTTCCTGGTTTGATAATTCCACGGCAGAAGACGGTTTTAAAATAGATCGCAGCACAGAAGAAGCAAGCGGATTTGCTAATGTTGGATCTGTCGGTCCGGACATTACAACCTATACAGATAAAGGTCTTAAACAATCAACAACATACTATTATCGCGTATATGGTTATGATAGTTCGGATCAGTCTGAGTTTTCCGCTACGGTAACTGTTAAAACGGGCGAAAAATACTACGGAAATTTCAACATCCAAACTGTCATGACTTTGGATGCTGGATCTGATGGAAACGCTGAAATTGTTCGTATGATTCCCGGCAGCGAAACGCAGGCTGTTTTTGTATCATCTGCTATCAACAGATTGACAATCATAGACTACACAACAACGTCTTTTTCTTTTGGCGCAACCTATGACCTGGATCCCGGTTCTGCCACGGCGGAGATGACGTCCCTTGATGTCTCCCCTGTAATGGGCGATGGTGAAAATTATGTGGCTGTTTGTGTCGCAGAAGTAGATTGTGCTAAGGGCAAAATTCTGTTTGTTAAGCTTTCAGATGGCACCATTGTAAAAGAAGTTGAGGTTGGATACAATCCCGACGGAACTGCTTTTACTAAAAATGGAACACACTTAATTGTCGCCTGTGAAGACGATCTTGAAGATCGTCCTTGTAAACCTGCAGATCGTCATGGTGGCAGCGTGTCTATCATTGATTTGACAAGTGGAATTGAAAATGCGACGCTGATACAAGACTATCTTGTGAATTGGGATGAGGAATCTGAACCGGAGCATGCTGAAACATCTGCTGATGGTACGGTCATTGTTTCCGTTCAAGAAACAAGCCAAATCATGATTTTTAATGTTGCTGATGTCCCCTTGGATGCAAGCGATATTACAGTTGTTGATTTACCAAAATCCAGTGCGGATGAAAAAGCAGAACCGGACGGGTTGTTTATTTCTCCCGATGGAACGCTTGCATTAATCTCCAACGAGCGGAATGGCACATTCCAAATGATGACTTTGCCAGACGGAACATTGCTTGGTGAGCCATATATCATTGAAGCAGACATACCAGCGCCCCCGTATAATATTGATGATAGAAAATCAAAAAAACGGACGGAACCGGAAGAGTGTTCTTTGGTCACAAAATCCGATAAACTATATGCGGTTTTTGCCCTTCAAGAATCTCATGGCGTTATTGTTTATGATGTAACGGATCCTGCTAATCCAGTTTTCGATTCAATCGCCCCCGCTGGTGATCTAGACGCAGAAGATGGTGATGTTGGAATGGAGAACAGCAAAATTGGTTCAGAGGGACTGGGAATGCACCAAACAAACGGTGTTGCCTTTTCGGCCAACGAACGCCAAGGAAGCATTACAATGTTTACTGCGCTCTGGGCACGAGATAAATAACAGTATTCCTTTAAACAGAATTCAGGGCTGGTGTTTTACCGGCCCTGAATTTTCTTTATATAAAACAATAATGATGAGAAATTCTTTTTTCCGATATTTTATTGGCGGTTTTTTTGTTTTTGTTTCTTGCAATGAAACCCAATCGCCGGTGGATTTAACAAGTGTTATACGACCCGTTGGGGTTATTCCAAGCGCGCAAAATGGATATGGAGATGGCTCGGATCAATTGGCGCAACCGGATGATGTAGAAATATTATTTGATGGTTCAATGGTTATCACCGACGTGGATAATAATCGTATTCAACATTTTTCGTCCAACGGGGAATTGCTCAAAAGCATTGTTGCAAAAGATTTGGGGCTGTCTAATAAAAATATAATTCCCACCGGTGTTGCCAAAGATCGTGATGGTTTTATTTATATCACACTTGAGGGTGTCGGCCTTGTGGTTCGATTAACGCCTAACTTAATGTTTGATCAATTGATCGGTAGGCCTTGTGATGTTGTTGCTGAAGATTATTACCGCCCTGAAAACGATGGGTGCCTCATAAAGCCACAGGGATTGGTTGTTGCTAAAAATGGTGACATTTATGTTGTTGATATGGCTAAAAAAAATTTCAAGAAAAGCGGTATGAGAAATTTCGGCTTTCGAAAGTTTAAACAAACAAAACCCGCAGGAGTTGTGTCTTATGTATATGATCGAGAGTTCGCATCTACACAAGAAGTAACAAAAATCATGAGAAAAAGCGAGGGGATGGCGATCAGTCCAGATCAAAAAACACTTTATATTGCAGAAGAAAAACCCCATAAAAACCAGTTTGGAAATAAAAATAAATTTAGATATGTGGCCGCGTTTGATTTAAGCTCGGGTAAATTTTACAATAAATTATTTGGCATAACAATGGATAACGATTCAATTATTGATGGTGTTTTTAATAATTCCGTAGAAGGAATTTCTACTTTTGAAAATTACTTGTTTGCGGTGGATGAAAAAGGTGGAAAAGTTGCTTTTTTTGACATTAACTCCGGAGATCATTTGGGCTTCTTGGGTAATCGTGCATATTATTATTGTGATGACGAATCCGATTGTATAATAGATGGTATTAACTATAACGAACAAACCATTATCGCCGGTGGGGCAATGTCTCACTTAAAAAACGATTGGCATAAAAATGAGTTGGCTTCTCCTGACGGCATTTCTGCAATCTCCCTTAACGATGGTTCAAAACAACTGGCCGTTGTGGATCAGTGGAATTCCAGAATATTATTATATGATTTGGCCGAAATTCTTAAGGCTCTTGACTAGACGTTTTATCGTTATGCGCTCTTTATTCTTTTTCTTCTTTTTTCTGGCATTAATGGCTTGCGACCCGGAGCCCAAACCAGACCCCATAAACACTCCTCCCACGGCAATCTTTAATATATCCACCGAATTCCCGGAGATTGGCGTCTCTGTGTCATTTGATGGGTCTTCTTCGTTGGATTCTGGGGGATATGTCGCTAAATATCTATGGATTTTCGAAGATCAAACTTCAAAATCTGGCGTGGAAATTCAGCATATTTTTAACAAAACCGGGAGACAGTCTATCTCCCTAATTGTTACCGATGATGGAGGGCTCTCTGATACAACCTCCCAAGATTTATTTTTAACCTTGGCCATTATTGCTGAATATCCTCTTTCTATTAAGTCTCCTTCTGGGCTTTCTTTATCTTATGATAAACAATCTTTATGGACTGTGAGCGACAAGCCTGGGGGGAATATTTATAATATCGGTTTTAATGGTCAGCTTATAAAAAGTATTAATTATTCCGGCTCAGACCTGGAGGGTGTCGCGGGCACCGGTGAAGAGAGTGTGGTCTGGGTGGCGGAGGAGTCTTTGGGAAAAATTATCCAAGTTAATGGCGATGGGAATATTCTTAAAAGCGTTGAGTTGTCCGGCGTTAGTGAGGGTGGGGGCCTTGAGGGAATCACAATTAACCCGAACAATGGGCATATTTTATTGTTAAAAGAAAAAGACCCTGGTGTTCTTTTGGAATTAGATGATCAATTTGACGTTCTTTTATATAAGAGAATTAATTTTGCTGATGATTTCTCCGGGATGGATTACGATGCCGCACTGGACATTCTTTGGATAATCAGCGATCAGGACAAAATATTGGTTAAATATAAAATTGGGACCGGTGTGATAGAAGAATACCCCTTTCGAATAAATAAGGCTGAGGGCCTTACCGTTTTACCTAATGAAAATATTCTTTTTATTGTAAGTGATGATGATAAAAGGCTTTATCGGCTTGCTTTGCCATGATTTCCATTCATTTTTTCTGCTAAAAGGAATAAAGCCATGAAACATAAATTCGTAGTTCTTTTTGTTTTTTCGCTAAGTGCTTTATTGTTTGCTGGTTCTTCGGGGGAAATTCATCTTTGGCACGCAGAAAAATTCAACCGAACATTATCAGATAAATGGGCTTTGGCTCTGGAACAAGATTTTCGGTCACTATCGGGACTCTATTATGTTCACAGCGATCTTGGGCTGAAATACAAATTAAGCCCGAAGTGGGCGCTCAATATCAATTTCAGGGAGGTCTTCGAAAATAAAGATGGTATCTGGGTTTCTGAACACCGGCCACATGGAACGATTTCTACAAAAATAAAAATTGGTGCTTTAAATGTTTCTGCCAGAAGTCGAATAGAATATCGATTGAAACAAGACAAAGATCCGGCTTTCCGAAACCGGGACATGGTTTCCATAGGGTTCGGGAAGGGAATCACGCCGTTGAAACTAATTCCATATATAGCGGATGAAGTTTTCTATGACTTCGAGAAAAAAGAATTAAACCGCAATCGTGCCTATGTGGGGTTCTCGATAAAATCAATTCCAACATTTAGCCCAACAGTTTATCTCATGCAGCAAGCCGGTTTAAAAGATGGGAAGTGGAAATCCATTTATATCCTCGGTTTTAAGTTTAGCTTTTAAGGCGGGTTCGATATTCTGGGATACATTTTTCTTTTTATATCATTTTTTTCTATACAGATCCCCGTTATTCTTTTATATTAAACCCATTTACGTTTTTCCAAAAGATTCTTACCTTCCTATATGAAACGTATAAAAATACAACCGTGTTTAAGGGTCTTCTTTGTTTTAAGTGTGTTTGTTTTGGCCAGCAACTGTGCTTCTAACGGTGTTGAGCGGAAGCCGGCTAAACAACGCAATTTTATTTCTCAAGAAGAAATTGAGGGGCTCGCAACTGCACGAACGGCAAGAGATGCTGTTGAAATTGCTCGTCCTATTTGGCTTCGTGGAAAGGGAATCGATCCATCTGTTTATATGAACGGCATATTAATGGGCGGCCTTGAGCACTTAGACAACATTTCTATCCATGCTGTAAAAGAAATGCGGTTTTTATCTTCGACAGAAGCAACCACATTGTATGGGACCAATAATATGGGTGGTGTTATCGAAATTAAATCTCGATAGGTTTTACTTCCGGGTGGTCTGTTATGATTCCACCTGCGCCCCTCCTGATTAAAAACGCCATTCCGGGTCCTGTATTTACGGTCCATATTTTTGTCCCCAGGTTGTGTCGATCACAATAATCCATTATCTGATTATTAAAAACATCGGCTCTGGGGTGTAAAAAGTTGGCCTTAGAAAAAGACATGAATGAAAGTAAGTGTACGTTTTCCAATAAAAAACCTGTAACAATTTTGGGCGCTATGTTTTTTACTATCCGCAGTGAAACTGGATTAAAACTGGAAACAATCGTTGTTTTATAACGATTTTTCTGCTGAATTATTTTTGCAACCTTTATAGGTGTTGATATATCAAAAAGTTTGTGCGTTTTAATCTCAATATTTACTATATAATCTGTCGGTAGCCACCTTAAGATGTCAATTAATCTTGGAATGGGTTCTCTCTGTTCTCCGTGGTGAACACCTGCGTTTACATTTTTGAGTTCTGGCCACGTCTTGTTGAAGATATATCCAAGCCCATCTGTTTCTCGCTCTAAATCAAAATTATGAGAACATATAATTTCACCGTCCTTTGTCTGAACAACATCAAGTTCAATGGCGGGAAGGCCCGCACTAACGGCTGCTTCATAAGCTGACTGTGTGTTTTCCGGTGCTTCGTTTAATAGGCCGCGATGTCCGAATAACATAAAATCAATTTTTTGTTTTTCCCTTTTTATATTTTTTGGCCTATATCCAAAAAATATAAAAAAACCAAACCAGACAATTAAAGTAAAAATTAGAAAAATAATTTCATCCTCCTTTATTCTGCGGGCTAATATTTTTCTTAATTGCTTTATTCTGCATGAGAAAATTTACCATTTGTTTAGATGTGCATCTAACTATTCAATATTATCTAATAATCGCTGTAAAATCCCAACTTAATTTCGGGTAAATTAGAATGATTTTAACTCTTGCCATTTTAGCTGTGTTCATTGTGATTGTATTGTTTGTTTTAGATGCAAGCCAAGATCCCATTATCACAAGCAATGTTTCAACATATTTTCAGCCTTTTGCCGCAGAAACGGTTGTTAAGCACGAATATGCCGCCAGTCCTAAGTTTGTCTGGAAAACAATTACACGTTTTTCTAATTATAATTTTTGGTTCCCTGGTGTCTTGCGTTTATTGCCTGTTGTTGAATCTAATCGGTATGCCCATCAATTTTCCTTTGATCAATTTGACTTTCAACCTGGTTCACTCATACGGCTTCGCCCATTTAGTTTGTCCCCCTCGTTTCGTGGAAAGATCATAGCGAAAGAAGAAAACAAACAGTTGGCTCTGGAAATGAGATTTAACCCAGTACATAAAGAGATTGTTGTCTTTGATCTTAACCCTACGGCCACCGGAACATCGCTTGTTTGTCGGCGGACAAGCCGTGGTCTATTTTCCTGGATGACAATCTGGGGTTTTTCAAACAGTAAATCAAAAATTTTAGACAACCTGGGATATTTTATACCTGAAGAGGTTGTGGCTGAAAAGAACGATGCTTCTGTGGCTCAGGGTGCGGGCCCACAATATAGTCGAGAGGCGATTATTGCTCGTGCCGTTCAGGCTGGGCTTGATGGAAATATAGATCTTATTAACGCTATTCCCGATAAACCAACGCGGGGTATGGCAAAAGCAATGCTCGTCCAATCTAAGCGCAAGGGCAATACAATGCCGGGCCATTTGGTTAAAGCTTTATCGGAGGAACCAACCGAGGACACCGCCATATCAACAAGCGTGTCGGGCAAAAAATCAGTTTCGGGTTTGCCTGCTTTTTCAACAACAGAGGATTTGATTGCTTTTGTTGTTAATAAAGCACTTGATGGAGACGATGATCCTTTATCGGAAATAACCGACAAACCGACGAGAGGTAAGGCTAAAGCAATGCTGGTAAAAATTAAACGTGGTTCTATTGATCGGCCGGATATGCCAGGGGTACCTTCTGTGGATATAAAACCAGTAGTCCAAGAAAGCGATGAATCAGAGGAGGGTCTCGTGGATCGGCTGGTAGAGGCTGGTCTAAGCGGAGATATGGATGAGGTGAATGCTTTGGACAGCCGTGTTCTTCGTGGAAAAATTAAAGCGGCCATTATTAAAGCGAAGCGCGCCAAGGCATAAAACCTTGTTCAATTAAAACCTATTTAATTTATTTACTAATTAGACGTTGGGGGTTTCCAATCTCTTTTTATATATAACTATTTCAGTTTAAACGCTGTGATGAATGTCACGGTTTACCCGATATTGGAATTGAAAAAGACCTTTTTTTTCTTCCACGGCTATCATTTGATCAAAAATCAAATCCAGCGCCTCTATTGGATCGGCAAACAACCGAATACCTCTTCCAAAAACCCGCGGGTGGGGCGTCAAATATAGGTGGGTTAAATATGGTGAAAAGCGCGAATTTATTTTACCGCCACCAGCAACAAAGCATTTTTCTTTTTTGTACTTTTCTAATATTTTTTCTGGTTCATCGCCCCGGTGAACAATATATATTTCCCGACTGTCCAATTCTTTTTGTAAACAATCAAATGTGTGTGAGCCCATAATAACCGGCCAACCCTGTGTCTGTTTTTTGAATATATGAAGATCCCGAGACCAGCGAACCGTTTCATGAGAATGACGGGCAATGAAGCCATCTTGTGTAATCGCTGCAATGAGAATGACGTCCATATTTTCCTGTTAATTAAATGAGCCTGCAGTAACAAGGGTTAGTTTTTTGGGGTCTATATATTGTTTGATTGCACGATTAACATGATCCAATGAAATGCCCTTTATAATTTCTGGATATTGGTCTAAATGTTCAACGCTTCTTCCTCTTTCCGCATTTGACAAAAGTTGGGCTACGATGCCACCGGTAGAATCCATTCCGACTTGGTATGAACCCGTCATGGTTGTTTTCTTTGCTTTAAGTTCGTCTGAAGTAACGCCCTTTTTATACCAATTTTCAATTTGATCCGTTGTTGCTTTTTTCCCCGTTTCCAAT
The DNA here is from genome assembly GCA_014382015.1 of Fidelibacterota bacterium. Taxonomy (GTDB): domain Bacteria; phylum Fidelibacterota; class Marinisomatia; order Marinisomatales; family TCS55; genus TCS55. The sequence goes on along the minus strand of JACNKN010000029.1, from coordinate 36,795 downwards.
AGATTTGGGGCAAAGGTTCCCCATGTGCTCCAATAGCCATCGCTGCCAAAGCTGGTTCCTGCTAGAGATGATCCAATTCCATATGTGAGTCCTTGATTGTCTCTTACCGTTTGCATAAGTCGCGCGGAAAAATTTCCTCCCAATATATATATACCCATCATAAGTGCATAATAATCTTCATGTTCCCTGTCAATTCCTATCGGTTGGCCAAGATACATATCCAGGCTTGTTTTATCGGCGATATGAATTTCCTGTTCCATTTCTTTTGAGGGGTGTGCGCGCAGAATCAAATTTTTTGTTGTTATGTTTTTATTTTCCCATCCATTAAACTGATCTTCCAAAAGATCATTCATTAATGTTGGGTTTACATCTCCAACAGCGGCGAAATTAAATTGACTTAATCCGTAATGTTTTTCGTGAAAAGATTTTATTTCTTTTTTACTGACTTTTTTTGTTTGTTTAATTGCTTCTTCTATTGTTGTGCGATAATTCGGGTGGTATTCTGGATATAAATTTCTTAAAAACCCAATGAGCGCCTGTTTCTTTGTGTCCTCTTTTGACTGATCGAGCATCCCAATTGTTCTTGTTTTTAACGTTGCCAATTCTTTTGATGAAAAGGCAGGTGACCGAAGTTGTTCTCCTAAAAGTTGAATAACAATTGTCAGATTTTCTTTTAAACAAAAGCCCGTGAATTGAACGTGGTGTTGTGTGGCTGAAAAGTTAACTTCAGCTCCCACGTCCTCTAAAAGGTTGCTTATCTCGTATTTGCTTTTTAACTGGGTACCTTTATCCAGCATGGCGGCTGTGATCGGTGCAATTTTCCGATTGGTTTTTGGGCTGTACAGCGCACCGCCCAAAAAGCTTCCTGCAAAGGTGATAACATCTTTAACCGTTGTTGGCATTATCAAGGTTGTAATGCCCTCCGTTGGGGAGCCAACTACAACTTGTTTGCTAAGCTGCATCTTGAGCCGCCTCATTATTTTTTGGAATAAACCATCCGGTTGTGCTGTTGTCTTCGATTAAATATTTTTCTGCTACACGTTTAATATCTTCATTAGATGTTTTTTCAATCTGATCCATATATGTTGTATAATAAGTCCAATCGCCAATTGCAATTGCTTCGTTTAATGCGCTGGCAACTGCGAATGAACCGTCCCTGCTGAAAGCAACGCCCGCCCTTGTTTGGGCGACTGCACGGCGGCGTTCTTCTGTTGTTACACCATTATTAATAATGTTTTCGTATTCTTTTAATACAACATCTTCAACTGTTTGGTGTTGCGTACCTGGGGTCAGAAAAATATATGAAATAAACATTCCATTGTCTCTAAATGGAAAATCGTACATTAATATGGATGTTGCGAGGCCTTTATCAATGATGTTTTTATTAAATCGGCTCGTTTTTCCATCCGCAAGTATTTTTCCCAATAATTGGAGTGTATAACTGTCTTTGTGTAATCCTTCTGGTGTTTTGTGACCCACCCCAACAACACCTGTTTGTCCCACCCTTTTGACTGCTATTCTTCTGGGCCCTTCCTGTTTTGGTTCTTCGGTATACATTTCAGGGATATTTTTGCTACTGTGTGGATGTTTCCCAAAATATTTTTTTACCAAGGACATTGCTTCGACTTTTTCAAAATCACCAATAACCGTAACCGTTGCGTTGTTTGGCCAATAGTATGTGTTATAAAAAGCCTGAAGTTTTTCGGTCGGCACATTTTCTATATCAGATCGCCACCCGATGGTAGAGTGGTGGTAGGGGTGTGCCTGATAAGCTGTGGCCCAAATGTTTTTATCTAAAACATCAAATGGGCTATTCTCACCGCGTTCAAACTCGTTGCGAACCACAGTCATTTCTGGTTGCCTGTCCTCATCTCTAAGAAATGCAAATCGCATCCGATCTGCCTCAATGGCAATTGCCCGCTCCAGGTGCTCGCTTGGCACTACTTCAAAGTAGTTGGTTCTGTCGTTCCATGTCGTTGCGTTTATTTGGGCACCAATGTTTTGAAGTTCGTTCCAAATGGCGTTGCCTTTTTCTTTATTAAAATTTTGCGAACCTTTAAACATTAGGTGCTCAAGCAGGTGGGTTGATCCCGTATGACCAATGGCTTCATTCCGCGAACCAACATGATAAGTAACCATAAGTGTGGCAACCGGCGCAGAGTGGTCTTCCAACACCAAAACAGTCAACCCATTTGGTTTAAATTTATATTCTTCTATTCCACCAGACGATTGAATAAACTTAAAATCGTTGTGAACTTTTTTGCTTTTATGAGACATTTTTTAAGTGCAATTTTCTTCTTTTCAATTATTAATTACCTTCAATTTTTTATTGAATTAAGTTTTAATTATTTCGAGAAATAATGATCGCGAAATTAGGAACACTATTATATTAAATTTTGTTATGAATTTACTTCTTTTTTCTTTTACCCCAGAGGTTCAAAGTGCTCTGGGTGCCGGTCAACCTGTCTTGGCTTTAGAGTCAACTATTTTCGCCCACGGGATGCCATATCCCCAAAACATCGCATTCGCCGAGGAGACAGAAAAGTTGGTTCGGTCGCTTGGCGTTGTTCCCGCCATAATTGCAATTATTGAGGGTAAAATTTGCATTGGAATTACCCGTAAACAATTAGATCATCTTGCTCGGGGCGCTAATATTCATAAGGTTGCAGTTAGAGATTTGTCACATGTCCTCTCCCGTGGTCTTTCTGGTGCTACAACTGTTTCGGCCACAATGCGCGTGGCAAAGTTTGCTGGAATTGATGTGTTTTCTACTGGTGGCATTGGTGGTGTTCACCGGGGCTGGAAATCAACCGGGGACGTGTCTCAAGACATTCGTGAATTGAGCCGGACAAGCGTTGTCGTTGTGTCCAGTGGGGCGAAGGCAATTTTAGACTTACCTAAAACCGTTGAATATCTTGAATCCTTTTCTGTTCCTGTTTTGGGATATAAAACAAACTTTTTTCCCGCTTTTTATTCTCGTAGTAGCGGTATTCGGATTGAAGTTTGCGTTGATTCGCCCCAAGAAATAGCAAAACAATTTAACATCCACAGGGGTCTTGGGCTGTCAACTGCCTTTCTAATAGCAAACCCGGTTCCCCAAGAAAAAGAGCTTAGTTATGATGTCGTTTCTGCTTTCATCGAAAAGGCTCTTTATAGTGCAAAAGAAACCGGAATTACCGGGAAAAAACTTACGCCATTTTTACTGAGTGAAATGTATCGGCTTTCTGGCGGGAAAAGCCTAAAAACTAATATTGCACTTGCCCTAAACAACATACACCTTGGGGCTCGCGTTGCGATTGCGCTTTCTAAAAAAGGCTAGTCTGTCGCTTTTTTAATAACGGCACACCCAATTCTCATTCCTGCGGCACCCGACGGCTGTGAGGCCATATCATCCATTCCCGCGTGAATAATAATGCTTTTTCCTATTATGTCGGTTTCGGTTGTGCCGCCTATTGACCAGCGACCGTGTTGGTCAACAAGAGTTAACTTTCCAATTCCATTTGGATCAACGTTTATATTACCAATGTCTCCGCTGTGAAAGGGCGCCTTTCCCCATTCTCCGTGGTCTTCCTTTGTTGGGTTCCAATGCCCGCCGGCTGATTTGCCATCATCAGAGCTACAATCTCCAACGCTGTGAAGGTGAATAGCAACCGGGCCTTCCCCAAGCCCAGAGATGGTTGCTTTTATTTTAACTGCGCCTTTTTCTTCTGAAAAAACAATTGTACCTGAAGCGCTGCTTCCGTTCTTGGATTCAATTGAGGCAATTGCTTTCTTTGCGCTTGATGTAGAACAAGCTACAAAAACAAATGTACATAATAATATTAGTTGAATTTTCATCTTATTGTTTCCTTTTTATTTTTTGTTGACCAAGCTAAGTGTTTCCTCTTTTTCCAAACAGTGCGGTACCAATGCGGACCATTGTAGAGCCTTCTTCTGCCGCTATTTCATAATCTCCGCTCATGCCCATTGAAAGATCTGTGAGTTTTGCTTCCCCCAACGCCTGGTTAAGCGCGTCTCGAGTGTTTCTTAGAGCAACAAAGGCTTTCCTAATTTGGTCTTTATTTGTTGTGTTTGGCCCAATTGTCATTAGCCCTGTAACTTGAATGTTTGGTTCTCTTAAACACAAAAGCATTTCACTTTTCTGGTTATGTTTAAATCCCTGTTTTTGTGGTTCGCCGCTCGTGTTTATTTCCAACAAGACGGAAACGTTTCTTTTAAGTGTTTTTGCTCTAAAACTGATTTTTTTTGCCAACTTTAAAGAATCAACCGAGTCTATTGTATCAAACATGTCTAGGCATTTGTTTACTTTGTTAGATTGCAAGTGTCCAATAAATCTTTTGGTTAATCCGGGCATAAAATCAAATGATTCAAATTTTTGTATTGCTTCTTGAATTCGGTTTTCCCCAATGGCCTCTATACCTGCGTTGTGGCATTTTTTAATGAGAGAAAATGGGTGTGTTTTTGTAACCGCTATAAATTGAACGGGGTGGTTAAAGCCACCCCGTTTTTGTGCTGATTTAATATCATTTTGAATGTTTTCTATCGTGTTTTTTAGATTCATGCGCCCTTATCTTTGGGGTCAATATCGTCAATAGAAAGTTGGTTGTCTTCTGATTCTTTTTCCGCATTCATGTCTTCACTAATAACGCGTGTGATAGACGAAATGCTTGCGCCATCGTCTAATTTCACTAGCCTCACGCCCTGCGTAACACGACCAATGGTTCGAATCGCTGAAACCGGTTGCCGCATTAATACACCAGAGTTTGTTATGACAATCAAATCATCTGAGTCAACAACCTCCATTATTTTCACCATTTTTCCGGTTTTATCTGTACACCGCATTGTCATAACACCCTTCCCACCCCGGGTTTGGGTTCGGTATTGAATAACATCTGTTCTTTTTCCCATACCTTTTTCTGTTGCAACTAAAATGGTGCCCTCGCGACGCACCACAAGCATTCCCACCACACGATCTTTGCTTGACCCAAGGGTGATGCCTTTTACACCCATGGTTTTTCTGCCGCTTGGGCGAATGTTGCTTTCGGAGAATCGAATTGATTTTCCTTCGTGTGTTCCCAATAAAATGTCGTACTCACCGTTGGTAATTCTTGCTTCAATAAGTTCGTCACCCTCCCGAATTTCGATGGCGTAAATGCCGCCTTTTCTCGGGTTGCCATAGGCAGATAAAACGGTCTTTTTTACAATGCCATTTTTGGTTGCCATAACAATATAGTGTTCATCGTCAAAATCTTTTACACTAACAAAAGCTTTAACTTTTTCGCCCGGCTCACAGCCTATTAAGTTCACCACCGCTCGGCCCCGGGTTGCGCGGCCGCCTTGTGGAATATCATAAACCTTCAGCCAATAACACTTTCCCTTGTCCGTAAAAAAGAGCATATAGTTGTGTGTGTTTGCAATAAATAGGTGTTCTACAAAGTCTTCATCTTTGCTCATGGCTCCCTGAATGCCGCGGCCGCCGCGTCTTTGCGTGCGATACGTATTTAGGGCCGTCCGTTTGATATAGCCTTGGTGCGTAATGGTTAAAACAACTTCTTCTTCTGCGATCATGTCTTCCATCGAAAAGTCCATATCAACTGGAACAATTTCTGTTCTTCGCTCATCGCCATATAGGTCACGCACTTCTGACAACTCATTTTTAATGATGTCCATTCGCTGTGATTTGCTTTCAAGAATTCCTTTTAAGTGTGAGATAACTTTTATTAATTCTTTATATTCCTCCACAACTTTGTCCACCTCAAGCCCTGTCAGTTTTTGAAGCCTCATCTCCAGAATCGCCTGGGCTTGTACTTCAGACAAATTAAAGTTATTCATCAGCCCTTCTTTGGCTTGTATTGGGTTTTTGCTACCGCGAATAACTTTAATGACTTCGTCAATATTGTCAAGCGCTGTTTTTAAACCCTCAAGAATATGTGCCCGAGCTTCTGCTTCTTTTAGTTCAAACTGGGTGCGCCGAACAACAACTTCATGTCGAAAGTTAATAAAATGATTCAAAATAGTTTTTAGTGGCATAATCTTGGGTACGCCACCCACAAGCGCCAGTAAAATAATGCCAAAGGTGTCTTGAAGTTGTGTGTGTTTGTATAGTTGGTTCAATATTACTTCTGGGACAGCATCTCTCTTTGTTTCTATTGCCACGCGAATACCGTCTTTGTCTGATTCGTCTCGAAGATCTGTAATTCCAACCACTTTTTTATCTCGAACCAAGTCTGCAATTTTTTCAACTAAGTTTGCCTTGTTTGTTTGATAGGCCACTTCCGTTATTATAATGCTGTTTCTCCCGGATTTGTTTGTTTCTATGTGGGCCCTTGCGCGCATTTTAATTTTACCGCGCCCTGTTTCATACGCGCTCTTGAGGCCGTCCATTCCCATAATTAACCCAGCTGTTGGAAAGTCTGGTCCTTTTATGTGGGTCATTATTTCTTCTGTTGAAATCTCTTTATTATCAATTAGAGCAATTAAGCCGTTTACAATTTCTGTTAGATTGTGGGGAGGAATCTTCGTAGCCATCCCAACGGCGATTCCTTCAGACCCGTTTACCAACAAAGTGGGGACGGCCGAGGGCAAGACCGTTGGTTCTTTCAGTGTTTCGTCGAAATTAACCCCCCAATCCACAGTGTCTTTGTCTAGGTCTTTCAACATTTCGTTTGATATTTTAGTCATTCTAGATTCGGTATAGCGCATCGCCGCTGCGTTGTCGCCATCAATTGAGCCGAAATTTCCCTGTCCATCCACCAGCTCATATCGCATTGAAAAAGCCTGGGCCATTCGAACTAGCGCGTCATAGACAGAGCTGTCGCCGTGAGGGTGATATTTTCCCAACACATCACCCACAATACGTGCAGATTTTTTGTATGGGCGGTTCCAGCTCGAACCCAACTCGCTCATGCCAAAAAGGATGCGGCGATGAACCGGCTTCAATCCGTCCCGCACGTCTGGTAGTGCTCTGGATACGATAACTGACATTGAATAGTTAAGATAGCTCTCCTTCATTTCATCCACAATGTCGCGTGGAAGAATATTGTCTCTGTTAAAATCAACCATAAATATTTCCTACTGTTTTATATGTCGAGATTGGCAACAAATTTTGCATTTTTTTCGATAAACGTCCGGCGGGATTCCACATCGCTTCCCATAAGGTTTTGAAATGTTTCTGCCGCCTCTCCGGCGCTTTCTACCGTTACCTGCATCAGCGTTCTCCGCTCTGGGTCCATTGTTGTTTCCCAAAGTTGTCCTGGGTTCATTTCACCCAATCCTTTATAGCGCTGGATAGATACTTTCGTGTTTTTATTATCCTTTTTCATTCTTTCTATTAATAGGTCTCGCTCGTTATCGTCGTAAGCATATGATTCTTTTTTACCCTGAGAAATACGATATAACGGCGGAAGGGCAAGGTATAAATAACCTCCATCAATAATTTCCTTCATTTTGCGATAGAAAAAAGTTAACAAAAGTGTTCGTATGTGGGAGCCATCCACATCCGCATCTGTCATTATTATGATCTTATGGTACCTTAGCTTTTCAATATCCAGGTCTCCTGCGGCTTTTTCGCCCATCTCATCTTCTGACCCACCAAACCCTGCACCCAGCGCGGTTATCATTGATTGAACTTCATTGTTAGAAAGAACTTTGTCGATTCGCGCTTTTTCTGAATTAATTACTTTACCGCGCAGGGGAAGAATTGCCTGGGTTCTTCTGTCTCGGCCTTGCTTTGCAGATCCTCCCGCAGAATCTCCCTCAACAAGGTAAAGTTCACAGAAAACAGGATCCCGGTTTGAACAATCCGCCAGTTTTCCCGGAAGAGAAGAGCCGCCCAATGCGCTTTTGCGGCGAATCAGTTCCCTTGCTTTTCGGGCAGCGCTTCTGCTCCGCGCTGCCAGGAGTGCTTTTTCAATAACACGGCGACCAACAGATGGATTTTGCTCCAAAAAATCTAAAATCCCCTCATATACAGCCGTATCCACAATGCCTTTTACATCACCATTTCCCAGTTTGGTTTTGGTTTGTCCTTCAAATTGTGGTTCTGCAACCTTAATGCTGATAATAGCAGTAAGCCCTTCGCGAAAATCTTCACCGGAAAGAGTGATTTTTTCATTTTTCTTTGCCTTGATCAGGTTGTTCTTCGAGGCGTGGTTATTCATGGCGCGTGTTAATGCCGAGCGAAATCCCGACAGGTGAGTGCCACCTTCAATCGTATTAATGTTGTTAACAAAGGTCAATATATTATCATTATAAGTGTTCCCATAGCGCATGGCTACCTCAACCGGAACCTCCCCGTCTTCTTTGTTTACTGTAATAACTTTATTATGAAGAGGGTTGTTGTGTTCGTCTAAATATTTAACAAAATCGCTCAGTCCTCCTTTAAACTTGAATGAATCTGTTTCTCCATCTTTTGTCCGTTCGTCTTTTAACACAATTTCCAATCCGCTGTTTAAATAGGCAAGCTCCCGAAGGCGCTCCGCAATAATGCTATATTCAAAATCGATTGTTTTAAAAATAGTGCTGTCTGGATAAAAACAAACTGTTGTCCCCGTTTTTTTTGCACTACCTGTTATTTTTAATTTATTTTGCGTGTCTCCTCTTTTATATTCTTGGCGGTAGATGTTTCCATCCCGCTTTACCGCTACCCACAACCACTCAGAAAGCGCGTTTACAACCGAAACCCCCACGCCGTGGAGACCGCCCGACACCTTATAAGATCCTTTGTCAAATTTTCCACCGGCGTGAAGAACGGTCATAACAACTTCAACGGCGGGCTTGTTTTCTTCTTTATGAATATCTACGGGAATTCCCCTGCCGTTATCTTGGACACTTACAGAGCCGTCAGGATTAAAAACAACGATGATTTTATCGCAATATCCAGCCATGGCTTCGTCAATCGAGTTGTCCACAACCTCATAAACAAGGTGGTGGAGTCCGCGTCTCCCTACGTCTCCAATATACATGGCGGGTCTTTTACGTACCGCCTCAAGCCCCTCTAATACTTTGATGTTTTCTGCGCTATAGCTTGTTTTGGCCTGTTGTTCCATCATATAAATTTTATTTCCTTTATTGTTTTTTGTCCAAGTTCTTTGTTTAGTTTTATGATTATTTCGCCCTTTTTAAATAAAAGCTCTTGTCGCCAAGATGCATTTTCTGTTTTTATGGTTAGAACCCCGTGCTCCACTTTTTCCGGGTTCGTGTTTTCGGCTATTTTTTTTCCAACAACATTTTCCCAAATCAAAATCGCGTTGTTCTGTTTTACACCCTTTTCTAATCCTGCGTTTTTTAGGAACGCACTAATTGCTCCTTTTAGTTTTTCCACTACCTTGCCAGGTGAAAACTTTTATTGTTGGTGCCATCAAGTTTTATACCGTGGTTTTCTATCTTGAATAAATCTGTATTTGTTATAATTGTTTGGGTCTTTTTCTTTAAAAGCTCAAACACGGCGTCACTTCTGTTTAGGTCTAACTTTGCAAACAGATCGTCCAAAAGAAGCGTGGGTCCTTTTCCTGTTTTTTCTTTAATAAAAATATATTCAGCAAGCTTTATGAGTACAAGTGCAATTTTATGTTCTCCCTGGGAGCCGAAGTTCCTCAGTTTTTTATCATTAAACAGAAAATTTATTTTATCCCTGTGTGGCCCAACAGAAGTCTGGGTGGTAACGACATCCTTTATCCGCGCTTCTTGTAGCAGTCCTATCATTTCGCTTTTGTTTGTCTTTATGTTTCCGCCCACCATTGCTACAACAATTGATCCATCGCCGTAGGAGGTTGAGACGGCAGATAAATGTTCTTTAAATTGCTGGCTTAATTTCCGTTTTTCTTCCCAAACCCGGGCACCGAATTCGGAAAGAGATTCGTCCCAAACATCAAAATTTAACTTACTTTGTTTTTCTTTTAGAAGGGCGTTTCTTTGTTTGAGGGTTGTAACATATGTCGATAAATTTTCGAAATATGTTTTTGATACCGTAGAATATAGTTGGTCAAAGTACTTGCGCCGGTCTTTTGGGGCGCCCTTTGTTATGCGCTGTTCCTCTGGTGATAGTATTATAACTGGATTTTGTCCCACAAGTTCTTTTATTCCGGCGCTGTTTCCGTTTATTTTTATTTTTCGGCGATGGTCTTTTCCCTGTGAAAACAATATTTTGTCTGTTTTTGTTTTTGATAAAAAAACGCCCTCTACCCGGAAGGCTTCTTCTTTGTATTTTATTATTTCAATTGTTTTGTTTGTGCGGAAACTGTTACCTATTGATAAAAGGTGAATTGCTTCTAATACAGCCGTTTTCCCCGATCCATTTTCACCCCAAATAACATTAATTCCCGGGCTAAACTCCATGTCTAAACTTTCGTGGTTTCTAAATGATACCATATGAATTCTATCGATTGGCATTGCCAATAAATTTCCACAAAATGAATTTGGTGTATGTTGCTTCTTTATTAATTAAGAATGCCAAAACCTAATCGTTTAAACGAATTGGCATTAGAAGCATTGTCAGGTTTGCGTTTTCTTTTTGGACCCCTGGATAAAAAAGCGCTGCGCTTATTGGCGTCTTAAGTTTAATAATTACTTTTTCGTTGTCTACGTGTGATAATATGTCTTTTAAATATAATGCATTATATCCGATCACCAAATCCTCTCCGTCAAATTCTCCTGAAATTTTTTCCTGCGCTTTTGATGATTTTTCCGGGTCTTCTGTTGTTATTTGAGACTTCTCTTTATTTAGCCTAAGTGCAATTTGGTGCGTTGATTTATTAGAGAAAATAGATACACGCCGAACGGCTGATAATAATTCACCCTGACTTGCTGAAAATTCTTTGTCGTTGTCTTTGGGTATAACGCTTTCAAAGTCTGGGAATCTTTCATCTATTATCCGGGTAAAATACGTATCCTCTCCTATGGATGTTGTCATGTGGTTCTCCCCCATCCACATTTTGATTGAATCCTCACCGCTTAATACACCCAAAAGGAGGCTTAAGAATTTTCTCGGAACAATTACATCACCAGAAAATTCATCTGTTGTGTAATCATTTCTTGTATATCTCACGAGCCGATGTCCATCGGTGGCAACTGCTGTCAGCTCGTTTTTACCAAAACGAAAAAGAACGCCTGTTAGTGCCGGCTTGAGCTCGTCCCGGCTTACCGCAAAAGATGTTTTCGATATTAAATCTTTAAGTGCTCTTGCAGATACTCCGGTAGCTTTTCTATTGTCAACTTCTGGAATTGCGGGGAACTCTTCGGCTGGTTTTCCCATGATATCATATGAGCCCACCTCTGTAACCATTTCTATCTTGTTGTTTTCGTCTGAAGTAAGCGTAATCCTCGTATCGTCAGAAAGTTCATTTGTTATATCCAATAACGTCTGAATCGGGATGGCAACGCTCCCTGGTAATTCAACGCTGGTGGGAAGGTTTACTATAATTGTAATTTCTAAATCTGTGGTTCTTAGAACTGTTCCGCCCTCTTGAACGGTAAAAAGAACATTGCTTAAAATGGGCAGGGTGGATCGGGTTGGTGTAGCCTTAGATAGTTTTTGTAGTGCTGACTGGAGTTCTGTTTTTGATGTTGAAATTTTCATGTTTATTTCCAAATAAGCTATATGGTTTTAATCAAAAGTTTATGCCTTTAAAAGTCGAACGACATTAATGAAATTAGCGTGTTTTAACAAGCAATTTTCCGTCTATAATTGTGTATTTTGTATTTAAAAAGGAGTTTAAAATATAAAGAGATTAATTATAATAGTGTGGATAAAAACGGAAAAAAGAAAACCAACTCAAACAGCTTAAAAAATAAAGAGATTTTTTTGAGAAACCTTAACCAATACTTTATGTGGAAAACAGCGAGATAACAGTGGAAAACTATAAAGTTTTCCACATAAAAGGCCTAACAACAAAAGAAAGCCCCCGGTCTTTTTGTATGTGGAAAAAGGATGTTGAAACTGTGGAAAAACTCTCAGTCAAGGATGTTTATATAGAAATTTTTTCTAGCATCGGCAACCCAACCCCCAAACCATTCGGACCTTTTTTTATTTAGCGCAAGCAATTCTATTTCATTCCAGTGTTTTAACAGGTCAGCCGGCCCGCCGAGTTTAGTCGCCTCAACCCAAAGTAAGTGATAGCCAAACTCAGATTGTATAGGCCCCTCACATTCGTTTTGACTAATTTGGCCAAGCACGAGCCCAAACTCTGGTATTGGATAATTGCCAGGATCAACCCAGCCGAGGTTTCCACCGTTCTCTTTTGTTTGGTCGTCCATCGAGTGCTTTTTAATTGTGGATATAAAATCCGCAATTGTTTTAGAAGAGTCTTTAAGAGAAAGCGCCCGACTGTATGCTATGGATTCATCGTCATCTGTGAGCGGTGGACTAAGTAAAATGTGTCGAACTTTTATTTTTTCTCCAACAATTTCCTGTGTTTCTATAATGTGATAACCAAATTCTGTTTTTACCGGGAGACTTATTTCTCCAGGCTTAAGCGTAAAGGCGACAGATTCAAACTCAGTAACAAGATTGCCGCGACGGACAAAACCAAGAGAACCACCACTGTTTTTAGAGCCTGGATCTTGAGAATATTGAGTCGCGACAGATTCAAAAGTTGTTTCTCCATCTAATATTTTCTCCCTTAGGCTCTTAAGTAAAGAAATCGTTTTGTTAATTTGTTCTGCACCCGGCTCAATTTTTATAAGGAGGTGTCGCAATTTTACAGTCGTTGGAAATGGGGCAATGCTATCGCGGTAGGATTCAAAAAAGGAAGTAACCTCTTTTTTGTTTACAGAGATTTTACCGATAAGACCCTGTTGATATTTTTGTGCAACCAGCATATCTTTAATATCATACCAATATTCTCTGCGAAAAACCCGCAGGGGTTGCCCAATGGCTTTTTCAGCAGCGTCTTCACCGCCGGCCTGTGCGATGATATTGTTAATTTGTTCTTCTAGGGTTCGATCAACCTCTTTGTCCTGGACAACAATAGAATCAAGTTCCGCCATAACCAAAATAACCTTACGATCAACGACAGATCGTGTGATTTCTTTTTTGAGGCGAAGTATTTCATCTGCATCTTTGTTTGGGTTAAGTTGACGTTGAAAAATGGCCATCGAGAGCGCCTGATTTATATCACTTTTTAAGATTGTTTTGTCACCAACAATTGCAGCAATTCCATCAATTGCCGGCCGATGGTTTAATTCATTATCTGTAAGAGGCTCATCGCTTGTTGTGTTTGCTTCCCCCTGTTGCGGCAAAAGGATAGAAAAAAACAGTAACAATAACGTTTTTTTGTAATTCATTCGTGGTCCTGTGGTGTGCATATCAATGAAAAAAGATAACACCCTGTTTTTGGGTAACGGTTTTATCTTTTTTTAGAGCATTAGTTCCAATTTCTATGTAAACGCCCAAGAGAAATTACTCACCAGCAAGTTGAGAAAACAATTCTACAAATTTATCAGAAAAAGAAAAAGAATCTTTAAGCGACTCTGTTTTGAAAGAAAGAATTAATGACCCCGCCGGCCCCTCTTTAAGCTTAAACGGACGACCACAGTTATTAAAGGTTTTTTGTAGTAAAACAAAAAACCCTTGCGGACCCACCCCGCCAGGCACAGCATTTAAGACAAGAGAAAACTCAGAAGTCATTATTTTACACCTTGAAAAAGGATAGGGGTAAAGCGAACACTGAATATAAGTTATTTTAAAAAGATTGTTCGTTTCAGCTGTAATTTTGCCAAAGCGGTCCACCAATTCATTATAAACAACATCGACGTCGCCTACAGTTATTGCTTCAGATATTTTTTGATAAAAATATAACCTGTCTTGAACAAGGGGCATATAATCAAGACATATCTGCGCACTCCCAGAACAAACAACAGAGAGCTTTTCTTTTTTTACAACAACACGCCCCCCTCTTTTTTCAACAAGGGCCTGGTTGAGTATTTTATTGTAGAGCTCAAACCCCACTGTAGAAATTTGGCCGCTTTGCTCATAACCAAATAAATTTCCTGCCCCGCGGATTTCCATATCTTTCATGGCAATTTGATATCCAGACCCAAGATCAGAATAATATTCAATTGCCTTTAATCTTTGATAGGCCCCCGGAAGAAGTTGGGAATCAAGCGGGACACACAAATGACAAAAGGCCTGTTTTTTTCCACGCCCAACGCGCCCGCGGATTTGATATAACTGTGACAACCCAAGTGTGTGTGCGTTGTTGATAATAATTGTATTTGCGTTTGGGACATCCAACCCCGACTCAATTATCGTTGTACAGATTAAGATATCAACATCACCACGAAAAAAAGATAAAATGGTTTTTTCAAGTTGTCGGCTGGACATTTGACCATGACCAATCTCAACGCGCGCCTCAGGAAAAAAGGAGGCAATTTTTTTATATATAAAAGAAAGACTTTTAATGTCGTTATGTAAAAAATAAACTTGTCCATCGCGATCCATCTCTTTTTGAATAGCTTTTTTTATATATGGCCAATTAAAAGGTACAACCAAAGTTTTAATTGGGAGCCGCTCTTGAGGCGGCGTTTCAATTTTGGAAGTGTCTCGAATTCCCACCAAAGATTGTTGTAACGTTCTTGGAATTGGCGTTGCGGTCAACGTTAAAACGTCCACACGGTTTTTTAGTCGCCGAATGTGTTCTTTATGTCTCACACCAAAACGGTGTTCTTCGTCAACAACCAAAAGCCCTAGGTTTTCTGTAGAAACATCGTCGTTTAAGATTCGATGAGTCCCAACCAAAACATCAATCTTTTTATTGTGAAGTCTTTCTAAAATTAAGAATTGTTCCTTTTTTGTCCGAAAGCGCGAAAGAAGCTCAACAGTAACACCAAGCGCACCCAATCGGTTTTGGCAGGTAATATAGTGCTGATCTGAAAGCACGGTTGTCGGAGAGAGAAAAAAGACACTTTTTCCAGAAAGAATGGCGCGCATTGCTGCGCGGAGAGCAACCTCGGTCTTGCCAAACCCCACATCACCATAAACCAGCCTGTCCATCGGGGTATTTCGATCTAAATCATCATTAATATCTTTTATAGCGCTCAGCTGGTCTTCGGTTTCTTGAAAGGGAAAACTGTCCTCAAGTTTTTGCATTAAGTTGTCGTTTTTAACATAGAGAAAACCCCGGGGTTTTGACCGGGCTTGGTATAAAGCCACAAGATGGTCAACAACATCCGCGGCACTTTTCTTTGTCAGGGCCTTTTGCTTTTCCCAAGAAACGGAACCAAGCCGTGCAATTTTTGGAGAAAGACTACCCCCACCTATATACTTATGAACTCGGCCGAACCTGTTTATAGGCACATACACCAAGTCACCCCCAGCATATTCGATTTTTATATTTTCTTCTTGAGCTCCACCGCCCCCCACGACCTTTAATCCGCGATAAATACCAACTCCATAGTCTATATGAACAAGATAATCCCCCCAGGCGAGGTCAGTCAAAGAAGATATTCTCTCGTGGTGTTTTTTTGAACCAAGAACATCGAAGATATTTCTACGGTTGTTATTTTTACGCGGCAAATTAAAACAGGCCACCCCCACAGAAGGCAAAGAGAATCCAAGGCGAAGGCCAGCATTAATCTCGCGCATCTCAGAACTCCGAGGAAACACCCCACCAAAGGGATTAAACAGATAAACAGATCCAGCCGGAAAAAGGTCAATTATGCGGCCAACCATTTTTTGTTGAACCGAGGAAGAAAATTTTTCGATAGAGAGAGATTCAGCAAAAACATCTATTTTGTTTTCACCAGATAAAAAAGAAACAGAACCCTCGGTTATGTATAATACAACACCACAAACGAACATCAACGAATCTAAAAGTGTTGGTTGAGAATCTCCCCCACCAACCACAGGCGGGAGGAGGCTAAACTCTATGAGCTTTTTAGAAGACAATTGAGTTGTAGGGCTATAGACTCGAATTGAATCAATTTTATTTCCAAAAAATTCGATTCGAACCGGTTCTTGTGCATATAAGGGAAAAACATCCAAAACGCCACCCCGAACTGCAAACGTGTTCGGAGAACACGAATGATCAACCTCCTCGTATTTCCAAAGTATCAACTTTTTCAAAACATTATTCCGATCAATCACAACACCAGGCTTAAACACAAGGGTGTGTTCGCCGCGCATTTCTTGAGAAAAAGTAGGACACCTTAAGGCATCTAAAGAGGATATAAAAACACCACAACGCCTAGAGTAGAGGGCATTTAAAGAACGAGAAAAATGAACACGATTATTAGAGACAAAACCGGGGACAGATGCAAGGTCTTTTCTATAATCAGGAAAATTAAAAACATCGCCCCCAAGCAAACTCAAAAAATCAGAAAAGAAAGCATCCGCGCTTGTGCTGTTTTCACAAACAACAGCCATTGGCTTGGACATTTCTTGAAAAAGAACTGATAGAAAAAGCGCCCGCGCAGACGGATTATTTAAATTTAGAGTAAAGCCCTCAGTGTCTTTAACGTGCGCTTTTATTGCACAAAAGGGTGACGATAAAGAAACGGTTTTAAATAAATTTGATAACAAAACCAGAAACCAGTTTCACGTGAAACAATATTTATGTAACCAGCATTATAGATAAAACAGAAACATCGGCCGGTGTAATGCCAGAAATTCTCTGTGCCTGTCCAAGCGTTTGTGGCCTGACCCGGCTAAATTTTTCTTTTGCTTCTAAAGAAAGCCCGGTTATAGCGTTATAATTAAAGAGGCTTGGAATTAAAACGTTCTCCTGTTTTTTCATCCGGCGCACCTGTTTGTTTTGTCTTTTAATATACCCTTCATATTTAATTATAGCCTCTGCCTCTATATAGCTTTCATAGACAAAGGGGGGCGGTATGCTTGTGCCAGCCCCTTTAGAAAAAATAGACTTAGGAAGGTCACGGATTTCCAGAGAAGGTCGCCGAAGAAGAGTGGTTGCCGGTGTTTTTTGTTTAATAGGTGTTTCTTTTAGCCGAACCAGTGTTTCGTTTATTTCGATGGGGGATACGGTCGAATCTAAAGAGGCAACAATCGCATTAAGCCCGCATTGGATTTTCCTAATTTTGTTTAGCCCCCGGTGGTCCAGCAAGGAAAACTTTTCAGATTTTTTTATAAGACGCGTATGTGCATTTGAAAACCGAAGCAGAATTCGATATTCGGCGCGCGACGTAAACATTCGATATGGTTCAAGCGTATCCTTTGTAATTAAATCATCAATAAGCACTCCAATGTAAGCTTCGTCTCGAGATAAGATGATTGGGGAATCATTACGAACATACTGTGTGGCGTTAATACCAGCAACAAGACCTTGGGCTGCCGCCTCTTCATACCCAGAAGTGCCGTTTATTTGACCGGCAAAAAACAAACCAGAAATATCTTTTGTCTCAAGGGACGCTTTTAGCTGAGAGGGTGAGAAAAAATCATATTCTATTGCATAGCCGGGCCTAAAGAACCGAACGGACTCAAGGGCAGGTACAGCCCGCAGTGCCCTCAGCTGAACAGACTCCGGCAGGCTTGTTGAAAACCCGTTCAGATATATTTGATTTGAGTTAATCCACTCCGGTTCTAAAAAAAGCGTATGTTCGTCGTGGTGTGAAAAACGATTAACCTTATCTTCAATAGACGGACAATATCGCGGCCCAACACCGCCAACATCCCCGGAAAACATGGGGCTTTTCGATAAATTTTCGGCAATTATATTTTTACACACAACGTTTGTTTTTATGGTATGGCACGGAATGTTTGGTGGATCAAACAACATCGTTTGATAAGAAAACGGAGCGGGCGTTTCGTCCCCGAAAACAGGAGTTGTTTTAGCCCAGTTAATAGAGTTTTTATCAAGCCTCGGGGGTGTTCCGGTTTTTAGCCGACCCGCAACAAAGCCGCGAGAAACAAGGGCTTCTGTGATACCCTCTGCGTTATTTTCTCCCATTCGCCCCGCACGAATTTTTTTCTGACCAACATGAATAAGGCCACCCAAAAAGGTTCCACATGTTATTATTACCGCAAGAGAGCAGATGCGATGACCCCCCCGCAGCACAATACCCCCAACCGCGTTGTTTTGTATAAGCACATCAACAACCTCACCCTCAAACAGATGAATATTTTTTTCTTTTTGTATATATGAATAAACAATTTTTTCGTAGAGTCGTTTGTCTACTTGCGCCCTGGGGGACCAGACAGATTTACCTTTTGATCTATTTAGTATTTTAAACTGAACCCCGCTTTTATCTGTGGCCAAGCCCATTATACCACCAAGAACATCAATTTCACGTACGATTTGACCCTTGGCCAACCCGCCAATGGCGGGATTGCAGGACATTCGACCAACCGCAAAGAGATCAAGCGTAACGAGACAAACCTTTTTCCCAAGCCTCGCGGCAATTAACGCAGCCTCAACGCCGGCGTGGCCCGCCCCAACAACAATAATATCAAATTTATTTTGCAATCGTTTCACGTGAAACTATTTTCCCACGCACATTGTAGCAAAAACACGGTTTAATATATCATCTGGAGATGTTTTTCCTAGAAGAGTATCAATAGCGTCTAAAGAAGCGCGAATTTCGAAAGACAATAACTCCACATCTAAAACATTTGAGTCAAAAAATGTTTTTGCCCGGGATAAGGCAGAGCCGCAACTATCAATCGCTCGATATTGCCTGTTTGTGGATAAATAGGTGTCCTCTGTGGAAATCTTATTAATTCCGAGCTCGGCCACTATTCGGTTTTTTAAGGCTTCAATGCCGGTGTTTGTTTTAGCAGAGATATGTATAATAGATTTATCGTTTATTTTTTTCTTACGCAAGTCTTTTTTGTTTAAAACGCTTATTATAGATTTGCCTGTTTGGGTGAAGTGTTTTTTATCTGGATTATCTGTGAGAGAAACAATCAGATCGGCCCCTTTAATGTGGCGATATGTCCGGCGAACCCCCTCCTCCTCAATCACATCTTGAGTGGCGCGCAAGCCAGCCGTGTCAATAAAAAGAACCGGAACCCCACCCAATAAAAGCTCAACCTCAATGGAGTCTCTTGTGGTCCCGGGAATATGACTTACAATGGCGCGGTCTAACCCAGCAAGACAATTTAAAAGAGTGGATTTGCCAACATTTGTTTCTCCAACAATAACAACAGTGGCGCCACGATTTAATAGTCTCCCAAGAGAAAAAGTGCTTTTAAGGTGATTGACGGTGGACATGATCTTAACCAATAGATTTGAAAGACTTTTTTTTTCAGACAAAGAGATTGCTTCTTCGGAAATGTCTAGCTGGTGCTCTATTCGCGAAAGCAATGCCGAAAGATTAGATTGAAGCGCAGCCAAGATTTTTGACAAAGAACCCCCCAGGACTTTTTGCTGACTTCGGGAAGCTTCAATCGACTTTGAGCGAACAAGAGCCGCCACAGCCTCCGCTTGTACCAAATCAATTTTTCCGTTCAAAAAGGATCTTCGTGTAAATTCTCCTGGCTCAGCAAGACGGCCCCCTAAGTCGCAAATCGTATTTACAAAGGCCTCCACGATAGACGGGTTGCCATGAGAATATATTTCAACAACATCTTCGCCGGTATAGGATCCGGGTCCGAGAAAAACAGTTACCAAACAACGATCAATTAAATTTCCATCCAGATCTTTCAACGAAGAAAGAGTTGCGCGTCGATTAGAAAAGTTACGACCCCCCGACAGTTTTGATAGAAGTTTGGCGGCGTCAGAACCGCTTATGCGGATAATGGCGACACTACTATGCCCGTAAGGGGTTGTAGGGGCAACAATCGTGTCCCCAAAGGTCATTTTTTCTTTTGAGGTTTTGTCGCTACCGATTGTTTTTTAACAGGGGCGGGAGCTGGTGTGAGATATTTTTGTTGGACAATAGAAAGAAGATTAAAAACGGAATAATAGAGATTCAAACCCGACGGAAAAGAGTAAAATAGAAACAGAAAAAAGACATTCATGGCGTACATGCTCACCTTTTGTTGTGTCCCGGATGAAGGAGAAGCCATAAGCTTTTGTTGTAAAAACATCGTAATTCCCATAAAAAACGGCAATATGTTTATGGGAAATCCAGCGATGGTCATGAGGGTATCAGGCGCGCTTAAATCGGTTATCCAGCCGAAAAAAGGTGCCCCACGAAATTCAATGGTTGATCGAAAAACAGAAAAGAATGCAATAAGAATAGGCATTTGAAGCAACATAGGCAGGCACCCACCCATGGGGTTAACGCCCTCTTGTTTAAACAACTCCATTTGGGCGCGGCTGAATTTTTGAGAATCATTTTTATATTTTTCTTTAAGCTTTTTGATTTTCGGTTGAACATCCTGCATACGACGATTAGACTGAAAACTTTTTTTTGTAAGAGGGTTGAGTATAATTTTGACTAAAATTGCGAAAATAATTATCACCACCCCATAGTTGGGAATCATGTTGTACATTTTTGATAGAGACCAGGTTACCAACCGGCCAAGCGGTCGAATTATCGCCCAACCAAGGTTCATTGTTTTTTCGAGGTCTATACCCAAAGCTCGAATCCGATTGTATTCTAAGGGACCAAGGTATAAATCAAAACGACCACTATTAAATGTGGTTTGTCTTAACTCTGTGGTAAATAACGGGCGGTTTTCGTCGACAGATCCTCGCACAACAGCACCAACACCCGCATCTTCAGGAATAATAGCAGATATAAAATATTTTGTTTTTGTTGCCGTCCAGTTTGTATTGCCGGTTTGTTTTTCTTCGGATGTTTGTCCAGATTTTGCTGACGGGTCTAAAAGCTCATCCCCCAAATAAGCATATCCCTGAAAATGGGTATAATCATCTTTCAGGTTTTTTTCTGTTGGTGCAAGACCACCATTCCAAATTAGCTTATATTGTGAACGAGAGATAAAACGATCTGGTTGATCAAAAAAGACCTCCAACCCTATTTTATAGGTGTTAGGATAGAATGTGAAACGCTTTTTGATAACATAATTATTATAAATTGTTTTAAATGTGATTGATTTTTGTTTACCACCAGCATCTATGTTGGAATAAGACCCGACAATATCCCAATTATTATTGAGAGAGACGTTGTCGCCGTCTAACGAAACAAACTTTATAAGTAAATTATTTTTATTAAGACGATCAATTATATTAACAAGGGATGAATCATATTTTAAAAAGTTTTCAAATACAAACGAAGAGAAAGACCCACCATTTTTGTTTGAGATCTTTGCAGTATATAGTCCGTTTTTAACCACATATTCTTGATCGATAACCGATGGCAGAAATCGGGGGCTATTCCCCAATACATCCGAGGTATTGAAACCAACTTTTGGTTGATCAACCGTTGGTGCTGTAACTGTAGAATCTACGGCTATTATTTTTTGAACAGGAGCCACCTGGTCCATATACCACGGTGTTAAAATTAAAACAACAGCAATGAGGCCAAAGGCAAGAAGTGTTTTTTTATCCATTTATTTAGGTATTGGGTCAAACCCACCTGATGAAAGAGGGTGACATTTTGCAATGCGTTTAGTTGTTAATGTAAATGCTTTGAAAAAAGAAAAAGACCGGAAGGCATCAATTCCATATTGTGAACAAGTGGGGTGAAACCGACAGCTACTGCCGATAAACGGAGACAAAGCGAGTTGGTACAACCGAATGACGAAAATAAAAAATGAGTTAATAAAATTATTAATTTTGCCCACAAGAAGGCGAACCGCTACGCCGAAAGAGACTTTCTTCCCTTTTTACGCCGTCGCGCTAAAACTTTTTTTCCGCCAACAGAAGACATTCTAGACCGAAAGCCATGTTTGTTTTTTCTTTTTCTCTTACTAGGTTGATATGTGCGCTTCATTTTTTCTCCAAATTTAGCCGGGGAAGGTACCAAACATTCTTCAACAAGACCAAAGAAAACAGTGAAAAGTTTAATGGATATAAAATAATTTGATAACGAACGAAAAGGGGATTGTTGCAAGATAGATAAATGCCATAAATTGAATACAACCCAATTGTGGAAAACTTGTGGAAAACTATTAAATGACGCATATAGATCTTTGGAAAACAATCAAAAAAAGCCTTAAGAAAAACCACCCCCAGCATGCTTTTTCGACTTGGTTTGAGCCCATTACATCAATAGGACTAAGCAACGATGAACTTATTTTGGAGGTTCCTAACCAGTTTTTCTTCGAATGGATCCAATCTCACTATAAAGAATCAATTCAGAAGTGGGCAGTGGAAGTATACGGCGAACTCATTACCATAAAATACACAGTCTCGCCCGAAGGCAGCAAACAGCCCCCCCAGAAAGAAATTGCTATAGAAGAAAAATACAACGGGGCAAAAAAATCCTATCAAAGAAATAATATTAATAGGCATTATACTTTTGCTTCGTTTATTGAGGGGGCACACAACCAATTTGCAAAAGCCGCCGCATTAAGTACGGTGGGCTCTTTAGGACAAAAAGCATTCAATCCTCTCGTGATTTATGGAGGGGTTGGCATGGGAAAAACCCACTTGCTTCACGCAATTGGAAATAAGATTATTCAGGAACAACAGGAAAAAGAGGTCGTGTGTGCATCAAGTGAAAAATTCACATTGGATTTCATATCTTCAATCCAAAAAAACAGGACCGTTGAATTTTCAAAATCATATAGGAAAGCAGATATTCTTTTGATTGATGATATACAATTTTTTCAAGGAAAAGAACAAACACAAGAACAGTTTTTTCACACATTTAATGAACTTTTTCATCGTGGAAAACAAATTGTCATGACAGCAGATAGGTATCCCGGTGAGATGGTTGGGCTACAAGACAGACTATTATCAAGGTTTAAATCTGGTCTGTCGGTTGATATTCAGCCACCAGATTTTGAAACGCGAGTGGCAATTGTTATGGAAAAAGCAGAAAAAAATGGATTGAAACTATCATATGATATAATAGAACTGATAGGTACCCACATAAAAAAGAACGTTAGAGATTTAGAAAGCACAATTATACGACTGCTTGCCCACTCGTCACTTTCAAATAAAGAAATAGATTACGCCTTAACAAAAAAAGTAATAAAAGAAAGGTTGGGAAAAAGTTCAATAACAGACTTAACAGTAGAAGACATCGTTCGGCGTGTATCAGAAACTACTCACATAAAAGAGAGAGAAATCGTTGGCGCGAGCCGAAAAATGGAAATTACAGAAGCGAGGCAAATATCAATTTATTTATGTCGTGAAATTTTGGGTACACCACTTGTAAGCATTGGGATACATTTTGGCGGAAGAGACCACTCAACGGTTTTACATGCTTGTAGGGTTATTGGGGAAAAAACGAAAAAGAATCACCGCATTGGTACGCTTGTTGGTGAATTAAAAAACGAACTGTCTTTTGCACTAAATTAGAACGGGGAGCTATTCACCCCCCTCGTCCTCGTCGTTGTAAAAATCGTAATAGTCTGAGTAATATGCTGCATAAGCATCAGAATTATAATCACCGTATTCGCCATCACTCGCAGGCAAACTTTCTTCCCCCTTCGTTGCGATTGTATTTTCAACCGGTTCGGAGGGTAATTTTTTAGCGATAGGAATATTTGGCGCGTGAGGCGAAAGGCTACTTGAACGATTGTTTCGAAATAAAACACCGAGGAGAACAGAGAAAAAAAGCAAAATAGCAGAGAGAACACCACCCTCAGGGTTGAAAATAAAACCGCCAAACATATTTTGTTCCCAACCGTATTTCAAAAGAACAGATGAAGATAAAAGAACACCAAAAACAATAATGACATTTCCAGTAACATCCGGCAATTCAGACTGCATTACAGCGGCATATAAAAACCAAACCAAAACACCTGTAATTGCAAAAAATATCCCAAGTAAGTAGTTTTCAACAATAATTGAAGAAAAGAAAGAAATAATAGCCACAGCCGGAATAAGAAAACCGACACCAGTTTTGATGTTGTTATTCATAATAGAATACGATGTTAAGAGTGAAAAGAACCCCGGATTTATCTTCGGAAAATTGCCTCTGAAAGGAACAAAATGCAAGTGTTTATACACTTAACGATATATTAATTATCTGCTGTAATTTTACGCGTTAAAAATGATAAATATGGATAAAAAGACAAAAGTTGGTGTTATTGGCGTAGGCCACCTTGGTCGCCACCACACAAAACATTATGCCCAATTAAAATGTGCAAATCTTATTGGCATTTATGATATAGATGAAAAGGCGCGGGAAGAAACCGGATCAACATATAATACGAAGCCGTTTGATACAATGGATGCCCTTATAAACGAAGTAGAGGCTGTATCAATCGTAACACCCACCCATCAACATAAAGTTGTTGCGGAAGCCTGCATTAAAAAGGGGAAACACGTTTTTATTGAAAAACCAATTACAAATACGGTAATGGAAGCGGATAGATTGCTCAGCCTATCAGAAGAGCACCAGACACTAATCCAAGTGGGACACATCGAGCGGTTGAACCCGGCCCTGATTCCCCTTTCTAACTTAGATATTAGTCCTAAATATATTGAAGTACAGCGTCTGGCCCCATATATGAGCAGAGGAACAGATGTACCTGTTGTCTTGGACTTAATGATCCATGATATTGATTTAGTATTGGCTATCGTTAAATCCCCCGTTGAAAAGATTCAGGCAAGCGGTGTTTCAATCATGACTCGGTCGGTGGATATTGCAAATGCACGGATTCGATTTAAAAATGGTACGGTTGCCAATATAACTTCCAGCCGAGTAGCAAAAGATCGCGTTAGAAAACTTAAGGTATTTCAGCAGGATTTATATATTACCATAGATTTTTTAATTGGGCTGACAGAAATATATAAAGTCATGGACAGGGATCAAACAGATCCAGCCGCAACCATGTCTGCACCGCTGGAATCAAACGGAAGAAACAGACAAATATTTTATGAAAGACCAGAAATTAAAAAACACGACGCACTTGAATTAGAATTAAAAAATTTTGTGGAATCTATCCAAGGAAAATCAACTCCTATCGTTGATGGTGTTGCTGGACGCAACGCCCTGGAAGTTGCCATTCAAATACACGATACAATTTTAGAGGATTTAAAATAATGGACATACGAAACTTATTATTTAAATATAGGAGCTTTACACCGATTCCAATTGGTGTGATGATTATTTACTTTGCTCGTCCTGAGAGTGCATATTTAAGCATTGGAATTCCGCTACTGTTAATGGGAGAATTAATTCGAATTTGGGCCGTTTCGTATGCCGGCGGGGAAACCAGAACACGGAATGTCGGCGCACCCGCATTGTGTTCCTCGGGGCCTTTCGCTTTTGTAAGAAACCCACTATATCTTGGTAATATGTTTATGTATATAGGTATCGTCTTCATTGCCGGGTCAGCAAATGTATGGTTAATGGTTGCGACAACATTTTTGTTTTTTTTGGTACAATACTCACTCATTATTTCGTTAGAAGAAGAAACGCTGGAGTCGCTTTTTGAACAAGAATATGATGAATATAAAGACAATGTTCCGGCGATCTTCCCCAGGATTTCACCCTGGGATACGTGCGATAAAAGAAAACCCACGAGTGTTACAAAAACACTAAAAACAGAAAAACGGACACTTCAGAACGTTATATTTATTCTGATTTTGATTAGTCTGAGAATTCAAGTTTTTTCCTAATATATAACAGGGTCCTTTTCGGTGAACCTCCAAAATAAATCAAACCAACCAATTTTTTTTATTGTTGCTGGTGAAGCCTCCGGCGATTTACACGGGGCGAAACTTATTCGTGCGATTAAAAAAAAATCACCCAAAAGCCGTTTTATCGGGCACGGGGGAGATAAAATGACAGAAGCAGGCCTTGAACGAATGATTCACACAGACCAATTGGCTTTTATGGGATTTTCGGAAGTCATTAAACACTTACCTTTTATGATAAAGGCAATGGATGAATCCTTGACGAAACTACAGGAATTAAAACCAAACAGAATTATATTAATTGATTATCCAGGGTTTAACCTTCGCCTGGCAAAAAACTGCCAAGAATTGAAAATTCCAATCACGTATTTCATATTACCACAACTATGGGCCTGGAAAGAAAATAGAATAAAGAGCTTTAGAAACCACATTGATCAATCCCTAAGTATTTTCCCCTTTGAACAAGACTGGTTCGAATCTCGCGGCATTTCCGCAAAGTTTGTTGGCCACCCTTTTTCAGAAATTGAAATACCAAAAACAACAAAAGTGCAATTTTTTTCCAAACACAAAATAGATGAATCCGATACAATATTGGTACTCTTGCCAGGAAGCCGCCAACAAGAAATTGATCGCCATTGGCCCATTTGCCGCAAGACGGTTGCGGCGCTTCGCCAAGAAAAACCAGATTTAAAAGTGATCGTTGGGAAAGCAGGCGGTGTTGAAATCCCCAAAAATATAAAAGGATTAATTGTCGAAGATGAGGATATTCGTGCTGCTATGGCATTTGGAACGGTTGCTTTAACCGCATCTGGAACGGCGACACTTGAGTGCGCTGTATTAGATATACCCGAAGTTGTATTTTATAAACTTTCAACAATATCGGGAATTATTGCAAATAAATTGAATAAATCACCTTTTGCTGCAATGGTAAACCTAATTGCCGGAAGAGAAGTTGTACGAGAATTTTTGCAAAAAGATGCGACAGAAAAGAATCTCGCCAACGCCTTAAACATTTTGTTAGAACCATCAAAAGAAAGACGGGGTGTGTTGAGTGGATATGACGAAGTTAGGCGATCTCTTGGAATACCGGGCGTGTATGATCGTGCTGCAGAAATGATATTAAAGAGAACATGTCATGGCTAATCCAAAAAACGAAAAAAGGTTGAAGAATCGGTTTCTCGTTTGGCTCGGTGCTCTAATCGGCCCATGGTTACTTCGCTTTTTTTATAACACAAACGAGTGGGAGGTTGAAGGGGCTCACCATTATGAAGATGCGGTTAAAAATGGAAAATCGGTGCTTATTGCATCCTGGCACAGCACACTGTTAACCGTTTTTATGGGGCTTTCTAAAAGAAATTATTTTGGTATGGCGGGTAACCACCACCCAGAAGCTGAGATTATTTCTAAAATAGGCAAAAAACTGGGTTGGCAAGTCATACGTGGATCATCAACAGATGGCGGAAAAAAAGCATATGACAATATGTTAAATATATTAAAAACACCAGGAACGGTTTTTGCAATAACTCCCGACGGACCACAGGGCCCGGCAAAAATTCCGAAGGCAGGTATAATCCGCGCAGCTCAAAAAACAGGCGCAATCATCATCCCCGCAGCAGGTCAGTCTACAAAATACTGGTCCTTCAAAAATTGGGACACTTTTTACTTAACAAAACCCTTTGGCAAAACAATCCAGCTTTTTGGTGCCCCAATTGAATTTAACAAAACTGGCGGTTTTGAAGCGTGCACGGAAGCATTGCGCATCGCATTAAACAAATTAGAAAAGGAAGCCGAACACCGTGTCGGGATGGAACCAACCCGCAGACTCTAGGCTAAGATATGTCCTTTTTCCGCTGGCAATGTTGTATTGGGGTATATTGTTTTGGAGAAACTTATTTTATAATGTTGGATTTTTTGTATCAAGAAAACTACCAACTAAAGTTATTAGTGTTGGCAATATAACCACGGGGGGAACAGGAAAGACACCCGCGGTAATATATTTAGCAAAAATTCTGTTAAAAAAAGGAAAAATGGTGGCCGTATTAAGTCGTGGATATGGTCGAAAAACAGCGGGGACACAACTTGTTACCGACGGGAAAACACCTGTGTTAGATTGGCGAAATTTTGGCGATGAACCCACATTGATTTCGAATGCATTAAGTGGCGTTCCGATCGTTGTGGATGAAAAGAGACATCGGGGCGGCATGTTTTTAGTAGACAAATTCAATCCGGATATCATTATCATGGATGATGCCTTTCAACACCGGGCAGTTGAGAGAGATGTTGACATTGTATTAATTAACAGTCAAGATCAGCGAGAGGACCACAAGCTGCTCCCATACGGTTTTTTGAGGGAACCATGGGTGCACCTAAAGCGAGCCAACGCATTAATTTTTACAAAAATAAATTTAAAAAAACCAGCACCATTTTTAAGATCTATGGCTAGAGCTTCCAAAGTGCCAACATTTCGAAGTATATTGTTACGCGGACCATTAATTTCTCCCGAAGGGCGAAACAAAAACATCTTGGAAAAAACAAAAGTATTTGCACTTTCAGCTGTTGGAGATCATGGCGGGTTTATTCGTACGCTTCATCGTGCCGGATTTAAAATTGTAGATGAATTTGTGTTTATTGACCACCATGATTATACCCAGGCAGATATAGAAAGCGCCCAAAAAAGGCTTTCACAATCGGATGCAGATTTTATTGTAACAACCGAAAAAGATATGGTCAAATTGACTCAATTGGACTTATCTAAACTTGAAATATACAGTATAGGAGTTGAGTTTAAACTCAATCAAAAAGCAGAAAAGAGATTATTAGATATTATTCTGAAATAATATCTATTTTTAAATCTGAGACAAACCCCAGGCAAACATAATCCCCACAAACGATAACAACAGAGGCCAGCCGGTATTAATCATTTGTCGTGCACTTGGATCTTCAAACACGTGGATTTGAAATTCATGTGACGCCACAGCGCCCCGATCATCCATGGCAATTAAAATAATGTCATTTGGGCCGCGTTGATTGGGCCGTGGCTTCCAGGCCAAGATTCCCGTTTTTCGATTAAATGTAGAATACTTTGGAAGCTTAACAGCTTTATATACCACTGGGTCTTTATTTAAATCCTCAGCCACAATTCGATATTTATACAAATGTCCCGTAAGTGCAACCGGCCGAGGGGTGGAAATAATATTAGGATTTATATTAACAAATATTTTGCTGCCCTGTGTGTCGTTTTGATATCCATCTGACACTTGAACAGTAAAACTATTATTGTTTATTTGTGCGGACTTTGGTATCCAAACAACCTTGCCCTTTTTGCTCATTTGCATTCCATGGGGAGCCTTGAGCAACGTAAATAACAAATCAGCATCTTCGTTTTTATCTTCTACCTGAAGATGGTATTTAAAGACCTCTCCAACCATGGCAGATACGGGCGCATTGGAAACAATTACAGGCGGATGGTTAACATAAATATCAAACGATTGTTCATCTTTTGTGTACCCATCCGAAACAAGATATGACACACGTTGTTTATCAACCTGTTCGGTGGTGGGGGTCCAGGACAATGTACCCGTATATTCATCAACCTCCATGCCGTCAGGAAATTCCAATAATGTATATTTTACAGTACTGAGTTTTCTGGCCATGACTTTTGGTGGACGCCCCCTGTTCCCCTGAAAAAACTCCCAGAGGATATCTTTAATCGCAACGGCGCGGTCATCCACAGATTCAACAATAATATTTAAACGCTCCTTTTCCCAAAAAATAGAATGGACATATTTTTTTAAATTTAAACGAGACACTTCCAGGGATAGAGTATCTAAAAGATCTGATTCAGTCAAATAAACGGTTTCAGCGTTTTTCCAGTCCATAAGATAGCGATCAATGTTTTCCATATACACATCATCGCTGATTTGAATAGAATATATACGATAATTTTCAGTGACTTCTAAAGGAACAACTTCATCATACGGAAGCAAAGCACCCCGGTTCATATCAGAAGTCATAATTTGATATTGATATGTTTGGCCCACCGTTCCCTGCATTGTGGGAATGGAGACAATATTAATGGGTGCATTCACAAAATAATCTGCTTCAATGAGTCGGGTTGTGCGCCCATCGCCAACCTCAATCATTAGGTGTGAAAAATCTATATTTTTTCGCGAAGGTTCCCAAACAATCATACCGCTATATGGATCCATCCGCATCCCCACAGGCATTTCGTGGGCAACAAAGATTAAATCATCAGTCATATTGGGGTCCGAAACAACTAGCTGAAATCTATATTCTTCCCCAAGATTAATGACATTCATTTTCAGGGGACCCGCTTCAACGACAGGTGGATGGTTAACAAAGAGATTTACTTGCTGGGAGTCTACGGCAATCCCGTGGTTTACTTTTACAACAAATCGTTGGGTATCAATTTGTGTAATTCCCGGTGTCCAGGTAATTACACCGGACGCATCGATGATCATACCATCGGGGTTTTCAATCAGACTAAAATTAAGAATATGCTCTAAATCGGGCCGCCAAATATCTACTTTATATCGATAAAGATCATCTATTGAAGCATTCTTGGGCGCCTCGGATAAAATTTTAACCCCGGCTCGGGCAAACAAAGAAAAACTTTGGACAGCTCGATCAAAACCATCACTAACCACCAACCTAACATCATAAACATCAATATGAGAAGAATCTGTTTGCCAGGTTAAAAGACCGTTTGCGTCAAGGATCATTCCATTCGGTGAAGCCTCAAGCTGGTAGCTTAGTGACACATCCGGGTTTCGATCAAAGACAATAGGTTTATAAACAAAAGTGTCACCTGCAACAAATTCGGTTCCTAACGGCTCTGAAACAAAAACCGGTGGGTCGTTAACATATATCCAGAGCCGCTCATCATCTCCCTCTAGATTGGGCACCACTTTATATGTTAAAAGAGAATCTTCTTTTGTTGTCATGGGGGTGACGTCTTCACCCAACTTTCTTTCCACGTGATAAGCCAACTTATATGCCCCTAACTGAATATCGCTGGGAACCCAACGAATAGATCGGGAATCATAGTGAAAGAACATCCCCCTGGGTGGTGGCTGTAGCCATCGGAAACTATAAAATTCTTTTTTTTCTTCTTCCGGAAGAGTATATGCGAAGGATTGGTTTACAGTCAAGACATGGCGAGGAAGAATGCCTTTCGGAAGAGGTTGCCCCATCGTTTCCAGTGGCTTTGGAATTCTCGGAAGAGATATTTCTTCTTTTGGAATATGAGGAAAAACATCCAGCACATCTTCTTCCTGAGCCATAACACCGGAAACTTCGGGTATAGTCGGCACTGGTCCATGCCCAAGGTCTGTTAAAAAGAGAACAGTTTCATAACCATCCCAACCGGCAGCGATAACCGATCCGGAATAAATACCCAGAACTACATTTGGAAGTACTGAAAAAATTTGTGCCCCCCGAACACTTTCATCTTCCAGAGTAAAATAATCAAACGGCTCAATAAGGCCATCAATACTTCCAGACGCCAGAGTCAAAATATTCATATCTCCAGACACCAAAAGAATATCATCATAAGAATCTTGATTAAAATCGGCTACACGCATTTCCGACAAAGGACCACCTTCTATGGGTAATTTTTCGATTGAGAGGTAATCATCCGTAAGAGTCATGGATACAATGTCGCCATTATAAAATGGTATCAAAACATCAGCGGCTCCATCCTTGTCCCAGTCGGTTATAGAGATAGCCGTTGGAATTAAACCATCTAATCCAGGAATGGGCGTTTCTTGACCATCGCCCATCACTAACTCAGATCCAATATTGTAAAAAGGTTGTGTCCGAAGTACGTCGCCTTCTGGGGACACAACGATGATTTCATCATATCCATCGCGATTCCAATCCACCGCTGTAACATATATTGCCCCAATCCCGGAACGCATACCATTTGGTTTTACCGTTTGAATTACAACCCACTCTCCTTCATCATTTAAATCGAGAATAACAATTTCGCGCAAAGGACTTCCAAGCGAAACAGCCAACTCTTGATCCATATCACCATCATAATCCATCAAAACAAAATTATGTCCCCGGACAAAATTTCTACCACCCGATAAGTTTAAAACACTACCAGCGTCCTCACTAAATCTCTCTCCAGCCCAATAGTAATAAAAAGCGATAGGCTGAAGAAGCTCATCTTGGTCGGGTTCAGCCAGATTAGAAACGGTGATGAGTTCTGGGATACCATCTCCATCCAAATCGCCCAATTCAACATCAACAAAATTACCAAGCAAACCATCGGGAGCCTCAAGTTCCCAGCCCATCTTTTGATATCCCTCTTCGTCGAGCTCATAATACCGAATCACGGACAATTTTTTATTTTCATAGTACCCCTCTTCGACAGAAGCAAATTCCTGCAATCCATCTCCATCAAGATCATAAGTACCTTCCATGTGAATTATTTTCATCCCCTGAGAAAAAAGACAACACATAGTTACCATGAATATGAATGCTTGCTTTTGGATTTTCATGTGCTGTCCGGAGACGCAATGGGAGCATCTGTTTTAATTGAATCAGATGAGACAGGAAGAGTCTCCGGGGGTGCAATTGAAAGAGTATCAACAGAAGTATCTATAGAATCAACGGGTACAGTAACCACAGAATCAAAAACCGTAGTTTGAATATCTGTAGAATCGATTGTAGGAATTTCAACCGTAGGGGGTTGCATTTCCGCTTCCACCTTAACGGCTGGAGACTGATCGCTTACCACAGTCTCTTCAATTGAGATTTTTTCTTTGAGCACGGTCGCCGGCGCATAAAAAGAATGAAAATTAGTATTGGCTTTTAATGTATCCGGAATAGAATCAGTATGAAACACAAACGTATCTCGACTGACTGGCGTGAGCCACGCATCAATCAATTGGGGAATAAAGGAAGATTCAAAGTCAATTTCAGTAATTGTTTTTTGGGACCCATTTTCTTTTACATTAATATCACCTCGAATAGCGTAGGGACGACCGCCAAAATATGAAAGGGTCAACTCATGATCCTGGCTATGAAGTGGAGAAGACAGGGAAATTGTACCAGATATTTCTTGGTCTGAAGATAAAATATTTAACTGTCCACTGGGGGTTGAATCCAAACTCAAGGTAGAAGGAAACCCTTCAAAGAAATATTCAGGGAATTTGTAAAGGCCCGGGCTTAAGCCCTCAGGATCAAACGATTGGGGGACGGTATCTCTTGGAGGAAAAATCGACATATAAAGAATATTACTATCTAAATCATGAATTAAAGATAAAGTCACAATTGAATCTGGCATATCCGAAGAAGATTTAAAATTGAAAGCAGAGGTTTTATCTTGTTTAATTGTACTAAGATCAGCGGACACCCCGATTGAAATAACACCCCCCGTGTTTATACTGCTTGTGCCAAAAGGCGTTTCCCCTTCAAATACGAATCGGTCATTTTCATCGATATCCGCGGTAGAAATATTAATTCGATGAAAGCGCGAAGGCACCAAAACAAACGGTTTAGGCGGAACGATTGTATCGCTCACCAAAATAACAAGAGAAGAATCTATGGTTTGTAAAATGGGATGCATGCGGTGAGTATCTCCAAAATCATCCTCGCCGCTGAGCAATTCTTCTTTTATCCGGATGCTTAATCCATAAGATGCATCCACGACACCAATATGATCCCGGGTTGGAACCCATTCAATTTTATAATCGGTTGGATTAAAATGCATTTTGTCTGGGGGGACAGCGCGCCAATTAAAACTGTAGAAATCTGATATTGAATCAGGAAGAATGAATATATTTAGCGTGTCGCCCAACATGAGTGTATCTGTAACGAGAAAAAGAAGAGAATCCGGAACATTATTCCGGTCAGTTTTTAGGATAGAATCATAAAGACCGTTTTCTATCCGCGCCAAGATTGTGCGATTAATTTCCACCTCGCCTGCGGAAGATTTCATTTTAAACAAATCGGCCTGACTTAATTTACTTTCAGTAAACGTAAGCCCACTTTCAGAAAAAGCGAGGGCATAAACCTCGCCGGTTTCAAATGGGACAAGAAGTTCATCCACCCCATCTTTATTTTCATCAAAAGGCTGGATATACTGGCTTAAAATAACTCGAGCCCCGTTCATAACTAAGAGATCCGATGCAAGCTCTTCTCCTGGATTTGATGCTGAAAACACACTTGTTTTAAGACCGTCGCCCTCCGGACTCATGAGAGCAGCAAACGACTCACGATCGCTTGAAAAAATTCCCACATAAACAGGGCCATAGCCATTATTCACCAACGCAGCTGAAATAGTTTGACTATTCGATTTGCGAAGATTCCCATCCTCCAGAATAAGAGAAAACAGTTCTGCGCTTCGGGTGGGTGTGGACATTGAAACAGCAAAAACATTTCCAGACCCCGCCAGATTCCCCGGACGAATTTTATCAGCCTTTCCATCGCCATTTTCAATCGATTTTGGATTAGATGAAAAGGTCTTTCCATTCCACTCAAAAACATTTAACCAGTGATTGTTGTTGGATTGCAGGACAATAATCAATTCTTCTTTGCCGTCATGATTTAAATCATGAAACCTTGCATCGGTAACCCTGGCGTTGCCCTGCGGTGAATATGCCCACAATAAATGGTGGCTGCCATCATCGTCCAATTCCACATACTCTAATTGGTTGGACAACCCACCCAAAAGTAAAATTTCACTTTTACCATTATTGTTTAGGTCGAGTGTCCCAAAAACAAAAAGATTCCCAGCCACCAGTATTCCACAGGTGAAAGTGAATAGACAGACTGGAAACCTAATTGACACTAAGCTTTTTCCAGACGGTTAAAATGGATAAAATTGGAGACGTTATTACGATAATATGAATACCCTTACCTACAGGTTCCTTCAAATATAGGTGTTCACCGTCGAATATATCAAGAAAAAGGCCAGATAAATTCTAAAGGAAAAATCACAATTATCTTTCCATATTCAAGGCATACTGAATAAATTGAATGCTCATTGTTTACCGGCAATTTAGTCTTAATGAATAAAATTATTACAATACTCCTGTTCACTGTATCCCTGGCGAACGCCCAGGGGGACATATACCCAACAGAAACTGCCTATGGTGGCGGCATTGGATTCAGCACCATGTATATGGTATTAGATTCAGTCCCAGGGGAACACATTTTAAACGAGCTTGGGTTGAATGTAAAAGATCTTTCCTCCCGTCCGCTGGTTTTTCATGGAGGAGAAGGGTTTGCGCAAATGTCAGGTCCTTGGCGATTGGGGGGGTATGCGGGGCTGGGCGCCGCCCAAGTGAGTAATGTTTTTGATATCAAAATGTTTATTAACAGGGATGATTCGGTTGGCTACCAAAAACCTGTTTTTGGGAAAGAAGACAAGGGAGACACCCTATATACATTTTCCGAAAATCTATCTGTAAAAGCACGGCTAAATTTTTTAATGGGCGCCATGACGATTGAATATGTTTTACCGGTGTATAGAGATTTGGAGGTAATGGCCGGCGCCTTGATGGGGATTGGTCGGTACACGATTTCGGTTGATCAGCATATAGGGACACCAAAATGGTCAAACTTTAGTAAAAACATGTATGGTTATATTGAAGACAACAGTGTTTTGGTAGAAATAGATACTTTAGGACGAACACATCAGGATGCGGCCAATGCATACCGCACAAATGGCTTACGACCCATTAATATTAATGGTACAATGACCGAGCTCAGCGGTACATTTTTTAATTTTCAGCCTTACATCGCCGTGAAGTGGCAATTCCTTGATAGGATGGGGTTACGAATCAGCGCAGGGTATAATAAAGGCACAATCGGAAACGGAAAGTGGAAACTTAACGGACATATTCCCATTAACGATTCTCCGAAATCGGCCCTTCAAGGATTTACACTGCGCACGGTTATTTATTTCGGATTATAATTTTACCTTAGCTTTGATGAGACGATTTAATTTTTCAACCAGATCCACGTTATTAACCGGTATTGCCGTGGGGATATTTATTGCGCTTCCTTTATCACAGGCTATCTATTCAAAACAGAATAATTCATATTCGATTATTGAAAGCAAGTTCAAAGTTATGAACCAAATTCTGTATTTTGTGAACCAACTTTATTACGAAGATGTGGATATGGAATCACTTATGGACGGTGCTTTTCATGGAATCATGGACCAGTTAGACCCCCACTCTGTATTTATTTCAGCGAAAGATCAAAAAAATATCAATGAATTATTCAAGGGAGAATTTCAGGGGATTGGTATTGAATTTGACATTTTGAATAACTATATAACAGTCATTGCACCGGTGATTGGGGGTCCTTCCGAGAAAGCAGGACTTCAAGCAGGAGACTGGATAATAGAAATTGACGGTAAAAATGCAAAAGGAATTGAGCGGGAAGATGTATATAAAAAGCTACGGGGGAAAAAAGGCACTCGCGTTGACTTAAAGGTTGGAAGAATAGGCGAGGATCCATTTGATGTTACAATTGTTCGTGCGGATATTCCATTGTATAGTGTCCGCGCCAGCATCATGTTGGACGAACGCACCGGCTATGTTTGGTTGACCCGGTTTTCTACAAAGTCAGGCCCCGAAGTCCGCAAGGCAATAGATAAGCTAATAAGCCAGGGCATGAATCGCATGATTTTAGATCTTAGGAACAATAGTGGCGGTATATTGGAACAAGCCGCCGAAGTCGCCAATATTTTCATTACACAGAAAGATACTTTGGTATATACAAAAGGAAGAGATAAAAAGATAAAACAGGTTTTTATTGCTGCTCCTTATAAAGGAAATGGAGAGTTTTCAGTTGTGTTGTTAATCAACAGGGGCTCTGCAAGCGCCAGTGAGATTGTGGCGGGGGCAATTCAAGATCTGGATCGGGGATTGGTGGTAGGAGAAACCAGCTTCGGGAAAGGATTAGTACAGCGCCAGGCAGACCTCGGTGACGGCTCAGCCATTCGCGTAACCATTGCTCAATATTACACACCCAGCGGAAGATTGATTCAGCGTCCATTTGATAATGGGAATCATGAGGATTATTACAGGGAGCTTTATGAAGAAAACCGTGAAGCAAAATTAGATTCACTGAAAAAACTTCGCCCGCCCTTTTCCACCCGCACAGGAAGGACAGTATATGGCGGCGGCGGGATTAC
>JACNKN010000033.1:7696-13286 GCA_014382015.1 Fidelibacterota bacterium | reverse complement strand
TGGATTGCTGGGGAAAACTCTGGATTAGTGGATGAATGGATTGCTGGATTAATGGGGGAAAAACAAAAAAAACTAGCCATGAACGAGGGAATTGGTTATTGAAAATTGAAAAAAAACAAAAAACTGTCCACGGAAAAACTGGATTGCTGGAATGGTGGATTGTTGGATTGGTGTTTTTTCCATCGCTTTGCTAATCCATTTATCCAGCAATCCAATTTTCCAATTGATAATTCCCGCCTGCTCCCGAAGAATGAGGGCGGGCAGGGATAATTGAAAAAACTAACAAAACCAAAAAAGGTCCGTAGAGAAAAAAATGGAAAAAAGGGAAAGGCGATGATGAGTTTGTGAGTTTGTCGCAAGTTAATATAACCAAATTAATCCTCAAGCCAGTAAATAAGCTGATTGGTGGCCCCTTTAGCGACGATACGTTTTTTGTTGATCATCCCCTTCAGTTCCCCTGCAGACTGTGGATAAAATTGTTTTTTGGGGCAAATTTCATTCTATTACTTCCCAATAGCCGCCTTTGTCGGGTCCAATTCTTATTATTTCGCGATTTTTCTTTAATTTCTCTATATCCCTTGCAATTGTTCTTCGAGAAACATTTAGCGTTTGAGATAATTCAGTTGTCGAAATATGTTTGTTGGTCCGGATTAATTTCAAAATAGACTGATCGCGATTTTCTGTGACATTTTCTGTGACATTTTTAGTAACTCCTTCAGTTATATTGGATTTAAACGTAATCCAAAAAGCATCCGAAAAAGAAAAAGACACTCTATTGTTATTAGCAATGATATAGATGTTTTTTTGCTATTAGTGCTCATTCGTGTAATTCGTGGATGATATTGTTTTGTTTGTGGATAATTATAAAACCAGGCGTTTGTATTCGAGCTTTGGTGAGCCGAAGTTGACCATATTGCAAAGAGTACTTACGCCAGTAGCCTACATAGGGGTGTATCCTTTTCATCATAAAAACTTTCTTTCAATGAAGATTCTGAACATAGGGTCGGCAAATGTATACATTCTGTTATTGTTTTTATTTATAATTCCTCGTTTTATTAGCTGTTGTAATGTTCGGGTCACGTTGATTTTGGCTTTTCTCTCTTTGTTAAAAAGGGCAGGTACCTTACTCACCAAGGCATGCAAAATATATATCTGCGCGCTTTTTACACTGGCCGCCTTAATGGTCAACGCATCCGTATAGGCAATGGCAGCATGAACGAATAAGACTGATGCAGATGTCCATAATTCATTATCATAGTTATTTATTGCGCCTTGGCAGTATTCCTTTGCTGCTGAGAGATATTGGCGCCACTGATTACGATCGACTACCTTTTTGGATAATTTTCTTCCCAACTCAATCTACAATACTGCCCACGAAAGGGATGTGGTCCTGCATGACGCTTTCCTTTAAATCCTGAAATTGTTTTTCATTGCGCCATTGTTTTTCTGTTAATATAATTGGTGAAAGGGACAGACCAAACACAGTAAAGATACCTGATATTAGTTTCGTCATTTTATCCTGCAAATTTTCTATTTCTTTTTCACCTTTTACAATAATAAGCAAATCCAAATCACTGAATTCCACGTCCATTTTTTTTGCGACGCTACCATATATACATGCCCATACGCATTTGTCTTTTAGGGCTTCTTGCAATTTTTCAATCAAGGACCCCAAGAATGATACTTCTCCAACAAAAAGAGATGGTAATACCTTTTTCGCGAAGTAGTTTTCCCGATTCAACCTGAATAATTTTATTTTTCCGGTTCCTAAATTTTCTACAAGGCTTAATTGCTCAAGGCGATCTAAAGCCAATCGGCATGTTCGATCGTTAATCGACGCACGACGGGCTAACTCCCTTCCGCTTATTCCCTGTGTAATTTGATTCAACACTCTTAAGATTGCAATATGACTGGGTGCGCTGAATATTTCCTGCATAGGATATTGTGTAAATGAATGTTTCATGGTGCGTAATATACTACTCATGTGCGTAATATACTACTCATACGTTTGATCTAAAATTGACGATTGTCGATTGACTGTTTACTATTGAAGATCCACAATCGAATGTTGAGGGAGTTCATCCGTTCATTAAGTTGAAAGCGGCAGGGTTTAGAGAAATGAGCATTTTCTGAAGGTCTTTCGTATCACCCGGTCTTGATATGTATGCCTTTGCAATTTGATCACGACCCCGAAACAACTCTTTATAACTCCCCTGCCAAGCACCGGAAGCAATACTGAAATCCAAAAGCTCCAAGGCGCGCTCAATGCAATCCTTATATTCCTTCTCATCGGATTTTGTATTCGCGGCACGATTTAATTCATTACAAACCATCAACAATTGCTGATGAACAGGGAAAGATCCAAACCGACCTTCCAGGGATTTATGCCAAATCTTCATTCTTTCCTAACAATAATGATTCAGCCAAGGATTTGACAACACTCTGCAATTCTATATCCTCAATTTGCATAGAATTATTTTCCTGCCGTGGACGGATATTAATCAGGGAAGTGTATTCCAAGCGGCCCTCACCTTTTTTATAGGGATATAAATTTGCACCCCAAAGATTATCTTGAATCGATCCAGACTGTAGAAGTAATGATTCACCATCTGCATGTAAATCTCCACCAACTGCTATCCGTTGTTGTTCGGTATCCACTACAAATTTCACCATGGTTTTAAAACTATTTTCACAAAGAGAAATCAAGAGGTCCGATGATATTTTTTGATTAATTATTTCGATCATTTTTTAGGAATTGTCTATTTACCCGTCTGCACTACCGCTGCGCCGGGCAGGCAAAATTCACAAAAGGGAAAGAAAATTGAGTGCGTCGCGAAAAATAGCCACAAAAGGCACAATATTCACAAAAGGGAAAGAAAATTGAGTGCGTCGCGAAGAATAGCCACAAAAAGCACAATATTCACAAAAGGGAAAGAAAATTGAGTGCGTCGCGAAGAATAGCCACAAAAGACGCCCGTCTGCGCCGGGCAGGCTGGGGAAGAAAAAAATTATTCAAATTTTTGTAGAATGGTTTTATAAAATTCTTCGATGTCGCCCAAGTTTGTACTCAAAATGCTTTTGAGGATATCAGGATTAATATTTTGATACTCATGGACAGCAATATTTCTAAAACTGACCATGGCTTTCATTTTAAGGCTGATCTCTTTCGATATAATATTATTTTGAGCCAGAAGATCAAAATGCGCTCTTAATGTGTCTGGTAATCCGTACCCTTCAAATGCGATAACATGGGCAGCGATATCCACGGATGCCTGAATCGCACGCTGCAAATTCAATACAAAAATATCTTGGATATCGATATCATTCAACGTGTCTTTTTCCAGATGGGTGACATGGCTGATTCGCCCCAGACACCTTTGAATAATAGCCACTTTTTCGAGAATAATATCTCTGTCAACCATAAATACTCACATCTTTCAAACGATCTTCTATTGGTTTACGTACCTTTTTCAAATCTAAATAATTACGAATTATTTCTATTTTTAAATTATTTAATCTGTGTTCATCTTTACAAAAAAGACAAATCCCATTCTTGATAACCTGCATTTGTAACACGGGAGAGACTTTATCTAACTCAATGCAATCTACTTCCCTACTTGTGATTGCGTTTAATTCTAATATAATATTGTTTTTCTCTTGAAATGATAATTCACCATCATTTAAAATCACCGCAATGTCAATATCGCTATGCTGATGCTGCATATTTTTGGCGACAGAACCAAAAATAATGGCAGTTGAAATAATCGGATTACTCTCTAAATAATCTTTTATTTCTTTTTTCATATCGTGAATATTTTTAAGTCTTTAGATGAAATGGAAAGGGAGAAATTGAGGTTGCCCCCGAAACAAGTCCGGGATGCAAGCACTCGTATGGAAAATCGGTGTTCGGTAAAGAAGCCCGTATGGGGAATCGGCATTCGGTTAACGGTGAAGAGGCCCCGAAACAAGTTCGGGATGCAAGCACTCGTATGGAAAATCGGTGTTCGGTAAAGAAGCCCGTATGGGGAATCGGCATTCGGTTAACGGTGAAGAGGCCCCGAAACAAGTCCGGGATGCAAACACGCGAAGTGCACGAAAAAACTCGAAGATGGGGATTGAGAATTGATAAAAAATTGACTATTTACTATTTATTATTTACTATTGAGGATCTACAATCAAATGCTGAGGGGTTCCCAGCAGGAGGAGAATATTGAGGTAGCCGCGAAGCGCGCGAAGAAATGCGAAGTTGAAAATTGGGGAAAATCATCATTTACTATATCCCTCTCTGTCTCCCTTTTATAAGGGAGATTATTATGGGTGAGGGATGATGGAGAAAAGATGGAAAATGGTTGAAAAAAGTGTTCAAGTTTAAAAGTGTTCGAGATAAAAAATATGAATTTTTCAAAATTATGCTTTTAAAAATTCATCAACAGAAATGCCGGTTTGTTTCAGGATTGCTCTTAAAGTGCCTTCAGGAATATCACCAGGGTGGTTTGGTATTGTAGTATATAGATTCGCAGTTGAGCCATACCATATTTCATGACTCCCTGCAGCCTGTCGGTGAAAATTGAAACCCAACTTTTTTAGTTTTTTAACCGTTTTTCGATAAGAGAGGTTTGCTAATCGTCCCCATCAGATGTTTACAACCAATGGATAATCAAACGATTTTTTAATTTTATGCGCTCTAAGGATAGGCTTTGATCTGGATTCAATTAGTTTTTTTATTACATCTCGGGCAATTTCCAATGTTTCTGCTACAGTCCGCCCTTGCGCAACTAAACCTTGTATATCGTCTGATGTTGCAAGAAATACGCCCTCTGGGAGTTTTTTGATATGTATGTTAATTACTTTTTCCATATAATTACTTTTTCCATAAAATATCCTTATTTGAATTTAACAGCTATCGTTGAAAGCTGAAAGAGCGGCTGTGGAATTGACATAAAATTGACTATTGTCGATCATGTAGAAATAGTTCCGCTTCGCTCCCACATTTCACACGATAAATTGATAATTGACCCGTCTGCGCCAAAGCAACGCCGGGCAGGCAAAATTCACATAAAGAAGAATATTGAGATAGTCACGAAGAATAGCCACAAAAGGCACAAAATTCACAAAAGGGAAAGAAAATTGAGTGCATTTTCAAATGTTTTTTTCCTTACTTTTGTCATAGGCTTACAACTGCTTTGAAAGAACCACAGCGGTGATCATGGAGGCCACAATGGATGTCCAGTTTGTGGCGAATTGGGTAATGTCAAATGGTTCGGATGGCGGTTTTTCATTCACAATAATTGTGGCACCATCTTCAATCTTTGGCGTGGCATACCACTTGTTTGGACTCACCAATCCATTGGCATAGACTACAATGATGCTTTTCCGATTTCCTTTTTCCGTAAGGCCACCTGCAGCGTTGACATAATGCCGAAGGGATTTTCCTCGTCTAAATTCAATGAGCCCCGGGTTATATACCTGGCCGGATACATTGACGGTCCCCGCACTTACTTTCACCACCACGCTGTCACCGGGCATAAGTGTAATACTTTCATTTTGCCACGCCACACGCACTTTAGCATCTTTAGCATCTTTAGCATCT
>JACNKN010000033.1:0-7652 GCA_014382015.1 Fidelibacterota bacterium | reverse complement strand
CTTTAGCATCTTTAGCATCTTTAGCATCTAATAAAATTGCATTTTGTGCGGCGGTTACTTCAAAATACTTTTTATCCCTGTAAATTGAAATCCCGTTTTTTAAAGCCTTGGATGTGAGATTGCCTGCGCGATTTAAAACAGACTGGAGCGTTTCGTTATCTGAAATCAATGGATAAGAACCGGGGATATTTACTTCTCCGCTGATATAAATATTGTCTTTTTCAAAATAATTCAGATTTGCATGGATCACGACCCTGTCCAGGTTTTGAAGTTGAATATCTTCCTCGCCATTCCCATTATAAATGTTGGCCAAATTCACTTTGATAACTTTTTCATAGCGAGAATTGGGATCCCGGCGAATGATTTCCGCCTGATCGTGATACACAGATTTCCAGAATGTGGAATCTTCGAATCCGCCCCCCAGGGCGAGCAATGCCTTGAATGTCATGCCTTCATAATAATGATATACGCCGGGCACCTTCACCTGGCCAATAACTTCTACCAACTGGTTTTCTCTAAACAGATGACGAACGGCAATGCGATCTCCATTTTGAACCGGTATCAATTTCGCACTTTCAATATCTATATAATATCCCTCGTATGCACCATTTGATCCTCTCTTTTCCAGGGGCTGTATTCTACTCAACCCAATTTTATCTGCTGCATCAGGCATTAATCCGCCTGCATACTGAATTAAATCAAAAATGGTTTCGCTTTCAATTCCTTCGTAAATACCGGGATTGACCACAGCGCTATCTACCTTCACAGTTGACACGCGCACGGGAATTACCACAACATCCTGATCCCGAAGTTGAATGTTTTCCGGTAAATTCCCCTTTAATAGATAATCATAGAGGTCAACAGAAGCAGCGGCTTTTCCATTTCTTTTAATCTGAATATTCCTCAAAGATCCTGTGGTATCTACGCCGCCTGCCTGAATAAGTCCCGTAATTACAGTTGAAAATGGATGAACGGGATATACACCGGGGTATTTGACTTCTCCCACAAAATTGACATTAATGGATCTCAACTCTCCCAGGGATACATCAATGAATGTGGTGGGTGTTTTTCCTTTGAGTGTGGCATAGATGCGTCCAAACTGGTTTTTCAGGTAACTGCGGGCATCATTCATATTCTTTCCGGCAATATTGAGAAGGCCTACTTTTGAATCATATATTTTTCCATCCCTGTTAACCGTGTAAGTTTCCCGTAATTGGGTTTCACCCCAAAGGGAGATGACCAATTCATCACCGGGGCCCAGTTGATAATTGGCGGGTGTGGGGAGGTTTTCCCAAAAAGCGACCGTATCACGCTGTGTGAAAAAATCATAGCCAAAATGTTTTAATCCTCTATCTACAGATTCTTCTGCTTCAAATCGATAGGGAGTGAGTTTGGCTTCTGTGGGTAAGCCTGTTGTTGGATCCACGGCTTGCTCAACCCCTGTTGGGAGCTGCAACTGCTTCTGACTCTTATCATATTCCGCCTTAAGCTTTTGCAATTCCTGAATAGACTGTCCATACACCAATGCAAAGACACTCACGAAGATAACATACACATAATGTTTATATTTGTTTATCATAATTTTATCTCAATATGGAGGAAAGTAAGATTATTAATGGTGAGTTCATACCTTTTTTCATGGCTCCGCCCCGTCAGTCCCATTTGTGGGGCCTGAACAAGGCTTTTAATACGGTAAATATATATACACCCCGCCCGCCACAGCATTTGGCGGGACACCCCTCTTTATAGAGGGGACTTATAAGGGATTTTTCAAAGCGATTCATTACATTCAGCCACCCTATTTGGATTGGAAACCCACATGAGTAACTAAAAATATTTTTACAGGAGGGAATCGCCCGATTTATACCCGAATACTGACGATAATAATACAATTGGTATTTTGAGCCGGGATGTGATGCAGGTCACTTTCGGCAAATCATATTATATTTTATCGTTTTTTCCCCTTATTTGACTGAAATATACACAAATATAGTGAAATGATGCCATTTTTATAAATACTTTGTGAATGATACTATAGACACAGGAAGAAGGAAGAAAAATGATAGCCGCTAAGAACGCTAAAAAGAAAGGGGAAGACTGACACTGAGGATAAAATTGAACCGCAAAAACAAAAGCCACAAAAGGCGCAAAGAGCGCAGAGGGAAGAAGACAAAAAGAAGAAATCAGATATCAGTCGGCAGAGATCAGGAAGAAGAGAATTGGTAATTGGTAGTTTTTATAAATTCATCTGAAATAAATATGGGTTTAAATAAATATATGGCTTAAATATTGATCTATAATATTAACCCAATTTTTTAATTTTTCCCTATAAAGGGACATTAACATAGGAAAGCAAATGAAAATACTCGTGACCGGTG
Source organism: Fidelibacterota bacterium (assembly GCA_014382015.1). Taxonomy (GTDB): domain Bacteria; phylum Fidelibacterota; class Marinisomatia; order Marinisomatales; family TCS55; genus TCS55. The sequence goes on along the minus strand of JACNKN010000033.1, from coordinate 5,274 downwards.
GCTGTGGATTTATCGGTAGTAATTTTGTTATTGCACAAATCACCCATACAGATAATCAAATACTAAACCTGGATAAACTCACCTACGCCGGCAATTTGGAAAATCTTCAATCCATTGAAGGAAACACTAATTATCAGTTTATTGAAGGTGATATATGCGATGGGGAGCTGGCTTCTGATACCCTATCTGATTTCCAGCCAGATGCTATAGTCCATTTTGCTGCTGAGTCTCACGTGGATCGGTCCATTGATGGACCCATGACGTTTGTAGAAACTAATGTAATTGGAACGGCGACCCTGCTCAATGCTTCAATGAAATATTGGCAAAATAATAGTGAAAAAATAAAAGATAAATTTAGATTTTTACATGTGAGTACAGATGAAGTTTATGGATCTTTAGGTGATGATGGATTTTTTACAGAATCCACCCCGTACGATCCCAGTTCTCCCTATTCCGCTTCCAAAGCTTCCTCAGATCACTTGGTTCGGGCTTGGCATCGCACTTATGGCTTCCCTACATTAATCACCAATTGCTCCAATAATTATGGTCCATACCAATTTCCGGAAAAACTTATTCCCCTCATGATTGCCAATTGTGTGGATGAAAAACCGCTCCCCGTTTATGGCGAAGGGCTCAATGTGCGCGATTGGCTCTATGTGACCGATCACTGTGACGCCATATATACTGTCCTCCAAAAAGGAGAATTGGGAGATACTTATAATATTGGGGGCCACAATGAAATTAAAAATATAGATATCGTCAATACTATATGCGCAACACTTGATGAACTAAAACCGAGATCCAATGGCATTTCATATTCTGAACTTATTACCTATGTGACCGATCGTCCCGGCCATGATTTCCGTTATGCAATAGACGCATCAAAAATCAAAAATGATCTTGGATGGATACCCAAAGAAACATTTGAAACGGGCATTCGGAAAACCATCCAGTGGTATTTAGATAATGAGCAGTGGTGGCGACGGATTCAAGATGGGACCTATAATCAGGAAAGACTGGGGAGGAATGTTTAGAACGCTAATGAGAGAGAAAGATTGACACTGAGGACACTGAGAACACAGAGGATAATATTAAAATGTGGAAAAATTGTATAGCTTGATTTTGGGGTCGTGTCGGGAAAAATCATAAATGATACCTTTGCTGATAAGAACGCTAATGAGAGAGAAAAACTGACACTGAGAGCACAGAGGATAAATCAAATTAGATAATTAATTTAAAACGCTAATGGGCGGACATCTAAAAGAAGAAATGTTTAGCCGCTAAGAACACTAAAAAGAGAGGGAAAAGATGAACACAAAGAACACAGAGGATAATATTAAAATGTGGAAAAATTGTATAGCTTGATTTTGGGGTCATGGCTGAAGAAATCATAAATGATACTCAGCCGCTAAAGGCACAAAGGAACGTGAAAACAATAGCCATAAAAAGCGCAAAATGCACAGAAATTAAAAACTGAATAAAAAATTCACTTGAAACACAAAGACGCTGAGGCACCGAGGAAATAAATCGGAAAAGATTAAAAGAGGGAAAATACAGTCAAACATTATAGAAAAATTAGAAATTATGTATAAATTAGTATTATTGAGACATGGAGAAAGCCTGTGGAATCTGGAAAATCGATTCACAGGGTGGACCGATGTGGGCCTTACAGAAAAAGGTGTGGCTGAAGCAAAATCCTCGGGGCAATTATTAAGAGAAAAAGGATTTGAGTTTGATCTTGTCTATACTTCCGTCCTGAAGCGGGCGACCCTAACCATGGATATATGCCTGAAAGAAATGAAAATAAACAATGTGCCCATTATCTACGATTGGCGCCTTAATGAACGGCATTACGGCGCTCTGCAAGGCCTGAACAAGGCTGAAACAGCCCAAAAGTATGGAGATGGTCAAGTGCTCATTTGGCGGCGAAGTTATGATACACCGCCCCCTCCTTTAGATATTGATGATGAGCGCCACCCTCGCTTCGATGAACGGTACAAAAACTTAACAGAAACGCAACTCCCGGCTGCGGAATGTTTAAAAGATACGGTGGATCGTTTTCTCCCCCTCTGGCATGATACCATTGCGCCATCAGTTCAGTCCGGGAAAAAGGTCATCATTGTGGCCCATGGGAATTCTCTACGGGCTTTGGTTAAATATTTAGACAATGTATCTGATGAAGAAATTGTGGGACTTAATATTCCAACCGGTGTACCCCTGGTTTATGAATTAGATTATGACCTAAAACCTATCAAACATTATTATCTGGGAGATCCTGAGGCTATCGCCAAACAGGTGGCGGCCGTTGCAGCGCAGGGGACGAAGAAGGCAGAAGGAATAAAGAAGAAGGAATAAGGAAGCTTAGCACAATAATAAGCCCAGAATGTTTAGCTGATAAGAACGCTAAAAAGAGAGGGGAAGACTGACACTGAGGACACTGAGAGCACAGAGAATAATATTAAAATGTGGACCATTCGTAAATCGTGTTTTGGGGGTCATGCCGGGAAAAATCATAAATAATACCTCAGCCACGAAGAGTGCTAAGAACGCTAAAAAGAGAGGGGAAGACTGACACTGAGGACACTGAGAGCACAGAGAATAATATTAAAATGTGGACCATTCGTAAATCGTGTTTTGGGGGTCATGCCGGGAAAAATCATAAATAATACCTCAGCCACGAAGAGTGCTAAGAACGCTAAAAAGAGAGGGGAAGACTGACACTGAGGACACTGAGAGCACAGAGAATAATATTAAAATGTGGACCATTCGTAAATCGTGTTTTGGGGGTCATGCCGGGAAAAATCATAAATAATACCTTTGCTGCTAAGGGCACAAAGGAACGTGAAAACAATAGCCACAAAAAGCACCCGTCTGCGTTTCACTACGAACGGGCAGGCAAAAGGCACAGAAATTAAAAACATAGGAAAAATGAGGATAGAAGAAATCAGATTGAAGAAGTCAAAAGTGAGAAAAAAAAGAATTCAGATATAATAGGGACTTAATTTGTTTCACATTATCCTCTTTGAGCCGGAAATACCTCCCAATACGGGGAATATCATTCGGTTATCCGCCAATACTGGGTTTGAAGTTCATTTGGTTGAACCCCTGGGATTCAAAGTGGATGATAAAAGTCTGAAACGGGCGGGGATGGATTACCTGCGAAAAACCGATTTTAATGTCTGGAACAATCTGGAAGACTGCCTGAATGCCATCGATCATCAAACCCTATATGCCGTATCTACTAAAGGTCAGACAACTTATTCAGAATTAAAATATAAACCGGGAGATGTATTTATATTCGGACCGGAAAGTCGCGGGTTACCCCAGATAATTATTGATGAGTATGAATCAATTACTATTCCCATGAAATCCACTGGGCGGAGTATTAATCTGGCCAATGCTGTGTCGATTATCGTTTATGAAGCGTGGCGGCAGAATGGTTTTTGTGAATAGTTGTTAGGCTGCCTGCCCGCTTTTCATTGCCCGTCCCAAACCGCAGATTCGAAGGAGTTTCTCCATATAAACCCTGTAATAGATATTCATAATATTCATTTTCATCAATCTAATTTATCCCCATAACATCCCCCACAATGGGGGATATCATAAGGTGAAAATGAATAATTTCGTTATTTACATTCAATTTTTTTTCTTCACACACACAATTTGTAAAGCCTTCTTTAAATAATCCAAGAGGCTACATCTTCGCCAATGGCGATGGCGGAGGTGAGTCCAGGCGATTCGATACCGATTAAATTAACCCAACCGGGAAACCCTTTATCTTCCTCATGGGAAATATAAAAGTCGGGCATGGGATTTTCATCCATCCATATCTTGGGACGAATACCGGCAAAATCGGGAGAAAGGTCCTCTTTTTCTAGACCGGGGATATACCGATGACCTTCAGTAAAAAACTGATCCAGTAAATTTTCCTCTACATCATAATCTTCTGTTCGGTCCTGAACCCAGTGAGCGCTGGGACCCAACTTTACCATTTGTGATTCATCAAAACTTAAGTGAATCCCCAGGGAGCCGTGTTTTTTATCCGGCAGCGGATACACCAAATGGTTAAATGCACCCCGCCACTTGGATGAAAGTTTATAGTAGCATCCCTTGGAATATCGAAGGGTGGGATAATCGTCCCCCAACATTTGGGCCACCCAATCACTCTCAAGTCCTGCAGCATTAATCACCCATTCTGCAGATACTGTTTCCAATTCTCCTTGAGCATTCTGAATCGATATTTCATACCCATTCCCTTTTGGATCTGCACCCACGACTGTAGATTTATAAAGGTAATCATGGCCTCCCTCTTGAGATATTTTATAAAATGCGGCCATGAGATCATGGACAGACACAATTCCGGTGCAGCCCACTTGCAATGCAATATCTGCTTCTATTTTTGGTTCAAGTGTGTTGATTTCCCTCTTATCCAAAATTCGAATGTCCGGTACATTATTTCTTTGTGCATTTTTATATAATAATTCTAAATCATCTGATTGGTGGAATTTCCCCACGACCAACTTTCCACATCGATTTACCCATATATTATATTTTTTACAAAATTCATAAGTCATATCCCGGCCGCGCGTACAATATGCCGCCTTCTTCGAATCGGGATTGTAATAAATCCCTGAATGAATGACTTCACTATTTCGACTGGAAATTCCTCGCCCAAAAGATTCTTCCTTTTCGATAATCAATACAGATTTATCTGTTTGTTCTGCTATGGATCGGGCAATGGCCAATCCTACAATCCCGGCTCCGATGATGACTATATCAAACATGGATTTATTAGCCGCTAAGATCGCGAAGAAGCACGAAGGATGAAAAAGGGGAAATAATGTTTTTATTCATTTATTAATAATGGGCGTAAATCAATTGGATAATCTTTTTAATAATTTCCCGGTAAAAATACCTGTATCATGGCCGTCCTTCCAAAAAAGCTGAAGGCCATAATACCCAACAGTTTTAATTCCATTAATCTGAAAGCTATTTTCTGTAAGAACAGGATCGGGACCTTTATATATATTCCCCAATGCATCTTTTTCCCCTTGGCAGGCGGCACAGGGACATTTTTCCCGCAAGGCTCGCAGGGGTATCATAGCGTCACTTTTATCTGTAAATGATACGAGTAAAATATCATTTACAATTTCGTAATTTTCTATGGCAAGGTTGTCAGTCATTCAAATATTCCTATTATCTAAAGGGTCAATTTGCGCCCCTTGAAAGATATGAGTAAATCCTTTTATCATTTTGTAGTTTCAGGTATGAAAA
>JACNKN010000031.1 GCA_014382015.1 Fidelibacterota bacterium | reverse complement strand
TTCCCGCCTGCCACAATTGAAATAAATAGAAGGTGGCGGGCAGGAATCAGCCAATTTTTAACTCTTTTTTCTTTACGCACAGTGTTTTGCAAAGCCTTCTATAAATATAAAATATTATTTGAACATCACCATCTCTGAACAGGACGTTACGTCCTGTTCGAGGTTTTAGTTCCGAGTAAACATTCCGTATCTCTACTTACTCCATTTCTTCAAAAATCCTCCCAGCTCGCACAGGATGTACGTCCTGTGCTGAGGGTTTAAATATCATGAAGGAAAAATCAAAATTCCTTACTCCATATCTTCAGAATATTTTCCCTGCGTTGCCAAACTATTTAATTTTGCACGCTTCATAAAGGCAGCTTGGGCGGTGGACACATTCTCATCCTTCCCTCTCCATGCTTTGAGCGCGGGTTGCTGCAGGGCGCGGCCATAAGAAAAAGATAAATTCCATGGTTTATTATCACCCAACAACTGATTCATTTTATTCAAGTGTGCTGTGGCATCTTCATCACTTTGCCCACCGGATAGAAATGCAATACCCCCAACCGCAACGGGGACCGTCCTGGAAAAACATTCAAGGGTAGCATTTGCCACTTCATCTATACTGGCCCGGTTGTCCCCATCATACCCAGAAAGAACCATATTGGGTTTTAATACCATACCGCTATAATTCACGCCTTGGGAATACAGTTCAAAGAAAACGGTGTGAAGCACTTCTTCTGTCACAACAAAACTATCATCAATATCATGGGTCCCATCCATGAGGATTTCTGGTTCAACGATGGGCACAATATCATTTGCCTGACAAAGTGCAGCATATCGGGCCAATGCATGGGCATTGGTCCCAATACAGTAACCACTAGGGTTATCTTCCGAAATTTTTATCACTGCCCGCCATTTAGCAAATCGAGCGCCCATTTTCCTATATTCTTTCAACCGTTCATCCAAGCCATCTAAACCATAGGTGATTTTTTCCCCTTCACTGCCTGAGAGATCATGGGCACCTGCATCCACTTTAATTCCGGGGATGACTCCCTTCTTTGCCAAAAACTCAGGATAAGGTGTTCCATCCGCCAGAGATGATTGCCGTAACGTTTCATCATACATGATAACGCCACTGATATAGTTCTCCATTCCATCCGCACTGAACAAAAGGTCACGATAAGCATTTCGACTTTCAAATGTACTTTCCGTATCAATTTGAGCCAGACGACTTCCAATGGTGCCTGTACTTTCATCTGCCGCAAGAATACCTCTCCCCGATGCGACCATTGCACTTGCAACTTCTTCAAGACTATTCAAATTTAAACTCATTATTATTTCCCTTTATTTTTATTTAGGTTGACCAATTTCAGTCAACAATTCATCAAACCATTTTTGGTCTATATTAAAAGGTTTTCCACCTTTAATTCTTTCAAAATCTATTAATCCTAATGTACCATTATTGTCATCATCCAATCCCACCACACCACTTCTACCATCTAATGCAAATTGTGCTCCCAGTTTTCCGGATATTTTAATTAAATCCAAATCCTGTTTGTTCGGGGCCGCACTACGGCTGAAATATCCACTTTTTTGCACCAGCGTTTTTTCTGCACCTAATCGATCTGTAAACTGTTTTGCAAACCACTGTCCCGGATTCAATGTATCCAATGCCACATGGCCAAAGGCGTCCCGTTCTACTGTGTCACCTGTAGCTTCCATCTCTTTTATAATTGTTTCCGTTCCAGCTCCCTCACTGAGAAAAATATTAACAGAATCTTTTTCATCCATTAGTAATCTCAGCCGGTCACATTCCCCATCAAAATCAATGTCCATTTCAGGAATGTACACTGCATCCACATCCCATCGCTGTCGATCAATCAATAGTTCTGGTAAAAAATTACGCTTCTTTAACCGGTCATGATAAACTTTGGCCGTATAAGCGGTGAGCCACCCACAGCTTCTTCCCATTACTTCATGGATAATAAGCTGACGATGACTGGTGGTATTCTCATTCGCAATATTTTCAAAAAATATCGCTCCTTGTTCTGCCGCCGTCCATGCGCCTAAGGTCTGAGTGATAGGATACACATCATTATCTACAGTCTTGGGTAGGCCCACAACTGTAAGATTATAATTATTTTCTTTGAGATAAAATGAAAGTTGAGCCGCCATGGTATTGGTATCATCACCACCAATCGTATGTAATATATCAATGCCATCTTCCATCAGTTGATTTGCAGCCACTTTTAGGGGATCTTCCCCTTTTTTAATATATCCCCGTTTAATACAGTTTTCTGCATTAGTTAACTTGACACGGCTATTACCGATGGGACTTCCACCAAACTCAAATAAAATATCCGTTTTATCACGAACAGATGCAGGTATTTCAATCGCATTTCCTAATAATAATCCACGATATCCATGTAGATATCCTATAAGTTCTGCTTTTGGGGCAAGATTATTATACGCTTCAATCAATGAACCGATCGAAGCGGACAGGCACGGTGCAATTCCACCTGCGGTTAAAAATGCAATCTTCATAAAATTCCTAAATTATGGGTGTGAAAATTAAGAATAGATATATTCGAAAATATCCTTAATTATTTAGGATATTGGTTAAGTAGCAAGCCCAAATCATAGAAACCTTGCGCAACAGTACCGAAAGAATTTGAAATTGGTTTTGCATGGGGAACCCGCTCCTTACCATTATTTTTAATAGATCCAAGTGAATACAACGTTCCCAAAATATCTGGGCGATTTCTGATATCGTGACCCGATTTTTGCCATCGCATTTTAAACATAGCTAAATAAGCAACTGCATATTTGATGTTTTGGTCAGAATCCTGAAGCTTTTCAACCAATTTATCCAAATATTCAGTTTTTGGAAATAATGATGCGATTTTATCTCCAAGGTAGTATGAACTTTCACTATCGTTCAAATTTGATCATAATACAGATAAATAGAATGATTTTTGCTATTTTATTGGCATTTAGGTACATTCCCAAACCCTCCTCCAACTACACTAATTTTTGCTTGATTAATAATGTCTTCTCTTTTAATGTATTCCATTAAATCCATTATATTCATCGGTGATTTTGGCGTAACGAGTACAACCCACAGGTCCTTCCATAGGTCGCTTGTTGATTTGTCAAAATATATAAGCCTTAATCCGTATTGGTCAAAAAACTTGTAAATTGTTTCATGGGTCACACTATCATTAAATGTGAATAATAGGTCTCCAAATATACCCGCAACCCCATCTCCGAAAACAGCAAAAGAATAGTCAACCATTGGTTCTGATCCAAAATTGCAAAAATTCTTCTTACCATAGGGGGTGAAGTAAATTTCGGGTCTTTTCCCCTCAGGCACACATAAAATTGTATAATAATAATGATCTCTTTCAGAAAAATAAATATATTCCCCTCCTCCAGATGAATTAACTGCAAAAGTGAGGTTATATTCATGAATTAAAGAGTCGATTCTTTTAGTATCTGTTACTGAAGTATCAAATCGTACATAAAAATAATTTAAATTAACTGGTTGCAACACCCGATAATCATTATCAAAGCCTATTTTTGTACTAACATATTGTCGGGTGGTATCCTCAGTCGGCCTGTCATCAAAACAAGGCAGCCACTTTAATGATATATTTATTTCTTGTAGGCCTTTCTGAATATCAATCACATTATTCAATGTATCATAAATTTCAGAGGTAGAAATAATAGTTAATGTGTCAAATCCCACCGTTAATGAATCAAAATAAAAACTACCCAGACTATCAGTGGTGTCAGCAACCTGGTTTATCGATAAATTAATAAATGCTCCATTCATCGGTATCTTTAACGAATCATCCATCACTACACCGGATATTTGTCCAATGGGGTCTGGTTCAGTTGCTTCACATGATATGATGAGTATGAAGAAACATAGAAATAGAAAAATATCTAAGCGGATTCTGGTCATTAGGTTAAGATGGTAACCCTGTATTTTTGGTATATTTAGGCGTGAGTACCAAAATTAACTGAGAATAGTAAAAAATCTGTAATGAATTAATAACATTGTTTTTTTCATAAACGAAGTCCCAATAGTTAAAATGAATTTGCACCTGCAAATCCCATACTGTCAATATCTTTATAAATTCTGTTTATTTGATTCCTTGCTAAAAATCCATCGGTAGGGTTATTATTCTCACCTATAATTTTCCGAAAGTATCATAAGAAGGAGGTTTTTATGTTCAACAGAAATCGTATTGTCCAATCCATAATTTTGGACAAGTTTAGTTATGGCTTTTTCTGAAATAGTATCTCTAAATTTTATTAAGATTTCATCTTGAGATGGTTCAAACTCGATACGATATCCTAAAGATTTAGCATCATAATAATATGTTTGAGCATCTACACTATTAAAAAACAGTATTAGAGAGAACAATGATATTAATTTATAATTTCTTTGATTTTTTATTTTGAGTCCTTTTCTATTGATCTTGGTTATTCTTCTACTTTAATTATTTTGGGTGCCAGTTTTTTATAAAGTGAATTATTTAATATTCTTTTTTCGTATGTCTCTCTATTAAAAAAATTGATCGGATAATTAACCTCTGCTATATACGCCCCGTAAATATTATATGATTCCCCAACCTTTACATAATTATACTTATTCAGTAATTTTAAATCTATTACCATATCATACCTTGGCCAGTAACTCGTTCGAGAATCTACTAATTTGGTTTCGCCAGGCATAAATGTCGCGCCATCAAAGGATGAACCCCCACTATAATTCAGGCTATAATACCAAAGTGGTTCGGCATTTTTAGTAATGGCAAATCCATAATGAAAAATAGGGCCACCTGCCGTTAACAAATAAAGCGTGTCATCTGTGAGGTTCGTTGCCTTAAATGTAACCCAGATAGAATCAGTCAATGTAAAAACGGTTTTTTCCAGTACCACTTCAAAAGATAACTCTTGATTTAAATATAAAGACTTATATGTCCCATCTATCGGCTTGCCATCTTTAAAAGTTATTGTATCGCGTACAAACGAAAAGTATGGATATTCAGCAGTAAATTCCCATGCCCCATCTGCAAGCATTGGATATGCAAATGCGCCTAGACTATCTGTTATTATATATCTTTCACGTTCACGATACTCTGGTTGTTTTTCCCCGAGGGGAAGCCAACTTATCATGATAGCATTTTGGTCTGTTTGGTTTTCTAACTTTGCTTCTCCCCAAGTGCGACGCTTGTCAATCACATTGATATGAGCTTCGTCAGAAATATCCTCATAGGTCGCTGTGACAATGGTTTTTCCATTCTGGAGGCCCAACACCATGCCGCTATCGTCAATAGACAAAACTGAAGAATCTTTAACGTTCCATTTAATTGGCAAATCAGCATCAATACTGCTGTCACTATAGGCAACAATGACTTCTAAAAAAAAGATCTCCCCAGAAATTATCGTTAAATCACTAGGTGTAATCTCTACCGCTACGGCATAAGGATTGATTATTTCCTCGGGTGTAATAATCGTATCGTCGCACCCTATAATATTAGAAAACCAAATGACGGCATATAAAAAAACAGCCGGGACGGCTAATCTTAATTTTAATGATTTAATCATATTTAGAATTGGGACCGAAATTTTGGAGCAAAGCCCCCTTCTGTTGTTAACTGAGTGGTCGTCAGCCCATCTAAAAACATGATATAAATATTAGTCTTAAGTTTTCTATGCGAAGATCCCCATCTCTCATTCTCTGATGCAAAAACAATCTGGGTACCGTCGGAAGAAAATTGAGGAAATTCACCAGTTGGGGGATCAATAGTTAAAATAGTTTCTCCGGTTCCATCCGTATTTATCATGTTAATAATGGGGTCTCTCCAATAACTTGTTACGTAGGCTATTTTTGTTCCATCCGGAGAAAATTGGGGATGGAAAACCACACCCATAGTACTTTGTATTGGCAATTTAAGATGATTATTTCCATCTGAATCCATTACATAAAGATCGTACCGACCTACTACCCCCAACACCCCTAATTTATATAATACTTTACTTCCATCCGGAGAATATTGTGGAAGGGTACTATCTGTATCATGATCGGTTAATAGAACCGGTTTACTGCCGGAAATATCTACAGTAGCAATATTTCGAACCGATCTATCTGAAACAATTTCATGCTCAAATATTATTTTCAACCCATCGGGAGAAAATCGCGGATTATATCCAGTTAGCGGACCTGGAGTTAAATGAAGGATATTTTGACCATCTGTATCCATTAAATAAATTTCACTATTACCATCCCTATATGATGCATATACAATCTGTGATCCACTGGGGGAAAACTGTGCGGAGTGATCCCACCCATGGCGGTTAGTCAAATTTGTTTGTCCACTCCCATCGACTTCCATAATGAAAATATCATACTGGCTGCCCTCCGACTCGTATATAATTTTGGACCCGTCTGGAGAGAACTGGGGGTTAAAATATTTTAAATCATCATCAGTCAATTTAAATTCATTAGACCCATCTGTATCTATTATGTAAATCTCACTTTTACCGCTCCGATAAGATTCAAAAACAATTTTAGGTGCATTGTCAAAATTAGTTTTCCCTCCGGGCCCATCGCATGAAATGAGGTATATCAATAGGCTCAGGATAAAATATTTATTTAAACGGATTCTGGTCATTAGGTTAAGATGGTAACCCTATATTTTTGGTATATTTAGGCGTGAGTACCAAAATTAACTGAGAATAGTAAAAAATCTGTAATGAATTAATAACATTGTTTTTTTCATAAACGAAGTCCCAATAGTTAAAATGAATTTGCACCTGCAAATCCCATACTGTCAATATCTTTATAAATTCTGTTTATTTGATTCCTTGCTAAAAATCCATCGGTAGGGTTATTATTCTCACCTATAATTTTCCGAAAGTATCATAAGAAGGAGGTTTTTATGTTCAACAGAAATCGTATTGTCCAATTCATGATTTTTCTATTGGCTTCACTTACATTAGTCAGCGCCAAAGAACGATTCAGCGAGGATTTATACAAAGCATTAAAATATCGAAACATCGGTCCATTCCGTGGTGGACGATCTGCGGCTGCGGCAGGCGTTCCCGGCAATAAATTTTTAGCCTATTTTGGCGCCACTGGCGGTGGTGTCTGGCAAACCAAAAACGGCGGCCAATCCTGGGAAAATATTTCTGATGAATTTTTCGGTGGTTCAATCGGCGCCGTGGCGGTCAGTGAATGGGACCCGAATGTAATATATGTAGGTGGTGGTGAAGTAACGGTTCGGGGAAATGTATCTCATGGAGACGGTGTATGGAAATCCAATGATGCGGGGAAAACATGGAAACACATGGGTCTCAAAGATTCACGGCGGATTCCAAGAATTCGTATTCATCCACGGAACCCGGATTTAGTTTATGCGGCTGCCTTGGGGCACTTGTTCGGTCCCAATGAAGAACGGGGTGTTTTTCGCAGTAAAGATGGCGGTGAATCATGGGAAAAAATACTCTATGTAAATGATGAAGTTGGCGCTTGCGATCTTACTCTCGATCCCAACAATCCCCGTATTATTTATGCCTCAACATGGCGCATTAAGCGCACACCTTACAGTCTTGAAAGCGGCGGTGAAGGATCTGGATTATGGAAGTCAACTGACGGCGGTGATACTTGGGAAGATATAACCCATAATAAAGGACTTCCAGAAGGCATGGTGGGCATTATCGGTGTCACCATATCACCATTGAATTCTGATCGAATCTGGGCCATGATAGAAAATAGTAAAGGGGGATTATTCCGCTCTGATGATGGGGGTAAAACCTGGATAAAAACCAGTTCAGATAATAATCTTCGCCAACGGGCATGGTACTATACCCGAGTCTATGCGGATACGGAAAATGAAGATATCGTTTATGTATTAAATGTTTCTTTTTGGCGGTCCAAGGATGGGGGTAAAACATTTAACAGAATTCGCACGCCTCACGGAGATCACCATGACCTGTGGATTGATCCCCAGGATGCAAAACATTTAATCATCGCGGATGATGGGGGTGGTCAAGTGTCTTTCGATGCGGGCGCTACATGGAGCACTTACCATAACCAGCCCACGTCTCAATTCTATCGCGTGGATGTGGACAACCAATTTCCTTATCGTATCTATGCAGGCCAACAAGATAATAGCACGGTTTCAATTCCCTCCCGCACATCGGGCGGCAGTATCACAGAGGATGATTGGCATGCCGTTGGGGGTGGTGAAAGCGCACACGTGGCGCCCCATCCTGAAAATCCCAATATTGTTTACGCCGGTTCTTACAGTGGCTTTCTCACGCGCTATGACCATGTGACCAAAGAACGGCGCAACATTACTGTTTGGCCGGACAATCCAATGGGCCATGGCGTGAAAGATATGAAATTCCGTTTTCAGTGGAATTTTCCCATCGAGTTTGATCCATTCGATCCGAATACGCTCTATGTGGGATCCCAGCATTTGCATCGATCAACGGATGAAGGTCAATCCTGGGAAGTGATCAGCCCCGATCTGACCACCAACACCCTATCCATGCAGGACGAATCCGGCGGTCCCATCACTAAAGATGACACAGGCGTGGAATATTATTGCACTGTTTTTGTCATTACACCATCACCGCAGGAAGAAGGTGTCATTTGGATTGGGACTGATGACGGCCGAGTGCATATCACTAAAAATGGCGGCCAATCTTGGGACGATATTACACCCAAGAATATGCCCGAATGGGGAATGGTGAATTCCATTGATCAATCGGCCCACGATCCTGCCACAGCCTACATGGCAGTGACACGTTATAAATCTGACGACTTCAAACCCTATCTTTTTAAAACATCCAATTATGGTAAATCCTGGAAGATGATTTCCAGGGGCATTCCCGATGACGCCTTCACCCGTGTAGTGCGAGAAGATCCAGAACGAAAGGGACTGCTGTACGCCGGTACTGAAACGGGCATGTACATTTCCTTTGATGATGGAAAGAACTGGCAATCATTTCAGTTGAATCTGCCCATCGTTCCTATAACAGATTTAGCAGTAAAAGAGAATGATCTTGTGGTGGGAACCCAAGGGCGATCCTTCTGGATTTTGGATGACTTGACTCCCCTCCACCAATTGACAGATAAAATTGCGAAATCCAATTCCCACCTTTATCAACCGAGAGTCACATATCGAATGGGCGGCGGCAGTCGCTGGGGTGGATCATCTTCCGCGGGGGCCAATCCGCCCAATGGTGTTATGACTTTCTATTATTTGAAAGATGAAATTTCCAAGGATGATACCATAACTTTGGAATACATAGAAACCAACGGAGATGTGATTAAAACTTTTTCAAATATAAAAGATAAAAAGAAAAAAGTACCCACTGTTGATGCCAAGAAAGGTATGAATCGTTTTGTCTGGGATACCCGTTATCCCGATGCGAAAAAGGTGCCTAAAGCTGTCATGTGGGGCGGATCCCATATTGGGCCGAAAGCGGTTCCCGGTGAATATAAAGTGCGCATGACAGTCAATGGAAAATCTCAAACACAATCCTTTATCATCACCAAAGATCCTCGGCTTAAAACAACCCAGAATGATTTTCAGGCACAGTTTGACTTGTTGATTGATATTCGAGATAAAACAACGGAAATCAATGAAAAAATCCTCACAATTCGAAGTATTAAAAAGCAAGTCAAAACATTAACCGATTTAATGGAAAAATCCGGATTTAAAAATGATGACTTGTTAGACGCAGGTAAGGCGTTGGTTAAAAAATTCAGTGGAATTGAGGAAGAACTTATCCAGGTAAAATCAAAAAGCGGTCAGGACCCTCTCAATTACCCCATCAAACTGGATAATAAAATTGCTGCTTTGGTCTGGGTGGTGTCCGGTGTGGATGCCCGACCCACAGCACAATCTTATGGCGTATTAGATGATTTGGTTTCCCAGGCGCAAGTTCATTATAAAAAATTGGACAACGTGCTCACAGACGATCTATTTCAATTCAATAATATGGTCAGGGAGGCGGCCGTACCAGCCGTAATGATTATCCCATCAGAAATGAGTCAGGGGAAATAGTATCTTCAATAAAAAAGGTCTTGAAAATTACATAATACAATACACCCCGCTCTTTGTGCACCCCTGTTTATAGAGAGGACTATTCAGCGCATTTTCAAGACCTTTTTTATTGATCCCTTAAATATTTCCTAAACAACCCATGATAATTATTTCAGCTTTACTACCTGTTTTTGGCTTAATTGTACTGGGGTATTTTCTTCGCTATTTTGCATTAAAGAACCTCCTGTTCTGGCGGCGAGCTGAGCAGCTCACTTATTATATTCTATTCCCTTCCCTTCTCATTTCAAAACTGGCATTGAATGATGATGCTGAGACCACATTTCTTCCCATAATAATATCTCTATATTTAATGCTGGTCGTTGGATCTATACTCACATTTATTGCATGGAAAATAATCCATTTTGATCGCCCTGTTTTTACATCGGTTTTCCAAGGGAGTATCCGTTTTAATTCCTATATCGGATTGGCAGTTGCCGGTCAACTTTTTGGTGAAAAAGGAATTGCAGTTGCCGCAGTAATCATTGGATTATTAATTCCAATCATCAATATTATTTGTGTCATTATTCTGGCTTTTTTTAATCCGAAAAAACGACTTAATTTGCAAAACACACTTGGATATATTTTTCGAAATCCCCTTATTTTAGCCTGTGCCATTGGCACCTCCTTAAATATATCCGGAATTGGCCTCCCCGGGGATTTCAATCAAATATTAAGCTCCCTGGGAAAATTAGCTGTTACATTTGGACTATTAACGGTCGGGGCAGGATTAAAACTCAGGCTTATAACTCAATCCATGGAAGCAGTCATTTCATCAACCTTTATCCGGTTAATACTTTTACCCGTTTTTGTTTTTCTTATCACAGATTTATTCCAAATTGATATAGTTACCCGGAGTGTTTTAATTCTATTCTCTGGATTACCCACCGCTTCTTCCGGTTATATCCTGGCGCGTCAAATGGGAGGAGATGCTGAGGTAATGGCCGTGATTATTTCAGTGCAATCTTCGATGGCGGCAGTTACGCTTCCGGTACTTTTGTTTTTTACAGCCTAAATTAAGATTCATCTTTTACGTAAATATTTTCGCGGAAGTTGATTTGCTTCCGATTCTCCATTCCAATAAATACTGATAATCCACCAACGATTATTATCATATAATAATTGGATACTGTTGATTCCCCTTGCAAAGGGCTTTTTATCGCTGGCTGAATGGCGGCTGTCATAGGTAGAAAACACATGAGCGATATACCCAAACTGTTCTGTTCGCCGGCCGATCTCTCTTTCGAAAAATCCATTGCCAACTAAAAATGGTTCCGCTCGTTTGATGTAATCTTCAGTCGTCATGGCACGGGTGTACACTTTCCCTTCTTTTGTTTTGCCCACAGAACGGAGTGTACCCGATTCGTGGAATAAATACCGAAACCGATCCCAGTCTCTGGCTTCCCCTTTTTCACCGGAAATAACCTCATATAGTGCTTCGATAATTGAATCAAGTGATGCCACATCTTTTTCATAATTGGCTGGAATGGCTCCAATAGCTGTAACTGTGATGAGTAATAATAATATGGATTTCATTTTTTACCTCTTAAAGTCTTTCATGGAAATTATTATCATTTTATAATAAAAAGATCATTCCAATACCTTTGGGGGACATTCTCCTGCGAGAGAATAATGATCTTTATTAAAAGTATATGCATATTTATAAATGTTAACGAAATTTTCATATTGAATATCTAACAATTTATAATTTGAAATTAATCGAATATCATTCGTTGAATCTGTGACCCCACCTTCAAAAACAATACATTTAGGTGGGACTGTTTGGAAAAGAATTGTAAATGAATCAGAGGCCTCAAAATGGTGACTTTCAATCATTGTTTCGTCCAAATCAGACCAAAATCGGCTTGTGTCGTTCTGAATCATGACATCACTTTTTAAAGGAGATTCATTATCTTTCATCACTACCAAGATCACATCTGCTTGACTTTGATTAATGTAATAAAATTGGTAAGCGATATTAGTTGGTCCACAATCCTCACAGCAGCCATTCAATAGTGCTAAACAAAGTATACCCAAAAATCCTTTAATCATTAAAAATTATCCCAAAATTGAAACAAAGTGTACTTAATGTCTTTATTTAAGTGTTTTAACTTCAAAAAATCTCTTCTTTCGAACTTGTATGGAAATTAACCTAAAATGGGAATAAAATCACCCTATCAAATTTTAGGAAAAATAATGAATCCCGTACTATGGTCACCCACACAAGATCAAATTGATGCCTCCCAATTGGAGGCATTTCGAAGACAGGTCAATGTTCGTTTCAATCTTGATCTTAATGGTTACCAAGATTTACATGAATGGTCAGTAACCCATATTTCTGATTTCTGGAAAGCGATTTGGGGATATATGGCGATAGAATTTTCATCCGATTATACCCAAATTGTGGACGACGAAACCAAAATGCCCGGGGCCAAATGGTTTGAAGGTGCCCGGTTTAATTTCGCCGAAAATTTATTGAGAATCCATTCGGATAAACCGGCAATTCATTTCAAAGGGGAAGGTCAACCAATCCGAACATTGACCTATAATGAATTATTTGCTGAAGTTGAAAAACTCGCGTTTGCTTTAAGAAAAATGGGTGTTCAAAATAATGATCGTGTGGCGGGGTTCATGCCCAATATGCCTGAAACGATTATTGCTATGCTGGCTACCGCATCGATCGGTGCTATCTGGTCCTCTTCTTCTCCTGACTTTGGTATTAAGGGCGTGTTAGACCGCTTTACCCAGATCGAACCTAAAGTTCTCTTTGCGGCTAATGGCTATTTTTATAATGGAAAAACATTTGATTCACTTAATAAACTGAATAGCATTTTGGATCAACTTCCATCCGTTGAACAAGTTGTGGTTACACCCTACACAGAATCAAATCCAAATATTTCCTCCATTAAAAACGGTATTCTATGGAATGACTTTCTCGATCCAAATCCGAGCCCAATTGAATTCGAACAACTCCCTTTCGACCATCCACTTTACATTATGTATTCCAGCGGGACAACTGGACTGCCAAAATCTATTGTCCACGGTGCGGGTGGGACGTTAATTCAACATCTGAAAGAGCTGCGACTTCATACCAACATTTCTCAGGATGATACTGTTTTCTATTTCACTACCTGCGGATGGATGATGTGGAACTGGCTCGTGAGTAATTTGGCTATCGGAGCGACCATTGTTCTTTATGATGGTACACCTTTTCACCCAACCCCAAATGCCATGTGGGATATGGTGGATGAACTGGGCATCACCCATTTTGGAACCAGCGCCAAGTTCATCGATGCCTGCCGGCAAGGAGGAATTTCTCCAGTCAAAACCCATTCACTCAAAACATTACGTACCATCCTTTCAACCGGGTCTCCACTAGTAGAAGAAAGTTTTGACTATGTGTACAAACATATAAAATCAGATGTACAATTGGCATCTATTTCCGGCGGGACCGATATTATTTCCTGTTTTGCAGGAGGAAATCCCACCTTACCGGTCTATCGGGGGGAACTCCAATGTATCGGATTGGGTATGGATGTGGCAGCATACAATTTTAAAGGGAATGCGTTAGAAAATGAAAAAGGAGAATTGGTTTGTCGAAAACCGTTCCCATCTATGCCCATTTATTTTTGGAATGATAAAAATGGAGAAAAATATCACAATGCCTATTTCGATGAATTTCCAGACATTTGGCATCATGGAGACTTTATTGAAATTAATAAACATGGCGGCGTTACCATATTTGGGCGCAGTGATGCGACGCTCAATCCCGGTGGGGTTCGTATCGGTACGGCTGAAATTTATCGTGTGGTAGATGCCTTTGATGAAATAACAGACAGCCTCGTCGTGGGGCAATCCTGGGAAGGGGATGAACGCGTTATTTTATTTATTATACTGGATGGAGGGAGTTCATTCAATGATGAGTTGGTAATCAAAATCCAAAAAGCAATACAATCTAATTGTTCCCCCCGCCACGTGCCAGCCATTATTTTGGATACACAGGATATTCCTTACACCATTAATGGGAAAAAAGTGGAAATTGCCGTAAAGAAAATAATCCAGGGTGAGGATGTGACGAATAAGGATGCCTTAGCCAATCCGGAATCATTGGATTTATATAAGAATTTGGATGCCCTATCCTAATGACACGGCATGCCGTGTCTTTACATAATTTAATTAATGGATACATTCAGCCACGCCCTCTGGGGAAAAGGATTATTTGGATACCGCGGTCATCCCTGGTTGGCACTTTTTTTCGGTGCCATGCCGGATTTATTTTCATTCGGAATATTAATTATACTGCGCATTGTCTCAGGTGAATTTCATTTGGGCAGTCCACCCCCGACTGAATCCATCCCTTGGTGGGTGGTTATCAATTATGATATTTCACACAGTTTTATCAGTGCTTTTTTATGTATAGGTATTGTTTATAGATATAGAAAAGATATTGCCTTCGCTATGCTTGGATGGCCATTTCATATCATTCTGGATTTTCCATTTCACACCAAAGAATTCTTTCCCACAAAATTCTTGTGGCCTTTGACTGATTTTTCTTTCGATGGAATTCCATGGTCTCGACCGGAAATATGGTTTCCCAATATTGCTGGAATTCTGATTGTATTTATTTACAGGAAATATAAAACGTAGAGACGCGATTAATCTCGTCTGTACGGAATAAATGATTGATTGTAAAGATACGGCATGCCGTGTCTCTACATCATATCTTAATTAAATTTACTAAGAATGTCCACCAAGTCCACAACCCGATTAGAATAACCCCATTCATTATCGTACCAATTCAGTGTTTTGACTAAACTTCCTTCAATAACTTTTGTGAAAGGGGCATCAAAAATAGACGAATGGGGATTCCCAATAATATCTGTGGATACAACTGGCAAAGTGGAATATTCAACCACGGACCCCATGGCGTCGCTCTTGGAGGCCTCACAGACGGCATCATTAATTTCATCCACAGTCACATCTTTACCCAATCGAAATACACTGTCTACCACTGAACCATCAGGAACCGGTACGCGCATGGCAATCCCATCCAGTTTACCTTTTAATTCCGGTAATACCTTACCCACAGCCTTGGCTGCACCCGTAGTCGTAGGAATTATATTTTCCGCCGCAGCTCGGCTTCGGCGCCAATCGGAGTGGGGTACATCAGCCAATCGTTGATCGTTCGTATAGGCATGAATCGTATTGATGACCCCATACTCAATACCGAAATTATCATTCAGAATTTTAGCCATGGGAGCCAAACAATTTGTGGTACAACTGGCATTGGAAATTATTTTATGATCTGCAGTGAGTCCATCATCATTGACACCAATGACTAATGTATAATCGATTTCATCTTTAGCCGGAACTGTGAGGATGACCCGTTTTGCTCCTGCATCAATATGCTGTTGAATTTGATCTCTCGACCGAAATATACCCGTTGCCTCGATGACTACATCTACGCCTAAACGGTCCCATGGTAATTGAGATGGATCTCGCTCCGCTATCATTTCAACAGAATTATGAGATGTTTTCATAACATTCCCATCCAATTCAACTGTATCATTAAATCTGCCCATCACCGTGTCGTATTTTAATAAATACGCCAGTGCATCATTTTCAGCAATATCATTGATAGCCACAACTGAAACATTTTTTCTATCATTCAAAATCCTGAAAACAGAGCGGCCAATCCGCCCGAACCCATTTATGGCAACTTTCATCTTAAGCCTCCCCAAGGGATGCATAGGCATCGGCTAATTCTAAAATACGGTTGGCAAACCCCCAGCCATTATCAAACCAGGCAATGGTTTTTAATAATTTATCACAGGCTATCATGGTGGCAGGGCCATCAAAAACCATGGTATCGCCACTGCCAATTGCATCACTGGAAACAATGGGGTCATCTGTATAACCAATGATATCTTTTAACTCATTTTCACTGGCAGCTTTGAAGGCGGCATTTACAGAAACAACATCCGGCATATTCTCCATTTCCGTTGTGAGATCAATACATGAACCATTTGCCACTGGAACATTCATGGCCATCCCATCCAATTTACCTTTGAATTGAGGCATGAGTTGAGAGACATAATCCGGTGCCCATGTTTCATTTGGAATAATATTTTCCACAGCAGAACGGCTTCTTCGCAAATCCGAACGGACTGCATCGGCCAACGGCTGGTCAGAAGTGTATGCATGAATGGTGGTCATCATAGCCTGCTTCACACCAAATGCATCATCCAGTACTTTTAACATGAGTGCCAATACCTGAGTCGTGGCAGATGTGGTAGAAATGATTCGATCATTTATGTGAATTTCACCATCATTTAACCCTTTAATCACCATACGATCCACATCATCAATGGGTGGTTTAGAAACCAAAACCCGATTGGCTCCTGCATCCAAATGGCGTTGTAATTCAGCCCGATGGCGGTAAGCACCTGTTGAATCAATGACAATGTCTACCTGATAGGCATCCCAGGGGATGGTCCCTGGAGTCCCTCCTGCCAGGAGTCGAACAGTATGATTGTTATATTTTAAGTAATTCCCATCCAGAGATATTTCATCATTCATGGCGCCATGAATTGAATCCCGCATCAATAAGTAATGCATGGCTTCAACATCTCCTAAATCGCTGATGGCTACAAATTCAAATCTTGGATCTTTATGACCAATTCGGAATATATTTCGACCGATTCTGCCGAATCCAAACAATCCAATTCTTAAAGGTTTATTCATTATAATACCCGAAAATTATGTTGGGGGGTTTAAAAATGGTTAATAAACTACACTAACGATAATGAAAGTTAGTTTGTTTTAAATAATTTCAAAAAACAATTATATTCAACAGATATTTATGATGATGATAATCAATCCATATTTCATATCTCTTTCTTTTTCATTGATCATCCTGTGGTTGGTTTGGACGGGGCAATCAATATCAAAATATGCGATTATTATTGCCACAGTATTTGCCGTTGTAACAACGACCTATTATAATATTACCCACAATCCGGGTCTCATGCTTTGGCTTTGTAACTTTACTATTCTAATGGGATTATTCCTTTGTTTCCGATTCCGA
Organism: Fidelibacterota bacterium; assembly: GCA_014382015.1. Lineage (GTDB taxonomy): Bacteria > Fidelibacterota > Marinisomatia > Marinisomatales > TCS55 > TCS55. The sequence goes on along the minus strand of JACNKN010000031.1, from coordinate 35,837 downwards.
CAAGTTCTATTTGATATTTTTTTCTATTTTTGCTGGACCGGGAGCCTATTAACCCTTTTCATTTTTGATAATCCTGTTGCGCCTCCAATGGACTCAAATCCAATTTCATTTGTTGGTTTCATTCTCAAACATTCAATTCCACTAATATTAACCGTTCAATTTATTAAAAATGATAATCGAGGATTATCATTAAAATCCCTGAAAAACAGTCTAATCGCCTTGATTGTTTATGCCGTATTCATGGCAATTTTCAATATTATATTTGATCAAAATATTCTGGATTTTAGATACGCCACGTTAGATATAGAAAAAGCATTTGGTCCATGGCCATATTATGTCATAGTCAATATAGCTATCGCCCTGATTTGGTTTAAATCAATTGAAATCATTTCAAAAATATTTGGATTAATTCGAACTTAAAGCAAAGTTGATATTTTCTAACTTGATTAATTCACGAACCCCAAGACATAAATCTTCATGTCTTTAAGTCTTTGTGGCACATAATCCAGGCTAAAATGTTAGGAAGTAAATTCCGGTTTCAATATTTTCCAAACGCCAATAGTCAAAACCGGTATAACAAATATAATCCAGTAAGCCCAAGTCAATCCACCGTACCCCTTGGCAATCAGTCCCACAAGACCGACTGCATTCGCTATAAATATTGAAATAACTAATAATCCTATTCCGATAGCAGATCGCCATTGGTTTGATAATGCCGTATAGACAGATGCGATTCTTTCATTGAAACCATGAATCAATCCAACCCCAGTTTCAATAAAAGTTCCAAAGAGCACAATCTGAAAAATAAGTTTAAACCAATCCCAACCAATTTTGTCTAAAACAGCATTTACAGGCACCGATGCATTTAATACATTTGGATATTGGCTCAACATGGCAAAAAACATGAATACAGCAGGAATCATGCCAATGGCGCCTGCAGCGATTCCCGAGATAAATGCTTCTTTCCGAGTTTTAATATGACGAACACAAAATAGAATGGCTGGAACCAGACCAATATTATAGGCTGCATATTTTATACCCCCCATTGTCCAACTGACATCACGGGCCTGTTGACTAAAACTGGATCCAATGGCATCTCCATAAAGGTAATACACAGCCAAAAACATAATGGCAAACACACCGTATAAAATGATAGACCAAAAAGAGAGTAATTTTTCAATCAAGGTCGTGCCGAAGAAAACGATTACCCCAACCAGGGTCATCATCATTATGATACCTATTAAATTTGGAATTCCAAACATGTCATGAATAATTTCACCGGATGCGGACCCCATAACGGACACAACCAAAATCAAACCAATCAGGTAAAGGACTTCATAACTGATCCAGGCCCTTCCCAATAATCCCTGGATGAAAGATCGATACTCATAATGTCTTTCTTTACGAGATAATTCAAAACAAATGGCCAACACAATACTCCAGATAATTGTGGCGACACCCATATTCACCAGTCCTGCAATTGGACCGGCTGTGAGAAAAAATTCAACCAATTCCCGACCCGTGCCATATCCGCCGCCGATAATCAAAGATTGAAAAATAAACCCGGGTAAAAGATATTTTTGAAAAAATGTGCTATTCAATTGAATCTTTCTCTCATTTTTTCAATGATTGTGTCACATTCTTCCGTCAAAGGATCAATACAAGGTAACCCCGTTTCATTTTCCAGATTATCAAGGTATTGTTTACGATCATCTTTAGGTAAATCGGACGTATTAATACTGATGCCAACACAACAAATATCAGGGTTAGTCCGTTTTCCAATCCGGTTGTGCATATCTATACATTCCCCAATGGATGGAAGTGGATAATGCTCCCAACCAGACATAACTTTGCGAACGGCATCATGACACACCACAAAAGCATCAGGTTGTGATCCGTGTAACAAACCAAGACTCACACCGGAATATCCCGGGTGAAAAAGGGAACCCTGCCCCTCAATCACATCCCAGTGATTGGGCTCATTATCCGGTGAAAGCGTTTCTGCTGCGCCGGAAATAAAATCTGCTTTGATAGCATCGATGGGAATTCCTTCGCCCATTATCATTATACCGGTTTGGCCTGTAGCGCGAAAGGTAGAATCCATGCCTACTGCTTGCATGGCCTTTTCTAATGCAAGTGCTGTATATTTCTTACCCACTGCACAGTCAGTCCCAACTGTTAAAAGGCGCTTTCCAAGGCGTTTAATACCTGTACCCACGGGCAGGTTTGTCGGAGGTACCCGGATGTCAATTAATCTTGAACCGGATTGACTTGCAGCTTCAGCAACTTTTGGATAATCATTTAATTTCAAATGTAAACCATTAACGATATCAAGCCCCTGATTAGCTGAATCTGTAATCACCTCCCACCAGGAGTCCGGAATGATTCCTCCAATAGGGGCTACACCAATAATTAAGCTTCGAGCTCCACGGGACACAGCTTCTTCCACAGTCATATCGGGCACACCCATATCCACTTGACAACCAGAGAATCGTAATTGACCCGCAACCAATTCCGGTCTCCATTGTACAATTCCAAGTCCTGTTTTTGCATAGGTTGAATCTTCCACGTCCCCAATCAAAATTAAATAGGGTGCATTCAATTTCATTTTAATTATTTCTTCCAATCAACATACACTACAAGTGTTCTCTGTATTCAAAAATATTTATTTTTTATAGCCAGGCCCCCGAACAACCCGTCCCGGTGTTTCTCCTGTATGTTCACCATTCTTCAAAACATGTGATCCATTTACAAATACATGATGAACGCCTGTGGAAAGTTGGTGAGGTTTCGCAAATGTTGCATGGTCTTGAATTTTTTCAGGGTCAAAAATAACCACATCTGCATAGTAGCCTTTTTTCAAATAACCCCTATTCTTGATTTTCAATTTTTCTGCAGAAAGGCCCGTTAGTTTTTGAATTGCATTTTCCAGGGATATCACTTTTTCTTCCCTTACGTATTTACCAAGTAACCTAGAAAAATTTCCATAAGCTCTCGGATGGGGATTGTAATTTAAAAATTCCCCTTCCGGTGCAATTGAACCTGCATCGGATCCAAAACTCATATAAGGTAATTGAATTTGTTTCTTAATATTTTCTTCGGACATGAGAAAATAGACTACATCCACACGACTACCGTCTTGTATGACGAAATCCATGGCAACATCGGCATAATGTTGCCCCAATTCATCTGCCACTTCTTTTAGCGTTTTACCAATATATTGCCTTAAATCAGGATTCTTGAAACCAGAAAATAATATTCCTTCGGGCCCAGCCAGAAGACCCAGGTTTTCCCAATCATCTGTATCGGCGATCATCTCTTGTTTCACACGTTTTCGAATTTCAGGGTCTTGTAATCTTTCTGCCCATTTATCATAACCACCTTCTTGAACCCAGGGGGGCATATGGGCATCTAATCCAGTGGCGCCCGCCACATACAAATACATGTCTGTCGTTATTTTTAAACCGCGCTCCCGAGCTTCATTAATTTTTTCAATGGCCAAATCCATCTTATAATGATTGGGAACGCCTCCCGCCTTTAAATGATAGATTTCTGCAGGGATGTTTGCTTTTTCTGAAATTGTAATTAATTCATCCAAAGACTCCAAAAAACGGTTGCTTTCGCTGCGGATATGAGAAATATACATGCCGTTATATTCAGACACGATTTTACATAGTTCGATTAATTCTTCTGTAGATGAATAAAAAGCCGGTGCATAGATAAGAGAAGATCCCACGCCTAAAGCACCTTCTTCCATGGCTTGGCCAACCAAAGATTTCATATTTTCAAGTTCTCCCTTTGTTGGGGGTCGGTCTTCAAAACCAATTTCATGGATTCGTAATGTAGTCGCACCCACAAAGGACGCCACATTGGTTGAGATGCCCCTGTTTTCCAATGATTCTAGATACTCACCCAAAGTAGTCCAGTCAACTTCATATTTAAACTCCGTCATCTCGGCCAGTTGTTGGTCTCTCATTTTTTCATTTAATGGACCCATGGACCATCCTTCACCAAATACCTCTAATGTTACACCTTGTTTAATATCACTTAATGAACGGCCATCCGCAATGAGAGATGTGGTGGCCCAACTGAGCATATTGATAAAACCAGGCGAGACGGCTAAACCATTTGCATCAATTTCAGACTTTCCGTTTCCTTGTATTTTTGGTGCAATTTTAACAATCCGATCTCCTTCAATTGCAATATCACCTTGAAATGGCGCATCTCCACTCCCATTATAAATATGCCCATTTCGAATTATAATATCATATTGTGCGAAAATAATTGTGAATGTGAAAAATAATAATATATGTTTTTTCATGATTTATCCTGTGTTTGAAATGATCAGAAATCCAATAATAATCCCGATTGTATCCGCGAATATATCCTTAAGACTAAAACAACCACTACCGTATTTTTTATCATAGACTTCCTTCAATAGTCCAATAGCAAATGGTCCCATCACCACCGATTGGGTATTCATACCTTCTATTTTGTCCACGCCCAATACCATCACTAAACTGCCCGTCGTGTGGAGAACTTTATCCTGCCCAAACCATGGGTCCTGACTACAATCAATATGAATGGAGTCAACCCGAGAAGAATCTGTCTGACTCAATAATATTGAAAAAAACGCCATGAATAAAATAATTGACTTCATTTTCTGACTAAACCGCCCTTGAACATTTTTCAAATGGTCGAGCGAATAGAATTGGAAAATCTTTTATGAATCATAATTGTATTTTAATTGTTATTTTGTATGTGAGTCAAATAGCTATTTTCTTACATAATTATTAAGAGAATCCTTTGCAAAACCTGATACACAAATTAAAAAGTCTAAAATTCCCCTGCCCCGCAATACTGACGGGATTTCCATTGCATTCTAACTTTTCGTTTCCCGAACTAAGGTACGGGACAGGGGAAACATTATCCATAATACCATTATTGACCGTATTTTCCTCCTTCCCGCCTGCCACAATTGAAATAAATAGAAGGTGGCGGGCAGGAATCAGGAAATTTTTAACTCTTTTTTCTTCACGCGCAGGGTTTTGCAAAGGATTCTAAGATTCAATCATAAAATTCAATAGATATATAAATAAGGAAAAATCATGGATTTTTTAAATTCTGGAAAATCAGTATTACAAAAAGAGATTAAAGGCTTACAGCAGTTAGAACAATCATTGGGAGATGATTTTATTGCTGCGGCAGGAGCCATATCAAATACAAAAGGGAAAGTCATTTTTCTTGGACTTGGCAAATCCGGACATGTGGCAAAAAAATGTGCTGCTACATTTTCAAGTTTGGGGATTCCATCTTTTTTTGTCCATGCCAGCGAGGCCTTTCATGGCGATGCTGGAATGATTTCTAATAATGATTCTATAGTCGCTTTTTCTTTTAGTGGCAAAACTATTGAAGTTGTTAATGCTGTAAAATATTGTAATCAAAACAATATAACAGTAATCGGAATATCCGGGAATTCAGATTCGCCTTTAGCAAAAATAAGTCATATTCATCTTGATATTTGCATTAATAATGAAGCAGACCATTTAAATTTGGCTCCCACTTCTTCTACAACCAATATGATGGCATTATGCGATGCATTAGCTTCTGCCATATCTGAAGAAAAAGGATTTACTCGAAGTGATTTTCATCAGTTTCATACCGGTGGTGATTTAGGAAATCAATTAGAAGATAAGTAATCTGCAGGATATAACCATTTTTCGGGAGAAATTAAAAATCAATAAAGCCCGATTATAATTTAATAATTTTTTCTAAAATCCCTGAGGTACTATATCCAGAGAGAAATGGAATCACTTTCACTTCTCCTCCATTTTCAATCACGGTACCCGCTCCTACAATTGTTTCTGGTGAATAGTCACCCCCCTTTACCAACACGTGAGGTAAAAGTGTTTTAATAATTTCCTGTGGCGTATCTTCATCAAAAATAACGACCAAATCAATCGATTCTAATGCGTCCAGAATTGCTGCTCTATCATCTTGGGATTGAATTGGACGGCGTTCCCCCTTTAACTCTCGCACCGAACGATCACTGTTCAGGGCTAAAATTAATTTGTTTCCCAGTGATTTAGCTTCAGACAAATAGGCCACATGTCCCCGGTGGAGGATATCAAAACATCCATTGGTAAATACCACTTTTAGCCCGGCGGATTTCCATGAATCCACTTGAGTTTTTGCTTCTTTCCAATCTATTGCAATCATATTATTGTTCTTTTCTTATCCCGTTAAATGGCATCCCTGATCTTTTTCAGCAATGCATTTGTCAATCGAATTCCTTCCATTTCACTATGGACATTGCCTTCATATTCAATTCCTATATGACCACTATACCCTGCATCTAAAACTATTTTCAGCATTTTATAAAAATCGGTACCTGTTTCATTTCCACCTGAATCAAATTCATGACTCTTGGCACTGACCGCTTTTGCGAAAGGCATAAGCTCTTTTACCCCTTTATATCGATCATACCATTCGTCACCTTCAATCCGAAAATTACCGAAATCCGGTAATGTACCCACGCGGGGATGATCCACTTTTTCCATCACTGCTTCCAGCCATTTTCCATTGGATGAAAGTCCGCCGTGGTTTTCTACAATGGTATTGATTCCAATCGTGTCACCAAATTCGGTGAGTCTTCGAAGCCCATCCGTCGCCAATTTAATTTGCTCACTAAAGGTTCCTTCACTCCGGGCATTCACGCGGATGGAATGGCATCCTAAAAATTTGGCTGCTTCGGCCCATTTATAATGATTTTCTACAGCTTGTGTACGTTTTTTATTATCCGGATCACCCAAATTTCCTTCACTATCGCACATAATGAGTAAACTTTGGCTTCCCACATCATTCACGCGTTTTTTCATATCAGCCAAATATTTTTGGTCATTTGCTTTTTCAAAGAAAAATGTATTTACATATTCGACAGCAGAAATATCAAATTCATTTTTGGCGATAGCAGCGAAGTCTAAATGGTCAATTTCTTTTTCCCATAACGCACGATGAAGTGACCATTCAGCCAGGGAAATTTTAAAGGGTAAGGATTTATCTGCCCCGGAGAGTAAAGTACTGCCGAATCCAGTAAAGGCTATCCCAGCTGTAACGGCAGAGGACTGTTTGATGAAATCCCGGCGATTCAATTTAATTTCCTGATGCGGATATTGCGGTACCATATTTCACCATGATCACCTTGAATACCAATATGACCTTCTGATGCTTTGGCAAATAGGGGCATGCTTTTGAATTTACTGTTGGCTACCAAATCCCACATGGCATCACTCTGGTATTCATATTCTACAACCTTGATACCATTCAGCCAGTGTTCCACATAGTTGTCTTTTACTCTGATGCGAACCATGTTGAATTCTCCCACTGGATTCACCACACTTTTTGGCGGTGCTATCATAGCGTAGAGGGCGCCGGCAGATGTGAGTGTATTTTTACCGTCTGAATGCTTTTTATCATCCAGCACTTGCATTTCCGGAGCCGATTGCCAAATATAATCTCCTTCTTCTGTGGCAAAATAAAAGATACCGCTGTTGCCCCCTTCCGGTACTTTCCATTCAAGTTCCAATTCAAAATTTTTATAAACATCTTCACTGATGAGATCAACACCATGACCAGGTATGGTTTTTAGGGTACCATCCACAATTTCCCACGAATCTGGAAATTCTGTCTGTTTATAGCCTCTGAGGCCTGCAACTGTTTCACCATCAAAAAGGACCGTCCAATCACTATTGGAAGAACAGCCAAGCATAAACAGTGTTATAAAAAGTAAACTGATTTTTTTCATTATTATCCTTTCGGATTCCATTCACCCCGAGCCACAGCTGGGATGAATGTTTCAATATCGGGGTTAGGGAGTTGAATAGTTTTACCTTGTTCCGCACTCATATAAGCAGCCATGAGGAGGCGTGTGACTTCCAGTCCATCGTCAAAATTTTCATCGGGACGTTTGCCCGCCAGGAAGGATTCTACCATGTGGCGATTCTCTGCCGTATAACCATATACTTCCGCTTCATTGCTTACAATGGGCATGGCGCCGGATTCAGCATTCTGTTTTTCAACCAAATCTTCACCTTCTGCACCGGCCACTTTTCGGCTGAAGAAAACTTTTAAATCGGGATCCAGTGTATTTACAAACATGGAATATTCAGGTCCGAATAATTCCATACTCAATCGTAATCCTTCGCCCACAAAGCACCAGGAGGTGGTTGTTTCTACAATGAGTTTATTACCATCCTCATCCAAATATTCAATAAGAGATCGTGCAAAATCTTCTGACGGTTTTTTTGAATAATCCGTTTTTCCATCACTATTATCCGAAATGATTTTTGCATATTCGGGGCGCTGCCATTTCAGGCAGTCCGTATGGGCACTGATACTGATGGGTGTAATGGATTCCCGGGGTTTTCCCGGTTCAGTGAGCATGAAGCGCGCTTCCTCAACGGAATGGCACATCATATCATTGAGCACGCCGCCGCCTTGAAGGGATCCTTCCCAAAACCAGGGCATGTGGGGACCGCTATGTTCTTCTGCCGCCCGAGCTAAATAAGGTCTGCCTGTAGTTGAAGCGCCTCGAGCCCATATGATTTCTTTCCCCCGCACTATTGATGGAGAAAATACCTGATTTTCTAAATAGCCATCCAGGAGTCCCACACTTTGGGTCAACTCAAACACTTTTTTAGCTTCGGCGACATTTCGACCCAATGGCTTTTCGCAAGCCACACCAATCAATTCACCTTTGCCCGAAGATAATGCATCAGCGATTTCTTCAAATGTTTCAATGCGGGCAAAGTTCGGCGAACAAACCCACAAGGCATCAATGGCGGGATCAGCAATCATATCGGTGATTGTGTTGTATGCTTTTGCTTCACCCACACCAAGCTTTCTCGCCAAAGCGGCTGATTCTTCCGCAGACTTTATTGTACGAGACATAACACCCAAAATATCTGCATTTCGCACACCCACAAATGATTGAATATGAAATTTGGTAATAAAACCACCGCCGATAAATCCAATGCCTAATCTTTGTATGCTCATTTACTAATTACTCCCTTTAATTATTACAAAGTGAATCATAGTATGGATTTCAATTTCTTTACCACATATTTATTCAAGCTATCCCCATCAGAGACTGCACGAACTGCCAATGCTTTATGTAAATCAGGTCCCGTTCTTAAAATAAATTTGCCGGAATATTGCTTATTGGTGGGTTGGGGTAATTGTTGATTGTCCTCTTTGTAAATATCAACCCACTCATCTACAACTTGACATAATTCTTTATATACTTTTTCTTCATTATCTCCATGACAGCAAGGTCCTAACCAGCCGGGAACGGACCCAACATAACATTGGTCTTCTTCTGACCACTCAACAATTTTTAAATATTTATCTCTTACTTTCATTTAGTGGATTTTTCTATTTTCTCCTTTGCAATTTTTTTCTGATAGGGTTTTGCATCTGCACCCAATTTTCCGGAAATAGTTAAAATTCTTCCATCTTTATGCTTGAAATTTCGATGGCTTCCTTTACCGCCCCGATTTACAAAACCCGCTCTTTTTAATTCTTTAATTAATTCCCGAATTTTTCTCGGCATAATTTATGATACTATAGTGGTACTATACAATGATTTTTACTTTATCTGTGGAGAATTGTCTAATGTCTCTTTTAAAAATCGAATACCTGACCTTTGTTTATTCATGCATTATTATCTTTTAATTGTTCCTTAAAAAAGAAGAAAAATAAAATCCCCGTAACCAACCCTATTCCAGCCAGAGTGTACCAGAAATTTGAATAATCAAATATCCCGCCGACAGTATAAATTTCCTGCAATTTTCCGGAGAGCCATCCACCGACGACGGGACCACCACCAAAAATGATAATGCCAAATACCGTTTGGGCAGAATGGCGAACATCATCATCCGCAAGTTTATCCACGTATATAAATCCAGCAGCGAAGAAAAATGCAAAACAAAATCCGTGAAAAGCTTGGCTAACAACCATAACCCAGGCCGGGAGCATAGTTGTACCAAAAATGGCATAACGAGCGAAGTAAGCCATAATGCCAATGGTAATTACTTTCTTGAAACCGAGACGTTTTAAGAAAAGTCCTAAATAAGCCATGGTTGCAATTTCTGCAAATTGACCGATAGTCATAGCCGGGCCGATTGAACTATCTTTTATGCCGATGAAGGAGAGGAAGGGACCCGTTTGAAGAAAATAAATCTGGTGAATAATACTTACGCCTAAACTGGCTAAAACCAGAACCAGGAAAGACCGATTGCTGAATAAAGAAAATGCCTTTTTGAATGCCAATTTCTCTACCGCATCTGCCTTGGGTGGCGTATGGGGAAGCATAAAGCAAAACACACCATACGTCATAGAAATAATGCCGGAAAATTTGAGTGCATCTGCTAAACGAGCTGTCACATTGGGAACTTCAACCCCAGAAATAAATGGCGGCATGAGTTGGAATGAAAGATCCTGCTGGAGCCAGATCATGGGAAAAGCCCAACTGGCAGCAATCCAACCAATGGTGCCCCATACCCGAATTTTTGGGAAGGTATTCTCAGCATCATCAATGTGGGAAAAAGCGACAGAATTTGATAGGGCCAGTGTCGGCATATACAGAACACTGTATAGAATCGAAAGGTACAGCCATGCCTGGTAATCGGTTTGGGTGGACGTGTACCATTTTACTAATCCACCTGTAAAAACCAAAAATGCCAATACTTTTTCTGTACTGAAATAGCGGTCTGCAAACTGTCCCGCAATAAAGGGTGCAGCAATGGCACCGATTGATCCTGCCAATCCAAGAATCATGCCAATATCTGATCCGGAGAAACCAAGCCCCCCTTCGGCGATACTGGCGGAAAGATACCTTGCTGTAACCGGGAGCCATGCACCCCAAAGGGCATACTGAAGGAACATCATTGCTCCCAAACGGGAATTCTTATTCATGTGGATTACTTGGCGTTTAGACTAATTTTCGGTTTACGGGATCCCATTCGATCCGGCGACCCTGGAAGTATGATTCTGTCGCCATATGACAGGCCACTGCCTCATGAAATGCCACCTCTATATTACATCTGGGTTGACTGCCATTCCGAATGGAGTCCAGCCAATCTTTAATATGGAGATGTGTGGGATCTACCCGTTTCCCCTCTCGATAAGTATATAATAATCCTTTATTCGCAAAATACCGGGATGTGGCGGATGTTACACCATCGATCTGTTTTGAACCTGGTGAATAAGTATATATGGGGTATTTGGGATTAATAACACCACTTTCTAAACGGTCCTTGTATTGGGTCGATTCTGAATCAGCCGTCACAATGAATCCATGAACGGATCCACCCCCGCTTTGACCGCCCATCTGCATGGTGGCATCGTGCCCCATTATCTTATTCCCTCTTGGGCTATTGCTGGAAAGCGTTGCACTATATAAAAGGGTTAAATCCTTATCTGGATATTCAAACGTTGCGTTCCACACATCAGGGACATCTCGGCCATCTTTATAAAAATAAATTCCACCCGTAGATGATGCGTATTTTGGAATACCAATATCCATCATTTGGTTGATAGCATCAAAATCGTGGGATAATAAATCGCCAGAAAGACCTGTGCCGTAATCAAACCACATGCGCCAGCGAAAGAATCGTTTAAGTGCTTCTTCGCCAAAAGGAATTTTATTGGGCGATGGTTCCTGGAATGTATCCCAGTCAATCGTTTTTGCATTCCCTTCAGGATGAATACCCCAAACCCAGGCGCCCCATGGTGAATTTCGGTTTGTAGCAATTTCAACCAAATTAATAGGCCCAAGGAGACCTTGTTTAATAATCTGTTTTGCTTTTTCATTCGCTTCTACCTGGCGATTTTGGTGACCAAGCTGAAAAGTGATTCCTGTTTCCTTGACCGTATCATAGACATTTACTGCTTCGTCAAAGGTGCGGGTGAGTCCTTTTTCGCAATAGACATGTTTCCCTGCCTTGGCTGCGGCTATGGTTATGCGGGAATGCCAATGATCCGGTGTCGCTACGATAACTGCATCAATTTTATCATCTGCCAATAAATCCGTATAATGACGGTATCGCGTTGCAGCCCCTTGGGGTTTCCCACCGGGACGGGTTTCATTTTGTGACGCATCAATTGCTTGATTCGCCCGGACATCAAAAAGATCACAGACACCGACCAAAGAACAATTCAAATCTTCTTGACTCATAAAAGTCGCGAATCCTTTATCCAATTTATTTTTTCTTGCATTTTCAGCAACCGTATCCGTCCATCCTTTGGTTGCGAAGCCTGCGCCTCGGACGAGGTGGGAACCTCGCCCCCCATATCCGATGATTCCAATATTTAAATGGCGACTGTCAGAGAGACCGCTGATAACAGCCGGTGCAGATTTTTCCTGTACGAGATCGGATAAAAGATTTGATTTCATCAATGTATCCCGACGAATTTTCCGCCAAAGATTTACTAAAAAAAGTCCGAATACAGGAACAGTAGCAAGTCCTTTTAATAAGTCACGTCGATCCATATTATTTTCAGCTGGTTGGTTTGATTTATCACTCATAATTGGATTCCTTTAATTTGATTCTGATTGGTTAAAAAATCGATCCAAACCAATTATATGACTGGTAGGGAAGGAATACAGCACCCACAATGCACAGGCTTCTATCAGATTTTTATTGACGATGAGATAGCTGCCTTCCCCCGGGCGGCCATATTCTAAACCGAGGAGCGGTGGTGCGAAAAAATAATATAAAAGAACAAACCCCATCCCAATCAAAGTGGTATAACGACTAAAAATTCCTAAAAGTAGCGAAACACCAACCAGAGTAAGTCCCCACATATTTACATAATCCGAAATCCCTAATAGGGTTGGGTTGGACACAATGGTTTTCGCCAATCCGGAAAAGATCCATTTTGAATCCAGCAGATAGGCAGCAGATGACCAATAGGGATTAATCAATTTGGATACTCCCTCATATAAAAAATGCCAACCAATGAGAACACGTAGGACCACCAGTCCGTAAAGCTGACCTTTATCTTTTATGATTGATGAATCAATACTATTCATAATGATTGAACCTCTTTTTATTAAATTAGATCGAATATAAACCGACAGAGCATAAGTGATTATCCGCTAATAATACAACTAGGAATACTTTATTTCCGGTGTGGGGTGCTGAAGGATTGAATTCAAGTCAAAATTAAGTCCACTATTATACCCGATAAATCCTGTTAATCCGTGATTGCGGCAAATGAATCAGATAATATTTCTAATGCATTTTCCACATCAATCTGACTGATATTTAAGGTGGGGGAAATACGCATTACATTTCCAGAAAGCCCTCCCCTTCCGATAAGCAGACCCCGCCTTTTTGTTTCCTCCATTAGTTGATCGGCCGCACGGGTATTTGGCGTTCGATCACCAGCCGGTTCATCCATAACAAATTCTATAGCTTGCATCAATCCCATGCCGCGAATATCTCCTGTTATTTTTGGATTTTTCAATTGAATTTCCTCTAATCCTTTTCTGAGAATATCGCCCATATTTTTAGCATTTTCCGCCAGATTGTCGCGAAGAATTATTTCAATAGTTTTATTTGAAGCTGCACAGCTAACGGGATTCCCACCAAAGGTGGAAATTGTATTTTTAACGATAGAATCTGCAATATCCCCTGTTGCAACGACTGCGGCTAAAGGTAACCCATTGGCAATACCTTTCGCCATTGTCATTATATCCGGTTCAACCTCATAATGCTCAATTCCCCACATTTTTCCTGTTCGACCAAAACCGGTTTGGACTTCATCAGAAATAAAAATTCCGCCATATTTCCGTACAATTTCTGATACAATTGTAAAATACTCTTTTGGCGGCGTGATAAATCCACCCACTCCCTGGATGGGTTCAACAATCATGCCTGCGATTTCACCTGTTGTGGTCGTTCGGATTAATTCATCAACATCTTCAGCGCAAGCCACACCGCATACAGGATAAGTGGTTTTTAAAGGGCATCGGTAACAGTATGGTGAAAGGGCATGTTTCACAGCAGCTGCCTGAGAGGGAAGGGATCTCCATGTAGAATGGGCTGTGAGTGATTGGGCCAACATGGACCTTCCGGAATAGCCATGGCGTAGCGCAATAATTTCTGTATTACCCGTAAATAATTGAGCCAGCATCACCGCTGTTTCATCCGCTTCAGTTCCGGATGCAGTAAAAAAGCATTTCTTCAATTTCCCCGGTGTAATATTTACCAATCGTTCGGATAATTCAACGACAGACTCCACTGGGTAGAGGGATGAAATATGGCTCAAGCGGTTTACCTGAGCAAAAATAGCAGCATTCACTTCTTCGTTAGCATGACCGACAGAAACGGTTAAAATACCTCCAAAAAAGTCAAGATATGTGTTGCCATCCATATCAGTGATTTGTGATCCTTTTCCGCTGTCAATCACGATAGATTCCTGATAAAAATTCTTTACGGCAGGAAAAAGGTATTGACTATGTTTATCTCTAATGTTTTGACTATTCATCTCATTTCCACTTAAAGTATTAAAAGATTATTATTCCAACGCCTGTTTCAAATCCCCAATTAAATCATCGGCAGACTCAATACCCACGGAGTAACGAATTAACGTATCAGAAATACCTGCTTTCTTCCGTTCTGACGTACTCATGAGTGAATGAGAAGTTTGGACAGGGCGGGTGATTAATGTTTCCACACCACCCAAACTGGCGGCGTTAATTGCATATTCCAGGCGGTTTATAAAGGCATCTGCTGAGGCCACATCTCCATCCAATTCGAAACTGACCATGGCCCCAAAACCGCATAAATATTTTTTGGCATTTTCATGACTCCTGTTGGATTCTAACCCGGGATAGTTCACGCGCAATATCTTTGGATGATCTTCTAAAAATCTGGCAATTTTCATGGCATTTTCACATTGACGTTCCATCCTTAATGACAATGTTTTTATTCCTCTATGCAGCAGGAAGCAGGCATTCGGATCCAGGGAACCACCCAAATGAATCAATTTAGAATTAACTTGAGTTATATGCTCTTGACTACCGATAACTACACCGGCCACGATATCAGAATGGCCATTTAAGTATTTTGTAGCTGAATGAAGGGAAATATCAAACCCATGTTTTATGGGACTATACAAAAGTGGAGACGCAAAGGTATTGTCAATCAAGGAAACCAAATTGTGTTTTTTCGCAAATTGTACAACTGCATCTAATTTTGGCACATCCATCAATGGGTTTGTGATTGTTTCCACATAAATGACTTTTGTGTTTGGCTTTAATTTTGATTCCCAATTTGCTGGGTTCATGGCATCAAAAAAATCAAAATCAATTCCATACTTTGGAAGATCATGGACTATATAATCAGCCGTACCACCATAAAGTGTATGATGGGCCATTATATGATCACCCGATTTTAAATATGCGAGCAATGCGGTCGTAATGGCGCTCATTCCCGATGATGTTACAAGTGCAGCATCAGCCCCTGCTACTTCTGCCAATTTTTGATGAAGGGCAATATGATTGGGTGTATTATTTAGTCGAATATACCGAATTGAATCGTAGGAGGTTTCTCCCCCATATTCAAAATTTGAACTTTGAAAAATTGGCATACTCACGGCACCTTTTATGCGAGGATTGGGTTCGCCGGCATGAATGAGTTTTGTATCTACAGAAATATTTTTATTTGTCACGTTTTTTTCCTTTCATCTAAATATATATTTTCTCTAATGCACCGAACTTGAGATCAATGAGAATAGAAAGTTTAACTACGTTTTAAAATAAAATGATGATTTATTTATTCAATGTCAAAATAAATCATTTAACCAGAAGAATACCCATCCTTAAATTAAATCATCGATAATTTCCATTTAATTTGATGCCAGTTTTTCCATCCAAATACATACGTGCCGCAATATTGATCGCCTTCTGGGCCGGCCTGAATATGGGCACCCATGTGGCATTTATGGTTGGATTTAATTATGAATTGGGAAAGGGGTATCATGCTTATATCCAGACCCATGGCTATCTCCAACTGATGGGGTGGGCTGGATTATTTATCATGGGCGTTTCCATTCATTTTCTATCCCGGTTGGCCCATATGGAACGGGTAAAAAAATCAATCATCGATTTCATTTATTATTTAATGGTATCCGGGTTGATTCTGCGATTTATCGCCCATTCAATATTACCCTATTTAAATGATTCCGCATGGTTTCCGGTCCTCAGTTGGTCCGTTTTAATATCAAGCGTATTAGTCATGCAGGGAATTGCACTTTATTTATGGTTTTTATTTTCGGTGATTCGGCAACTAAAACCAATGACGGGGTCACCCAATCGTGATATTCGATTTTTTCTGATTCTGAATATTCTTGGGTGGATTATTTTCGGATTAGGATCTACAGCATTGACCCTGTTTATGGTGAACAATCAGGAAGCATCTCTGCTTCACAATTGGCATTTATTTACCGCCGACATTTTTATCCACTTCACCATTTTTTCTATCTGCGTGGCGGTTGGGTTACGGGCACTTCCATTATTTTTAAGACTGCCTGCAATCAAATGGGATGTGAAAAGATTTAGTCTTTTTTATATGGGTTCAATTTTCGCTTTTTTCGGGGTAAAATTATTCTATCATTTTATTTATATCGAATCACTCCCAAAGGTGATTTCTATTATCAGTATCATAAAAGACAGCTTACTGATTTGGTTCATTTATAAATTAGATATCTTATTCAAAACTCGTCCCCCGTGGACATCTGAACAAAAAGAAGTACGAGTTCCCCATCGAAAAGAACCCCGTGAGTCATTACCTGACTATGGAGAATTTGGCCGATTTGAATGGCTCATTCGGTCCGCATTTGTTTGGCTTTTTATCGGGCTAATCTTTGATATTATTTCTCAAATTGGACTGTTAACATGGATTCATACTGGTATCAGCATGGATGGAATTCGTCACATTTGGCTGGCAGGATTTACTTCAATGCTCATTATGGGAATGGCCGTTCGTATGATTCCCGGAATGACTGGCGTCATGAAACTTCAGCATCCAAACCGGGTGGCATCCCTTGCGATTATAATAAATGTTTCCGTGTTATTTAGGGCCCTTCCACTCGTTATTCCTGAGAGTATATTAAATATCATTCCAAATGGTAGTATTCTTATGACCCGATTATTTGGATTATCAGGCATCCTGTTTATGATAGGTCTATGGTTTTTTTATACAATCATGAAACCCGTTCTCAAAGGAACGCTTATCAATCAAACATAAGATATATAATCAGGCTGATAGGCTTCTTCCCGTATGGTTTGTTCGATATTCTCAGGTCTCGATACTTGAGCTAATTGATGATCAAATGCATACTCAGCAATAGCTGTGGCAATTTTAATAGATATTTCCCGAATATTAGTTAAGGGTGGATAGAGTCTTCCTTCATCAAAATCTGATTGGCTGACCATATTTCCCAGGGTTTGAGCCGCAATAATTAACATTTCATCCACCACTCGAGATGATCTTGAAATAACAGTCCCAAGTCCCAAACCAGGAAAAATATAAGCATTATTCCCCTGCCCAGGATAAAACGTTTTACCCTCAAATTCAACCGGATTAAATGGACTACCACTGGCAAATATAGCTTTTCCCTTTGACCAACGATAGGCGTCTTCTGCAGTACATTCAGACTTAGCTGTGGGGTTCGATAAAGCAAAAATAATTGGATGATCATTTTCTTGTATCAAAACCTCAATGACTGCTTTGGTAAATACGTTTGGTTGTCCCGCAACACCGATGATTACTGTGGGTTTTACTTTTTTAACCACTTCGAGAAAATTTGTTTCGCCCGCGATAGAATGGGCGAACTGTTCCTTATTTGGGGTTAAATGATTTCGCCCTTTTACCACCAATCCCCGGGAATCAAATAAAAATATATTCTCCTTTGCTTCTTGTGAAGGCGTTCCTGCCATTTCCTTTGCACAGGCAATATCCTGAGCAATCCCAATGGCTGCTGACCCTGCACCATAAAATAAAACCCGCTGTTCTGATAGAGATGATTCTAAATTTTTCATAGCCGTAAACAACCCAGCCAGAATGACACTTCCTGTTCCTTGAATATCATCATTAAATGTGCAATAATTATGACGGTATTTTTCTAATAGCCGGCTTGCATTCTGATTGGCAAAGTCTTCAAATTGAATTAATACGTTGGGAAATGTTTCTGAGACAGCATCCATGAATTCATCAATTAATTCATCATATTCATCCCCGGTAATTCTTTTATGCCTCAATCCAATATACAGAGGGTCTTCAAGTAATTCTTCATTATTCGTTCCCACATCAATTGTAATTGGAATTGTTTTCCTCGGATTGATACCGGCACAGACTGTATATAAAGACAATTTTCCCACAGGAATTCCCATACCATCTGCGCCTAAATCTCCCAAGCCCAGAATTCGTTGGCCATCGGTTACTACAATGACATCCACATCTTTTCTTGGCCAATTTTTAAGTATTTTTTTGATACAGCCCTTATCATTATTTGAAATGTACATCCCCCGGGGACGGCGAAAAATATGACCATATTCCTGACATGCCTGCCCCACAGTTGGGGTATAAATAATCGGCATAAATTCTTCTATTTCATCTATGATTAAACGATAAAATAATGTTTCATTTCGATCTTGCAGCGACATGAGATAAATATATTTTGCCATATCTGTATCCAATGACCGAACGGTGGATAACACTTTCATTTTTTGTTCAGCTTGTGTTGAAATGTGGGGAGGTAATAATCCTTCTAAATCCAGCAGGCTTCTCTCCTGATAAGAAAAGGCAGTACCCTTGTTCAATAATGGATTATGCAGCAACGCCACCCCTTTCACATCATATCGAATGTTTTTTCTCAGTTCTTTATCACGATTCATTAGAATCACACTCCCATTTTTTTCATCGTTTTATTTACCATCACCAGATCGTCTTCATGAAATATTTAATTAATGATTATTCATTCCCGGTTTGTCTCCATATATATAATTTTTCGCTATGCAATAATATGATCGTTTTATGGGACATGAAATACTTGTTTTCAAATAAAAAAGGGGTAGTGTGACCTACCCCTTTCAGATTATAAATAATCATTTTACAAGATACTGTTTATTTGAGTAAAACCATTTTCTTACTGTCTTGGAAGGAAATACCATTTTCACTGTTAATTACAGACATACTGTAGATATACATTCCTGCGGCAAATGATTGTGCATTTAATTTAACTTTGTATGTACCGGGAGTCATATAGCCATCATTTAGAACGGCAACTTCTTCACCAAGTAAATTGTAAAGTACAATCTTTACGTAACCGGCTGACTGAATATCAAATGGAATAACCGTAATCGGATTGAATGGATTTGGATAATTTTGTCCCAATAAGTAGTTTTCTGGAACGGCACTATCAACCCACTCAACTGTTGCGAGAATTTGATCATAATACCACCATGTACCTCTCGGACCGAAATAATGGAGAAGTGTATCTGCCAAAGCGATATCTGCCGCTTCCTTCCAATCAGAAAAAGATGCATCTTCACCTGTACCAAATAAAGGAGTATCCCCGTTTTCAATGCCTCTATGACAACTGGCAGCACAAGCATTCGGCATACCATATTCCAATGTTTTCTGAGGACTGATTACCTCAAATGTATGGGAATGAATGTCATAATGAACTGCTGATTTTATTGTCTTCGGCATATGACATTTAGAACAACGGCTCATGCCATTTTCAGGATCATAATCATGTTTGGAATGGGCGGAAACTACATTGGCAATATCCGCTGCATTGGTAACAGGATCTGCAATCATTTCCTTCGTTAAAGCTTCAAAGTCGCCATGGGTTGCATGGCAAGCGAGACAGAGTGTATTATTATCATTTTCGGTAGCGATAACCAGTTCAACCCCGCTAGCATCTTCTTCAACGATTTCTGTTCGAATTTGGTGTTTCTGCAAATTATGAACATCATGGCATTCAAAACATTTGACCTCATGGTAGGCAAATGTTGGTTTGGTACTTTCATGGATATCAAAGTATTGTTGATGATGTTTTTTTGAGTTCCGTATTTCTTCGTCACCCTGTAATCCATCATCATAGTAACCTCCATGATCAATATAATAATCTGCCCAGGCATCTCCCACATCCCAATCTTTCATATTTGCATCATCAAAAGGAAAATGAAAAGTTTCGTTGGGATAGCTTGATCCTCGAGAATGACAAAATCCACACATATCGTTTGCCTGTGTTGCAGTCAAATTAGCAGGATTCGTAATGTTATATTTGCTGGGAGATGTTGTATGCCCAGAACCGGGCCCGTGACACCGTTCGCATCCTGTATTCACCAGATCCAGTGTCCCATCGCCATCTATGTCATATACATTGCTGCCTGTATCGTTTGCACCTGCATCAGGCGCATCGGCAATCCATTCGCCTGCTGCAGTCTTTTCCATAGTCGTGTAGTTAAAATGACAACCCACACACTGCTTTTCAAATGACCGCTTTTGTGTATTAGCAGAGGCAACCACATCGGCCACAGTTACCGTTGAGGCACTGAACAAGGGAGTGTAATCACCATTGGCAGGATCTACGTACCAGGCTTCAGGATGATAGGCTACATATTCATGGGTTTTTTCATTGTACTGCACGGGTGAGACATAATGACTCGCTGTTTCTTTTCCGTCAGATGTGGGTATTTTTAACATATAACGCTGTTTATACAAACCACTCCCGCCATATGTCAATTTCACTGGCATTGTGAGATCACCGATCGTGACTGTGTACTGATCATCACTGCTGCTATAACCTAATACAGGTGCATTGGTACCATAATCTGCAAACTTAGATGTGATCGATGCATCGGATAAACTCAATCCTTCCTTAAAATCGTCTGTACCATTTTGGTTGGCATCTGCGACGATTCCAATTAGGTTCTTTAATGTATTCGCACCCTTGGGTACTGAGAATCCATTGGCATGCATGGTTGACCGCCATCCTGTCATATCTCCCAAAGCTTCGTTGCTATGACAAACCAAACAGGCTTCATTTCCAACATGTTCGGCTGTGGATTGCATATCCGTATGCATCGTTGCTGCCACCATTACAACTGCATCAAGTGTTTTATCCTGAATCGCATCATTTGGATCATCGTTGTGACATCCAAGGCATGAGAAAGCCGGGCTGAGTGAGGCTGACCGGGTATCATCATCGCGAACAGCAGAACCATCCGAGGTAAACATGGATTCTGAATTAGCCGAAATCGCAAATAAATGCGACCTGACATCCCCTTTGTATCCACTGGCACCTCGGGTGGTACCGGATTTTGCTGCAAAGGGCATATGACAGTCTACACAATTCGCACTGCTTGAGTGATTCGTCATGGTCACTTGTGTAGTATGGCAAGACTCGCAAGTTTTAGAAATACCATCACCATCCCAAATGGCCCGCTTATGCGGATCATGGCAGGTAATACAGGAAAATCCTGATTTAAAATGCCCTGTTGTCACAAATTCATCCCATTGTTCATGATGTTTAATAAAACCACCGCTTGAATTTATGGGATCTGTATAACTGCGGTTATGACATGTCCCGCAAAGAAAATTAACATTGTCGCTGGCAGCATCTGGTGTAATAACCGTCCCATCTAATTGCAATCCACCCAAACTATTATCCAGGTGAGCATATTCATACACACGGTCAATATCATCCTTGCTGGAACTTGTTACATGGGTACTCCCGGGTCCATGGCACCCTTCACAACCTACACCGCCTTCGGTAAAAGTTCCCAATCCATCCACGCCTGCTAACCAGGTTCCGGTTGTGTCACCACCGGTCGTATGGCATTTAAAACAACCATAATTATATTTCTTTTCATCTCCAGGATGATAATCAACCCAGCCATGTTCTTCACCACCAAAGAAATTGAATTGGTTATGTCCTTCTCCGGATCCAGCCAATGTACTATTCGCTGTTCCAATTAAATGACCATCCGTTCCCACAAATCTTGATTTCCACCCGAATCCACCAATCACTCCGGCGATGTTTGACCAATCCAGAGTACCGTCACCTAGGCTATCCATCCAGGTACTTTGGAAATTATTCACAAAGCTTGGATAAGTTGGCGGTTGGCCATTTTCAATTACCGTAAATTTGTATGGATGTCCGGAATCAACCCAATCTGCATATTTTTCTTCATGGCAGGGACTACAGGCGACCGAGCCTACATAATCTTGAGCGATAGTTATACTTAAAATTAAGAATGATACTGTTATCATTTTTTTCATTTTATATCTCCCAGCTTAACTTGATTGATATTGTAATATAGACTAAGTTGAATTTATCTTACTTTAAATAAGTTTTCAAGGTCTTATTATCATTTTATATAAATAATTTGATATAATATTTTTCAATTAATCAATGTCATTTTTCTACATCTAAACTTCACATTGTTGATTTTAACTATGGATAGTTCTATATCTTTTTAAAAATTCAGCAGCTTGAAAACAACATTGATTTATAGACAATTCGCCCCTTTTCACTGCTTCCACTTCAGACATAATATTTTCATAATCTTCTAAATGTTTTTCTTTGTATTCTGTGATACTCATTCGGCCATGTAACCACGTTAGGGATAATGGATATTCCTTTGGATGGAACAAAACAAAAAACATATGCCACACCAAAATGGACAAGGACGCTAACCATGCTTCATAATAGTGAAATACTTCTGACACTTTAATAAGCCATGGAAGGTTGAACCGTCCAAACCATTCAGGAAACCAAAGAATAAAACCAGAGAGAATCATAATGATTGTCCCCCATATTAATGCCCAATATTCTACCTTTTCTGTATAGTCAAATCTGGGCTGACTTGGTTTTTCCGCCTGCCTAATTAGGGCATATTTCAGTGTTTTACCCAACAATTTAAAATCACGCAATCTTGGTAAAAATGCAGAAAATAATTGTCTTCCTGACTTAAATAGAATTAATTCAAAAACATGCCACATGGATAAGACAATTAAAATCACAGCTGCAACTCGGTGTAAGAGACTTCGGACCGCTTCATCCATACCAAGCCATGTCAATCCTTCTACCCAGAATGATTGTGAAAATTTTAAGGCGAAGCCAGTCAATACCAGTGTAAAGAAAGAAATCATCAATATATAATGCTGGATGACTTGTGACTTTGTGTAACGTTGAATATAATCCTCAGTTTTTTCCCGCTGATATTTTAACCGAATATGGCCATATAGGATAATGCCGTTGTGAATAAACATTCCCCCAACTGTGCCGACAATCAGAAATATATAGACCATTTTTACATACCATTCCACTGGCCGATCCGCCATTTGAACAGATTTATGCGTATATGACTGGGCAAATGAATCACTGGCGTTGGGGTGACATTTTTCACAGGTCTCTTTTAAATTATTGTCATGAATGGATGATAGAGGATTTTGTAAATCCAAAATCGCATGGGCCCCGTGACAATCATAACAAGTGGCCGAATTTTCATCCCCATTCATGACTGCAAGTCCGTGGTAACTATCCTGGTAGGATGAAATTTTTCCTTCATCTAAGCCATACTTCTGGACCAGACGATCATCTTGATGACACCTTGCGCAGGTTTCCTCTGCAGAACGTCGTTTGCTCACAGGCGAATTCGGATCGGATGATTCTATAATTTCATGTTC
The DNA here is from genome assembly GCA_014382015.1 of Fidelibacterota bacterium. Classification (GTDB taxonomy): domain Bacteria; phylum Fidelibacterota; class Marinisomatia; order Marinisomatales; family TCS55; genus TCS55. The sequence goes on along the minus strand of JACNKN010000031.1, from coordinate 12,066 downwards.
CCCATGACAATCCACACAGGCGGGAGACTCCCGCTCCCCCCGAATCAATGCCTGCCAGTGGACACTTTTTTCATACGCATCAAAAATGCCTTCATGGCATTGTCCGCATGTTTTGGATACGTTTGCGTGACTTATGGTAGAAGTGGGATCAGTTCCAATTCGTATATCATGGGTTCCGTGGCAGTCATTACAGGTGGCGGCCTGTAGATGCCCTTCTGACATTACTTTTGCATGGTAACTTTTAGAAAAGAGTTCAACAGGATGTAAGTTGGGTATATTGTATTTTTCGACCAGTTCTGGTCTAGCATGGCACTCACCACATGTTTCTGCCAGTTTTAACGGATATGTTTTTGAGTCAACCATATCAGACGATTGGATATCATGACCTCCATGACAACTCCAACAATGGGCCGCCTCTTTTTCTGAACCGGTTGCATATAGGGAAACACCATGAGCACTTTCAACCCAAACTTCTGCTGCATCCTCATGGCATTCGCTGCAATCATCGCAAACATCCTTGAAATGTGCACCGCCTTCTTCGCTATGATCTATTCCTGTTTCAATGATGGATCCATGACAATCGCCACAATCAAAATCCTCGTGCATTGAATCATCCAAAATGACGTCCTCATGGCAATCCACACATTCCTCACTATCAAACAAATCATTATCTTGGCTGAATCCTAATCCAAAAAAAAATAAAATTATTGGTGCGATATATCTATGGATTGATTTGTGTTTATGATGGGTCATAAAATTTTACTTATTATTCTAATGTTGAAATCTCATTCAAGCCCTTTTCTATATTGTCAATAAGATTTGTAACATATTCAATATTATGGACGCCATGGCTACCTTCCTTTTTGATCATGTTAATCACTTTAATTATTGTTTCATAGGTTTGTTTATGTTCATCCACCAGATCGTCAACACGTACTTGTTTAAGTCGATAATCTATTTTTCCAATCTGACCATTAAATGAATCCTGCCACTCAAATACCATATCTGCATATTCATCATCATGGCAGTCCACACAAGACCGTCGTCCCTGGGTGGCTGAGACTTTACTCCGATCCAAATGACATTCCGCACAGGTTACTTCCTCTTCATACATAACATCTGGAATTTCTTCTTCTGACAAATCGGTTATACCGGAATAAAAACCGGCTTGGAGTTCATGGCAACTCTCACAATCCACATCCTCTTGAGTATGATGACAGGACAGGCAATCACTGCGGCGCATGAGTAATTCACCATGCTGTGATCGATTGGAATGGCATTGTGAGCATTCCAGACGATTTTTTACAAGATGAATATTATGGGAGAAATTGATGTCAAAAACGCTGACTGACACATCTTCCATACCAAAATGACAGTTGATACATTCAGAAGGAACAATTTTTCCATAAGAAGATATATCCGGGATTTCTTCATCAGATTTTAATGATTTCAATGCACTTTTCAGATTCCGATGAACGGATAAAAGTAATTCATCTGAATACGCCACATTATGAACGATATTCCCATCTTTGACAAGTTGATAATTATATCCTGCCTCTTCTATGAGGGATTCTACATGCTGCCTGGATTTATCCTGAACATTGGATAGTTGCATTTCCCTTCTTACACTCGCCAATGCTGATTCGGTAGATTCCATTTTTTTCAACATCAATTTTTCCCATTGATTGAGAATTTTGCCGTATCCTTTACCATGACATATTTCACAGGATTCAGCTTTGGCTTCCATGGTTTGACTTAAATCTCCATTTTCTCCATTTACGCTGTGAAACACATGGCACGCTTGGCAATTTAAACCACCTTCATACATGGGATTTGGATGAGAAGGCACATGCTTACCTCCTGTACCGGAAAATAAATAATATTGGGGTAGATGTGAATTTTCATGGCAGGATTGACAATCCGGTACAATCTTTGCTGACTTGGAAACAGACTTATGTTGAATCAGAGAATGACAGCTTTGACATTCTACTTTATGATTTGTTACGTGATTCAAATGGATAAATTCAATTTCGTTTATACGGTTGATTTTTCCAATTTCTGCATGACATGAACTACACCGCTCAATTGGAACGGCACCATCTCCTATTTGCATTGAACCATGACATTTCTTACAATCAATTTCTTTTTCTACAACAAAACGGTGATCATACAACAATTCTGGATCCGTCCCTACCGGTGCATCGTGGCACCAAGTACAATCATTAATCGGAGTATCCTCTGGTTGATTTTTAAAATGGCATAAAAAACAGGTAGATTCCGTGACAGTCATGTGATCCCCCTGGACAATCTGTGAATGACAGCTGGTGCAGCGTAGTTTCTTTTCCCGCCTGAGCTTGGTCACATGGGGTTCATGATCAAAAATTATCTCCTTTTTAAATTTGACCTCGCCATTAAGAAGTCTTTGATTATGACAGCCTGACCTCAAACAGCTTTCATCTTTGATTTCTGCCCAGGGTTTACTTTTTTTATAAACACCCGTAAAATAATTCACAACCATAGAAGCTGCTGTAAGTTTACCTTTTAACTTTGACTTAAACCCAGGCGGGAAATGGCAATCCGTACATACAACGTCTGAATGGGTGGATGTTTTCCACCCATCTACATAAGGCTGCATAAAATGGCAAGTAGAACAGAATTCAGGTTTAGATGTGTATTCTAAGGACATGTATAAAACAATAATCAGACCAAAGGACACACTAGTCAGTATCAATATAAATTTAGTCATCTTTTTTTTCATCTTGGCCACCTAAAAAAATGTTCCCAGAATAATGACTATAAGTAGGATAAACCCAATCCCCAGGAAAGTAAAACCAGCCACATAAAATAAACGCTTCATCCATGGTGGCAATGGAGACGTTAAGCGTGCCTGATAATCTTTTTCTGATAATGCTTCATATTCTAATGACCGTTCTTCTTTAAATGCTTCCTCTGTCATTCTACCGGTAAACATCACCTCATCCATTGGGAAGGCGCCGGGACGCATATGTGTATTGAAAAAATGAACGGTAAAAATAAAACCCGTTGCCAATAATGCTTCCTCTGAGTGAATGATATGGGCTGCATTAATGAGCCACCCCGGAATCAGCTGTGTAAAAAACTCCGGAAACCACAGGGTAAGTCCCGATGCACCAATAATTCCCATTCCCCAGAAGACAGCAAAATAATCAAATTTTTCCCAATAGGTCCAGCGGCCGAATTTCGGGGGATTTTTCTTTGCGCCAAGGAAATATGCAACATGATTGAAAAAGTCAATAAAATCCCGCCATCGAGGAACCAAACTATCCGGTCCCCAAAAAACACCTTTTTTCTTTTCACCAAATCGCTTATAAAACAGCTTGCCAAGATGGACAGCAAAAATGATAAAAAATAAGGATGCTGCCAATCGATGCAGAATAGCACCGGCTCGAAAACCAACAATATTATTCGCAATCCAATTGGCAAATTCTGTATGACTGTACTTGAGCGGAAGGCCTGTGGCAGCAAGGGTAAGAAATGAAAGGATTATGCCCAAATGCATGAGTCTCTCAGCTTTTCCAAACCGACGTACCCTGAATGCAGATTTTGGTTTTTTCTTTATAGGGCCCTCTGATATTCTACGGATGGTCAAGCGAATGAGCCATAGAAGTGTATGTCCACCAAATACAATTAAAACACTCCCTAACAAAAAAACCATAAACGTATGAATGTTCTTTAATACAGAATTTTCATCATGAATCATGGGTGAATAATGCTGTAAATATTTTACAAAATTGATATTCACATTTTCGTGACATTGACCGCAGGTTTCGATAATATGGGCCTGACTGATCGTTGATGCTTCATTCTCACTTGATAAAATGGAATGGTTGTCGTGGCAGGACACACAGGTGGCAAATTCTTCTCCCTGATATCCCAGTTGGTACATTTGTCCATGATAGGATGTATTGTATCCGGATAGTACATCAGGGTTTAACTGAAATTTCATTGTCATGGAACGGTCGCCATGACAGCTACCGCACAGTTTTACTACGGACTGACCTTTTAGCGATTCACCCGGTTTTTGAATGATGCGTTGTCCATGACAGGTCATACAGCCCGGCGCTTCTTCATGCCCTTTTTCCTTTGCAATAAAATGAGAAGATCGTTCATATTGCAGTTGCTGTTCCGGATGACAATCTGCGCAGGATTTTTCCAATCCTGTTTCCAATACATGATCCGGTGCCTGAAAATGATAATCATGACAGGACCCACAATCTGCCTGTTTTCCGGATTGTAATTTTTCAATTTGACTCCGATGAATCGCTCCGTGGGCATCATTTTCCCCCGTTATCAATATAGCATTATGACAAGTCAAACAAACTTCAGTTAGATTTTTTTCAAAAACAGCCGATTTAACATCAGCGACCATTTCTGTTGCATGGCCTGTATGACACACCACACATGTTTCTAATCTGGGATCATCATTCATCTCCGGCCGGTGAATGGATTTTTCGTATCCTGTGTGACACTCAGTGCATACTTTATCCAATTTTGCTACAGAAACATTACTATCAGGATCCCGTGGTGAAAGCACTTTATGCTTGGCATGACAATCAGAACATACAGGCGCATCTGGATTACCGGAAAGCACTTCCCGGTAATGACCGCTTAAATCATAGTTTTCAACTTCTTCTTTATGACAATCCCTACACGATTCTGTCAGTTTAATTTTCCATTGTCCATCTGAATAGTTCGCTTTTTCATGTTTATTATGGGGCGCATGGCAGGAGACACACGTTACTTCAGATGTGGCTGAATTTGGATCCCAATGGGCTGAATGTGTGAAATCATCCAAAATATCCTGATGGCAGACGCCGCATACCTGCCTCGGTTCTCCCTGCCAACTGATGTTGTGCCTCCCATGACAATCTGCACAGGATGGAATTGAAGTATAACCTTTATCAATCAGGGGTTGAAAAAATCCGCGAACAAATTCTTTCTGAGCATCTCCATGACAGGTACCACAATCCGGGAATTCAGGACGAAAATCGTGAAAATCATCTTCACCCTCCAAATCGGTATGGCAATCAATACATTCAAACCCTTCATGGGGTGTTCCTTCAAACATATCCTCATGGACATATAAAGAAAGGGAGACCCCTCTTCTTTCAATAATTAATGATGAATCGTCATGGCAATCCAGACAAGTTTCATTGTCCTGGGCAAAGATATTTAGTGGAAAAACAATAAAGAGTAAATGCCATGTGGAAAAGCGTTTCATTATTTTTCCAATCGATTCAGATCATTCACTTTCCGCCGGATATGGATGCAAAATCTGTTGAAGTCTTTCTTCATATACAAATGGCTTATATGTGGGACTTGCTTCGTTGTGACATTGTTTACACGTCCCTTCGCCGATTCGCCATAATCCTACGGACACAGGATCCGTCTCTCCCTTGAAAACCGCCGTCATTACTTTTTTCTTCTTATATTTTGATCCCGGTCCATGACATGCTTCACATCCTATAGCTTGCAGCCCAGCCATGCGTTTAACATCTTTTGTAGGTTTTCCTTTTTTTGTTTTCTCTTCCCAAAATGCTGCATCTTTTACTTCATATCCACCCATTCCATAACCGGTTGAATGGCATTTTAAGCATTGAGGCGTTTCCCAGGGATCTTTGGTTAATCCGGCCTCCTTGGCAATCTTTAAGGACGCTTCAGATTTCAGCGTCTCATATGCATTGGCATGAGGTCCTGCTTTCCAGAGTTTGAACTGTGCACCTTTTTTAGCACTCTTATGACAAGTTTTACATTTTTGTGTACCGATATATTCAAAATCCTGTGCCCAGAGAACAGTCATAGATAGGATTAAAATGAGTCTCATGATATGATTCCTTTCAATTGATTTTATGTTTCATGACAAAGTTGGCAGCTTAAATCTGCAACGCCGCCGTCTAATTTTTCTCCGTGACATTTTTTACAATCATCTTTTCCTCTGGTGTCCATGGCTTTACCATGAAAATTTTCTGCATTTTTATCCATCCAGAGACTCCAGGCAGGATGACCACTGGGTCCTCCCTCATGACAATCATAACATGATATACTGCTTGTGCCTCCAAAATAGTCATTATACTCTGGACCCCCGTGGCAGCTCTTGCATCCTGCGATACCGGAAACAGCAATTTTTTCCATATGGGAATTATTTGACCCTACGGTTAACCACTCCTTAGGGTGAATTGATTTTTCTGCTGGTTCTGAGCATCCTATAAAGAATAGGAGAACCCAGCTTGCAATAATAAAATTCAAGATTCTCATGGTCTTTCCCCATGGCAGCGGGAACATGATTCTTCAACCTGAGGTCGGTGACACGTTTGACATAATTCCGGTGTATCCTTTGCATAGATGCTATGTTCACCACCATCCTGAGACAGTAACCCAGCCCAGTTAGGGAAATTATGGTTCATGGGCATAACATTTTGCTGTTCATGGCAACTGACACAATCTTGTTCTCTCGAATGACACGTGGAACATTCTTGAAAACCAGAAACAGCTTCCCATCCATGCTGCATGATATAATTTGTCGGGTGTGTCAGGGGCGTAAATTGTTGGTACCGGTGGCAATTATCACAATATGTATTATCATGACATTGGGAGCAACTTTCACCCACACTTCCGTTCATAGATAGGCCATGTTCTTTTTGCCAATTGAAGGTGTGGGTTTCCGGTTGATGAGTTGAATGACAAGCATTACAATCATTCGGTGTCCAAACAAACGCTTGCCCAGATCCATCATCAGACTCAATTCCGCCATGGCAAATAGCACAACTTTTAAATCGATCTAAATGGCCCCCATGGGAAAAATCTGATGCCATAACCCTTTGTTTTTCAGGATAGGACAATGGTGCAGACTCATTCGTATGGCACATGACACAATCACTGTCTTCCGAATCCTTATCAATCGCATCCTCATGACAATCGGCACATAGATCTTTTGATGGCAAAAATGAATGATCTACAATGGCCTCAGAAAGCTCAATACTTTCGTGGCATTCTTCGCAGGTTAACTCTTCTTCTTCAATATGATAGTCGTGTGGAAATCGAATCTGATCTCTATCCTGAGATAGAATCAGGGCAAACAATGCTATGTAAATTATTTTAAATTTTAACATACACAACAACCCCGGCTCGCCCATCTTTTTTATAATAAGGATTAATAGAATATCGCCCGAAAAATTTCATTCTCAATATTTCCAGAATCTCCCAATTCAGCCATCCATAGATACTGGAAGCATTTACTGGATCTAACAATTCGCCGTAATTAATGACATTCAGAGAGATGTTTCCACCATAGGTGATGGATTTTCCAAATTGATTCGATATGCCGAATGCACCGCCAATAATTTGCGAATTGTTTCTTGATCCACTTAAAAAGGAAATTGTGATTTTTTTATAGACAACGCTGGAATTTAAATAAATGGCATTTGAAACTCCGGGACGCATATTGAGCCTATTATGTAAATAAAATTGATTCAATTTATTCCAAGTCCAACTCAATGAAAAAGTGGGTGGTATTGTTATATCCTTCATCCAATGCCAAGTAAAAATACCATCATAGCGACCCTGCCGATATCCCAATCCTAATCGGTGACTTTTAAATGATTTAAACAGATTAAATCGTCCATAATAAATACGACTATTTTCACCATCAATGACTAAAGATTGGTTTAATCGAAATGTGTTTATAGTATATGAAGATGCCATTCCCACGAAGGGTGAAATAGTGTCCTCTTTTCCATCGCCCCAAATGGACAGATTGATGGATTTCCCAAACCGTCCATTTGACCAGGATGCAAGAAAAAATGTTTTATCCAAAAAATGATTATCTTTAAAAAAATCTGATTGTACAAAACTGGTATCACTAAAATCATCCACTGTTTTAAAACCACCTAAAATTTTGAGTTGGCCAAATCGTTTTGTCTTCATAATTGATTCAATGCCATCGACTCGCACATGGGTTAAGGATGACCAGTGAATTAATCTACCCAATGAGAGAGAATGACGACCCAATTTTAACCGGGCATTTAATTCATAAATACGAAATGGGTTAACATATCGACTTGTGGCGGAACCCAAATCCATGGCTACATGAAGATCAAACCTTTTTCCCATTTGATTAAAGGAAACCATGGACCGCCAATATGTAGTCTCATTGTCAAATGTTTGAAGTTGCGGTACCAGCAAGGAGGTTGTGACATCCAAATTTGTCTGGGATTTAACCGTAATCAAGGAGGGTATGATTAGGAGGGTAAGAAGAGCACGGTTAAAAATTCCACTAGTCATCTTGGTATCACAACCTTCCAAGCTGATTTTTGTTGCAGGATTTCCATCCATCCCCCGCAAAATGAATGAATCACTATTATCAATGGAAATCCTGCAAACATGTTATTGATCTACTTGTAGGGTTTAGGCCATTTGTGACCCGGTAACTCCGTCCAGTGCATATTATTAAATCCATATTTAATCGATTTAACATCATAACCAATCACGGTTAAATATGCGATGGAAGCCGCTGCCGTTTGCCCAGTGTAACAATAGAATACATTTCCGCCTTTGGGGTCAAAAGAAGACAGATTTTCAGACATCTTCAGTGTAGCGGGAGTCAGTTGGTATGCACCATTAATATGCCCATGACCCAGGTAATCAGTTTCACTCCAATAATTCATGAGATTGTAAGCTGAAGTGTTGTCGATAACGTCACTTGCACTAACTAACAATCCACCACCCCAGGCAGAAATAGCAGCCGTAATTCTGGCATCCAGAATTTCTTCTGCAGTTTCTTTTCCTGTAACTAATGTGGGGAAATCAAATGTGGGCAGTGCCGGTGAAGCAGTTTTCACTAAATCACCTGCATGTTGATCGGAGCATTGACCAGACCATTTATCCAGACTTTCGTCGTGCCAGCTCATACCAAACTTCATGGTATAAGCATCATATCCTTTTAATTGCAAGAGCGTATGTGCGAATGATGCTGATTGCCCGGAATAGCAGGTGACCAAGATTGGTTTTGTGGTTTTAGCTGCTTCGTCAAACATGGTTGTCATGGTGACGTTTAAAGCACCGGAAATGGGATTTGGGGTTGCTGAAAATGCATCTGCACTTCTCAAATCCAATACCAGATAATCATCCGTATCGATTGATTTTTCAGCTACGATCCATGAGCCCATATTATTGATATATCCCCCGTCAGTACCTTCAAGGTATTCTACGAGGACTTCAAACTCATTAATTGGATCTTCGCCATTATCACATCCAGGAATAATGACAAGAATCAAACTGAGTAATAGTACCAGTACATGATTGTGTTTCATGGTATTATCCTTTCTTATTTGGTTAGTATTTTTGCCAGCTTTCTGGCAAATTATCATTAACAATTACGCGTGCATTCGCCGCGGCCTCATCGGAGTACGCCGAATCCACAAAACTTTTCCAAAGAAATCGTGTCTGATTAATATCTGCATTTTCACCTTTAACATGACAGTTTTCCGAACACCCGGCGCCACCGGTTGTATCCGTCTGAGCCGTAAATTTATTAATATTATGAGGACTGGAATATTCCCAGGTGGCTCGTGCATCATAGTTGGGAAGATCGTCGTGACCCCAGGGTGTATAACTGTCACGTGATATGGGAATATGTCTCACCACAACCCATTTCCCATCATGAAGCCCCCGATCCGTATTGAATCCAATACGAAATTCCGGATATTCCTTATAATCATTCAGGCCCTCTTTCCACTCACCTTTTGTATGGCAATTATCACAATTATTATAGGGCTGTGAATGACATACAAAACATGAAAGTTCACCTGTAAGCCCCCCTTCGGGCCAATGGAAAATATGCCAGGCATTTTTTGGATTTTCTGTTTTATCATGGCAGTCTATGCAGGTGGGTAAATCAGTAATATGATAGCGGGATTTTGCATATTGGGCATCTTCATGAAAATCCTCTTTATGACAATCAAAACAGTTCATGCCTCGAAGATTATGAATATCTTCAAAATTACCTTCAATTTCACCATTAAAATCTGTTCCGATACGGCTGCCATGGCAGGCGGTACAATTATTTTCCTGACTGGGACGTTTATTAAATTTGTGGTTATTAATAAAACCTCCATCAACACTATTGGGTCGACTTACATGACATTGGCCGCAGGTGGTATGACAACTGGCACACTCTTTCTCAAATCCATCTTTTAATTCAGCGGGACATGATTCAAAATCATTATGGTCTTTATCTTCACCCAGTTGCCGCTGTGCAATGGATGTCCGCTCTCCCCATGCCTTTGAATGCATAGAATTTGCATTTGTTGAAACAAGTTCATCATGACAAGGTGAACAATTTTGATCTGGTTTTTTAGAAGGATCCCTAACAAATGTTGAATCATGGGCCATTTCGAATGTGGCTGGCTCTATACCGCCATGGCAGGTGGTGCATCCGATTGAAGCATGGACAGGATCAATATCCTTATAAGAGACCTGCCGACCGCTAATCTTTATCAATACTTTTTCCCAAGGTTCCAACTGAACCACAGAACCCCCTCATCCACCCCCGCCGCCATCGGAGGTTCCCGTATCATCGGTTTTTGCCAATTTCATGAGGGCTTCCTTATTAATATGGCAACCCTCACATGTACTTGGGTCATTCTTATTAGTAATCGCTTCACCTGGATGACAGCTAATGGCTATTAAGGAAATTAATGATCCGATAATTATAATTTTTTGTTTCATGATTTTCTCAATGAAATGTCGAGGTCCAATTTCAAATTATCTATTCTGGGAGCCATGCGATATACCGGACAAGAGTAGCAATCGATATTTTTCTTTCTGCATGGCGTATCACTCATTTGCCAACACACTTTATCATTCCGGAGATAAGCACTGCAATTTTCATGTTCATCCTCACTACATTCACAAAGGTCCCAACATGGCAGAATGGCCAAAAGTCGCCGGATTCCCGCAATATTCATTTTATGTTCTGTAATGAGTTTTCGGATACTAATAATCCAATCCAAATCATCCTGTGAATACATCCGGCGACCTGTTCGTGTGCGGAATGTGATTAATATTCCTTCTTTTTCGTACATGCGAAGAGTTCCGGGTGATATATGTAAAATTTTTGAAGCTACACCAATAGTCATTATTGGATCTTTGGGAAGTCTAAAAGAACGATTTGTTTTATTAACCATCATTATTCTTGTATTTTAAACTACAGGAATATTACAGGTTATAATTCAATATTTCAAGTTAATAAGATAATTTTATCTTATTAATATAATTCAATAATATTATCCTCTATAAACCACCATTTAAAAAAACTCTTTGTATATTTGTAACTATTCCAAAAGGAATATTGCTTAATAAAATACCTATATAATAAGGACGATTACATTTCACCCGCACCCACTGAACTATGGTCATTATCAAGCCAATCCCCAATAAAACGATGTGCAGATCGCAATTCTTCCAGGGATGCGGCCATGACAACCATATCCTGTTCATGGCCTTCTTGATCATGGACATAATCAGGCAATACACCTTCCATTCTAAATCCAAGATTTGTATAGATGTCCATCAATTCTTTTTGGGGACGCATAAATTTAGTCGTTATTTTTTCCAATTTTTGATTGTGTGCAATATCATACATATCTTTTGCCATGGCAAATTGGATTCCCTTTCCAAGGTGATTTTTCGGTACGACCATTCGAAGGTATGCCGAACTGCTTTTCCAAGTATCGGTTTCAATTTCTAAGGATGCATCTCCTACAATTTCACCATTAGTTTCAGCTACCCGCCTGATTATTTTACCCGATTCAGCCTGTTTGGCGCGATCTTTCAAGTGGTTTTTATCTGTCACATCACTGCGAAAATATTTTCGCTGAGATTCTGGGATTGCACTAAAAAATGCCAATGCGTTATCTAAATCATCCGAGGATAGGTCTCTAATAACAATCAATGATTTATTTTTTAACCGAAATGTTTTTTGATTCATTTAAATCACTCCTGCTAACTCTTGGAGAAGTTTCCAATTGG
>JACNKN010000026.1 GCA_014382015.1 Fidelibacterota bacterium | reverse complement strand
TCAAAAGAAAATTCAACAAGGAAATTTTGATCAAAAATTTTTAATTAAATTAAATGATAATATTCTAAAATATAAAAAAGAATCGAAAGTTCGAGTGGACTCAACCAAAACGATATTTACCATGCTCGCCCTCTTAACACACCGAACCTATGAAATTCTGGACACAAAATGGTTTGAAATGGACCATGAAGGCAAACCAATGCTCGGGCGATTTTTATGGTCTGGAACAAAAACAATTAACATTGGCCATACAAATATATTATGCGATCATTTTCGAATTGATTTTAAACCTGTAGATCAAACTCCCGGGTTCTTAACCCAAACAGACCGCTTTATGCAATATACTTCCAACCCCGATGCCATCCGTCAAATCTGGGTGGAACGAAATGGAAATCGTCGTATAATCCAAGTAAGTATGCGTGCGTACGGATTCCCTTTCGAGGTGTTAATCACAGATGAATAAAAAACCATTTTTCAAAATGTATGGAAGACAAATATTAATATGGTCTATCATAATATTGGCAATTATTGCAGCTTTAAAACTTGGGATTGATGAAAAGGTTGTCCTTTTTGGTACACTCGTTATTGGTGTTTTTACCCAGGCATTTGCCGGGTTGGCCGCATTGATTGCTATGGTACCCTTTATTGGTCCTTTTATCGTTAAAGTTTTTGCCATTCCATTTTTCTGGATTTTGAACGCTCTGGGATATTTTGTAGGGGCCGTGGCGATTAAAAAGGGGTATCGCGCTGAATTCACCAAATCCCGCGTACTGACGCTTGCTTTATTGACTGGAATAATTATCGGCTATATTATCGGCCATTTGGTGCCGATACGCTAAATTTATAGCGATATAATCATGAATATACTTGTGTTACATGGACCGAATCTAAATTTACTCGGGTCTATTTCTGCCCAGACAAAACAGAAAATTACGCTGGATAAAATTAATACAGCTCTCCGACTTTATGTGAGGAATTCAGAAATTAATTTAAAAATCAATCAAACCCACAAAGTTTTTCAAGCTATCAATTTCATTCAACGGAATCGCAATTGGGCAGATGGGTTTCTTTTCGCTCCAATGTCATGGGCTCGGTACGAATATTCAATCTTAGACGCATTGAAAATTGCTGAAATTCCCACCATCCAATTACTATTTATAAATGGGTTTGATGATATAGATGAAAAGAAATCTATTTTTTCAAGTGGGTGTAATTCGACCATTATAGGTCAACCAGATCAAATATATATTGATGGAATTGACATATTAAAAACACTCACCTGATTCTTTGAAACAATATTTATTTTTATTATTGGCCGCATTTGCGGCCTGCACAAAATCCATACATTCCCCAACTCCGGGGGACACAAGTGATAAATCTATTACACCTTCTCTTATAATCTCCGAGGATAGGTTAACCGCTACTATCACCACCGATCCATTGCTCTCCGAATTCGATTCTCTGTCCACAATTGCCAAGCAGCCTATTTCATGGGAAGATCTTATCAATATAGTTCAGCCGGAATTACACGATTCATCCAAGGTCATGGCAGTAGATTTTTTTGCTGCAACCCTTACTAATCTTTTATTAGGACGTTCTTTAGAACGATTGGAAAAATACAGCCATAACGTTGTGATAACCTATTCGGTGGATACAAGTGCTGTTATGCCACATATTCGCAATGGTTTATCTAAGATGGGTTCAATTACTCAACCTATTGAGCCATTATTTGATAGAGGAGGTCATATTCCTGATTTTTCCCTATTATCCCCTAGTATCCAATTATTGCTTCCAGGTGAAGATCTTAATGTACCTCGAAAAGCATCGCGATTGCCGAACGCACCCAGGGCCTATCGATCTGGAATTCATCGGGGAATTGATTTTTTCTCTAATTGGGGAACACCCGTCAAGGCTGTTGCTGATGGAATTATTATTCGTTCAGATTTAAATTATGAAGAAGTACCTGCTGATTTCAGGGTTGAAATCCTAAAACGGGCTGCAAAATTGGACCGTACGCCATCCGACATTTTTAATGCTGTGCTGCTTGGCAAAGCTGTTGTGATTGATCATGGGTTTAACCTTTTTCCAGGATTTCGTTCCATCACTATTTACGCCCATTTGTCCAATATAAATTCAAATATTAAACCGGGATACAACATAAAGGCAGGGGATATATTCGCCCAATCGGGAAATACAGGAACCCTGCCCAGTACAATGGGCACTCGTGGAGAATCACACCTCCATTGGGAGTTGATCTTACAAGACACAAATGGAGAGTATTACTTTGGCCAGAATATGCCATATGAAAAGCTTTACCCTTCTCTCAAATCTCTGTTCAATAATTAGGTTTTCGCTTTTAACAAATTTTCTGTGATTTGTTTATCATTCGGTAAAACTTGCTTCGCCAACTCGTAGCATTCAATTGCGCTTGGACGATCACCAATTAAATAGAAAACAGTACCGAAATAATCTAATATTAGTCCCCATCGACGACGGATAGATTCTTCGTTGGCACCCATTGTCTCTAATTGTTCGGTTAAAAACAGTTGAATTTCTGGATTTTGGTACTGGCTGTAATGAAGTCCGGCAATCGCCAATGCCTTTAAATCAATATCTTCATTCTGTTCGGCGTAGTCAATCAATTTGTCTATTACGCTCCTGTCCAACAAAGCCATGCCGGGTGAAAGATAACGTTTTATAAAATAACCTACATTTGCATATTGTCCAATGCTATGTGTTAATTCGGGTCGAAGTAATAATTTTTCTGCTTGTTTCATGCTTGTTTCATTTCGAATCAACAGCCTGTTGGTGATAACTGGATTCATGGGTTTCCCTTCGCCCCACCATTGATTCGCATATATCTGTAAAGAATCCTCCATTAATTGAAGCGCAGGTTCCTCTAAATCTTTATGACATTGAAAACAGGCAGATTCGAATCCTTGGGATTGATCATAAATAGGTCTCGGATTGGATATAGTATGATCTGAGCGCGTAAATTTTATTTCCTGACCTATGCCTGCATGCTGGCGAAATGGCATGTGGCAGGTAACACATTTACTCCCATCCGAATTCTCTTTATGAAACGTATGAGCGGGTACATTGTCTATTTTAGAGGTGTGGCAGGACGTACATTGGCGGTCATCAAATCTACCTATTAATTTTTGTCGATTAATATCCTGATAATTTTGAGTATGAGGTTCATGACAACTTATGCATGTCATAGATCCATTGATAAAACAATCGCTATAAAGATGGTTTTGTTGATACCCGAATGTTTTAATGCGACCATCAACACCATAAGGGTTTTGATTCCCAAGGAGGGCCAGGCGAAGTGAATAATATTCATGAAGGTTCTCCCCGGGTAAAAATCCATATTTCAGTGGTGTTTTTACTGCATGGCATTGAAAACAAACATTTAAACTTTCTTCCTTTGATAGTCCGGCGAGACTTTTGACTCCGATTGTGGTTGGATTTTTAATTTTCCCATTTTCAATATCTGTCATGATATCAAAATGCGCTTTACCTGCTTCATGGCAAGATTCACAATTAATGGTCAAAGAAGTAAATTTCGTTTGATATTTTTCTCCCACCTTTTTACCCACAATTTGACTACCGTGGCAGTTTTGACAATTCGATATATTTTCGATTTCTCCTAATACGCGGTGGGGCGGCCAATTAAATAATTGATCAAGCCATATTTGGTTTGTTGCTTTTACCCATTCTTCTGTGCCTTTTATTTGGATAAACCAGGTATTTTCAGCCTGACTATAGTCAAAGGGTATAAATTTGTATGACCCATCTTCATATTTCCCAAAAAAGGTTTGAGTTCCACCTCCAAACATGAATCCGCCCCCAACAACCGCTTCGACTTTTATAACCGTCTCCTGATGTGTTTCATTATCAATAATCCTAAATTGATATATTTCATTTTTTTCTTCTGGAAAAACTGATACGTCCGCTAATAGAATTGGATTCCCGTCAAAGGGAGCCACAACGACAATATTTTCCGGGGAACCACCCGCGTTACCGTGGGTTGAGTTTCTCCATTCGTTATAAATGTCCTTATGGCATTCTTCGCATTGTTTCGAGCCAATAAAGTCAGAATATTTTATATTAGATTTTGCGGGTCGATCAATCGGCGGCGGTATTTGAAAAAGCTTATTTTCTTGTCTATTTTTTGAGCATCCTGTTATCCCTAACACAATAAACAAAATCGTGATCATTGAAATCAGCCGGGTATTCATACTTGAAAATTAATCACAAAAAGAGACCACTGGGAAACATAGATAAAACGGTTTAATAACAATAATAATTAATGGCAATGTTCTATAAACCTACTGAATTAGTTATGAAAAATACCAACCAAGATATTCAACACCTCCGGCGTTGTTTTCCTTTTTTTAATCTTTTCTATAAACATTTGACTCCTCCGGAGTCCAGCACAAATAATGAAACCCGCCTGCCCTGTAATGAGTTTACGAATGTATCGGGGTAGGGATTATATGTTTTTAGAATATGATATAAAAAAACGCGAACCCCATCGGGGTTCAACAAGATGGAATAAACAGTATTCAAAACTATTTAATTAAAGGATATTTTGGGGTCTTCTGACCCCAAATCAAAGTAAGGAGACTTTGATATTCTTTAATTAAATATTGTCTAAATTATGAAATAGCCAAAATCCAGTCATAGATAAAAAAAGCCCCATCTCGATTTCTCGGGACGGGGCTTTTTTATTTTTTTAACTCTACTACTTAGAAGCCAACGTTTAATGTAAACACTGTGTTACCATCAAAGTATTGGGCAGGAATATATGCATAATCAATCGATGCATTTATACCCAGCACTTTTTGCAGATAAACAGAACCGCCAAATGATATGCCACTAAAGATATCTACAATCTTCCTATCGCTTTCATCAACGGTTGTCGTTTGTTTATTATCATTAATAGTAACTGATTCAGTATCTGCTAAAAATCCGGCTCTCACTGTAACCAACCCTGGCAATGTATATGCACCCATCAGTTTCAGTTTATCCTGTTCAAAGTTGTTACTTTCATAGGACCCGCTAACGGAGAGCATACTGCCAATGGAATAGCTTGCGCCTAATTCAAACAGCATAGGTACATCAAATTCTGCAGGTTCAACCTTGTAGAACTGAGTTAATCGATCACTGCCAATCGCTACACCTTTAACCAATAGACCTGAACCATCATAACGCATGGGTCTTCCAAAGTTTCTTACAGCAACACCCACATCCAATCCACTCACATCCAGAAAGTCGGTATATTGTACTCCAGCGTCAATTGTGAGTGCTTGACCTTTCACCCGTTTGAAGCCTTCGCTTGTTGCATTAACTGAAATTCCCATGGATGTTTTTGAAGACATCATACGGGAGTATGTTAATCCAGCTGTAAAATTACTCGGTCTGAATTTTTCGCCCGTTCCATCTGGTGAGAATACCGTTGTGACGGGAATCTCTCCGACGTCTACAGAACGAATATTAACTCCAATTGCATTGCTGCCAAATTTCATGGCAGCGCCAGCAAATAATACTGACATATCCGCTATGTATGAACGGTTCGAAAACGTGGTTTCTAAGCTATTTGCTGCCCGTGCAACACCTGCTGGATTCCAATAGGTTGCGCCTACACCGGTTGCTGTGGCTACTGCGCCACCTCCGGTTAGGTATGAAGCACCCTGAGGAATCAGTAATTGACTTGCAGCGGAGGTACCATTACGCATACCTCCAGCATTATCGCCACCATATCTGAGTGACCCTTGCGCCATTAAGGAGCCCGCAAAGAGTGCAAATATGGATGTGATTGCAATTATTCTTTTATTAATCATAATTATTTCTCCTTCTGACCTTAATAGGCTTTTGCGAATTCTTCTTCAGTGACAATGGCCAGTTTAAGCACCTTAGTGGCACCGATGTCCGGCATGTCAATATGAACAATGTAAACACCACTTGCCAATGGGAATTCATTTGAATTCCTCATATTCCATTTCTGGTATTGGGACGTTGTGTTCTTTTCGAAACTGGCTACCTGAGTACCCGCAATATTAAACACTCTAAAAATCACTTTCCCTGTTGTGGGCAAATGATTGAATGTTACATATTTTGGAAGCGGTATGACAGAGTCTGTACCTTCAAGGTCATGGTAACCCATGTACGGATTCGGGAAGACATTGATTTTCTTTACATCGTCCGCAACATTTGTTGAGGCAACCGAGGGTGCTGTAACCGTGAATTCATCTGCAAGCTGGTTGGTTTTGTTTGTTACTATTTTAAGTACGAATCCATTGTCAGGCATCAATCTTGCTGCATCTACGTCAATGGATCCATCAGCTACATCATCCAAATTCCACACAAACCACACATTCCGACCCATAAGTTCCGGACCATAAGATCCTGGTTCCCAATAGTCGGCTCCGGTTGCACCCGTTAGATAGTGTCCATCTGCATTCGGTGTTGCAGGACCGCCACTGGCTACACCGGCAGCAATGGAAGCGGCTAACCAAGCTTGGTAACCTGCTTCACCCGCAGACATATCTACCGGTAGTCGTGGATATATCCAATCGGTAAACGGATCATTAGATCCTCCGGAACCTGGGCTATCATAAGGAACAAGTCCCCAACTTTCGCTGCCATCATAATCATAAGACCATGGACAAAGGCGATATCCATCGGTAATATTCCATATTTCGAATGGAACCCGAATTAAAGACCAACTTGTGTATGCAAGATAACAATAGTTGTCATCTTCGTATGTAAATCGATATTCAAAATCATTCGGGATGAGGTATTTCCAACCACTGCCGCGAATAATTCTGCCGATCATGGTATCATAACCACCACTGCTGGATCCACCGCCATGGAAGAACCAACCATCTCCACTCGCCTGGTTAGAACGTCCGGTATAAGAGGTGGGGAAACCGCCCCAATCTTGAGATCCTTGACAAGGCACTTCTTCCGTACAACTACCATCTGCGTTAGCCGTTACCAGGAAGTTTTTAAAGGCATTGGGAGGTCCAGTAACCTTAAAAGTTAACCCATCTACGGCAGGAAAACCGGGGTCGCCATATGTTGATCCCTGTTTATACCCAGTAAGTAACTGACTGCCTGTTGTCGAATTTGTTACATTCCATAGTAAACTACCCTCTGTTGGAGATCCCGATACGGTATCTTCCTCAAAAGTAATTTTATAGTTCTGTCCCGTTACGACACCCGGGTCAATAACTTCTACACGGCCTTGACCGTCACTGGTACCGGCACTATGGTCCATATCAAAATAATCACCTGAATCTACCGTATAAGCTGTACCTGGATTTGCCAGCTTAGGTATAACTGAAACCACCGCCATGGGAGATTCCAGGGATTTAAATGGTGAAAATTCATGATCTTCAAGATATGAATAAGCACTAATACCGAAGTAATAGGGTCTATCATTTGTAATCGGACGATTTCTCAAAGCATCATTTTTGATTACTAACACACGGCTAATTCCATTGTCACTACCCACGTGGGCGGGTTTTTCAAGGATTAAACCTGTGGTAGGATCCACTTCTTTTTCAGTAATCACCAACACACTGTTGGCAACATCATACTGATCGATAAGGACCCCATCACTACCGGCAGCTAATGCGTTGGGTAATTGGTAAATCTTATATCCTTCAAATTTGAAACCTTTATTATTTGAACTTTCCGTTTTACCATAAGCGGATGTTTCGGCCCAGTTCAGGGTAATATATCCATCTCCTTCAAACACAGATACTTCTGGTGCGGGTGGAGGGGATGGTAGTGAAAAATTGTTATCATAGGCAAACTGTGCAAAAATATCATGGTATTTAAGTACGGTGATTGAGGAAAGGTTATCACCGCCCATGCCACCAATTAAACCGACAACAACATCCTGCGTATCACCCAACGCCATTTGAAATGGTCCCGTATTCATCACAAGGCGACGATCCCCAGGAGGCAGAATCATACCATCAATCCAGCCGGTTCCTTTAACGGGATCACCTGCCATGACAAATATTTCACCTAATCCGGTAATGGGGTCAACAAAGGGCTGCTGAGTTGGATATTCCGGCCGGGGCAGAAATCCTTCCATAAGGTTAAACCATTGGAGTGATCCTATATATACTTTTGTATTTGGGTCACTTACTGAGGATCCAGCTGCGAAATATACATAGCTGGTCATACCCAATGTATCCAGGTCACCATCACCATCTGCGTCAACTTTTGGCCCTTCAAGGAAGTCATAACCACCTGCAGGAACTGCGCTGCCGTAGGAACTGAAAAACTGGTCATCAAATGTATTACCATTATATACATATCCCAATGAAAGTGTGGTATCACAACCCACATAATCATCTGTATATGTACCTAAATCAGGGTCTGACCACTGCGTAAAATAAACCGTATCAAGTTTTGCGTCATCTGGACCACCGGGCAGACCGACATAAATCATCCTGGCCCGTTTGAACATCATACTTGATAAGGGGTTTGAAAAGGGAAAATCATATCCCCATAATGTTAATTGCATTTCGAAACCGATTGGCGGAGACCCCCAAGCGCCTTCGGAAATACTGAATGGAATACCATTTTCTGTGAATTCATCCGGTAAATCATTGGCTACCGTCCAGACTGTTTGGTCCGCACCTTTGATTCCGGGAATATCACCACTTCCCCATTCTTTATTTTCTTCATCCCAAGTCGCGGGGGTATAGGACCCATCGCCATTCACGTCGTCATAGGGTGCACCTTCATCTGCAGGCCATTCATCCCAGTCGTGCTGGTATTGTGCCCGGTCTGCATCCATTTGTGCATCGGTTACATCTTCTGCAGCAATATCTCTCAATATGGCAGCATCACCCCGAAGATCTCCTGTAACAAAATTCCTGCGGACACGCCAGATTTGTTGTGTCCGGTGGTTTTCTGAATAACCGGATGTTTTAATCTTTCCGTTTGCATCCAGAAGTACTTTACCGGCCTTTAGACCTGTATTATACATTGAACCATTCACGCGAATACGGGGTGTTCCACCGCCGGAACCATCTGTTAAGATACTTCCGTCAGATTTGACACCGTATTTATCCGTTACTTTGGCTCCCCAGATAATGCCTTCTGCAAAAATGACGCTTCCCATCCCTTTGGGATAGTTTCCCGTAGAGCCGTGGGAAGTACCATTCCAATCGAAAAACCCCTCGTTTCTCATCTGGATTTTCCAACTGTTAATATTAAAAAATGTACTGGATGGGCCACTATCAGCAAACCTGGCCAGACGACTGGGGACATTTTTGCCTGCATCCCTGTCTCCCCTAATCACTTCAGCACTAATGACTGAAACCAGGAGAAGGGTGCTTGATACTACCCAAATGATTGATTTTTTGAAATTCATAAAAATCTCCACTGTTTTGTATGGTATTGTCAATCCCCCTTAGAAGGAGACTTGAATACCTGTTTTAATTTCGCGAGGAATACCAAACAAATCAAATGAATGGTCATTCAACCAATGGTTTCTGTTTGCGAGATTGATTTTCTGGTACATCTCTACATACTCCGGTCCGCGGTTTGCAATAATTTTAGAACTTAAATCCGGATCGCTTAAAAATCCATCATCGTAAGCATCACCCGTACGGTTATACACATTGATGATATGCTGGGTGTTCAGCAGGTTTTCAATGGTTGCGTAAACCTTAACATTTGTTCCTGCAATATTGAACGTTTTATCCAAGCCAATATCTAAGTTAAAGTATGATGGTGTCGTAGATGAATTGATAGCTTCCACCGGCCTCCGGTTACGGGGGTCATTATCAGAAAGAAGTGCACCCTCACCTGCGTCACGCTGACCCATTGAACCATCGGAAAGTGTATATGGATGCCCGCTGTTGAGCGAGGCAATCAGGTTTGCGCCCAGATTATCTGTCAACATATTGCCGGTCCTGCCTGTCCTAAAGTCAAGGACAGCACTGGCTTGATGGCGCTGGTCATACCGCGTAGCCGCAATCATAGTGGTTTTACCCCAGCCAATAGTCCCCAGGCTTGGATAGGAGTTGGTTCCCCTTACATCCTGGAAAACATAATTAGCAAACAACTGGATATTACCTACGCGAGATGTTTTAAAGTCAAACTCAACACCAATAATATTCGAGAAGTCTGTGTTCACGTAATTGGTGTGGTCCCTTAACCCAAAAAAGTTTTGAGTTGGGTCCGGTTCATAGATGTCACGACTAATCTGGTCCTGAGGGTTCCGGGCAAAAACCGTAATATCAACAGAAGCAAGGTCACCAATAAGTGTACCATAACCCATTTCGAATTTGGTTTCTCTCACAGGTTTCAAACCCCAGGAGGACGTACCTGAACCGCGACTGCGATAGAGACGACTCATGGGTGCCATTTGAACGTACCTACCATAATTCAAGTGGAAGGTAGAACGATCTGTAATTGGGAAACCAAGCCCGATCCTGGGTAAAAGATATGTCTGTGTAGGCATATCTTTAAATCCCATGGTTGCATGGTCTGCAGCCACAATCGTATAGTTTTTGTCCAATGGCGGATTATTGTAATCCATCAAATCTACATTGGCCTGGTTAATTGCTTCATAACGCAGCCCAACATTTACGATCAAATCACCTGCCTCGAATTTATCATTTACATAAAATGACATATTCCAAGGGTTTCTGGGTTGATCATAATCATCACAATTACCACTTCCGCAATCTCTTCCCAGCATATCGTATCCAACCCAGGAAGCCAAACGTGCGTTGAGAATTTCTGTCTCAACCCGTGCGCTTTGTGCCACTACTGCATCATAAAGGGTAGAATCTTGACCAATCTTAGAATTGAGAGAGTTAATACCAGTGTAGCTATATCGTTTATATGTGTATTTGGTATAGTCTCCACCAATTTTTATTTCGTGTTCACCCATCTGGGTTACGAACTCAGCATCGAAGCCAATATAACCATCTTCACCTTTGCTGTATCCATCGCGACGCATACCGTCCCGCTGAAAACGGAAACCATTAATATTATAGTTTGAAGGTTCTACATATTTATATATAGGATCTTGGGAATCCTCTCCCGGAGTTCCAAAATGGTTTGACCAGTTTGTGTCAACTTTAGCTACTTCATCCCGATCGCCCCACTTCAGCCAATCTTTCAATTCACTGCCGCCTGTTTTGAATACACCAGCATCCTTGAATGCTTTATCATAAGATTCATAAGAACGACCCATGGTCCGCACATTTGTACGAATATAAGTATTGGAATTCAAAAAGTAGGTTGCCTTCAAGTTGAGTAAACTATTTTTAGTTTGTGTTTCATGTCGGCGTGTATTAAACATGCTCTGAATTGGAAGACCTGCAGATGAATATGTATCTGTATTATAAGTCCCTGCCAAACGAAGAACCAATGGATTAAAATCCAATTGCAGTGTTCCATTAAAGCTTAAGTCTTTCGATACATTGTCAAAAGCATACGATTTGTTGCTTCCACGAAGTCTGCCGTCACCTTCAGATGTATAAGCACCATCATGGTCAACGTCAGTAAATGTATATGAATTACCTTCGTTCAATACTACATAATCACCTGAGGCGGTTAATCCACCAATTTTATCTGGAATTGGATCACCATTCGCAATGGTGAATGGTGTAAACCAACGGCTTTGGCTTTTATAATTATCCGTACTCGTTTGTCTCAGTGCACCAAAAAAGCGAATTTTATCACCAATAGGACCTTGGGCTGTAAAGGTTATGTCTTGATCGCCGGTGGCTGCCCATGGGTCTCCACCTGACATATTCTCCATCAATACTGATGCGGAATACTTGCTGCCGCCTGTTTTTAAGGATTGCTGAACCATTCCAGCGTTGGCTTTACCAATGCTGGCATCAAAACCACCCGTTTGAACTGCGATAGCTTCCAACGCTTCAGGAATTGCATTTGACACAACCCTGTTGGCGCCGGCACCGGTCATGGATGCGCCTTCCAGCGTATAGCCAATTTCTTCTGACCGACTACCGCGGAGGTGAAGGCCGTCGTGCATTTTAACCACACCTGCTTGACTGGCAACCATTGATTCTACACTACGCACAGCGTAATTATCAATGGCTTCTGAGTCGATGGTTCTGGCGACGTTTGTGGCTGTGACCTCAATCAAAGGTTTCTCAGCGGTTACTTCAACCGT
The DNA here is from genome assembly GCA_014382015.1 of Fidelibacterota bacterium. Classification (GTDB taxonomy): domain Bacteria; phylum Fidelibacterota; class Marinisomatia; order Marinisomatales; family TCS55; genus TCS55. The sequence goes on along the minus strand of JACNKN010000026.1, from coordinate 1,342 downwards.
TTCACCCTCAACTGCAGCAACTTCCATTTCAAAGTCTTGATTGGTTGTTAAGCCGATTGTTACGCGTACATTCGAAACAATTTGGGATTTATACCCAATATAGTTCACCCGTAATGTATAGATACCAGGTTGTACGTCAAAAATATAGTATGTACCATTTGCATCTGTCGCCGCACCACTTAAAGTTCCTTCAAGGATGACGTTTGCACCTACCAGGGGCTGACCATCAGATGAGACAGTACCACTCAATTTACCAGTCAAACTCTGGGCGTACAGGCCGGCAGAAAATATCATGGCAAAGAACAAAATTGCGAGTTTTCTCATATTAATCTCCACGTTAATGTTCGGGTTTTGTTATCAAAAATTTATAGAAATCTAAGGATTTGTGAGCCAAAGCACACGAATCCCCTCTTACCTCTTGCTGGGAAACTAATCAATATTTAGGGATGTGCAAACTTTTTTTTATATAAATAATTCTGGTTATTTTGAGGGGGATTTTAAAGCATTTCTCGACGGAGACGGTTGGAATTCCCCACCACATTTATGGAAGACATTGCCATGGCAGCCTCGGCTAAAACAGGGTGAAGAACGCCGAAAATTGCCAATGGTATGGCAATTATATTATAAATACTGGCCCAAAACAGATTTTGCCTGATTTTCTGAAACGTCTTTTTTGCTAAAGAAAATGTTTGGTTTAACTTTAACAAATCCCCATTCACCAATATAATGTCTCCTGTATCCATGGCTATATCTGTGCCTGTTCCCATGGCCACCCCAACATCTGCCTGGGCAATGGCGGGTGCATCGTTGATACCATCACCTACCATACAGACGATTTCTCCTTTATCTTGAAGTGATTGGATAATATGGGTTTTATCCTCTGGCAATATTTCTGCATATATTTTATCAATACCAATTTGGTCGGCCAATAAATGGGCCGCTTCTTTTTTATCTCCTGTGAGTATGACTGTCTTAATATTTTTTGACTTCAAACTTTGGATAGTTTCGCCGGCATTTTCTTTTATTTCATCTACCAATATAAAAACGCCATAAACCGTATTATCCATAGCAATAAATACATGAGATCCTTTTTCATTCATTTCACCGTTAAATCCGACAAAACTAGCACTCCCCACTTTGATGACAGCGCTGCCAAATTTGCCTATCATTCCATTTCCTGCGCTTCCCTGCACGTCACATACTTCATCTAATCCGATTTGTTTTTCATTTGCCAGTTGGACAATGGCAGCCCCCAGAGGGTGGGTAGAATGTTTTTCTATACTGGCCGCCATCCGTATAAGGTCGTTTTCCCCAATTCCACCAAAAGTTTTAACTTGGGTTA
>JACNKN010000002.1 GCA_014382015.1 Fidelibacterota bacterium | reverse complement strand
GGATAAATGTTCAGGCGCCAAAGGGCCTCAACCGGCTGATATTCTCTCCAAGGTCTGGTGAAGTTCGCTTTCATTGTGTCCATAAACCGATATCTCATTACCCCCTTGTCTATTATTTTATGCATTTTAGAAGTTGCATTTCTATATTGTATATTAATAATTTCCCCTATGATTAAAAGAACATTATCAAAATACTTGCTTCAATCAGCCAAATCTATGCCGGTAATCGCCATTACAGGCCCACGGCAATCGGGCAAAACCACTTTAATAAAAAATACGTTTCCAGATTATCCATATGTTACACTTGAAGATTTAGAAGTAAGAGAATTTGCAAAATCCGACCCCAAAGGATTTTTAATGCAGCATACTGAAGGATTAATTATCGATGAGATCCAATATGTACCTGAATTATTCTCCTATATTCAGGTTATTGTGGATGAAAAAAAGAAAAATGGATTATTTATTTTAACCGGTTCCCATAATTTTTCTTTACTTGCGGGGGTCACCCAAAGTCTCGCGGGTCGAGTCTCTCTGTATGAATTACTTCCTTTTTCAAATCAGGAGCTTCTTAATTCGCCTTATAAAATAGATCAATATGAAGGCTATATATTCAATGGACTGTACCCACGTATTTATGACAAAGACCTTTCACCGACAACCTGGTTGAGCAGTTATATTAAAACCTATATTGAAAGGGATGTTCGACAAATACTCAATGTTGGTAATTTATCAACGTTTCAGCAATTTATAAAGATATGTGCCGGGAGAACGGGACAAATCATCAATTTGTCCTCAATTGGTAATGAAATAGGTATTTCTTACCAAACTGTGAAAAAATGGCTTTCGATTTTAGAAGCGACCTATATCATCTTTCTATTACCGCCATACTATAATAATTTTAATAAACGAATAAGGAAATCTCCCAAACTATATTTCTATGACCCCGGTTTGGCATCATTTTTACTGGGGATCCGAACACAGGACCAAATAAATACTCATTATTTAAAAGGTGAACTTTTTGAGACATTTATTCTGTCCGAAATAAAAAAACAAATTTTTCACAGTGGAAAAGATATACCCCTTTACTTTTGGCGTGACAATAATGAAAACGAAGTTGATTGTATATATGAGAATGGGAATAAACTGGTTGGTATTGAAATAAAATCAGGCCGAACCATTCAAAATAGTTTCTTTGCGGGATTGAATTATTTGAAAAAAATGACCAATACGTCGTCTGATAATTTATTTTTATATTATGGAGGAGATGAAGTTCAGACAAGATCATACGGCAATATCGTTAGTTGGAGACATATTACCATTTCCCTTTGAATAAAAGTACACCCTTTCATTCGGATTAATCTACGGGTATGGTTATGTCATCATATAGCTTTGTTAAGGTTTTCCGAAAGCGAATGAATATTCCGGTTAAAAAGTGTTCGTGTAACGAGAATGGCCGTGGAATCAATATGAGTAAAATGACTTGCATTCCACAATGCTCATGAGTAATATGACCTGCGGTAGATAATACTCATGAACCAAATTAGCAGATATATTACACCCTTTGTTCAAGAAGATTTAAAATCCAAAATGGTTTTTATTGGCGGACCCCGCCAGGTTGGAAAAACCACTTTGGCCTTATCTAATCTGTCTAAGGGCAGTCAGACCCATGCGGCCTATCTTAACTGGGATAATGTTAAGAAACGGTCTGCGTTACTTAAAGGGGAACTGCCGCAAAATCAACCCTTGGTCATTTTAGATGAAATCCATAAATATGCGCAATGGCGGAATCTGGTAAAGGGCTTTTATGATACCTACAAGAATGATATTCAATTCTTAGTCACCGGTTCAGCGCGCTTAGATTATTATCGCAAAGGTGGCGATTCCTTGCAAGGCCGATATTTTTACTACCGATTACACCCCTTGTCCTTAATGGAATTAAATCCAAATCCAACAAAACCTGATTTAGAATCACTATTAAAGTTTGGCGGTTTTCCTGAACCATTCCTAAGGGGAAAGGAAAGATTCTGGCGACGGTGGCAACGGGAAAGACTCCAAAAAGTAATTTATGATGATATTCGCGATTTAGAGCATGTGAGGGAAATCAGTCTCATGGAACTGCTGGCAGCAGAACTTCCCCATCGAGTGGGTGCACCCTTATCCATTAGAAATCTAAGCATTTTACTTGAAATTGCACCAAAAACGTGCAAAAAATGGGTGTCCATTTTTGACCAGATGTATTACTCTTTCAGGATTTCCCCTTACGGTTCGCCAAAAATCCGAGCGGTGAAAAAGGAACAAAAAATCTATTTGTGGGATTGGTCAATCATTAAAGAAAAAGGGTACAAGTTTGAAAATCTGGTAGCTTGCCAATTATTGAAATATTGCCATTTTATTGAAGATACTGAAGGATATAACATGGAATTACGGTTTATACGTGATACAGATAAACGGGAAGTTGATTTTGTCGTCCTTAAGGATAAAAAACCAATATTTGCCGTTGAAGCAAAAACCGGTGAAAAGGGGTTGAGTCCGGCCATCCCCTATTTCAATGACCGAACCGAGATCCCCAAATTTTATCAGGTTCATTTAGGGGAAAAGGATGTGTTGAAAGATGGTTTTCGTATTTTGCCATTCACCACATTTTGCAAAGAATTGGGAATGCCGTAAAAACCCTATTGTTATCCCAGCCTGCCAGCCCTCCCTTGAAAGAGAGGGGAAAATTAAAAATCAGCTAAACTTATAATCCTTGATGGGGTGAGTT
>JACNKN010000036.1:2584-54450 GCA_014382015.1 Fidelibacterota bacterium | reverse complement strand
TATGACCTTGGATGAATTCTTTTCTAATCTATGATGGTATTATAACCCCCAATCAGCCTGACGTGAAAAGTGCGGTGTGAATTTTATGTTTTGTGATTTAATGAAAGTGAATTTGAAAAGGGGAATGGCTTGTGGTAATAATTTTCACGCAGGTTATTTCATCCGTTAGAATCAGGCTAATATAAGGGTAATATCTGCAAGAATATTCATTATGCCATTTATATATAAAATGCAGCAATTGCGTTTCCTAATATGGGTTGCATTTTCGATCATTCCATTGACAACGTGCAGCGATCCAGAAAATATTCCAGAAAATGATAATCACACAGAAACCATTAATGGTAGTGAAATCCCAAAGTTTGTTTCCACCAATTACATTGAAATAGATAAAATATCCCAAATTTCAAAATTCCGATCGGGCATTGGCCATGATTATTCAGATGATTTTGAATCATGCAGAAGTATGAAACATTATTTTCAACCGAACGGAGATTGGTCTTCGGTCAAAATATATTCGCCTGTCGTTGGCACTGTATCAAGAATTTTTGAAGAATGGGCGGGCACCCAAGTTCAAATTCAATCGAGTGAATATGCGGATATTTATTTTATCATATTTCATGTTAAACTATCGAATACACTCAGTATTGGCGACAGTGTGACTGCCGGCCAACAACTTGGGTCTCATATCGGTTCACAAACCATGTCAGACATTGCTGTTGGAATTCAGACCACCGATGAGTGGAAATTGATTTCTTACTTTGATGTGTTGAATCAATCTTTATTTGAGAATTATCAAGCCCGAGGCATAAACTCAAGAGATGAATTAATTATTTCGAAAAAAGACCGGGATGAAAATCCGCTCTCTTGCAACGAAGATAATCAGTTTGCAAATAGTGGTGTAATTGAGAACTGGATTATTTTAAAATGAAAAACCGAGGTAATTATCGTTTTTCCTATACGATAGCCTATCGTATATTCAGCCATGAAAGTAACAGCACTCATACCTGAAGCGCTAATAGATGAGGTTAAAACTTTAACCCACGGGAAAAATATTACTGACTCACTTATCAAGGCACTCACCGAATGGGTAGATATAAAAAAGATTCATGATTTGAATCTTCAAGTATCAGAAAAACCTTTGGAGTTCAAATCTGATTTTGATGCACAATCTTCAAGAGAAATCAACCGCTCATGATTGTTGTTGATACTTCAGTCTGGATCGAATTCTTTAAAAATCATTCTTCTATTTTCCCCAAATTAAAAGTCCACCTCGAACGAGGGGAGGTGATTGCTGCAGAACCTGTTTTTGGTGAACTCATGCAAGGTGTGAAAAACAAACGGGAAAGAACCATCATATCCAATTATTGGCATCACCTCCCCAAATTCTCCATGGATGGAATTTTCTTTAAGGCAGGCGAAATATCCGGAAATAATAAATGGATAGCCAAGGGGGTTGGTCTAATTGATTCCGCTATATTGATTTATGCAAAAGATCGAGGATGCCAAGTATGGACCTTAGATAAAAAACTCTTATCCATTATACCATATAAAGATAGATTCAGCTCCTAAATTATGAAAATAAATGGACAAGATTATCGGAGTGTATGGATGGTTGGCAATACTATTCATTCTATTGAACAAAACAAACTCCCGGAAGAATTCAAAATTATTACGATAGATTCTTTGGAAGATGTGGCTAATTCAATCTCAACTATGATTATTCGTGGTGCCCCTGCCATTGGTGCCATGGGTGTATTTGGCCTCGCTCAGGCTATTCATAATATGGATAAACCCAATGAAGAAAAAATTATAAAAGTTCGGGATATTTTATTTAAAACACGACCCACTGCTTATGATCTTCAGCATGGATTAGATTATGTCATGTCCAAAATATTGTCAGAGTCCGACCCAGATGCCATCAAGCGTATCGCCAGAGATTCTGCGCAATCATATGTGGATGCATCGGCGGAAGCCTGCCGAAAGATTGGCGTATACGGAGATACATTAATAAAAGATGGAGATAAGCTGTTAACCCATTGTAATGCAGGTGCACTGGCAACTGTCGATTATGGCACTGCTTTATCGCCCATGCGTATTGCCCATGAAAATGGTAAAAATATTTTTGTTTTTGTAGATGAAACCCGCCCAAGACTCCAAGGCGCTAAACTGACTGCTTTCGAACTTCACCAAGAAGGAATCAACCATGCGGTTATTGCGGATAATGCTGCTGGTTTTTATATGGCTCGTGGCGAAGTAGATATGGTCATCACCGGGACAGATCGTGTTGCTGCGAATGGAGATGTGGCTAATAAAATAGGGACATATGAAAAGGCGGTTGTGGCTCACGAAAATGGCATACCCGTTTATATTGCGGCACCGATTTCAACCATTGATTTTACCTGCCCTACCGGAAATGATATTCCCATTGAAGAACGAGATGAAAATGAAGTATTAGACGTGAATGGATTGAGAGTGGCCTCTCAGGGAAGTTCTGCATTAAACCCTGCGTTTGATGTAACACCTGCGAAATACATTACAGGCATCATTACTGAACAGGGTATTTTTAATCCAGGTGAATTGAAAAAAATAAATCAAGGAGGTGACTCCGACATTGGTTAATCGTATGAATTCCAACATTTTACCAATTTTTAATAACCCCTCTTTTATTCTCTCCTATGACCGGGGAGATGGTTAGAGGATTCCATTTCCCAATCCTATATTTTTCCCTGTCATAGGGGAAACCCAAAGGGGTTAAAAGATACGGTAAACCTCCGCTATATTAATAATCTAATTTTTTATTTGGCCGTAATTTTTAAAAAGTTTAACCATTTTTTCCATCTCATCATCCGATAAAATAACGGGCTCACCCATCGACTTTGCTTTCACATATAATTTGGATATATACTCTATTTGTTCAGCAATATGAAATGCATTTTGAATATTTTCCGCGCCAGTGATTAATCCATGGTTCGCCAATAAAACAGCTTTTCTCCCTTCCATCGCTTGTAACGCATTTTCTGCCAATTCCCGCGTTCCATAAGTTGCATACTCAGCACATCTAACATTATTTCCGCCTGCAACTGCAATCATATAATCAATCGCAGGTAAATCTTCTCTTAAACAGGCGACTGTGGTGGCATATATGGTATGCCCATGTACAATGGCATTGATATCTTCCCTATTTCGATACAATATATTATGCATTTCAACTTCACTGGACGGTTTAAGACCTTCAACAAGTGTTCCATCTAATTCAACAATTGAAATATCTTCAGGTGTTAATCGGTCAATCCCTACCCCTGTGGGTGACATGGCCACCAATGCTTCTTTTCGATTAAATATGCTCACATTACCGGAGGTACCATTGGTAAGCCCCGTATCAAACATTTTTTGATACCAATCAATTAATGATTCTCTTTCGATTTTTAATAACATGTTATCCTTGTACGAGTTTATTTGCCGATTTTTGAAATTCTTCAATCACTTTTTCTTCATCTTTAACTTTGCCGTTTTCCATGAGTATCCTTCCTTTAGCAATTGTTGTATCAATACACCCGCTGTGTGCTGAATAAACGAGATTCGGGATAAGATGATGGTTTGGGATAAGATGAATATTATTTAAGTCCACTAACAATAAATCTGCAGATTTTCCTATAGAAATTTCACCCATATTTAAATCAAAAAGCGATGCGCTCCCCTTTGTTGCCAATTCAAATACTTCTTCCGCTGGCATGACTGTGGGGTCCTGGCTGGATGATTTCTGAAGTAATGCCGCCACTTTCATTTCATCCAGCATATCTATATTATTATTCGAAGCGGCACCATCCGTTGCGAGACCGATTCGCACACCAGCTTTTTTCATTTGTTGGTAAGGAAAAACACCCGATGCCAATTTCATATTGGATGTGGGACAATGAACGATTCCTACATCATTATCTGCGAGCAGTTTAATTTCGTCATCTGTAACCCAATTCACGTGGGCGGCGATAAGATTTGGGCTCAACATATCTATTTTATCCAAATATTCAATCGGGCGCATCCCTGTTTTCTCAACCCATTCGTCCACTTCTTTTTCAGTCTCAGATAAATGCATATGAATTTTTATGTTATGTTCTTTTGCAAAATCTCTTGTCCATTCAACCCCCGATTTAGATACAGTATATAATGAATGAATCCCAAGTGTAAACGTAATATTTGGAGCAAATTCACTCCGATGGTTATACAACTCAATTTGTTCAGCCATTTGATTTTTGGTTATAGTTTCATTTCCTAAATCAATAAAAGCACTGGATAGATTTGCATGAATACCGGAATCAATGACTGCCCGTGCGGTTTCACGGTAATGCCAATACATATCATTAAAATGGGTGGTGCCTGTTTTGATCATTTCAATACAAGCCAATCGTGTACCCCAATACACATCTTCCTCGGTAATATTTTTTTCAAAAGGCCAAATTTTATTTTCCAACCAATCATGAAGTTTCATATCGTCTGCATAACTTCTCATTAATGTCATGGCACTGTGAGTGTGAGCATTCACAAAAGAGGGAATCGCTGCTTTTTCTGACCCATCAATTAAAGTATCGGCTGACAGATTTAATTGATGACCAATCTTATTAATAATGCCACCTTTAATCAGGATATCAACCTGACGTTCATCCAAAAGGACGTTTTGTATAATTATACTCATGATATAGTGAAATTACAGGTAGAACAAATCAATTAGTGATATGAATCTTTTTAAACAGCCCCTTCTACCAAACTTTCAACAACTGATGGATCTGCCAATGTGGATATATCTCCCATATTATCCGTATCACCTTCGGCAATTTTCCTAAGAATTCGTCTCATGATTTTCCCTGATCGTGTTTTAGGTAATGCAGGTGTAAATTGGATTTTATCTGGTTTCGCATGGGGTCCAATATCATTGGCAACCCTTGCGCGAATGTCATTAATAATTGAATCTGATTCTTCTACACCCGTCATGAGCGTAACGAAGGCATAGATTCCCTGTCCCTTAATATCGTGAGGAAATCCTACAACTGCTGCTTCCGCAACACCGGTTGCTTTACCAATACCACCTTCAACCTCTGCCGTTCCTATTCGATGACCGGATATATTAAGCACATCATCTACCCTTCCTGTAATCCAGTAATAGCCATCCTCATCGCGGCGGGCACCGTCACCCGTAAAGTAATATCCAGGGAATTGTGAAAAATAAGTATCAATGAACCGATCATGATCTCCATAAAGGGTTCGCATTTGTCCCGGCCAAGAAGATTTTATTGCAAGTAATCCGGATACATCATTCCCTTCAATTTCTTCACCTTCCTCCGTTAGTAAAACAGGTTCAATTCCATAGAATGGAAAAGTAGCTGATCCGGGCTTTGTGGAAATTGCACCGGGTAAAGGTGAAATCAATATACCGCCCGTTTCTGTCTGCCACCAGGTATCAACGATGGGACACTTCCCTTTTCCAACAATATTGTGGTACCACATCCATTCCGGTTCTTTGATGGGTTCACCTACTGTACCTAATAATCGTAAAGAAGAAAGATCGTATTTAGTGACCCAATCATTCCCTTCCTTCATTAATGCCCTTAATGCGGTCGGCGCCGTATAAAATAAAGTAATTTTATGTTTATCAACTACTTCCCAAAATCGGCCATAATCTGGGAAATTAGGTACACCTTCAAACATGACCGATGTGGCACAATTGGATAAGGGTCCATACACAATATATGAGTGACCCGTAATCCAACCGATATCAGCCGTACACCAATATTTATCTTCTTTTTTATAATCGAAGATCTGCTCAAAAGAATAATTAGTATATAATAGGTATCCTCCGGTCGTGTGCAACACACCCTTGGGTTTCCCCGTAGAACCTGAAGTATATAAAATAAATAATGGATCTTCTGCATCCATTTCAACGGGTTTACATTCCGATTCTGCTTTAGACATTTCTTCTTTCCACCAAATATCTCTTCCATCAGTCATGTCGACAGTTTCTCCAGTTCGATCAACCACAATAACATGTTCAATCGACGGTGTTTGAGACACCGCTTTGTCGGCATTGGTTTTCATGGGAATATCCTGTTTTTTTCCTCTCACACCTGTATCCTGTGTGATTAAGATTTTACAGGCAGAATCATTAATGCGGTCCCTCAGTGAATCAGGACTAAATGCACCAAAAACAACTGAATGAATGGCACCGATTCTGGCACAAGCCAGCATGGCAACCGGTAATTGAGGTATCATTTGCATATAGAGGCAAACACGATCCCCTTTTTCTACGCCTAAATTTTTAAGTACATTGGCGAATTTTTGCACTTCATCCAATAATTCCTTATAAGAAAAATGCTGATCTTCGGCTGGATTATTTCCTTCCCAGATCAGGGCTGTACGATCCCCATGCCCTGCTTCTACATGGCGGTCCAGACAGTTATAACTTACATTGATTTTACCCCCTTCAAACCATTTAATAACCGCTTTGGCAAAATCAAAGTCACCCACTGAATCCCATTTTTTTGACCAGGAAAGTCTATCTGCTTTTTCTGCCCAAAATGCGTTTGGATCTAAAATAGAAGATAAATAGGTCTTTTGATAGTGCTCAAAACTTTTTACGTGGGATTTGGTGGAAAAGCTTGTCGGTGGATTGAAAATTTTAGATGGCATGATATTTCCCCTTATTGATTAAAATTAAGTGCTGAAAATTAAAAATAAACCATTTCTAATTCAATTGAAATCATTCCTTTAACCGTATATATTTATCCAATATCCAACCGGATATATTGTGATATTTTTCTTGTTTATCCAAATAGATGCGTACCCGGCCAAATAGGCGATCTCCTGCTACTTTTGAAACCACAACCTGGTCACCTTTGTTCAGAAAGAATAAAAGGGCTGCGCCATTTTCAGGCCCTTCACGAAAAGGAGCTAAATCATCAATAACTTCATAAATCGTTTCCCCTTTTTCTAGCGTCAGTGAAGAAATTTGGATGGTTTTTTCATGAACACCATCTTGGATATCGATACGGCCTTTCCATGGTGGAAATTGACCATTTGTATTTATGGCCATTAAAACAGGTTCTTTTTTATTCCGTGATACAGGAATTCTCAATCGAACATAACCAGAAGAATCCGTTTTTGAATCTGATAGCATTTCCCCATTTTGGGTTATGCGTATTTTCGAAAATGGAATTGGACTTCCTGATCCCGCTTCTAATACTGTCAATTTGAGAATATCTCCCGGCACTAAAACGGTAAACGGTTGAAGTTTTATTTCCCCCTTTCCAGAATTAAACATACGATATTGATGTTCATATTGGTGGCCCAATGGTTCCAGTTTCGCAACATTCCCTAAGGTATCGGTATTTAAAATATTGGCCGGCAGCATTATTTGAATGGGTTCACCGGGAAAAAATAATTTTTGGATGAATGGCTCAGCCGGATGGTTCCGGGGATAGATACTCAAGCGGTATGCTGTGGGTGTTACATTGACAGGATTTACCACAGCAGTGATCAAAACAGTTTCATATTCTTCACCTTTTTTTATAACCGGGCTTTGGCTTGAATCCACGCCCACTGAATCCTGAGCTGATAAAATATTAAAAAAGAGAAATAAAAAAGGAAAGGATTTTCGGATGGAATTAACAGGTTTTTCCATGGGTCGTTTTAATATAATTTCCGTCAGGATCCTTTTTAACTGCCACCATCACAACGGTTGCAACACAGGCTAATCTCGGGTCCATATGGCGTCCCTCTGCATGGGCTTCTACTTCAATTCTAAATGATGTACTCCCGGACGATATGACGGTTGCGGTAAAATTTACCCAGTCCCCTAAATATACAGGTTCCTTGAATTCAACCTTATCAATGGCACGTGTAACAGCGCCATCAATATCCGCACCTTTTAAGAACCGAAACGCCACTTTTGCAGCTGCAAGATCCACCCACGCAATCATCTGTCCTCCAAATAAAGTGCCCACAATATTGATATGGTCGGGCATGACCATTTGGGAATACTTTGCTGAAAATCCTGGCATAATCCTATTTCCTTTCAATTAGTTGTGTTGCAGGCATTAAAAATAAAAAGCCCCGCAAATACACCCTCGAGAAAAACTTTTTTCCCTGAAGAGCACGCCACACCTGCGGGGCTTCATGGAAAAAGTTTATCCTAAAATTGATATTTATTTCAAGTATTTTTTTTATTTCTTTGATAAATATTCTTTCGCCATTCGTTCCCCGTCGTCAAGATCAACTTTTGATAGAATAAATCCGCCAGCTAAAAAGAGGATAACCAATGATAAAATTCCCATTCTTGGATTTCCAGTCACCAATCCTACATATCCCATTAACGGGGGACCTATTATGGTTGCAAATTTTCCCAGCATATTATAAAACCCAAAAAATTCCGCTGATTTTTCCTTCGGTATTATTCGAGAATACATGGATCTACTGAGCGCCTGAATCCCTCCCTGAAAACAAGCAATCATAATTGCCAATGTATAAAAATGCCATTGCTCGGTCATAAATACACCGAATATGGTAATAATCATGTAGCCTAGGATTGCCACATAAATAGCCCTTTTAATACCAATTTTTGATGCAAACCAATAATATCCTAATGTGGCTGGGAATGCGATAAACTGGACCAATAACAATGCAGTAATAAGTGAACTTGATGGGAACCCAAGACTACTGCCATAATCCACTGCCATTTTGATAATGGTATCTACGCCATCAATGTATAGCCAATAGGCCAGTAGAAAGGTGCCCACCACATGTAAATGTTTAATATCATTTATAGTGTTTTTTAACTGGTGCCACCCTGCACCAATAGCTGAACCAATTCCAATCGGTTCATGGATCTTTGGCTCTTTCACAAAAAGAATAATTGGGATTGAAAATACCGCCCACCATACTGCCACAGAAATAAAGGATAATCGAATGGCAATCGCGCCATTTGCTATCCCGAACATTTCCGGAAATTGAAACATGAGTACATTCACTAAAAAAAGAATTCCGCCGCCAACATACCCGATGGAAAAGCCCAGTGAGGAAGCATAATCAATCTTTTTCTTGGATGCCACACCCGGAAGGAGTGAATCATAAAATATGTTCCCCGCTGAATACCCAATTGAACCAATTACATATAATAACACGGCCAATTGCCAATCACCTTGTTTCACCATCCAGAGGGCACCCGTACCTAGAATCCCCAAGAATGCAAATGTAATTAAAAATTTCTTTTTGGCTGTGCCTCTGTCCGCAATGGCACCAAGAAAAGGAGCAAATACAGCTACAATAATTGATGCAATGGAATTGGCCAAACCAAGATACCATGTACTTAAGGTTACACTATCTGTATTTGACCAATATTCCTTGAAAAATACCGGGAAAAATCCTGCCATAACAGTGGTGGCAAATGCGCTGTTGGCCCAATCGTAAAACGACCAGGCCCATATGGATTTTTTGGAATCAATCAATTGGCTGCCTCATGAGAAAAGGAATATAACTACCACGCCTGAAAATATGAACTGATTCGAACCCAAGATGATGTAACTCCATAGGTATGATAGGTTAAGAATGGCACAAACCAACGTACGCCTAGTTCCAATTCAAATGGTATAGACCCAATCTGTTTAAACGGGTCCACATTCAAAATATTCAATTTCAAACTTTGGGTCGCCACTGTTTTTCGTGTATCATAATTGGGTCGTTTCACCATCCAGTCGTCCCATACATCGCTGTTTGAAAAATATTGATCTCTTCCTGAAAACATCCAATCCATCCCGGCGGAAAAAAATATTCGTTGGGGCCAAATTTCTAATTGACCTTGAATCGCACCAAAAATTTCCCCTCCCTGCTCATAAAGCACCGCATCTCCAATCGCACGGGAAATTGAATCGGCACCGACATTTTCAATCCAGAGAAATGAAATAGGTGGATTAATTATTTCTCTGCTAAAAGTCGACATATTCACAGACCAATTGATATTAATCAATCGCCCCCAGACCTTTCGATACAATTCACCGAATACTTTGATTCGCCATTGGGTGAGTCCATTCCCAATAGGCAGTTGTTTGAATTGATTTGGAACTCCATTATCATCCAAATTTTTTCCATGATATTTTTTTTGCCGTTCACCAAATGGCAATGTTATATCAAAGCCACCATACAAAGAATATTTATTTCGTCCGCCCCGCCAGGCTGGATTACCTAAAAATAAAATATTCATCCCCATGGTCACATCACCCAATCCTTCATTCGATTTTGATTTGGGGAAATATTGAGCCATGAGCTGATCCATGGCAGATTGAGTTGTATCATTTGCTATGGACCAGGAATGAATCTGTTTAAATTTTTTCAGTTTGGGTATTTTTAAAATAAAAGTGGAATTATCTGTAAATCCATACTCAATTAAAAAAGATTGAGATGTGATATTTCTTTTCCATTCCTGGGTAATTGAATAATCGATGCTATCCAATCGATATGAAAAATCTTTCCATCCATTTTGACCATCATGCCCCTTCCACTTTCCTGTAGAAATTTCATTTTGGATACTGATTCGCCACACATTTTGGGGTATGGTAAAATGAGTTTGTGAAATAGAAATGGAATAAAGAACCAAAAAAAGAGAAAGAATTTTTCGAATCATTATTTATTGATAAAGCAGAAATTTCTGGCGAAACTCATTGAATTTCAATACATCCTTAAGCCATAACGGCGGCAAGTAATTGGCTGGTTTTCCCTGAGCAGCAAAAACTCGCAACTGGCTATGACCAAATAACATATCAATGCGGTTCAATTCATCCCATTGAAACTCCCGGGGGTATAATTGATTTGCCAGAATAATAATAGCGGTAGCCGTTGCCAATGGGTCAAATCGATTTGGATCGGTAATAAAAATATCTACACCGCTGCATACCTTATTCACATGCATTGGAACTGTCTTTTCTTCATCTTTTTTGCGCGGGACATATTCCACAACCCGGAATTCCACACCGGGTAAATTTAACAAAATCAGTTTTTCAGCTAAATGATGTCCCGAAAGCCATGGAGCACCGGCACGCATATAGGGCCGATCTGTCCCTCTACCGTCATTTAAATTTGTTCCCTCTATCAATCCAAATCCCACATAAGCTAAATTGGTTCGAATGGTTTGTATTTTTGGTTGAGGGCTAATCCATGGGTGTTCAGATTTATCCAGCCAGTATGATCGCTTCCAGTTCGCCATAGGAATTACGGTGAGGTTGGCGCGCTTTAAATCTTTGATCCATCCCATTTCGTTGGCCATAATGGCCAATTCTCCCAAAGTCATTCCATGACGAATTGGGACCAAATGATAGCCTTCAAATGATTGAAACTGGGGACGAACGACCGGCCCATCCAATCGATCTCCTCTCAATGGATTGGGACGATCTAAAAGCATCACCGGCATATTCCATTCACTGGCAACTTCCAGAATTTTGGTCATGGTTGCCACATAGGTTGAATAGCGAACGCCCGTATCCTGAATGTCAATTAAAATTAAATCCAACCCACGCATGGACCATTCCGGCGGTTTCACATTCCGCCCAAATACTTCTACAATCCGTGCCTTATATATGGGATCATACTTCTGATCACCCTGCATCTTAAACCGTTCATTTTTATCAGCGAATAGACCATATTGGGGAAGAAAAATAATTTCCACATCAATTTTTGGATGTGCTTTCAGTAAGTCCAAAAGATGTGTTCCCTTACGATTGACCGCTGTTTGATTCGTAAATACACCAATGGTCTTACCATAAAGTGGTTTGAAATCCATTTGTTCTAACACATCCAAGCCATAAAAGATAGAAGGATGGAATGATAAATCGGGAACGGGTAATACGATGCTATGATTGAATTGCTGCCCTGCGAGTAATGAAAACCATAAAAAGGCATTTATTATATGCGGACGGATATGGTTTTCTCGAATCATAAGCGGGGAAATCTAATACGATTTATGGGAATTTATCTTGAAAGATTCGTTGAGTTCTTCCACCAATCCCCGTGGCAAGTACATAAGGGGTAGAATCAATGGCTTCAGCGATTTCTTCCATACGGATACATCCATCTTTACCATCGCCCATTATCAATACTTCTTCCCCAACATCGGGTTCAATATCCTCAAAATTTACCATAAATTGATCCATACAGATGCGCCCGGCAATTTTGTATTTATTCCCTTTGAACATAATGTGCCCTTTCTGGTACCACTGGCGGGGGATTCCGTCAGCAAAACCACATTGAATAACGCCAATATTTGACTCAGATATTGTTGTAAACACACCACCATAACTCACCGGTGTTCCAGCGGGTACATTGCGAACCGTAACGATGGGTGCTATAAATTCCATGACAGGCTTAATGGGAATATCTGTGGGGACTTCATGAGAGGGGAATGCACCATAAAGCACCATCCCAACCCGAACCATATTATAAACACTTTGATCTAAATTGATGACAGAACCACTGTTTGAAAAATGAATATGTGTAAACCCATAACCAATTTTTTCAGCAATTTCCAGAACAGATTTAAACTTTAATTCCTGTTCATGCGCATAAGATAAATCCCCTTCGTCGGCTGTGGCAAAGTGTGAAAAAATGCCTTCACATTGTAGCTCCGGATGGTTTTTTAATTTTTGTATTATTTTTTCAGCAGCATCCAAGTCAATTCCCAGGCGCGTCATACCTGTATCCACTTTTAGATGCACTTTGGGGCAAACACCATTTTTTTTGAAAAAATGAGTTAAAGTGGGTATATCCACCTCATGGCATAAATTTAAAGTTAACTGATGTTGGACAGCTTCTTCCAGCCGGGAAGCATCTATTCGGCTGAAAATCAGTATATCTGACTGAATCCCAGCTTGACGCAGTTCAATCCCTTCATCCATTGTAAAAACGGCAAAAAACCCGCATCCATAGGATTCTAACACTCTTGCACAGGCAACGCCGCCATGGCCATACCCATTCGCCTTCACCACAGCCATAATCGGAGGATCATTTACTTGGTTTTTGATTAAGTCAAAGTTTGTTTTAAGTCGATCAAGATGAATGATCGCTTTTGGACCAACCATATTTAGTTTTTAATCCTGCATTAATGAATATTGATCTGCTAAAAATATTTTTAATTCATCGAATTCCGAAAAAATTTCTGTACTGCAAGCCATAATCCATCCGCTTAAATCTTCCACAGGAAATTTATTCACCAGATACACAGGTTTCCCGCATTCATATGCAATGGTGACTTCTGCATGGGTTCCCGCACCTTTGAGGACACCTTCATCCCATAGACAGATAAGATAATCTGTTTTATTCCGAACAATATCAATATCCCGATTCACACATACACGAATAAAATCGGAATATTTTTGTATATCATTTTTTTTCCAATCACGGTAAGATTCTGCACCATATTCCTTCACCAATGCTTCCGATTCCAGGACAGGATTATACACAGAATGACCCACAGTTTTATCCAGCCATAAAGTCATATCCTCTCGCCAGCCCGCACCCTCATCACTGGCGAACTCCATGGCTCCTGATAAATACGCTTTCATTGATTTAATTTTCTTTTAAGTAAAAATCCATTAAACCAAGTCCATATAATTGCCACAAAAATTGGGATGAATATTTGAGTCCAATCAACTCGATTGGAAAAAATAATGTCTCTTAAACTATATAAAATCATACTGAGGGGCAGATTGGATAAAATAAGACTAATGGTTTTTGGATAGAATTCCAACTCTACCAGAACACCCGAACCAAATAATATGATCAGAAAAAGAACAAGTATCGTAGATAAATAGGTTGTAATCCTATCAATCAAAAGTGAAAAAGTTATAAGAATATTTCCAAGTATAAAAATAAATATAGGTGTAAAAACCAAAATCATGAAATAGTCTAACGCACTCAATGTCTTCGGTAAAAAGAAATTAAGAACACCCATGGCAACCAAAACATAAAATGTAGCTTCTATTGCGGATATAACTAAAAAACCCAGAATGAGCTGGGTCTTTGAAAAAGGAGCCAACGTCAACGGCAAGAATGCCCGCTGGTGAACACGCAAATCAAATAAGTCCCTGTAAATAACTGCGTTGGCTGTTATGGCTGCAATCAGCAGTAGAATTCCGGGAAAAACCCAAATATCGTATGGGATTTGTTCCAGGGAATTCACTAATACATTTTTCAATACAATTGTGACAAAAAAATGGATCAACAATGGAAAAATGAACATAAAAGACAGAGTCACAATTGGTCGATGCCGAATGAGCCAATATCGCCTGAGTATAAAAGCTTTAATCAATGAATTCCATCCCGGGCAAATTTGGCATCCATCAAATCTTGGAGACCCAGTTTATTCACACTTATATCTTTCATCACCGCTGAGGCGGCTGCATTTAATACAGCAAAGAATACATTTCTTTCGCGACCATAAAAATGAATACTATTCCCAATTCGTGAAGGATTCTTAACCTTTGGAACTTGGGATAATTTTTGAAATAAATCCTCAGATAATTCTTCAAATTCAATCTGAAACTGATGATAATCAAATGTACTGCCTAACAGTTTATCTAAGCTTCCATCCAAAGATATTATACCATCCTCCAAAACCAAAATACGATCATGAGCTTCCTCCACCTCCGAAAGAGATTGACTCACATATAAGATCGTTTTTTTACCTTTCAACCTCAAAAGTAAATCCCATGTATGTCGATAAGATTCGGCATCCATGAAAGCCGTAGGTTCATCCATTATTAAAATGTCTGGGTCATGAACCAATGCGCGTAGAATCATCCCCTTTTTTACGATGCCCGGAGAAATATCCTTCACCATTCTTTTGAGATGGGGAATAATATGAAGTTCCCTTGCTAACTGAATCATACGTGTATTCACTGATTCAGTATCTACACCATACATAAACCCCATAAACCGAACATTTTGTTCTAGGGTTAACCAAGGATCAAGATCAATCTCATGGGGAACAAATCCAATAGTCGAGATTATGTCTAAACGACGTTTTTTTGAATCTAAACCATTGATATAAACATGGCCATATTCTTGATATTCTATTCCAGAGATTACTTTTAAAAGCATTGACTTCCCTGCTTCATTGTCACCTATTATAGCCACCAATGATCCCCGTTCAATTCCAAACGTTAAACTGGCAAGAATGGTTTTATCTCCGATTAATTTCCCGACTTTTTTTAGAGTAATACTTGCTTCCATTAATGGGCCTCAAACCAAGATTTTCCATTACCACAGTCCACCAGAATGGGTACGGATAAGGGTAATGCGTTTTCCATTTCAACAATGACAAAAGATTTTAAGTGATCTAATTCATCCTTCGGAATTTCGAATACCAATTCATCATGAACCTGAAGTACCATCTTTGATTCCATTTTCTCCGATTCGATTTTTTTTTGAATGGCGACCATTGCTAATTTAATCATTTCTGCATTGGTGCCTTGAATGGGCATATTGATTGCCATTCGTTTCGCTGCTTCCCGATGAAGATGATTCTTACTGTCAATATCCCAAACTGGACGGCGACGGCCCAACATTGTTTCAACATAATGGAATTCTCGAGCTTTCTCCACCGTAGATTCAATATAATTCTTAATGCCAGAATATCGTTCGAAATAGGCTTCAATAATGGCTTTGGCCTCTTTTTGAGGAATACCCAATTCCTGGCTCATCCGGAATGGGCCTGCACCATATAGTAATCCAAAATTAACAATTTTTGCCGTCCGACGCATTTCCGGTATTACATCTTCTATGGATATATTAAATACATCGGCTGCTGTCCTTGAATGAATATCTTCACCTTTGTTAAATGCATCCACCAATGCTTTATCTTGAGATAAATGTGCCATAATTCGAAGTTCAATTTGAGAATAATCGGCTGAAAATATTTGCCAACCTGCCCTTTCAGTTCGAAACGCTTTTCGAATTTCCCTTCCTTCTTCTGTCCGGATGGGAATATTTTGAAAATTTGGATTACTGGATGACAAACGACCTGTGGAAGCAATCGTTTGATTAAAAGTGGAGTGAATTCTTTTCGTTTGAGGATGGATCAATACAGGCAAAGCATCTACATAAGTATTTTTCAGTTTATTTAATTTTCGATATTCAAGGACAAGTCCTGGGATTGGGTCTTTATTCTTTAATTGCTGAAGAATATTTTCAGCTGTAGATCGCTTTTTTATCTCTGGTAACCCTTTAATATCGAATAAAATATTTGCCAGTTGCTGCGTTGAATTCACATTGAACTCTGTTCCCGCCTCTTTTTGAATATCGGTAACAAGACGATCAATTTTCTTCCCCAAATCTATAGACATGGTTTCCAGCATTTTGCCATCCACATACATTCCTATAAATTCCATTCCAAGGAGGACGGGTAACAATGGCATTTCTACATTATAAAAGAATTGATCTATCTCTTTTTCTTTCAATTCTTTTTCAAATATATGGGTGAGTTGAAGCGCCACATCCGCATCTTCTGCTGCATAAAAGGTGCATTTTTCTAATTCAACTTCAGCCATGTTTATTTGGTTTCTACCTTTTCCAATTAGATCTTCGATGGGAATCATACGGTAATTCAATTTTTCCAAACTTAGATTATCTAACTTTAATGATCTGGATTCCGGTTTGAGTAAATGGGCCGCCAATAATGTATCAAATTTGATTCCGTTTACATCAATTCCATGCCTTTTCATAATTAATGCATCAAATTTGATATTCTGTCCCGTTTTGGGAATAGATGCATCTTCCAACATAGGTTTAATGATGCCTAAAACAGAGGTGAGCGTATCATCAAAAAGATTTGCTTCTTTTTCTTTATATAAAATGGGAATATACACACCTGTATTCGCTTTTGTAGAAAATGAGAATCCAACAATATCGCATCGCATGGGTTCAACTGAAGTCGTTTCCAAGTCAAAGGAAAGCCATTCACCCTTTTTCAATCCATTCACAAATGATCTCAATTCATCCAATGTTAAAAATGCTTTATAATCTTTTTCAGGTCGATCTTCCTGGGTGGGTACTTCTCCTTGAAATGCGTTTAATTGATTTTGCAATGCCTGAAATTCTAATTCACGAAAAATTTCATCCATTGCATTTACATCAAAACCATTCGTGGCCATGGCTTCGAAATTTTCCTCAATATCCATTTGGGTGTCTATCGTCACTAATTCCTGACTTAATAAAGCCTCTTTTCTACAATTTTGGAG
Source organism: Fidelibacterota bacterium (assembly GCA_014382015.1). GTDB lineage: Bacteria > Fidelibacterota > Marinisomatia > Marinisomatales > TCS55 > TCS55. Next base: position 37,183 of record JACNKN010000036.1, on the reverse strand, counting down.
TCCTTCTCTGGCGCGTTTGTTTTTCACTTCATCCGCATGATCCAAAGCCTTTTCTAATGTTCCATATTCATTTAACAATTTTACGGCCGTTTTTTTGCCAACGCCCATGACGCCAGGAACATTATCGGATGAATCTCCCATAAGCCCCAATAGGTCAATAATTTTCTCAGGTGGAAGTCCCCATTTTTCAATGACACCATTTCGATCATATATTTTGGTATCCATTTGTCTACCTGAAGGTGAATAAAGAAAAATATGGTCATTAATCAATTGCATAAAATCTTTATCACCACTCACTATATATACATCAAACCCATTTTCATCTCCGCGCTTTGCCAACGTGCCAATAATATCATCCGCTTCAAAACCCGGCCGTACCAAAGTGGGAATTCGCATTGCTTCCATTAATTTCCATAAATAGGGAAGTTGATCCTGCATTTCCTCCGGCATCTTTTCACGGGTTGCCTTGTATTCAGGATACCGTTTATGGCGAAATGTTTTTTCTGAGGAATCAAATGCTGCCATGAGATATTCTGGTTTTTCCTGCCTTAATAATTTTAACACCTGATTGGTAAAACCAAACAAAGCAGATGTATGCATTCCCTTGCTGTTTATCAATGGATTTCGGATCATGGCAAAGTGGGCCCGATACAGCATGGCAAAACCGTCAATAAGAAATAACCGTTTTCTATTAGATTTATTATCTGGCATGGAGCCTTAAAGTTAAAGGATTTTATAATAATGATGATGGACAAAACTTTTGCTTTTCGTAAAATTTTCTGCCCATATTGGATACTCCTTTTTTATCAAAAATATTAAGAATCAAATGAATACATTTAAAACAGATCGAACTCGGGTCCGGCGTATCCCTGAACGGGGTCATTACGATAAAGAAACCATTTACCCAATTATAGATGAAGCACTTTATTGCCATGTGGGTATCAACCACAATTGCAGCCCCGTGGTTATCCCCACAATTCATGCACGGGTGAAGGATACATTATATATCCATGGGTCCGCCGCCAGCCGTTTGCTTAAATCTATTCCGGGTGAAAACAATATTTGTGTTACTATTACATTAATAGATGGCATTGTACTGGCTCGATCAGCATTTCACCATTCGTTGAATTATCGATCCGTTGTGGTTTTCGGCAAAGGTGATCTTGTTGAAGATGAAAGAGAAAAATGGGATGCACTCAAAGCAGTGAGTGACCATTTAGTCCCGAATCGATGGAATGATGTACGGGAACCGAATAAAAAAGAAATGGAAGCGACTACTGTTATTTCAATATCCTTAGAAGAAGCATCGGCCAAAATTCGGACTGGCCCTCCTGGAGACGATGATGAAGACTATGCATTACCTGTTTGGGCGGGAATTTTGCCTACCGAATTAAAAAAAGGGACACTCATTCCCGACCCTGTTTTACCTGATAGTATAGGTATTCCGGAATATCTTAAATAAAGATTGCTTAGAACTATGAATTTATTGAATTAAACATGATAAAACACGACCAAGATATTCAACACCTACGGCGTTGGATTCCCTTCATTCATTTTTTCTATAAACATTTGACTCCTCCGGAGTCCTGCAAATAGTTGAATCCTGTTAGGGATTCTATGTTTATAGAAAACAATATAAACCACCTGAGAACCCCATGGGGGTTCAACAGGATGAAAAAAACAGAATTCAAATCACTTTATTGTTAGAACATCACCATAGGGATTAAAATGAATCAATTGAAACATATTTATATACTCATCCTCCTTTTTATTTTTTCTGTTGCCGGATTAAAATCATCGGGAAGTGGTCCGGAAGCTCGGGCATCCCGAATCATAGAAAAATTTATGAAAATTCACAAAATTCCCGGTATGTCGATTGCAATTGGAAAAGAGGGCGAAATTATTTGGAGCGAGGGGTTTGGTCTTGCTGACATTGAACAAAATATTTCTGTCACACCCCAAACGCGTTTCCGAATTGGTAGCGTTTCAAAAACAGTCACCTCTGCTGCAATCGGGAGACTTTTGGATCAGAATAAAATAAATCTCGATGCACCCATTCAGCGATACGTTCCTTCATTCCCTGCGAAACGATGGCCCATAACCACTCGCCAAACCATGGGACATTTGGCCGGTATTCGACATTATCGGGGCAAAGAAATGCTCAGTGATACCTTTTATCCGAATGTTGAAAGTGGCTTATCTATTTTTGATCAGGATACATTACTCCATGAACCGGGGAAAAAATACCGCTACAGCAGTTATGGATGGAATTTGGTAAGCGCTGTGGTGGAAGGTGCTTCCGGGATTGATTTCCTTGCCTATATGGAAGATACTGTATTTACAGCATTAGGAATGGAAACACTTATGGCAGAACATCGGGATTCAACATTGACCCCAATTGCTACATTCTATTCAATTAAAAAGGGAGAAATCTCCATTGCTCCCTTTGTGGATAACAGTTATAAATGGGCCGGTGGCGGTTTTGTTGGAACCACCATTGATATGGTTAATTTCATACATGGATTAAATCAAACAGATTTTTTATCTGAAAAAACATTGAATGAACTTCAGAAACCATTACTGTTGAAAAATGGAAAATCAACAAAATATGGATTGGGGTGGGTGACTCAAAAAGATTTTTGGAGAAATAAAATTATTGGACATAGCGGCGGCTCTACTGGTGGTCGAGCCATGTTGATTCACTATCCTGAAAAGGATATAACAATCGCTATTTTAGTCAACTCAAGTTCCGGGGGTAGCCTGAATAAATTGGCAAAACGTATTGCCCGGCGGTTTATGAATTAATTGATTTGGCTATTTAACACTTATTCTTTTAATAAATTGGGTGAAAGATTAAGTATAGAACACAATTTTCCTACAAATTGATCGGCAATATATTTTAAATCATAATGGCCACTGCTTAACCGGTCATACATACTTTTTGATTTCAGAAAAGCGCTCATGGTTCTAAGCACTTTTTCTTCTGATTGGTAACCCATCTTTAACCCAACTTCTTTAAGTGCTGTCTTTTTAATTTTGTTTTTATTATGTGATACAATGTTTGTTTTGGTTTCATGTTTCATCACCTTTCTGTCGGGACTTATACTGATAATAAGTAAGATTATGTCGTTATACTCTGTTGTATAAAATTTGTCCTTCATTTCCAAAAATATTCTTTTTTTAGTCTCATATTATATGTATACTATGATAGACACTTTTCTTACTATTATGCTAATTCCACTTTACGAAATACAAAACCGAATAAGTCAATCTATCCATGATTTACCTCGGAGATATTTATACGATTCAATTAATTTTGATCAGAGACTGGTTGGCTTGATTGGGGCTCGCGGTGTTGGAAAAACAACGATCCTACTGCAATATCTCAAAGCTGAATTCAATAATCCTGCGGTGGCATTATATATCAGTGCAGATCATATTCACGTAGAAGCCATGGGCATCATGGAAATTGTGGCAGAACATCATCGAAATGGCGGCAATGTGCTGGTCATTGATGAAATACATAAATTAGATAAATGGGCTCAAATTGTTAAAACGATTTATGATACCTACCCCGAAATGAGATTTATCATATCCGGCAGTTCTGCATTCCGAATCAAAACTCAAGGTTACGATTTATCGCGGCGAATGGTTTATTATCATCTATCAGGTTTATCCTTTCGCGAATTTATTTCACTGAAAAAAAAGATATCGCTCCCAAGTTATTCATTAGATGATATTTTAATGAAGCATAGGGAAATTTCTGCAGACCTTTCTTCCCGTTTCAATATCCATCCATTATTTCGAGAATATTTAGTGAGTGGGTATTATCCGTTTTGGCAGGAGGATATTGCGCATTATCCCCAGAAAATCGAGAATATCATTCAGAAGATATTTTACGAAGATATTCCATCTGCCTTTCCCATAAAATATGATGCAATCCGTCAATTGAAACGCCTGCTGTATATGATCGCCACATCGGACCCTTTTCAAGTCAATATCTCTAAACTGGCCAACGAACTTCATATTGCACGGGAATCCTTATATCAATACTTAGATTTCTTAGATCAATCTTTTGTGATTAACCGCTTATGGAAACCATCAACCAGAAAAGCTTATCAGCGAAAGCCTGAAAAACTTTTTCTACAAAATACCAATATCATTTCTTACTTGAATCCCCAGGCAAAACATTCTAAAAGCGGAAAGGGTACTTTACGGGAAACATTTTTTGTTACTCAATTTTTGACAAAATCTCCATTATTTTCATCACACTTTGCCGATTTTGAAGATGATAATCATAGACAATATGAAATTGATGGTAAATCAAAATCTCAAACCCAATTAGACCCCAATAAAAGTGGTTACCTTTTTCTGGATGATATCAGTACAGGACACCAAAATATCATTCCATTGTATTTAATCGGATTTTTGTATTAACTGACGATTTCAAGGCAGTATTAAACCGGAAATGAATAGTCGTAATTTTTATTTTCATCCATTTTATTCCCCTTTCAGTTTTTGTTCATTTCATTGAGTCTTATTTAAAATGGCCAGAAATAGAGTATTAAAGGAGTGCCTGCTATTACAATTATAATTTCCAGAGGTAATCCCATTCTCCAGTAATCAGAAAATTTATATCCCCCCGGACCAAGAATCAGCGCGTTGCACTGATGACCGATTGGGGTCAGGAAAGCACAAGATGCCCCAACAGCAACAGCCATCAAAAAGGGGTCTGCGCTTACACCCATAGAGACAGCAATTCCAACTGAAATTGGTGCCATAATCAGGGCAGTAGCCGCATTATTTATAATATCTGAAAGGCTCATGGTAAGCACCATAATAATGGCCAAAATAATCGCATTTGGCAAACCATCTGTAATGCCAACCATAAATTCAGCAATTAACTGACTGCTGCCAGTTGTCTGAAGTGCATCACTCACGGGTATCATTGCTGCCAGCAGGACAATGATGGGCCAGTCTACATTTTGATAAAGTTCGCGGATAGGAAGAATACCCGTAAATATATATAATAAAATGGCTCCCACAAAAGCCAGAGTAGTCGGCAACATTCCGGACATACTAAGCACAATGGCGCTTACAAAAATCAACAGCGCTAAACTAATCCGAGAAAATACACCAACCTGAACTTCTCTTTGTGCAAGAGGTGCCATATTCAGAGAGCTTATATTATCATCAAGGTTACCTATATTCCCTTGAAGGAGAAGTACGTCCCCTACATGAAATATAACATCCCCCAAGCGCTTTCGTATTGGCTTCCCTTGGCGGGCAACTGCCATGAGTGTAAGTGAATTTGATGTACGTCTTCTAAAATAAGTACGATTACGATTAACTAAAGGTGAATCGGGGATAATTAAGACTTCTTTAAAAGCTGTACCATCATCTTTAAGGTGATCTATCCGTTCCCGCATCTTTTTTGTTAAGCGAAGTCCGTACTCATCCATCATTAACTTTAAATCTACCGGATCTGCCTGAATTTGAAATATGTCTTCTTCTTCTATGATTCTATCATGCTGCGGAGGGTAGATTTTCCCATTTTGAGCAATGTACCTAATTATTGTGAGTCTGTCTTCTGTATATTTTTCGATCTCACTAATTTTTCGATTAATAAATGCGCAACCCTTTGGGATACGAATCTCAGTTATATATTCATCAATGGAAAACATCGATTCAGCACCCGCTTTTTTAAATGACTCCTTCGGTATCAATTTCCACCCGATGAGTGCTACAAAAAGGACTCCTATAATAGCTATAATTCCTCCTACTGGACTGAAGTCAAGCATACCGAAAACCTCTGGATGAAATTGCTCAAGATCAATATTCCGGGCGTCAAAATATTTAGCCGCCGGGGAAGTATTATTTTCAATGGCTTGGGTCTTAAGTTCCAGATACAGGGTTTTTCTTAGGGTCGAAATGATGATATTCGGTGGTGTGCCAATCATCGTTATCATACCCCCAAGAATACTGGCAAATGCCAGAGGCATAAGTATAACACTTGGTGATCGTTTCTGTTTTGCGGAAGTTTTAAGCGCTACCGGTAGCATAAGTGCCAAGGCACCTACATTATTCATTATTGCAGAAAATATAGAAACAACAGCACTCAAACTGGAAATATGCGCTGTCTGATATTTTGAAAGGGGCATAATTTGTCGGGATATGACATCTACCACTCCTGAATTACGTAGTGCTCTGCTGATAATCAAGACAGCTGCCACTGTTATAACGGCAGGATGTCCAAAGCCCAAAAATATATTGGAAGGGTCCATAATTAAAGTGGATGTTTCTCCACCCAATACCTGATCCATAATAAACAGAGTGCACAGTGCAATAATAGAAACGATATCATATCTCCATTTGCTCCATATAAACAGAGAAAAAGTAATGATGATAATACATAAAATGGCTAACTGATCATGCGTCATAAACTGGATGCCTTAAAAATATTTTCAACGTTTTTTCTTCAGGTATTTTATCATTGATTTCTCTCATAATTGATTTTTTAAAAATGCCTGTGTTGAGTTCCCACCATTTTCTAAAGTTATCATAAACATTACTTTCCAAATCTAAAATTGGACTTCATACAAAACAGTTGAGTCAAAGTTAAGCGACATAGTCTTTTCTGATATGAGTGGAATGCCCGCATCTGAAAGCGCCAACAAGTCTCTTTGTAATGTCCTGAGAGAAACGTCTCCCTTAAACCTTTGGAGGAGTTCAGTCGTAGTTACTTTTCGACCACTGCTTAAAATCTGTAGAATCCGGAGTAGCCGTTGTATTTGAGAAAATTCACCCATAAGTAATGAGAAGTTATAAATGAAAAGGGACAGATCGTGTCGTTTTTATTTTGACAGACACAACCATTAAACAATAGTTGATTTATAGCGCAGTGTACACGTAATATGTGCGCACATATTAGGAGAACATTATGAATATTACACTATCAGCAGATTCAGATCTTGTACGAAAAGCACGGAAATACGCACAAGATCATGATACATCACTAAATAAAATGGTTCGGAAATTTCTCCAATCCGTCGTGGATCAACCCCATTCCAAAAATGATGTAGATTATTTCTTAAACTCGGTCGAAAGAATACAGGGGAATTCCAAGGGAAATAAATGGAATAGAGAAGAACTGTATGACATCTAATAATGTCTTTTTAGATACGAATATTCTCATCTATGCATTCGACCAAGCTGACAAAAGGAAGCAGGAATTAGCAAAAGCTAATCGTAGACTAAGACATAAAGGAAGCACCGGTGTATATAATGTTATTTCAGGTGGCGAACAGGATGGAATGCTGGTTGTTATTAATAGAATGGAAAGTATGGCTGATCTAGCGCCTCAGACTCCATCGATAAGAGATCGATGGGTCAAAGTATATGGTGAAGAAGTATTTGAGCAGGCTGTAAAGGATTGGTATGACAGTTACACTAAATCCGAATCAGAAATTCTCAGGTTATTGCCTGAAATGACAACGCCATCAAATAATTAGGAGGATATGAAAATGAAGAAAAGAATTCTAGGGATAATCATCCCATTAATCACTTCTGTCACCATGTTTGCACAGGACTACATTATGTTTGAACAGATATACCTTGAGCCTTTGAATGGACAGGTCTCAAAACTTGTTGACGGTGTAAAAAAGCATAATGCTAAGTATCATGATGGCAAAAATGGTCCAAAAGCATATTTATTTTATGTTTGGACCGGTCCGTATTCCGGTCAATATGTTTGGGTTAAAGGTCCTGTAAAATGGACTGATATGGATAATGCAATTGCTGATGATAGTCATACAAAAGATTGGGAAATGAACGTAGACAGGTATGGCCGGAGCCATAACATAATGTATTCTGTGAGAGATGAAGAATTGACTTATAACCCAGCAAATGAAACTGTGGGTGAGAATGTATTAATCAGAGTACTTGATGTGACCAACTCAAGCGAAGCTATGCCAGCCCTTACTAAAATGGTAAAGGAAATAAGAGACGTTTTAGAAAAAACTGGTTCCACTCAAGCCCGAAGGGTTTATAGGAATAGATTTCGTTCAGAGCAAAGAAGAGATCTAACATTGGTTTATCCGTTTCAAAGTTGGGAATATTTTGAAAATAGCACTGGACTACCCCCTGGTTTTGGTGAAGAATTTGAGAAAAAACATGGTGAAGGCAGCATGAAGAAAATGGTTGGTGATGTATTAAGTAAATATACCGATGGCCGGTATGATGAAATACGAACTATGGTAAAATAAAGAAAAAATCTTTAGGAGCACAATATGCTAAAACGTACCCTAGGAATAATTGTCCTATTAATGACCTGTGTTTCTATGTTCGCACAGGAAAATGTGAATATCTATGGAGTGAATTACTTTAAACCAAAAGCGGGTCAAAGAGAAGCCTATCTTTCTGGTCTTAAGGATCATACTAAAAAACATCATAGTAAAGGAATCATGAGAGTGAGGACTTACAGTGTTGTATCCGGGGAAAAAGCTGGTTGGATTGTGCGGGTCTCTGGGCCTCTTACATGGGCAGACATTGATAAATTTCAGGAAGATACCAGATCTAAAGCCCATATGGAACATGCCGCAAAATATGTTCAACCATACATTGAGGAAAGAATTGGCACGATGTATTGGAGACCTGTGGAAGATCTTCATTTTAATCCAAGCACCTCAGAAAAACCCTCGAAGATGACAAGGGTTCAATTCACACATTTAAATCCCGGGATGAGCGGTGAATATTTTGAATTAAGGCAACGCTATAATGAAGCACTCGAAAAAACAAATAGCGATGCTTCATTTGGTATGGGGCATTTGGTCCATGGCGGTGAAAGGCATGCTATCTATGCTACGTTTCGTGGAATGGATAGTTGGGCCGATATGAATCCGACCGGACCAAGTCTTTCTTCAAGATTCAACGAAGTACATGGTAATGGCGCCTGGGGTCGATTTTTAAAGCAAGTTTCAAAAATTGTGAAAAAGAGCCATGATGAGATGCGGGTGTATATGGAAGAATACAGTACACGATAATAAATTAAATAACCATTAAGATTGTCTCAATAATCTATTAATTCAAAGGAGAAACAAATGAAAATGAGAAGTTTTATAATTACTACCCTATTTACAGCAAGTCTATTTGGGCAATATACAAAAGGCAATACAGTTATTGTCTGGTCCAAGTATAAATTAAAACCAATACCTGAAGTGGAAGATCATAAACAAGGCGACAGGCGTAAAGCTTTTGAAGCCTACCATAAGGCGAGAAATGTAAAAGCCAGGTTATTGCTCAGTTCATTATTTTTAACTCATTACTGGACCGGGCATGTCACAGATGTACAGCAAGTCAATGAATTTAAAAATATGAATGATGCTACTGCCTATTCCGGCTCACAAGCTCCCTTAAATAAAAAGGTCTGGCCCAATGAAGAAGAACGGCAGGCAGCAACTTCAGCTTATGGAAAATATTTTCAAAGTTTTCATGAGGATCTATACATATTTGAAAATCACGTTAAGCTTGAAAAAAAGAAATCAAAGGAAAGTCCTAATACCGTGGTTGCGGTAATGAATAGATACTGGAAACCATTAAGGGAAGTTGAGGGAGGTAGTGCTGAGGAACGTGAAGAGCTTATGGAAAAATATCATAAACGAGTTACCATGAAGAATGATAAAAAAATTAGTGTAAGGACTCTCACTCACCTTTGGACAGGGGCACTTTCCAATGGGTATTATCCCATCACGACTATAACTGAATTTGCATCTATGGAAGATGCCGATGATTTACAATACGAACCTAAAATATTCGATGAAGCATTCAGCGATGAAGAAAAGGAAGCTTTTAACAAATATTGGGCTCCTGCTTCGCATGAAGACATTGGTTTATTCTGGAATCAGGCATATAGCAACAAATTAAAATAAATCATATTAATCAAATTAAACTCATTGGGCTCATGGATGATTATGACAGCCATTTTAAGATGAGACTTCTTTTCGCAAACTAAATAATCGAATAAATACTAAAAGGACTTCAATAATGAAAAAAATAATTATGTCATCTATTATCTTGAGCTTGGCATTACCATCAATCTTATTTGCTGGAGACAAAGAGGATATCATTGAGCACCTCTTAAAGAGCAATGCCTACTTGAATAAGTATAATAAACCCATGGCTGAATATTCCAAGAATGGTGCTTTGGAATTTTGGTCTAGCGGAGGGTTAATGCATGAGGTTAGCTCTTCAGGGAGGTTAGGTTCTTATGATAACATTAATATGTCCATTAAACATATTGAGGTTATTGTTCTGGTGCCTGGTAAAGCGGCAGTTGCGATGTATTACACGGAAGGCTCCATGAAGCCGAAAGGTGCACCCCAAGTCAGTCATTATATGACTCGTGTGACGCAAGCCCTTGTAAAAGAGGGAGATGGTTGGAAAATACGTGCCTCTCACTGGTCTCCCCTTACTGGAGGATCCGGTACCACCCAGTCCAGCATCAAGTAAATTTTAGAATACCAGAAAGGAAAAAAATGAAGAATAGAAAAAATATATTTCTAACCTGCACCCTATTTTTTGCCATTTTAGTAGGGCAAAATGCAACAGTTTATCAGGGTCGCCTATGGCATCCCAAACCTATGGCAGGCGAAAAAATGGAAGCGGCCATGGCGGCGAAAACAAAAAAATATAATGTAGGAAACAAAAATTATCCTATGATCTCATTTCGAACACTGACAGGCAAAGATCAAGGCGCCGTGTTGAGGGTCAGTTCCGGGACATTTGCAGATAGAGATAAATATAAATTACGCCAAGCGGAAATGGATTATTGGCAGAAAAATGTCATCCCCAATGTGGATATGAGTAAAGATAAAGGCACCACACTTTGGCGAAAAATGGAAGATCATTCCTATAATGGTTCCGGGAGCGAGAAGCGATTAAAATACACACAAGTGACGGAATATCTGGTTGGATCTGGTAATTTTCAAGAATGGAATGCTTTAAGAAGTGAACTTGTAGAAGCCCACAAAAAAACCGGCAGTAAGGCCCGTTTTAACCATTACTATCGTTTTTCAGGAGGTGAAACACATTTGATTAGTATGTCTGTTTACTTTGACTCATGGGAAGAATATGACAAAATACCTTCATTTTTCAGTGTTGAGCTTTTTGATAAAGCCTATGGAGAAGGTTCAAGTAAAAAATGGCTATCTAGACAATCTAAAATTGTGAAAAAACGATCAACCTTTATCCGTGAATATTTACCGGAATTGAGCACAAATCAATAGAATATTATAAAATAAGAGGAGCAAATCATGAAAAAACGCATGATTTTTGCCATTGGTATATTATTTATTAATAATCTGATGGCTGGCGATAAGGAAGACCTAATTGAACAAATCAAACAGCAGTGGATAGATTTTTCAAATAAAAAAGCAAATATGGCTACCATCAATCCTGATGGGTCTTGGCAGGCCACTTCTCAAGGAGGCTTATGGCAGTTATTAAGTCCAGAAGCATCTAAGGCTCAAATTGAAGGATCACCAAATACCTTTAATTTTTCTCCCCGTCATATTGAAGTCACAATTTTAGGTAAAAGTAAGGATGTGGCTTTTGCAAACTACTATCTTGTGGGTACAATTAATGGCCCCGACGATAAGCCGATTGCAACCAATTACAGAACAAGAGCATCCGCTACATTTTTGAAAAAAGGAAGCAAATGGGTTAGTATTGGTCAACATTTTAGCCCTTTGTATGGTGGTTCTGGCGTCATATTTGATTAAAAAAAAGAGGAAATAATGCTAAAACGAATAATTGGGATTTTTATTCCTATTTTGACGTGTGCAACATTGTTTGCACAAGATTACATTATGTTCAATACAGTTGTTCTAGAATTGCGAAATGGTGAACATTTGGCACTGCAAGACGGTGTAAAAAAACATAATGCAAAATACCATAACGGGGAAAATGGTCCAAAAGCGTATTTATGGTACAACCATACTGGTCCAAATTCAGGGACTTATGGCTGGGCTATAGGCCCAATGAAGTTTTCACATATGGATTCAGATTTATCAGAAGATCATATCCGTGATTGGGAAAAAAATGTATATGAAATATTCACAAATGAATTTCGGGTAGCGCCGGGCCAATGGAACGCTTGAAATCCATCCCATTCGTAACCATATCCATAAGTGGCATAGAGTTTATCAAATACATTATTCACTTTTATCAACACGTCCAAGCCCCTCCACTGATATTTCACACCCATATCTAATAAACCATAAGGATTAATCATTCCCGGTTCAGAATTTGCATTATCCACATACATGTGCCCTATCCGTTTCCAATGGGCAAATAAAATCATATTTTTTCGAACACGATAATTAAAATTAATATTAAAAAGGGTAGACGGAATATTAGGCAAACTTTTTCCATTGGTAAAATAATTCATGACCAATGCACCATTGGCACTTAAACTAAACTTAGGGTTAAAGGTAAATGCTGCTTCCCATTCAAACCCAACATGGTCGGTGGAATCTGCAACATAATAATCGTATTCTCCTTCTTGAGATACATTAATATTTTTTAGTTGTTCATTTAAATATTGAATGCGATAACTGTTGAATCTGGCATGGCCTTTTTCAAACGTAAAATCAATTCCCATTTCTAAATCAGTAATAACTTCCGCCGCTGCCATGACGGGTTCCGCCCACACATCATCTGCATTAATAATCTGATTATCCGCTGGTTCTTTCTGTGCCTTTCCCCAATTCACAAACCAATGGAGGGAATCCCCTATGTCCCAAATCATACCAATCCGTGGATTTAAAAAATTCCAATTCGCGGATAAACTATGCCCGGTGGCATGACCAATCGTTTCTTGTTCCAATGTCCACTGGTGGCTTTGATTTTGAATATCCGCCATAATGGTAAAAGGCTGACCAACAGGATGCCACACCAAATGACCAAATCCTGTCACTGAACTTTTCTTACCCACATAGCGATAATATCGATACCAATCTTCGCCCAATGTTGCCGCCAAATTCACATCAGAGAATTGACTGACTTCTCCAAAATGATCTCCTGTGTATTTTCGAAATTCTCCCCCAACATCTACACGAAGTTCCTCGTTTTTCCAAGTAACTGTGGGTACAACACCATAATAGTTATTATCAATCCATTTTCTGCGAAGCAAATCTGTGGATAGGTTTTGCTCCTGTACATCTGTGTATTCATCATTTACATCCAGATTGTATGAATAATAATCACGTCCGGTTTTTTGCACTTCATAATAGCCTTTTCCCCGAACAAGATAACTCACATTTCGAAAAAACAACTTATCTGATAAACGAGATGTGGTGTTGAGTGAATAAATCTGTTGAAAGAAATCATCGGTAAATGCTTGATTCCCAGCCCGGCGCTTCTTGCGATCCTTTATATCATCTATATGAATTCCATCCCATAAAAGCTGAGTATTTTCATAACCAAGGTGTGCCCGAAATTTATTTGTGAATTTTTTCCCACGATGTTCTAATCCAAAAAACATGCCCTTTTGTTTTGAATTGTGGTTTTTACGATACCCATCTGATTCTACTTGAGATGCCCGAACTGTTAAACTGATGTCTTCTCCTAAATTTTTCCCTGAACGATATCGTAAAGAAGTCTTGGATGTATTCCAATCACCCGAGCCGTAGGATACTTTTATTTCTCGCGTATCGCTGGCAATTTGTGTATTCACATTGATGGATCCGCCAAAAGCGGATGAACCATACAAGCTATTGCCGATCCCCCGTTGAATTTGTACATCACTGGCATCAGCCAGCAAATCACCATGATCCACCCAGTACACTTGGTGGCTTTCATTATCATTCAGGGGAACACCATCAATCATAACCCCAATTCTACTTTGATCAAATCCCCGAATGGAGACATAAGAATAACCGGTGCCATTCCCACTTTCGCTATAGGCCCACACACCTGGTTCGGATGCGAGAATCATGGGTATATCCTCCACCGTATATCGTGTTTCAATTTCTTTGGCTGTTAAATTAGAGAAGGACACAGGTGTTACGCCGACAATTGCCCGCATGGCATTCACCGTAATGGCATCACTCTCTAACACAGTTTGCTCCATGATAATCGTCATGGATGGACGCGGATTGGTGGAAATCTTTTTATATCCCATATATAAAAATGAGATTTCAACTCCATCCTGAACAGTTATATAGAAAGCCCCTGTTTCATCGGATGTGGTTCCTGTATCACCGGCAAGGATATTTACGCCCACAAGTGGCGTATGTGATTCTCCTTCGACTACAATTCCACTCACCTCAATGGATTGAGGAAAAACCTGAGTTAAACTCAGAATTATAAGTACATATAAAATTCGTAAATATTGATTCATAATTTGATCATTCCTACGCTGGCATTATCCAGATCAGGTTCTTGGGTGTTTTCTCAGCCATTTTGACCTGCTTCAAATCAGCACCCCAATTGATACGGGAAATTAAACGGAATTTCAAAAGTCTCCTAAGAAACCTTTTCAATTCGGGATATTATTCAAGTTATTTATATTTTACTGTTGGGGGGATTTCATCCGGTGGGATTGCCACCACTTTTCCATCCCTGGAAACAATTAATGGACTGTTATTTTGTTTCTTTACAATCACCATTTTTCGATAAGCTTCTTCAAGTCCATAAATAATTTTATTTTCTAAATCTTGTAATTTTTTTTCAATCTTCATGACACTTACTTTTTAGTTTATTCCAAAGTATTTCATTTTTAACATGTGTTCTGTTTTTTATTCCTCTTGCTACAACTTGGAATCTATCACCGGAATTATCAATTAAGAACCATTCATCCGCCAAGGAAATATAAATATTAAAAAAGTTTATTAGGCCCTTTTTATATCTTCTTTTTATGGTATCAATTGGAATATCGTGGCCACCTTCTGCCACCCTTGTTTCCACACGTTTTATGGCGAGCTGAACTGAGTTTAAACTTAGAAAGAGTAATATTATTTCATATCCTCTTTCCTTTGCTTTTTGGATGAAGCCTACATAGCTTTTTAGCGCAAGGGTTGTTTCTATGGCAAACGTCTCATTTCTATCCAGCAATTCCTTCATCCTGGATAACATTAATCTACCTGCTTTAATCCCGACTTTATCTGCATTAAATGGAGACAACCCTTTGGCTATCTCATCTGCATTGATAAATTCATTGCAGTCGATGATTTCAGGTAAAAAAGTATAAGACGCTGTTGTTTTTCCCGCACCGTTTGGCCCTGCTATTATGTATATTTTTTTCAAGAGTGGAATTTTATTTTAGATAATGCTTATACTTTGGATCTTTTGAAATTTTTTGACCACTTATTTTTTTGATTTTCCTCGGGCAAGTATATTCATTTCATTTGACATGGGAAATTAATATTCGCTATACAGGTATTCCAACTGATGGTTTACCCTCGCACTTGTTTCATTCATGACAATTCCCCTACTTTCGCCTTCAAATAAACCAAGGAAATTCCATGTCCAACAATAAATATCCAGAAATTACCATTAAAGCACTCCTTTTAGGAATTCTTCTTTCTATGATTCTGGCCGGTGCCAACGCCTACCTTGGCCTTTTTGCCGGCATGACTGTATCCGCTTCAATCCCGGCAGCAGTTATATCTATGGGTGTTTTATCATTATTTAAAAAATCAAATATATTAGAAAATAATATTGTGCAGACAGCTGCGTCTGCCGGTGAATCTTTAGCAGCAGGTGTCATATTCACCATTCCTGCCCTTGTATTATTGGGTTACTGGAATTCCTTTGATTATGTTGAAGTGGCCAAGATTGCCGGTATTGGGGGACTCATTGGTGTGTTATTTACCGTGCCCCTTCGTCGCGCATTAATTGTTACAGCAAAACTGAAATATCCAGAAGGAGTTGCAACAGCGGAAGTACTCCGAGCCGGAGATGAAGCCAGACAAGGTGCAGAAGATGATGGATCCGGTGGATTGAGAACGATTGGCCTTGCCGGTTTGGTCGGTGGCCTCATGAAAGTATGTCAACAGGGATTTGCCATGTGGCATGCAGAAATGGCCGGTGCAATGACATTTGGGAAATCCATCTTTGGAATTGGAACCGATTTATCTCCAGCCTTGATTTCCGTAGGATATATTGTGGGTAGAAATATTGGAATCCTCGTTGTGGCTGGTGGATTGATTTCCTGGGCGATTGCTATCCCGATTTATTCAGCAATGGTTGGGTTTGAAGGTGATGCATTGGATGCTGCATGGGATATCTGGAATTCCAAAATTCGATATTTAGGTGTAGGCGCCATGGTTGTGGGAGGTGTCTGGTCTCTTATCAAATTATTTAAGCCATTGGTCGAAGGCATCAAAGCCAGTCTGGATGCAGTCAAACACCGATCTAGTGATAAGGATGTTCCTTTGGAAGAACAGGATATGCCCATTAATTATGTAGGTATTGCTTTGGTCGCATTATTAGTACCTGTTTTTCTTCTTTATTTGGATATAATTGGCTCAGTTGGAATTGCCGCTTTATTGTCCGTGGTCATGATGGTGTTTGGGTTTTTATTCTCTGCAGTTGCGGCCTATATGGCCGGCGTTGTCGGTTCTTCTAATAATCCAATTTCCGGTGTAACTATTGCCACTATTTTATTTGCCTCTTTGCTTTTGTTGGCTATTCTTGGCACAGGCTCGGGAACAGGCGCAGCCAGTGCAATTATGGTGGGAGCCGTTGTATGCTGTGCTGCCGCCATTGGTGGTGACAATCTCCAAGACTTAAAGGCAGGACATATCCTCGGAGCGACGCCATGGAAACAGCAGGTCATGCAAATTGTGGGTACACTGGCAGCAGCAGTCGTACTTGGATTGGTTTTGGATATTCTTCATACAGCTTACACCATTGGATCTCCCACCCTTTCCGCGCCTCAAGCCACATTGATGAAGTCGGTTGCAGATGGTGTATTTACAGGCAATCTTCCATGGAATTTTGTCTATTTGGGCGGCGTGATTGCTGTCATCTTAATTCTCATTGATTTGAGGCAGGAAAAAATCGGGTCTGACTTTCGGGTGCCTGTATTGGCGGTTGCTGTGGGTATTTATTTGCCCATCACCTTAACTGTACCCATATTTATGGGCGGAATGATTAATCACTTAGGCAAAAAAGCCGGTGGTTCCAAATCATCGGAAAAACGCGGACTCCTTATGGCATCCGGTTTAATTACGGGGGAAGCACTCATGGGTATTCTTGTGGCAGTACCAATTTTCCTCACAGGACAAAAAGACTGGTGGCCGAATTTTGACGGATTTGGATTGGTGGGTCCAGCCTTATTTATTGGTGTAATGATCTGGCTCTATAAATCTGTATCAAAAAAATAAATCAATGAAAATATCAGACAGCCTTCTAAAAAAACTACCCAAAGTGGAACTTCATTGCCACCTGGATGGCTGTCTGCGGATTAAAACCATATTAGATTTGGCGAAGCGACATAAAGTGTCCTTACCCACTACTGATGCAACCGAGCTTCAAAATATCCTCTCTATCGGGATAAAACGAGGTACATTGGAAGAATACCTCGCTCGGTTTGATATAACCCTCAGTGTGATGCAAACACCTGATTCACTCAGGCGAATCGCTTACGAATTGATTGAAGATGTAGCGGCTGAAAATATCCGTTATATTGAAATTCGATATTCTCCCATTTTACATTCATCAAAAGGGATGACATTAGAGCAAGCGGTCATTTCCGTTCGGGATGGACTGAAAAAAGGTGAAAAAGCTTTTGGTGTAAAATCCGGAATTATCGTTTGCGGTATTCGGCATATTTCACCGGAAGCGTCCTTAAAATTGGCTGATCTTTGCGTTCGATTTAAAAATAAAGGCGTGGTTGGTTTTGATTTAGCGGGTGCGGAAGAAAACTTTCCCGCCAAAGATCACCGGGAAGCCTTTTATATGATTTTGAATCATAATATCAATGCCACTATTCATGCGGGAGAAGCATTTGGACCTGCGTCTATCCATCAGGCCATTCATTATTGTGGTGCCCATCGAATTGGACATGGTACCCGTTTAAAGGAAGATAAAGATTTAATGCGGTATGTGAATAATCATCGGATCCCCCTGGAAATTTGTCTCACATCCAACTGGCATACGTATTCAGTTCGATCCCTTAAGCAGCATCCCATGAAATTATATTATGATCAGGGAATTCGGGTCACACTCAATACGGACAACCGTCTCATGTCTAATACCACCCTCACCAAGGAATTCGGACTCGCCAGGGATTTATTTGGATTCACCCTTCATGATTTTCGAGAAGTAACAATTGTAGCCATGAAATCTGCATTTTTACCGCACATGGTTCGGAAGAATATGATTAAAAATATTGCAGAAGAATTTGAATCTGAATTTGGAATTTCACCTGAGTATATTGAGCAAAGTTAGGAAAATCATTTATGTATAGTAAGAAATTGCCTAAAAATATTAAACCAGAAAGTTTAATGATGTCCTATGGATATGAATCCAAGTGGTCAGAAGGTGCAGTAAAATGTCCTATATTTCAGACATCAACATTTGCATTTAAAACGGCTGAAGAAGGTAAGGCATTTTTTGAAGTTGCTTATGGCATTCGAGAGAAAAAACCGAATGAAAATTTGGGTCTCATCTATAGTCGTCTTAATAATCCTGATTTAGAAATACTCGAAAACCGACTTTGCCTCTGGGATCAGGCTGAAGATTGTGCCGTATTTGAAAGTGGTATGTCAGCCATTGCAACTGTACTCTTAGAATATCTGAAGCCCGGAGACTTATTGGTTTATAGCAAGCCACTTTACGGCGGTACTGACCACTTTATTAACCATTTTTTAACAAAATATGGAATTCACGTGATGGGTATCCATGCGGATCATACTCGAGATGAAATTGTCCAAAAAATAGAATCATCTGGTTTGGGAGATCGGTTGGGGATAATCTATATGGAAACGCCGGCAAACCCGACAAATGCATTGATGGATATATCAATGTGCAGAGATATTGGTCATCAATTTACTTCTGATGGGCATTCTGTTCAAATCGCAGTAGATAATACGTATATGGGGCCTCTTTGGTCGCACCCCCTATCTCACGGCGCGGATATTGTTATTTATTCTGCCACTAAATATATCGGTGGACATAGCGACCTGATCGCCGGTGCTGTTTTAGGATCTAATGAAGTCATTCAGCGAATAAAGGGCTTAAGAACATTTCTTGGGAATATGGCCGGTCCATGGACTGGATGGCTGCTCATGAGGAGTCTTGAAACGTTGAAACCACGAATGGAAATCCAAATGAAAAATGCAGCAAAAGTAGCAGATTTTTTACTGAACCATGAAAAAGTAGAGAAAGTATTCTATCTGGGATTTATACCAAAAGAATCTGGACAATATGCTATTTATCAGAAACAATATTCATCCGCAGGCGCAATGCTTAGCTTTGATATTGCCGGCGGTGAATCCCCAGCATTTGCCGTATTAAATTCTTTAAAATTAATTCAACTAGCTGTGAGTTTAGGTGGCACAGAATCCCTGGCTGAGCACCCATATTCCATGACACATGCAGATGTGCCGATAGATCAAAAGCATGCCATGGGAATTTCAGACAAAATGATTCGCCTATCCGTTGGAATTGAAGATGCAGATGATATTATCTGGGATTTAGATCAAGCCCTATCTAAAATCTAAGATTTCAGCTTTTTCTTCACTTTTTCCATCATGTTATGTGTCCAGCGTTTGATTGGTGGAAATACGCTGCCCAACAACATCAAACCAGGAATGCCAAACATCCAACCTTGGAAAATTGGAATCAATCCACCCAGAAATCCAATAATGACCAGAATGACACCGATAATAACTTTGATTGTTGTTATAACAGGATTCATTCCCTGATGACCGCTACCTTTTCAATTGTGGATGCACCACTTTTATCATATACAGCAATGAGATAAACACCGGTTCCAACTAATTGCCCTGATGCATCTCGTCCATCCCAATATGCTTGGTACCCCTGAACATCTGAATTGGAAATCGATCTCAGCACCTCTCCATTCAACGTCATGATTTTAAGTGAACTTTCATCTTTTAATCCCTCAACCGTCATAGGTATTGAACTGGGAATACGGAATGGACTGGGAAAAATATTTACAGAACTATATGATTTTTTTTCTTCCGCAAACGGAATACGAATAACACTGACCCCTTTATCCGTGGCTATATAAGCCATCCCTTCTTCATTGTCAAAAGTCACATCATTCACATGGTTAGAAAGGAGATTGCTGTTACGCTCATTTAAACCATTAATATCGGGCCAATATTCGCCATTTTCAGTCACAATATGAACACCGTCAGTTTCGGAAGTCACCCATACATTTCCCCTGGGATCAAACCGAATTCGTGAATGGGAATTAAAAACAACATTGGGGAAATAGGGAAATAATTCTCCATTGGTTGCAGTAGGACCGGTTTGGCTCACTGGATTCGTGTCTGATACCTGCAGATCTTTATGAATGAGCCCAATCGGAGTAAGAATCCATAATCGATTTTTGGCTGAAACATTTATATCCAACGGAACGCGAATCGTTATACCGGGATCCACCCTTTCCTCTACCCATATCTCACTGGTTGGATCCATCACATTTCCTGAATATTTATACATGACGAGTCCCGAGGGTGAGCCAATCCAAATTCGATTGAAATTATCTACTGCAATGGCATTTGAACCATTCGATAAAATACCCCCACTTTCATTGATGGAAAAGTGCCGAGACAAACTTCCATTGAATACACTGAGCGGCTGATTATAATTATTGCCGGACGTTCCCCAAATATTTTCCTTCCCATCCAGGGCAATTCCAGAAACAATAAAGGTTTTATCCTCTGTCGATTGTGTTTTTGGAAAATAAAGTTGGTGTGCTTTAATACCATTGGATACATCCAGGGCGACGATTCCCGCCGAGGTTGAATGGATTAAACCCATATAAACAAATCCATCCTTACCCAGATTTATCCTTGATACCCGGTTCCCCAAATCGATGGGGATTTTTTCAAGATTCAACTGAGTGGAATACCCAGTGGCTTTTGCAGAAGTTGACAGGTTATACCACCCACTCAAAGATATACCATTTGCGTTTGCCATAATCAGTTGATTATCAGAAGTCATAGAGATAACCTGAGGGGCAGAAACAATGGGTTCATTGCCTGCAACATGATTCAAAGTTGACTCATCAAATTGAGCGAATCCAAGATTCGTCCCAATGATAGTCGAGGAATTGGTTATTTTAATATCAGAGAAATGAAAACCAGCATCGGAAAATTGTTTTTCAAACGTATCTGTCCCAATTCGGTAAATGGCAGAGTCCGTAACAGCCATATAATCCAACAGTCCTCGAACTGCAATGGATCGAATCGTGCTAAACTCAGATTGATTTGTAACCAAAGGAACCGGATTTTTATTCAATTGAATCGAATAAATGGCTTGTGGAGTCACAACGGCTAATTCATCATTTTTTTCTGCTATAGCAACGATAGGTAAACCAATTTCCGTAAAACGCTTTTCCCAATAGATGGGATGCGTTTGATGCGGATTCCCTCCAATAAGTCCCAAATCTGTTAACAAAATGAGATCATCACCAAATTTTATAATATCATCAATATACCCAATATCATCCCGTCCATAAAAATCTCTATAATATGTCCTGTCTTTCGAATGAATAAATTCCATGATTCCCCATGTGCCATTCTGCTTAACTGCACCATAAACCATATCCTTATATGTAACAAATCCCGACACATCTTCTATATCTAATTGAAACCAATCCAATAGATTTTCTTCATCTAAATTCCAGACTTGAACGCCTGTGTCACTTCCAATCCATAATAGCCCTTTAGGACCTATATGAACCGTATTTAGATCTGTATCAACCAAACCGTGGTCTATGGTATAGACCATATAATTACCTGAATCTGATTGATAAACACCTAATCCGCCTTGAGTGGCGAGAATGATTTCATCTCCATAACCAATGATCGATCGAACATCCAGAGATGAGGTGATGGATTTCATTTCGCCCACACGGACTTGAGCAAAAAGGAATCCAAATGCCAAAAGAAATAGGAGAGATCGTCGCATTACATACTGAATGGGGCAGGTATGAAACAAAGTATAAAAATGACTAAACATGTGAATCCTACCCGCATATTATTTTTGGATAGGGGCGCGTGAATATCCTGAATGGGTGGATGTTTTGTTGAGCGCATGAGGAACAAAATTAAAATTCCCCAAACCAACCAATTCAACGAAAGAAAACTTAAAGGAATTAATGCAGCAAATGCGGCTTTAGCCACCCACCCCTGTTTTTCGCCCAGCATGGCATAGGCCACGTGCCCCCCATCCAATTGACCGATGGGCAACAAGTTAAGCATGGTCACTAATAATCCTATCCACCCTGCAAATGCAATGGGATGCAGCATAATATCCTGATTTTCCAGTAGTCCAGGGTGGGTAACCCAGGTAAGGATTTTCATTAAAATAGAATCTCCCAACATTAATGCGCCTTGTACATCTACTTTTTCCACCACATCCGATAACCATAGCCCAATCACCAAGGCAGGGACGGCAATAATAAATCCGGCAATCGGTCCTGCGGCGCCAATTTGCAGGAGTACATCCTTTCGATAAATGGGTGATTTAATTTTAATGAATGCACCAAATGTTCCGATGAGAAACAGGAATGGGGGAGCCGGAATAAAATAGGGTAAAGTCGCATCTACCTTATGCTTCTGGGCATAAAAATAATGACCAAATTCATGGGTACCTAAAATCAGCATCAATGTTACTGAAAACGGAATTCCTTTTAATATTTCTATGGGCGATTCCCAAATGCGAGCACCCTCCATCATGGCACCTGCCAGTAAAGTCGTAAAAACTGTCAATAAAAATAAAATCCAATGAATCCGCGGAATGGATGGAATTTTTAATATGACGTTATCTTCCCTATCCTTTAATCTCAAGTAGGTATCACCACCGTTATTCTTTACCGAATAAACGTATCCTTCTTTTTTAAGAATATGATCTAAATCAGTTTGAGCCGTATCACTCAATAATTTTCCTACCGCAAGCCATTCACCTTCATTCGAACCGATTTGAGTGGGACGAAAATAATTATCCAGTTTTTTTAGTATATTTCGAAATTGTGTTTCAGTCATGATTCTTGAACAAAATGGGAATGATAAATTACAACGAACGAAATACGAATCAGTTCACTAAAAAAGACGAAATGACGACGGTGTGAAATGATGAGCGAATTGAATCTTTTCGAATCCCTTGAGTCGCAATGATTCGTTTCCTCATCATTGCAATCCATGCTTGGATTTTTGCAATCCGGAGAGGGTCAACGCTTTTTATTGGAGTGCTTTTCCTGCTTCTCTTTTAACAATTCATGCATGCCACGACTCTGCATATCCAATGTCAGTTGATTAATCCAATATTTAGTTTGAGTTACATATTGATCGATCACTTTTTTGGGTACCAGTTCCGCCTGCATATGGACAATAATCATGGCAGAAACAACCGGAACAAAGTCCATTAATGGATCTTCATAAAAACGATCTAACTGACGAACCGTTTCCCGGGGTGTAAGATAATCAACCCGGTCCCCATAAAGACTATCGGCAAATGCCTGCTTCTCTCCCCATGCCTTCAGATAATAATATAAACGGCCATCTAATACACCCGTAAGGTAGGCAGATTTTATTCGATAAGTCATTTCAGGATTTCCATCAACCCGATTGGCTACATGCTCCCAATCGGTACCATCCCAAAGCAGTTTGTTCTGTTGTTCCAGGATTTGGCTAGACAAACTAAAAGAAAAAAGAATGGATAAGAGCACTATCTTCGATAAAATGGAGTTCACTGTATCACTGCGTTCTTTATGGAATATTTTTCAATCATTATGTAAATGAAATATGCAAAACCAAAATGGGCTAATGCAACAAATTCTGCAGATAAAATATACCAGGGCCAAGGACCTAAATAATCGAGTAATGTAGCCGTAGGTGGTTTACCCATGATCCAAAAGTAATTTGAATCCAGTAGTATATTTGTTACGATTGCCAGTAGTAAAAATGCGTTCATCGCAATAAATGCTTTCTTCAGGCCAGCCAACGTCGGTTTCATATTATAAACTACGACAGCATAAATCAGGGCGACCACCATGAGATTGTGTCCAACAAAAAATCTGAAATAATGGAAATGGGGGAAATCCTGCACAAAATCTGGTGTAATCATTCCTTGGAAAACGCCTGATAATCCCCAGAAATATAGAATTTCGAAAACACGAAAGTTTCGATTAATCATGACCAGTGGTAATAACAGATTCGCCAGACGACAAAGATGTACCGGTAAATGGAGGGTAATGTCAAAGGACCCTCCCATCCATTCTAAAAGGACCCATATGGGGTAATTGATACCAACAAGAATCCCCAAAATTGCACCCACCTGTTGTTGGGATTTAAGTCTCAAGTGGTTTTTAGCGAACCAGGGGAGCCAAATGACTAAAAATAAGAATAATAGAATACCTGCCCAATGGGACGTCCCAAATAACTCAAATGGCGTGTATGTGTTTAAATATTCAGCGATTGCCGAACGCATGACTAAAGCTTATTCTTCTTTTTTCTGGCTTTTTTTCTGGCCCCCGCCAATTTTCTGAAGTTGCATCATGGCACCTAAAAGCATAATGATAGCCAACATCCAGATTTGATTAAATGAATTCCCGGCTGATCGCTCCATCCATCCAAAAATAAAAGTTCCTATCGCCCCGACGAAAAAGACTAATCCAAACCCAAGGCGGATTTTTACTTTCAGAGTCTCATTCATATATCAGACTTTTTGCTTACTGTCTTTTTTGCAGTTTTTTTCTTTGGTGTCGATTTTTTGACAGTTGTTTTCTTTACAGTTGATTTTTTAGCTGTAGTTTTTTTGGCGACAGTTTTTTTCTTGGTTGTTTTTTTAGGAGTCGCCTTTTTTGTCGCTGCCTTTTTGGCTACAGGCTTTTTATCTATTGTCTTTTTAGGTTTTGACTTCGCTTTTTTTTCTATTTTAGGAACGGCCTTTACTTCCGCTTTTTTTCCTGAAGAAATTGAAGCTTGTTTTAACGCTTTTAAACGCGCTCTATTTCGACGATGTTTTTTCGCAACCAGTTTTTGTTTTTTATTCATTTTATTCCTTTTAATTCATTAAATCTTGCGGGAACGCTTGGGAATCCCCGCCTGCCCTCCCGTTAGTCGGGAGCGGGCAGGGAACCCACTCTTCAAGTTTTTGCGGGAACGCTTGGGAATCGAACCCAACTCCCACCTTATCAGCAGGACAACGGTGTTGAAGACCGCGAGGGGCACCAGCCTCCTAATCATTCCCATTTTATCAAGCCACAAAGCGGACAAAGAAACACTGAAATTATTATCGACTATTTGTGCTCTTAGCGGCATATTCTTAACTAATCCAGTTATTCAGGGTTATTTAAGACCCGGAAATCTAATCCAAATTTCTTTTTCAATTTCCGTCCTATTTTCTCTGCGGACTTTTTTGTTTCAAAACGTACAATCCGGACAGCGTGAAGTCTTTTTCCATTGGAATTAACAGAATGAACTTCCGTAGCATATCCATTCCCCTGAAGCTGTTTTTTTAGACGATTTGCATTTTCATATTTACCGAAAGCACCCACCTGTATAACCCATGGTTTTGGAATGTATTTCGGGATGATGACATTTCGCGAAGCCTTGAAAGATTTTATTCGATTGCTCGTGGCATCCGGATCTAACCGCACCAATTTCGCATCACGGGAAGAATTATCTAAACCATCAATTCCATATTTTTTATAATTAAGGCTCGGGTATAATTGCTTAAACGTTCGCAGCGTTGCCTTGGCTAATTTTTCTTCCCCGGTTGCAAAGTATGCATTCACCATCAGGTCCATGGCCCTTTGACGGTGATCCCCCTGGGGATATTTGGATAAGATAGTTTTAAACTGGACGCCAGCCTGAGAGTATAACCCTCTTGAAAATAAGTATTCTCCAACCTTCATTTCAGATTTTGAAGCAAAATCTGATTCGGGAAAGTTTTCAATCAATTTCCGAAACAAAACCAGAGAAGAATCGCCATTTTCATTTAACATTGCCTGGAGATAATAGACACCGGCTTCATCCGGATATCTGTCCAATAATTCTGGAAGTGTTTCCCTCACTTCATCCATTTTCCCCTTTTCAAGAAGGGTTATATATAAATCGATATTTTGGGCAGGTAAATGCCATCCCCAGAGAATGACGATCATAATAAATCCGCGCTTCTTCATTTCTCTTCGCCATGGGTTAACAGTTGAATAATGGCATCTATTTGATTTGACAATTCATGAGGTTTGGATACATGAACCGAGAGTTTTAACCGCATGAGTCGGGCGTGAATAGAACCATCATTTTTAGTCAGTGCATCTTCTACAAGCGTCAACGCATTGCTATGTTCACCTTTTTCTTCCAATACATTGGCTAATTTTGCAAGCGCATTTAAATTGGCTGGATCTTTATCAAGGATGCGTTCATAAAACTTTTCAACTTCACTGAAGCGACCAAGATCAAATAATGCCGATTCAATTTTAGAATATACTTGCCGTCCTTCTTCCGGGTTAAGCAAAGCAAATTTCTCCCAATTTTCAATTGCTTTCACCAAATCCCTATTTTCAGCATATAAATCACCCAGCCTTAAATAGGGTAATCCAAATTCCGGTGCTGTTTTCACTGCTTTATGAAATTGTGCTTCCGCTTCTTTTTGCTTACCTTTTTCTAACTTATCCATACCTTGGTATACTAAAAACCCAGCAATTTGATTTGGATCCTGTGACTGCTTCAACTTCTGAATTGATTTGGTGATTTGTGTCGCTTGATCCCAGTTACGCTGCTTTTCAAAAATGTGAAGTAAAAATTCGTTAGCCCATAAATTTTTACGATCCAGTTTTAACACCAGTTCAGCTTCTCGCTGCGCTTTATTCAAATGCCCAATTTGCTGAAAATCCAACGCAAGAGATTGATGGATGTCCCGCTTGATTTCATTATTTAAATTAGGCCTCACCGTGAGGGATTGATGGATTTTTACGGCCGCCTGGGCATTTCCTTCTTCTCTTAAAATATCACCCATTTGGAGATAAGCATCAATATGATTTGTATCCTGTTTCACCACATCTCGTAAATGCTTTAGGGCAGTGCGCGTATCACCCCGAACCATGGCATTCAAAGCATGGGTATAAATGGACTCTGTACGCTTTTGCTTTTTAGGTCGGTAAAAATAAATAATGACTCCACCTGCTGCAGTAAGCAAGAGGACAATGGGTAAAATCCAGTTCAATGAATATCTTCTCCATCGTCCGTATCATATATACCCTCGTCAATAGCAACATTCCGAAGATCATTAAGTTCATCTGACAACCGGCGATTTTTCGTTTTTAATGAACGAATCTCCGTTTTGGAAGATAGGATATTGGTTACAGCAACACCATAACCAATCAAGATACCGACCGATAAGGCACCAAGCATAACCATGGCTACCTGAACATTTTCATATTGAGCAAAAACCAAATCCACCGAAACCACATTGGTATTTTTCATCAAAAAAATCAAAACCAGTATGAGCACGACTAATCCAGCAAATATTTTAACCAGTTTCATCAGGCTGCCTCCATTTCTTGAATTTGAACAATTTCCCCATGCAATGTAATCCCGCGAGCATCCATAATTTTTACCGGGATTAAATCTTTTATTTTAGCATTTTCTTTATTAAAAATCACCCATTTGTTTGAATCTGTTCGACCGGCCCATTGTTGTTGAGACCGCTTGCTTTCTTTTTCCACCAATACCATTTCTACCCGTCCAACCAATGCTGTATTTCGTAAAAGTGTATGCCGTTGCTGCATTTCAATCAGCCGTTCCAAACGATGCTGCTTTTCATCTTCCACCACATGATCATCAAACTCAGCCGCTTTTGTCCCTGGTCTGGATGAATATTTAAATGTAAAAGCTGAGTCAAATTGCACCGCTTCCATCACATCCAAAGTTTCCTGGAATTCAGCTTCATTTTCCCCGGGGAATCCTACAATAATATCCGTTGAAATTCCTACATTTGGGAGTGTATTTCGAATCTGATCCACTCGAGCCATAAATTGTTCTTTTGTGTAGGTGCGATTCATACGTTTCAAGACTTCATCATTTCCGGCCTGCAATGGAAGATGAACATAATTACAAATATTATCATGTTTGGCCATGACATTTAAAACGTCCTGGGTCATATCTTCAGGATGTGGTGAGGTGTACCGAATACGTTTTAATCCCGAAATTTGGGCAACCGTATCCAATAATTCATGAAATTTGCTGTCTTCATGATGATAGGAATTTACATTTTGTCCTAAAAGGGTTATTTCAATAAATCCATCGGATACGGCTTGGGTCGCCTCTTGAACAATGCTTTCGATACTCCGTGATCGTTCTCTACCCCGAGTGAAGGGGACAATACAGAATGTGCAAAATTTATCACATCCCCGCATGATAGATATCCAGGCATTGATACCTTCATTACGGCTGGGAAACATGTCTTCATAAACCTCAAAACGGGAGAGTTTTGTATCCACCAAATGGGTGGTGCTATCATCCCTTTCCCGGATCATTTCAGGTAGGCGGCGATAGGAATCGGGACCCAATACAATATCAACAAAGGGCATGGTTTCCAAAATATTTTCTCTCAGGTTCTGAGCCATACAACCCAGTACGCCAATAATCGTTTTGGGATTTTGACGCTTAATCTGGTGATAGAACCCTAAGCGGGAGTGAACTTTATCCTCCGCGTGCTCACGAATCGCACATGTATTCACAAAAATAGCATCCGCCCTGTGAATATCCTTTGTTTCAGAAAACCCCTCCCGGGTGAGAAGCCCAGAGACGAGTTCAGAATCAGCCACATTCATTTGACAGCCAAATGTTTCAATAAAGTAAGATTTACTCATGGTGTTAACTTGAAAATTACTGTGAGAGATATAGAGGAAAAAAGGCTTACTTCAGGTAGCCGGAGAAAAAATAATCCATGGGATTTTGAGGCGCACCGTATTGATGGACTTCATAATGGAGATGGGGCCCGGCTGATCGACCGGAATTCCCTGATACAGCAATTAATTCACCCCGCTGTAATTGCTGTCCCCGTTTTACTTTTATCTTCGATAAATGAGCGTAAATTGTGCGATATCCATTTCCATGATCAATTTTAATGACTTTCCCAAAACCGCCTTGGTTCCCTGCAAATTTTACCTTTCCATTTGCGGGGGAATAAATTTTTGTGCCTGTATTCACTGCAAAGTCCAAACCGTAATGAAATCGTACTTTCCCGTTAAAAGGGTCTTCACGATATCCATATCCAGAGCCGAGATATCCTTCCTGAACCGGACGGATGGATGGAATAATTTTTAAATTATCCGAATGATCACGGACAGAATTAAACATGGAATTATAACTTTTCAATTCCAATTTAACTTTCCGGGATAACGCATCTACATCCATTTCAATTCCTGAGATGAGGGAAGTGACACGTGGCGCAATCCCATCCATATTCACATTTTTAATTTTGGTGCCGCCAATACCCATTTTTCGAACATCCTGATCAATCTGAGGTAATCCTGCATAGGTTCTGATGGCCAAATCCTTTTTTTCTATGATACCTACTTGGCCGGATACATCTTCTAACTGTGTCTGCAAATCAACCAATGTTTCTGTCAAATTCTTGTAATTAGCCTGGAGATCTTTCAACTTCGCTTTGTATAAAACCCCCGTTAAAGCATCGGCGCTGAGAAACAGTGCAATGGATATGAATACGACAGCTATTCCCGCTACTGTCAATAATTTTTGACGCGAAAAATGGAAATGCTGAATATCCGAATCACGTTCGGATAGGATGATATAATTATGATATTTATTGGATTTTTTCTTACGGCGAAACATGGTTTATCCGTCCGACTTAGTTATGTAATTTACAACAATGGGCATCATTGTTCAACATGGATCATTTCAGGTATATTTTGAGTAAATGAGACCGTGTATTATGCCTGAGTTTTTGCAGTCCTTTGGTTTTAATCTGTCGAATCCGTTCTCCGGATAAATCCATTATTCTCCCTATTTGTTCCAGATTTTTTGAGTCGTCCCCATCCAATCCGAAATAAAAACGAATCACCTTCTGCTCACGATCATCCAAAGAGTTCAGCACATTCACTATCTCCTTTTTCAAGGATTCGAGTATAATCTTTTTTTCCGGTCGGTCATCATCCGATGTAAGGAAGTCAACCCGGGTGGCTGTGGAATCTTCCAATGGATCATCGAGAGAATAAGTTGTACTGTAGGATTGAATCAGACTTTCCATCCAAGAAATAGTTGTATTTGAAATTTCTGCCAGCTCTTCTGACGTTGGTTCCCTTTCATACACTTGTTCCAGTTCAAGGGATTGACGGTAAAGTTTGCCCATTTTTTCTGTCACATTTGAGGGTAAACGAATCGTTCGCCCCGTTTTATTAATGGCCTGGCGAATACTCTGAGAAATCCACCACACTGCATAAGATATGAATCGAAAACCCCTGGTTTCGTCAAACCGCTGTACAGCCTTTATTAAACCGAGGTTTCCTTCATTAATTAAATCTTCTAGGGGAATTCCATATTTCTGGAATTTTTTTGCCACTGCAACCACGAATCGTAAATTATGGGTCACCAATTCATTAATGGCATTCGTATCTCCGGATTTTGCACTTTGGGCCAAGCGAACTTCTTCCTCATTTGACAGAGGTTCCAGATCCCTAATTTCCCGTAGATATTGGGTTAATGCTGTTTTTTGCTTAAACGGTGCGGGTTTTGGAGAAGACAAGGAATTTATTCTAAATCAGGTTTTTTTTCTGATTTTATAGTTTTTTCTGATTCTTCAGAATCATTTTCATCTTCGGTTGATTCGCCTGAATTGCTCTCTTTTTCTACCGCTTCAGAAACGTCGCTTTCCTGGATATTATATTCATCCTTAATACGGTTGATTTCATTTTCCTTTTCAGATACATCATTTGAAATTACCGTAATTTTTTCAACATGGATAAAAAATTCAGAATTCCCGGTAAAATTCACCATATTGTCATCTTTTGCCTGCTCATAAACTAATTTGCCTAATGCTTCCTTTTCTCGGCGAATATCCCGCTGGAGTTGATGAATATCCAATTTGATTTTACTTATTTTGGTTAATTCTTCTGTTTTCGCAACGGCGACCTTGCTTACTTCTTCTGCTTTTTCAACGGCAGCAGTTCCCCATTCTTTCATATTATCTTTTAAGTCATCCCATAATTTTGACATAATCTTCTCGCTTTTGTATTAAAAATAGTATCGGAATTTGAATGATTAATCTTTTTTCAGCAACATATTTGCAATATAAAAAATACCCGATCCAATGATCAATGCATTGAGTTCTAAAATGACATTATTTTCACGGATGCCCCAGACGAGTCCCGAAAGTAAAATAACCATAGAGACCACCTGTATGCTTCTAAGTAGGACGTACTTCATATCGATATCTCATGTTTATCCAACGTAATATATTTTTAAAGTTCCAAGTATATGCATCAGCCAATATAGATAATGGATTTGACTTTTCAGAAAGTTTTTTTGCCAATCCGGCCATTCGTTTGTCACTTAATTGTTCGTATATAATACGGTTCACAAAAGATAGGCGGCGTTTTCGATTTAATTCTTTTAGGATCATTTCCGATTCTTTCTTATTACCCAAAATTGACAAGGCCGCCGCTCTTCCAGACATCATGGACATTCTTATCCCAAAGCCAAATAAATAATCTTGAAACCCGCCTGCTTCACCAATTTGGTATGGCGATCGGATAGATCCAAAGGGGAGTGAAAAACTGCCGCGGCTCCCAAACCAAATTCCATGGCGTATCTTTATTCCAATTTCACTGAAATATTCTAAACAATTTTGAAGTGGATTCGATTCAAGATTCTTTGGATTTTTAAAGGCTGTAGCTAAAGTTCCCTGACCATCAATAATAATAAGGTATGCATACCCTTTCGGTGCAAATTGGCTGCCTAAAAGTAAATGAACCTGGTTTTTTAAATTTGTTTTAAAATTAATGCCGCGAATAAAAGCCGCTGCTTTTCTCGTCCCTGTTGCAATAATTTGACATGTTTCCGGCGCTTTTTTACCGAACTCAAACCGCACACCAACTTCTATACATTGGCGATATAATTGATAATCCAAATCGTTGGGACCACTCCCCCGTTTAACCATATAAAAAAATGGCTGGTTATTTTGAACGATGATAGGTTTATCCAATTGAGTATGGACATTAAACCGGTATATGGGGTAAGACGTTATATTTGAAAAATGAAATCCGGATTCTTTAAAAAATGCCGGCACATTTCTGGAAAATATCCAATTATCTAATCCTTCATAATCTCCGTGGCGACCTGCACCCACCTTTTGTTCTTTTTCGAAAATAATGGGATTAAACCCAGCTTTTTTTAATTGAATTGCTGCAGTTAATCCTGCCACACCACCGCCGGCAATTTGAATTGATTTAGATAGACCAGAAATTACCAAAAATCAACAATTCAGTTGCTGTACAGAAATAATTTCTGGCAGATTTTTCAGGTCATTTAAGATTTCTACTTCCAGTGGATTATCCACTCTAATCACCGCAAAAGCTTCACCATCATTCATTTCCCGGCTTAATAAATATGCCCCAATATTTACATCCGCTTTCCCCAGCATGGTGCCTACTTTACCAATGACTCCTGGAACATCCTTATTTCTGGCAAAAAGCATGGTGCCGTAAGGTGTCACATCAAATTCGTAACCCAGTATATGCACCAGCCTGATTTGATTCCCTTCAAAAACACTCCCATGGATTTCGGTTCGATCGGATTCTCCCGTCACCCGTGTTCGAATCAAATTGGTATATGAACCACAATCCGATGTATAACTATGTTCAATACCAATTCCCAATTCAATGGCCAGCGTTTCTGCATTAATATAATTAACACGATCAGGAATGCGGTCATTGAGTAAGCCTTTTAAAAATGCCAATGCCGCCGGTTTTGCTTCATCCATGGAACCGGCACATTCCACATGCACTTTCTTAATGACCCTTGGATTCAGCTGCCCTTGAAGTTTCCCCATGGTTTCAGCCAAATCTAAATTAATTTGAATTTCTTTTAGTTTTGCCAAATCCGAAATTGGCATATTCAATGCGTTATTTAACTTTTCATGAATTAAATAATCTCGAACTTGTTCACACACTGCCATGCTCACCCCTTCTTTAGCTTCTTGGGTTGACGCACCCAAATGAGGGGTTAATAGAATATTGGGGGCATTCACCAATGGATTAGATGTCTCTATTGGTTCGGCCGTAAAAACATCGATGGCCGCACCGCCTATTTTTCCGTCGGTCAATGCTTTTGCTAAATCACTTTCATTAATGATACCGCCCCGCGCCACATTGATAATCCGAGCCGAATTTTTCATGGATGAAAGGCGATCGTAATCAAAAAGGTCCCGCGTCCCATCTGTTAAAGGAACATGAACTGTAATATAATCTGACACAGCTGTTAAAGCATCTAATTCAACAATCTTGACTTCTTCCGGATTAAACATATCCTGACTCAGGTAAGGGTCAAATCCAAGAATTTTCATACCAAATGATCGGCACCGACTCATGACTTCCCGGCCAATTTTTCCCATACCCACAATGCCCAATGTTTTATTGCGAAGTTCCGTTCCAACCAAAGCATGTCTATTCCATTCGCCTTTTTTCATGCCTCTATCTCCAACAGAAATATTCCGGGAAAGGGTCAGCATCATGGCAACTGTATGTTCCGCAGCGGAAATGGTATTCACGTCCGGCGTATTCATCACAACAATTCCCCGACGAGTCGCTGCGGGAATGTCAATATTATCTACACCCACACCCGCGCGGCCGATCGCTCGAAGATTTTCAGCAGATGAAATCATTTCTTCCGTTATTTTTGTACCGCTGCGGATAATCCAGCCATGGACGTCCTTGCATGCTTCTTCTTTTTCTTCCGGTTTACCGTTGGGTAGGCTCACCACTTCAAAATTGGCATCATTCAGAATGGCCATTCCACTTTCTGTTATTGGATCTGATACTAAAATTTTCATTATCTATATTAATCTTTCTCAACAATTGATTGATAATATGTTTCTAAAAAAGAATCATTGGGATAGACAACTCTCCCTTTTTCATACATGTTTTTTGGATTTTCAATATCTTTTTCCCACCTGTCTGGGTTAGTCAAAATATAATGACGAATTCGATTCAAGCTTTCATTATTTCTGATAATATGCTCATAATAATTTCGTTGAAATAACCTTTTATTGAAAGCATTCCAGTTTTGTGATTTTACATTTACAATATATTCATTTGTAATCATGGTTTTAAACCATTGAACTATTGTTCCCAATGTTGGCAGTTCGCCCAAAGCT
>JACNKN010000036.1:0-2428 GCA_014382015.1 Fidelibacterota bacterium | reverse complement strand
GTCAACCCCCACATCAGCTGTGTCATCATCTTCTAACTTTCTATCAAAAGCAACCCCAATATTCTCTTCAATGCCTTTTAGAAAAATGATACCGTGAATATGGTTTGGCATAATGACAAATGCATCCAGCTCAATGGTAGGAAATTTGTTAGCAAGCTCCCACCACCATTTTTCAATTAGTTTTTGAACAGGTTCTTTATCGAATAAAATTTTTCTATTTTGTGTGCATGCTGTAATAAAATATCCACCCACACTCGAATAGTCCCAATATTTTAATCAAATGGACTGACGATTTGGTATTTTATTCGTACCTCATCCTTATTTTATCCTTGTTCCGATCGAATGAGATTTAGGGCAGAGCCGGCTTTAAACCATGCAATTTGTGCGTCATTATAGGTGTGATTGCATTCAATAGTATCCGTTGACCCATCGCCATGCGTGACAGATAAATTGAGTGAATTCCCCGGAGAGAATTTATCTAAATCCACAAACGTAAATGTGTCATCTTCCTGGATTAGATCATAATCACTTTTATTTGAAAATGTTAATCCCAACATGCCCTGTTTTTTTAAGTTTGTTTCGTGAATCCGTGCAAAAGATCGAACCAAAACCACTTTTACACCGAGGAATCGCGGCTCCATGGCAGCATGTTCCCGGGATGATCCTTCACCATAATTTTCATCTCCCACCACTATTGTTGGAACCTGATTGAATTTATAGTCTCTTTGAACATCCGGTACT
Organism: Fidelibacterota bacterium; assembly: GCA_014382015.1. Classification (GTDB taxonomy): domain Bacteria; phylum Fidelibacterota; class Marinisomatia; order Marinisomatales; family TCS55; genus TCS55. The sequence continues at coordinate 1,687 of JACNKN010000036.1, read as the reverse complement.
GCACCATATTCACCGGATAATTGGTTTTTGACAGAATTGGTTCTTTCATTAAAATAATTCACGGCTCCTGTGAGCATATTATTGGAAATATTATCTAAATGACCTCTAAACTTCAGCCACGGACCCGCCATGGAAATATGATCGGTGGTACACTTCCCTTTGGCTTTGATAAGCAATTTTATTCCAATAATATTTTTTCCGTCCCATGAGTCAAATGGGGTTAATAACTGAAGCCGTTCCGAATTAGTATTCACTACAACTTCTATATTTGATCCATTTTCTGCCGGTGCCTGGTAACCCATATCCTCCACTTCAAATCCTTTGGCAGGCAAATCATCCCCAGTGGGGATTTCTAATTTTACTGCGTCGCCATTTTCATTTGTGAGCGTATCCGTGATGGGGTTGAATGTCAAATCACCTGCAATTGCTATGGCAGTGACTAATTCCGGCGAACCGACAAATGCATGGGTGTTCGGGTTCCCATCCGCCCGCTTGGCGAAATTTCGATTAAAAGAATGAACTATGGTGTTTTTTTCTTCTGCTTCTGCACCTTGCCTGGCCCACTGACCGATACAAGGTCCGCATGCATTGGAGAAGACACTGGCACCCAGCGACTCAAATGTATTAATAAATCCATCTCGAGCAATGGTGTATCTCACTAGTTCAGAACCAGGTGTAATGGTAAAATCCGCCTTTGTTTTTAATCCTTGATCCACAGCCTGTTTCGCAATGGATGCAGATCGAGAAATATCTTCATAAGATGAATTGGTACAGGACCCAATTAAACCGACTTTTACTTCCGTAGGCCAATCATTTTCTGCTGCTGCTTTTGCCATTTCAGAAATAGGTGTGGCACGATCTGGAGTAAAGGGTCCATTCAAATGGGGTTCCAATTCGGATAAATTAATTTCCACTACCTGATCATAAAACTGTTCAGGGTTTGCATATACTTCATCATCGGCCCTTAAATATTGAGCGACACCATCAGCAAGGTCTGCAACGTCAGACCGACCCGTTGCACGAAGATATTTGGCCATATGTACATCATAAGCAAACATAGATGTGGTGGCCCCAATTTCTGCACCCATATTGCAAATGGTTCCTTTTCCTGTACAGGATAATTTATTTGCACCATCGCCAAAGTATTCTACTATAGCATCGGTACCGCCTTTTACGGTGAGAATACCCGCCACCTTTAGAATCACATCCTTTGCAGACGCCCAACCACTTAATTCACCCGTTAATTTTACCCCAATCATCTTGGGAAATTTCAATTCCCAAGGAAGGCCAGCCATCACATCAACTGCATCAGCGCCTCCAACCCCAATGGCCACCATGCCCAAACCTCCGGCATTTACGGTATGACTATCGGTCCCGATCATCATGCCACCGGGGAATGCATAATTTTCTAAAACAACCTGGTGAATAATTCCAGCACCGGGCTTCCAGAAACCAACACCATACTTATCTGAAACCGATTCGAGGAAATCATATACTTCTCGGTTCACATCTTTAGCCACGTCTAAATCTGCATCTGCGCCAACTTTGGCTTGGATTAAATGATCACAGTGAGCGGTTGAGGGAACGGCCACTTTATCTTTCCCCGCCATCATGAATTGAAGCAATGCCATTTGCGCAGTGGCATCTTGCATGGCTACGCGATCCGGATCGAAATCCACATAAGATT
>JACNKN010000051.1 GCA_014382015.1 Fidelibacterota bacterium | reverse complement strand
GTTGATACCTGGAATGACTGTAACGGTTCCTTATAGGGTTTTAATAAGTCCATGGCATTGGGAATTGAGGTATTGTGCACCTGGAGCCAGGGATTAATATTTTCCGGTTTTAATATAACGGGCATCCGGTGATGAATATGTTCTACCCCCGGTGCCGGGGTTGTGGTAATAACGGTATAGCTGTAAATACTTTCATCTGACTCGTTTTTCCAGATGTCCCAGAGTCCTGCCATGGGCAAGAGTTTATTATCCGGATGGTGAATATAGAATGGTATTGATTTGCTGGAAGTCCGCTTCCATTCATAGTAGCCATCTGTGATGACCACACATCTTTTTCTGGGAACAAGGTTCTGAAAAGAGGGTTTCTGCAACAGTGTTTCTGATCGGGCATTAATCAACTTTGATCCCATGGCTGCGTCCTTTGACCAATTGGGAATTAATCCCCATTTCATGGGCTTCACCCGACGGCCCATATGGTCAATCATTATAGGGGATAACTGGGTGGGGGCAATATTAAAACTGGGTGAAAAGAGATCTTGATCTTGCCATTCTTCGATGGCCATTTCTTCAATGATGGACTGGATGTCCCGGGTGAGTGTTTTACGTCCGCACATGGTGGAATTTACAAAGAAAAGTGGGCACACAGGGATTCCCCGCCAGCCCTCCCGTTGGTCGGGAGCGGGCTGGGAACCTTAATTGAATTAATTCTACATTTGTATTTTTGCAAAACCGAGTGGGCCCACCGGGATTCCCCGCCAGCCCTCCCGTTGGTCGGGAGCGGGCTGGGAACCTTAATTGAATTAATTCTACATTTGTATTTTTGCAAAACCGAGTGGGCCCACCGGGATTCGAACCTGGAACCTACGCATTATGAGTGCGGTGCTCTAACCGTTGAGCTATGGGCCCAAAAAGGACGAGGAATTTAAGGTTTTATTTTTAAGTCTTTAACTTTTTTACCAAATCCTGTTTTATAATATTTCTCCCTTCGCCTTGCAGACATTCGATCCTTGAATTCTTCAGTTAAAAGCAAATCAAAAGGTGCATAACTTTTGGTCGATTTGACTTTTTTCCCATTATGTGCTTTAAATCGACTATTTATATCTGAAGAAATACCAACATAATACCAATTCTTTAATTTGGATTTTAATATGTAAACATAATATTTCATTTTTTTATTGCTCCCCACCTGCCCGCCTGAAAGTCGAGGGTGGGCGGGTAACCTTTTGAGCTACCTGCCAGACCTTGATTGAAAATCAAGCTGTCTGGTGGGCCCAAAAAGGACGAGGAATTTAAGGTTTTATTTTTAAGTCTTTAACTTTTTTCATCCAAACTTTTTTACCAAATCCTGTTTTATAATATTTCTCCCTTCGCCTTGCAGACATTCGATCCTTGAATTCTTCAGTTAAAAGCAAATCAAAAGGTGCATAACTTTTGGTCGATTTGACTTTTTTCACACCTAATTATTACACAGAACAAAACAAACCTCTAATTACTAGCCCCTTCTATCCTTTCGAGATCTCCCCCATATAGGAGCGACTATAATTGCTGGATAAATTTCGGGCGTAAAGAGATTAAAAATAATTAATTCAATTTATTCTTTACTTCTTCTAAAATGGACTTAAACCGATCTGTATCATTAAAAATGTTAAATTGGTCTGTTTCAACAATCATGACGGGGATTTCCTTTAATTTTTCAATCCACTGATCATAGGCGACATTCAATTGGTGTAAATATTCCGGATCAATTGAATTTTCATAATCTCGACCGCGGGAGTGAATTCGCGTTTGAAGTGTATCTGTGGATGCTTTCAAGTATATAATTAAATTTGGCTTTCGTAAGTAACTGGTCATAATGCTGAATAGGTTTTGATAATTTTCCCAATCGCGATCATCCATTCGGCCCATTTCATGAAGATTCCTGGCAAATATTTCTACATCTTCATAAATAGTCCGATCTTGAACCACACCATCATCTAATTCCAATATTTCTTTCTGAGCTTTAAACCGGTGATGTAAAAAATAAATCTGCAGATTGAAACTCCAGCGTTTCATATCTCCATAAAAATCACTGAGGTATGGATTATCAGCCACAGATTCATAAAAAGGAGACCAGCCAAAAGCATCGGCCATTTTTTTTGTAAATGTTGTTTTACCTACACCGATATTTCCGGCAAGACCAATGAATGATTTTTTTTTCATTTATTTATAGACTTCCCATGTTGTTTCAATCAATGATTTCAACCCGGAATGATTTGCTTTCCAATCCAATTGGTCAAATGCCAATGATGTACCCGCATATAATTCAGCAGGATCACCCGGGCGACGGTCTACAATATTATATGGAATTTCTTTATTAGAAACTTTTTTTGTTTCATGAATAATATCCAAAACGGAATGGCTTTCTCCCGTGGCCAGATTTACCGTAATACTGTCATTGTCATTTAAATATTCAATGGCCTTTACGTGGGCTGATGCTAAATCGGTTACATGAATATAATCCCGGACACCGGTCCCGTCTGCGGTATCATAATCATCACCAAATACATCCATTTTTTCTCGCCTTCCTGAAGCCACTTCCATCACAATGGGAATTAAATTTGCCGGATTCTTTTCCAGAAATTTAATCCTTCCTTCAGGATCATACCCCGCAGCATTAAAATAACGTAATGCGGCGAACTTTAATCCTTTCAATTCGCCATACCATTTTAAAATACGTTCAATTTCCAGTTTGGTAAATCCATAATAGTTAATGGGTTCGAGAGGATGGTTTTCATCAATGGGTAAAAATTTTGGATAACCGTATACGGCAGCTGTAGAAGAAAAAATAAATTTATCCACTTTATTCGTTATCATTGCGTTAAGTAAAGAAATTGTGCCCGCAATATTATTGTGGGAATACTTCCCCGGGTCTACCATGGATTCTCCCGCTGCTTTGAATGCGGCTAAATGAATTACAGCATCCACCCCATTTAATGCAGTAGCTACATCATTATTGTTTAAGGTTGATCCTTGAATAAACTGGGCACGACCATCCACAGCATTTCTATTTCCGGACGAAAGATCGTCTAATACCACTACACTGTACCCACTCTCACATAATGTTAATACCACATGAGATCCGATATATCCGGCGCCACCTGTCACTAAAATTTTCATTTATAAATTCCTTTTTTCATGTGCAGTATTTTGCAAAGAATTCTTATTCCTTTTTTGGAATAATTCGTCGCTCAATAACTTCTCCTTTGCTGTTAATTTGGGATATGATTTTTTCTGCATCATCTGGATATTCATACATGATCGCATTTTTCATAATTCCATTTTCATTGTAATACGTAAAGCGCGTCGGTTTTCTATTTTCTCCAAATCTGACTATATGGCTACCCACTAAAGTTGAATCCGCTCGATAATATTTAGACTTTAAGCCATTTTTCCCATAGTTAAACTCATAAAAATAATACAAGTTTTCGTATTGATCGAATACTTTCACCCCCCGCGTGATCCCTTGATTGTTTATTTGATACCTGGCCATCCATCCGGGACGAATGGTACTCAAATCCGGGGCAAATAATTCATGATTCAATTCTGACAAATTTCGATTCGAATAAAATTCAATATCATATTCAGAAGATTTTCCCTCATCATCCCAGCGCATATGATAGGTCCATAAAATCTTTCCGTGGCGGTTAAAATAATCCACATCTTGGACTAATCCTTTATTGTCCAAGGTTGCTCGATAGTGGGGGGCGCCTCTTGCATCCTTTTTGGTTATCCCCTCCAGTAATTCTTGTTTTTTCGGATTCCATTTTTGGTAATACAATTTCAATTTTGCAGGTGATTTTACCTTTTTGCGTCTCCCTTTGTCCCAGTTGGCAGGGATAAATTCTACAGTCTTCAATTCTCCCGATGGATAGTATACTGCCCGAAAATGAGCTTCATTTTTTTTTACGGATTCTTTGGGTTTTCCCATAAGAATATTGGTTCTCATTAAATCGGTGGAGAAAATCTTTACGGTTGAATCTGCTTGGCTGAGCCCGGTGCCTGCCAACAATAAGATTAATACATATAATTTCACTTACATCAATCCCCAGGCAATGAGACTGAATACGGTAAAGACCATACCCAACCCTACCCAACGACTACTGGATAGTTTTCGCTCATATTCCATCGCTTCCGCTTCTATAGATCGATAACTAAGCACGACTCGAATTGTTTTTCCTTCTTCCACTAATACATCCTGACGTGCCAATTTTATCATATCCCGCATTTTTCTGTTTTGAGCAATTGAACGCGTACTCACGGTTAACTCCGGCGGAAAATAACTCACTTGGTGCCATCCTGGTGCTACCTGAACCGGATCTTTCACGGGTGAAGCACCGACTTGAATTCCATCCACAAAAATGGGAATCCCCTCTGTATCACAAAAAATATGAATCGCCGTGATCGGAGTAGGCTTTTCATTCCAATCAATTTCCTGGGAAACTAAAAATGTACTCAAAAAGATAAATGTTACAATTCTAACCATTGATTTCCTTTTGCAATTGGACCACTTCCATCATCAGTTCTATTGCATCTTCGCCTTCTGCTTCTTTTTCACGAATTTTAATTCTAAGACCACGGATCTTTTCTTTAACGGAAACTTTGGATATTGTGTTTAAACATTCCTCTGCCATTTGAATGGGTTCCGTCAATTCATCTTCTTCCATCAGTATTCGACTGACTATTTCACGGTCTTCTGCTGCATCAAATGATGCAATAATTTCTGCTGGGTTTATATGCGCTTTTTTTATTAATAATTGAGCCAGCTTTTTTAACTGATCATTTTCCAATTGATTCATATCCAGTTTTTCTTTTATCAATTCTTTGGCTTCTGCATTGTCCCCTGCGAGTACTTTGATGATTCCCAATTCTGCTTTCGCATTAACAGTGGTAAATAATTGAGTGCTATTTTTGGATTCTTCCTGTTTTGAATATGATCGTTTTTTTCTGAGTTGCTGAGAAAACATATGGACCATTTGGTTTTCTTCCACGCCGCTCACCTGGGCCAATGTTTTAATGAAACCTTGCCGTATAATGGGATCAGGGATTCCGGCCGCTTCGGATAAAATTTCCTTAATGACATTGGATCGTTCAGAAGAAGATAATTCTTTAAACCCGGCGGTCTTTAAATGGAATCTTAACAATCCAGATGCCTTTTTAATTCCTATGGACTTGAATTCTTTTCCTCCATCTTTCTGAATCCAATCATCGGGGTCCATTCCGTCCGGTATTTCGATTATATGGGGCTCAACGCCGCCTTTCAGAAGAACGTATCCTGCCCTAAGGGCTGCTTTAATTCCAGCAGAATCGCCATCATAAGCCAAATATACTTTTGAAGAAAACCGGCGGATTTGCTGAACATGTTTTTCTGTGAATGCTGTACCGGAAACAGCTACAACATTTTTGATTCCTGCCTGAAATAGTTGAATCAAATCTGTATATCCTTCGACTAAAATGGCTGACTCACTCTTTCGAATATTATCCCGCGTTAGGTTTAATCCATAAAATATTTCACTTTTTCTGTACAGCGGTGTTTCCGGGGAATTCATATATTTTGCTGGATCATCTGTTCCAAATACACGGCCGCCAAAAGCAATTATTTTCCCCGATGCATTGGAAATGGGAAACATAATCCGGGAGCGAAACCGATCGTAAACATCATTGTTAGAAAAACCAAATAATCCGGATTTCTCTAAAACCTCCCGAGTATAATCCTTTGTTTTTACTGCATTCCATAAAAAAGACGAACCGGTAGGAGCAAAACCTACCTTAAACAATTTTAAGGATGCCTCACTTAATCCACGATCCAATAAATATTTTTTTGCTTCTTCACCGCGATTTGAAAAAAGCGCTTTATGATATAAATCCGTTGCCAATTGGTGAATCTCATATAAATGAGTAAAAAATTCTTTTGATTCATCTGTTCCTGTAAATTCAACGGGAACGCCAAATTGATCCCCCAACTGCTGGATGGCTTCCACAAAACTGATTTTCTCAAATTCCATAATAAAATTGACAGCATTTCCACCATTTCCACATCCAAAACAGTGATAAATACCCTTCTCTGGTGCCACACTGAATGAGGGTGTTTTTTCGTTGTGAAAAGGACATAATCCGAAAAAGTTTCGTCCACGCTTTTTTAAATCAACATGGCGGGAAACTACATCCAAGATATCAGCAGTATCATGAATACGATCAATGGTTTCCTGGGGAATTCTAGCCACGATTATCTTCCATTGTATTTAAAAACTCCCGAATTGTTTTTTCACCTAATTCTACCGGATCACGCCAGTTGAATGTCTTGATTATTGATTTTCGAACATGAATCATTCGCTGGACCATCTTGGATTCACTCATGATAATATTTGAGGATTCACGATTGGGGAAAAGCTCCACCATCCAAAAAAACATCATGACAACCAATGCCCCTTTCATTAATCCAAAAACGGTGCCCATTACTCTATTGGCCCATTTTGTACTTTTAGACAAAAACAAAAAATGAATCAATTTTGTAACCACCCTGGCTATTAACAATACCCCGGAAAAAATGACAATGTAGCTTAACACAAAAAGAAGCCATACATCAACGGGTACCCATTCCATGAGGAAGGATCCTAAACCAACATATAAGCGGAGGGCAAATACCGAAGCTAATATGATCCCTAGCAGGCGACCCATTTCTTCAACCAATCCTCGTCGGAACCCAAGCAAGCCCATGGCAATGATGAAAAATATTCCTAAAGCGTCAATCATTCGTTTAGGTCTATCGGTTAAGACGCCCGATCCCTTCTGCCATCTGTAAATGTTGTCCATGATTTTGCTAAATTATAAATCATTCTTCCCGTTTTATCATAAGAATCAATTAAAGTAGTTAAATCAAAATCTCCCATGTTTTTACCATACAGATCGCGACACATTTCTAAACCAACAACTGTTTCAATTGGATTCGGCCATTGCGTCATCTAAATATTTATGAAACCCATATTTTTGATGTCGTTTCGCATACCCTTCAGCAATTAAACGGGGTACTGCTTTTGATGATCGACTTAATTGGTCCCTTAGGTCATATTTTTCTTCTGGGGGGAGTCTGGGTAAAACTTTTTTCATTACAAAAATACAGCCCTCATAGGAATTGTTATAAACATCTAAATCATGAAATGACTTTATGCCCAAAATCTGGCTTCCTTACCAAAAAACTTAACCGATTTAACCAAAAAGTTCGCTCACAAATTGTTGGGCTGTTTTTCCATCAATCAATCCTTTTCCCCGTTTCATAACTTCCGGCATAATTTTACCCATATCTGCCATGGAGGTTGCACCCACTTCTTCTGCCACAGTTTTTACAATATTCCTAATTTCATCTTCCGGCATCATTTGAGGTAAATAATTGTTTAAAATTTTAATTTCTGCTTTTTCAGCTGATGCCAATTCTTTTCGACCGCCCTTTTCAAACATCTCAACTGATTCTTTTCTTTGTTTCACCAACGTTCGCAAGACCTTGATTTCTTCGGATTCAGAAAGGTCTTCTCTTTTTTCGATTCGCTTGTCTTTCAGTTTTGCCAGTGTGGTCCTGAGCGTCCCGGATTTTTCTTTTTCTCCCGCTTTCATTGCGACATACATATCTTTTTGAATTTGTTCAAATGTGCTCATTGTTTTACTCTTTATCTATGCGTTTCATTGCCATTAATAATTGATCCTGATCTGATTCAAATCCAATGAATCGACGACCCATTTTTTTTGCAATTACGCCTACACCACCACTCCTCGTAAATGGATCCACTACCCAATTTAACTTAAAACTGGACGCTGTTAATATTCGCTGAATCAATTGCTCCGGTTTGTCCCCCTCCATTTTAACCGTGGACCCAACCTGGATATCCATAATATCACTCCATAAATTAGTGACACCCATTTCAATCGCACTCTCAGGATTCATTTGATTGCTTCTTTCAGTTACTGCTTCTTGATTGAACATAAATTCATTTGATTTTGTTGCAAACCAAATATCTGAAATCCGGTTAATCCATGTCAGTGGTTTTGATTGATCTTTTGGGGTTGAATTCCGCCATGTGATTCGTGTCTGAATCTGGAATTCCGTATTTAAAAGTGAATGGTACATGCCTGAATAACGCCATCCGGAAATTAGATAAATTGCTCCAGTTGGTTTTAATACACGTGCACTTTCTTTCAGCCAGTTTTCATTCCACTGAAAATATTCTTGTATGGTCATGGGATTCCCACGCTGATTGATACTGCGCCACGGTGATTCGGGCGGATCTGCAATAATTAGATCAATGGAACTATCTGGAATTTTTTTGAGTCCATCAAGACATAATCCTAAAAAAACGCCATCCTTAATTTGATCTGCTGTCATTGAAATATCTTCCACTTTTTGAACTGCGGGAAGATATTTATTCAAATCATTTATGGTTAAACCGCGAACAGCTTCTAAGGGATTGGTGAATAACGGTTCGTTCTGCTCTATAGACATAGGGGAAAATTTATGATATCGTGGCACTACAAAACAGGAATTCCATTCAATATTTTAAGAACCTAAATTTTCCCATGTCAAATAAGAAAAAAGTCCTCTTTATATGCACCGGGAATGCATGCCGATCTCAAATTGCCCATGGATTACTCCAGGATATGGCTCCTGATCAATTTGATGTATTCAGCGCCGGATCCCACCCCAGCAGGGTCCATTCTATGAGTATTGCTGTTATGGAAGAAATCGGGATTGATATTTCACATCATATATCAGATTATGTGGATGATTATCTTAATGTGGGAATTGACATTGTTATTACGGTCTGTGATAATGCAAACCAATTATGCCCCACTTTTCCCGGTGATGTTGAGCGCATCCATTGGAGCATTGAGGACCCGTTTCGGGGGTGGAATTTTAACGCCAATCAATTAGATAGTTTTCGGGAAACAAGGAGAGATATTCGTCGTCGGCTTGAATCTTTTTTAGAATTGCATTAACTGAAACTGTGGCCGCACCTTGTTTTGTACAGACAGGAATGTCTGTACTACGAGTTTTGGTCTTTAATTCAAAATTAAATGTCTATTCATTTGCTGCAATTTTTAATAAATACTGACCGTATTGGTTGTTGACCATTTCATTTCCCAAGGATACCAATTCAGCCTTGTCAATATAACCCATTCTAAATGCTATTTCTTCAATACAGGATATTTTCATTCCCTGACGTTTTTCTAATGTTTGGACAAATTGGGAGGCCTCTAACAAAGAATCATGAGTCCCCGTATCCAGCCATGCATACCCTCGGCCCATTTGTTCTACCTTTAAACGTTTTTTAGTCAGAAATGTTTTATTTACATCGGTGATTTCTAACTCACCTCTGGATGATGGCTTTTGATTTTTGGCAATCGTCACTACATCATTTGGGTAGAAATATAATCCCGATACTGCATAATTACTTTTTGGTGATTCCGGTTTCTCCTCGATAGATACTGCTTGCCCCTTTGAATCAAATTCCACAACGCCATACCGTTCCGGATCGTTTACATAATATCCAAAAACTACTGCATTTTGTGTAGCTTCAACTGTCTTCACACTTTTTTGAAGTCGTTCCGGCAACTGTCCGCCGTAAAATACATTATCCCCAAGAATGAGGCAGACATCATCATCGCCGATGAATTCGTCTCCCAAAATAAATGCTTGTGCCAATCCGTCCGGCGATGGCTGCACTTTATACGAAATGGACATTCCTAATTGGGATCCATCTCCAAGTAAATATTCATATTTCGGTGTATCGTCTGGTGTAGAAATAACCAGAATCTCCTTTATGCCCGCCAGCATTAAAGTGGACAGTGGATAATAAACCATGGGTTTATCGTAGATGGGCATGAGCTGTTTACTGGCCACTTTTGTAACAGGATATAGCCGTGTGCCGCTGCCGCCAGCCAATATAATTCCTTTCATATTGTCCTCAATTCATTATGGATAATTAGATAATTCTGAGTCATTGTAGTTTGAAGTTAAGCAGATGTTCCGTTTTTCTCAGAATTAAAGTTTTTTATTTTTTTATGAACTTTCTCTTTGGGTATGATTTAATCGAAACATTTTGGGTAAGCTTCCCAACTTTTCGATAGTGACTGAAATGGCACCAAATGATTCCTCCACTTTTCCCCTGAGGATAAACAAGTTTTCCCACAACAGTAGATCACCATATTTCTGGAAAGCTTCCGGGAAAAGGACACATTCATAAATATCTGTTTCATCTTCTAATGTTAAAAATTCCATGGCATCTCTATTTTTTACCGTAGCTGTTTCCTTCCGCGTAATGTACACACCGGCCAAGTGAATGGTCCGACCAATATATTTTGGTAAATCTTTCGCTTTGCGTACGCGACTGTTAATTATATGGAAATAAGGTTCTAGAGGATGTCCCGAAATAGGAAACCCAAATGATTCGATTTCCAACCTGCGCCGGTCTTCTTTTTTGAGCCTGTCATACTTGCCTTCACTTTTGCTCCGAACATGCCCGTTCATGGCGACATCCAATCCATTTTCATTTTTTTCTCCCAAACAAAACCAAGCTGCGCGATAAGCAATTTCCTGATGAGATAATTCCGGCGCCAATGCAGCGAAACATCTTGCATTTGTCAGAGCCATAACATCCGATAATGTTGGATCCACGCGCATGAAAAAATCATCAAGAGATGAAAAATAACCGGCTTTTCGTTCATCTAATATTTCTTTCACTGTTTTTTCCTGCAGATTGCGGATGCTCATAAACCCCATACGAATTTTATTTTTTCCCCCTCGATATTCTATCCAGCTTCGGTTCACGTCCGGTGGTAAAATTTGAATCCCAAACCGGCGCGCTTCACTAAGGTAAGCGAAAGGTGAATAGAATCCACCTTGATTGGAAATCACCGCCGCCAAAAATTCTGCGGGAAAATGGGATTTGAGATATGCGCAGGTAAAAGAAAGCATGGCAAAAGATGCGGAATGGGGTTTGCAGAATGAGTAACCCACAAAGGAACGAATCATGCTCCACACTTCTGCAACAAGTTCATCTTCATAACCCCGTTTTTTTGCACCTGAAAAAAACTTCTTTTCCCAATTTTTAATCAAGTGCTGCATTGCATCCCGGCTCATGGTTTTTCGCAAAGAATCTGCCTCGGCATACCCCATCCCCGCCATCACCTGGGCCGCCATAGATACCTGTTCTTCATATACCATAATGCCATAACTCTCTTTTAAAAAATCTAAATCCGGATGTTTGATTTTCCATGGTTTTCCATGGATTCGCTCCAGCATTATATGGGTAAACCGGTTCGCCGCCGGTCGAATAATGGATGAATAAATCACCACATGTTCAAAATCCACCACACCGGCTTTGGCTAAAAGCTGCCGCGTGGCAGGGCTTTCAATATAGAATACACCCATGGTCTTTCCGTCCTTCATCAGTTCAGCTGTTTTCTCATCTCCAATCGGTTGGATTTTATGATAATCTAAATGTCGGTTTTTTGTTGCCGCTTCACCATAGTTCAAATTGATTTGTTTTATCGTATCCCGCACCACCGCCAAGCTGCGATTACCCAGAATATCAATTTTCAGAAGCCCCGAATCCTCCACCTGATCTTTTTCCCATTCCACAATTTGTACACCTTTAGGTGCCGTGAGCACCGGTACATATTTTCGAATTTCATCTGGCACAATCACCACGCCGCCAGGATGGACAGACGGATGGCGAAAAGCACCCACCACTTTTTCACTTTCCCGCAGAATCATTTCTAACGTTTCATCCAGTTCTATATTTTCAAACCGAACGTCAGTTTTTACCCAGTTCAGTAAATCCTTCCTGGACGCAACCCAGCCAATCCGCTTGGTAATTGTATTAATTTCTTCATTGGATAGTCCATAGACTTTTGCCACTTCGCGAATCGCAGATCGTGGCTTCATAAACACTTGACTGCACACCATTCCCGTTCGTTCGTTTCCATATTTTTTAAATACGTAGTCCAAAATATCGTCTCGTTCATCCCATGGAAAATCCACATCAATATCCGGCATATTACTTCGTTCTGGGTGGATAAAACGTTCGAACTGCAGGTTATACTGAATGGGATCCACTTGAGTGATCATTAAACAATAACTCACAATGGATGCGGCGCCAGAACCACGGCCAATGGTGGCATGCGTTTGCTTCACAATATCTTCTACAACCAAGAAATATGGGGCAAACCCCTTGGTTGTAATCAGGGCCAATTCATAATCAATACGACTCTGGATTTCAGCCGTGATTTTTTCGTAACGTTTTTGTGCACCCGCTTCCACTTTTTCTTTCAATATTCGGTTGGACCGACGGGTATCTTTTAAGGATAAATAAGGGAAAATTGTATTCACAAATGACCAATCTCGCTTGCAGCGTTCCGCCAAATAGGTGCTGTTATTGATGGCTTCTAAGCTATTGGGAAATCGTCGTACCATATCTTTCTCAGTGCAAAACCAGTGCTTGTCAGACTTGCAGGTATCTTCCGGAAGTTGGGACAGGGTTGTGTTTAAATCAATGGCACGTAATATGCGGTGCGCGGACCTATCTTCTTTTTTAAGAAAATACACATCCCCCGTGGCCACTATTTCTAATTTGAATTTTTGAGATACTTTTTGTGCAAAATGTTCTGTTACGCCGGGGCGCAATTCCACAAATAAATGACTGTTTGGGATGATTTTACTCAGAGAAGAAAGGGTCGATTCCTCATGGGATAATACAAACAGACCACCCGAACGATTGGCTAAAATGTCAGCGATGGATTGAGACGGTTTATCGTGAACAGCCGAAGTGGCGCGGCAGATATTTTCATAGCCACCCTGATTTTCTGCTAGTAAAATAGCTTCGCCCTGATTGGTAATCAGGTTGACGCCGGCAATGGGTTCTATCTCAGCGACACGGGCGTGCTGGACAAAACGAATAAATCCCCACAAGCCATTGGTTTCTGTCAATGCCAGGTGGCTCATACCTTGGTTGCGCGCCAGAGTCAGAATCGCTAGTTGAGAAGCAGTCCCTGACATTCGGGAATAGTGGGAATGGACATTCAAATGCGTAAACATGATGCATCTTTTAAACTATCGACAGCGTTCGCCACACCTGCCCGCCTCGCGCTGCGAGTGGCCGGCGGGGAGCGCAGAGAGAACCACAGCGTATAAAAAAAGTGTCTTTGGAAATTATATTCATTAGCAATTTTATCATTTCTGAATATATCCTTTGGTGGTATTCTGAGAATAAAGCTGATGCGTTTGATATTTTTTTCTGAGAATGTCCATAGCAGACGAAATGCGATCTTGTTCTGTATCTTTTTCAAATAATTCCATTTGTTTGGCCACCTGAACAAAATCAGATAGATCTAATAAAATGGACCGAATACGGTTTCGGCGTGTATTGGCTTTTTGAAATAACCGCCATGTTTCAGTCAAAGTGGTCGGATCATTATTTTTAAAAAATTTTCCAAAAACTTCATATTTAAACCCATCTGTATAATGGATTTCTACCCGGACTTTTTTTGAAATCTGGGATCGCTGCCTGAGCTTAAACGCCACCTGCTCTGATAATCGTTTCACTTCTGACCATAATATAGTTGTATCATTGGTATCCTCTGTCAAAACAGTCTGTTCCACCATATGATCCTTCATAACCGGGGGGCGCACCACGGATAAATCCTCTCCGCGCACTTCCCGGGAAAGGGGTAGTGCATACCGCCCAAACAATCGCCGAGCATCTATGGTTGAATTCATAAGTGATTGAATTTGCTTCACCTGGTTCAGAATCAAAAACTTGACCAGTTTCCAAACCGTGGGCTCATGAACAGTGGGGATGACCGGCGCATCCAAAGGGGACAAAAATTGCGTCTCATTCCCTGCCATGATACGGTGGATTCGATCGGGAACAACCGATGTGGAAATACGGCTCACCAGTTTATTTTGACTGATACCCAAAACCGGATTAAGCCCAACGTGATCTTGAACCAATTTTGATATATTTGATCCCGTTTGCTCATGACTTTTATAGATGCGTTCCATGCCAGTCATGTCCATATAGAATTTTCCGTAACCAGACGGTTCAACAATAGGTGTAAACCGTTTTACTGTGGAATAAATATATTGATTCAGGCGTCCGTAGAGCGATTGGTTATAGGGCAAAAGTTGTGCACCATGGCTCATCCGCCGTGCCAGCGACACTTTCATTCCCTGGCGCAAACCTTCATCTTCTGCTTCTTTGGATACAGACACCACCGTACCATTATGATGATGGGAAGAAATAATGGCAATGGGGCGCGTGCGCAGAGATGCATCCAGCCGGCGTTCGGCCTGCAGTTCAAAATCTCTTAGACGAAGGTGAAATACAGTGGAATGCACACGTCAATATTCCCGGAAGGAATAGAGAAGCACGCCGTTGATTTTGAAATGATCTGTTTTATGAACCATAATCACAGGATAGTCCGGATTACGGGGATGAAGTTCCACATGGCCATTGGTTGGCTGATAACGCTTGAGTGTGGCCTCACCATTAATAAGGGCCACAACAATCTGTCCTGGATTTGCTTCCGCAGATTTCCGTACAATAATATAATCGCCATCCTCAATATGATCTCCCACCATAGAATCGCCCTTCACCTGAAGTACAAAATTATCCGGATGAATAAAGGGCGGCGGCACAGAAATTGATTCTGCATTTTCCAGCGCTTCGATGGGTTCCCCTGCAGCAATTAAACCCAACAATGGCAGGCGGGCCGGTGTGGCGTGCTCCTCATGAGTGAGGGCTAAAGCCCGCTTGCCGTTAGGTCCTTTGGAACGATCGAGATGGCCGTTGTGAGTCAGGGCATTGACATACCAGTGAACCGTTCCCAAGGATGCAAATCCCATGCCATCCATAATTTCTTCATAAGAAGGCGCTTGGCCATATTCAACGGTATGACGTTGAACAAAGCTTAAAAACTTTTGCTGTTTGAATGATAAAGCCATTTGATTATTTAATCTTTAAATATCGTAAGTTACTCGTAAGTATATTACATAATTTTATTAACTTAATACAAGTCCTTTACATTACTTTCTCATATGCTTGCTCTTTTTCTTCGATATAGTACAATTTTTCTATGGATTACTTGCATCAGCGGGCAGGTGATTATGACTGAAGTCATGTACAATCTGGAGGGAAGTGATTCTCCCAACGAATATGTTGAACTCTATAATCCCACAGCAGATACGGTGGATCTCACCGGATGGCTCCTCCGGGATAAATTTTCTACCGATACTATCGAAGAT
This sequence comes from Fidelibacterota bacterium, assembly GCA_014382015.1. Taxonomy (GTDB): domain Bacteria; phylum Fidelibacterota; class Marinisomatia; order Marinisomatales; family TCS55; genus TCS55. The sequence continues at coordinate 39,224 of JACNKN010000051.1, read as the reverse complement.
TCCAGTAATGGACGTAAAATTCCACCAAATGGGTTTGGCCTCATTATGGAAGGAGACTTTCCCCTGGGTGCCGGTATTTATACCATCCCTGCCAATACCATTATAATGAAAGTGGATGATAAATCCATTGGCAATGGACTCTCAGGCAGTGACTCGCTCTACCTTGTGGATCCTGCGGGCGTTGTGGCCGATAGCCTGGGATGGAACGATATTGTTACACCGGGATATTCTATCGAACGTGTGCGGAATCATTTACCCAATACACATTCTAATTGGAAAATGAGCCGCGATTCTTTAGGTACGCCGGGAAAAATCAATAGTGTTGCCCCCTATAATATAGATGGTCATCTGGTGGCCGACTCTTTGCGCCTCTCCAAAGTTAATCTTTCAAAGTCAGATTTTACGGTGATTTCCGTCCGTATTATGAATGATGGCATCCATAATATCACAGGAGAAATTGTGGTTTCGGAATTGGGGAATACATTAGCAAGTGCCGATATTGGCAATATATCTGAGTTGGATACGGCCACATTCAACTTGGATCTGGGGCCATTTTCTCAATCGGGGTACCATACATTATCTGTTGAACTGTTGATTACAGACGATCAGGATACCGACAATAATACTGGTCAAGCAGAACTGGCGGTTCAATACGATTGGAATGCGGTACATATTAACGAATTCATGGCACGGCCCAACAATGATCAATCTGAGTTTATTGAATTGGTGGCAGACACCTCTCTATCTTTTGTGGGCTGGACAATCAGCGATAATAGTAAAGGGGTACGGCCCCTCCCAGCGTTTACTGTTTTAGAAAAGGATTATATTGTCATTGCTGCTGATTCCAATATTGCTTCTCTGGCTAATCCTGAAATGCATTTTATTGTGCCTACATCTTTCCCGGCGTTGAACAATAGTGGCGATGGTATTTTCATCTATGATATGACCGGCCATATTATTGACAGTCTTGTTTATGACAGTGACACCTGGCCTGTTTCGTCCGAAGTTTCCACAGAAAAACAACGCCCGAACTTTCATTCCAACACGGCCAACCATTGGACACAAACGCCTGATTCTATAGCCATGACACCGGGTTATCCTAACGCCACCATGTGGCATAATATTGATGGGGCTGTTTTACAGAATTCCATTTTTCATTCACCACTGTATCCTGCCCCCGACATACCGTTTCAAATGGAAATTGGAATTGCGAATTCCGGTGTACTTCCATTTGCCGGTAAAATTTCCATTTTAAAAAATAGCGTTGAACTAACATCTGGAAACTTCTCAACCATCCAATCCCGAGACACATCTTTGGTTAAAATAGATATTCCGGGAATACCATCTGGAATTCATCCCCTGGACATTCAACTGGATATTGATGGAGATGAAAACAACCGTAATGATTGGGTCTATGATACAGTGAAAGTGAGTTATTCTTTTGGCACCATATTGCTGAATGAGTTTTTATCCGAGCCAAATATAGATCAAACTGAATTTTTGGAAATTTACTTTCCCCGGTTATTGGATTTGACTGGGTGGACAATTTCAGATCGATCAAAAGTGCAGAAGTCTATTCCAGATATTTTGGTCAATCAAGATCAATACCTGGTGTTGGCTCAGGACTCCATTATATATGAGCATGTAGAAATGAACGCATCCGTTATTCCCATGAATGAAAACTGGCCCACCTTGAATAATTCATCCGATGGCATATTCATCTATGACATGACAGGACAAGTAATTGATTCACTCGTTTATTCTGATGATTGGCCTATTCTGGCGGGGCGATCTACTGAAAAATTTCGCACCGATTATATTTCAAATGACTCATCCCGCTGGGCTATTACTGTAGATGTAAATGCCATGACACCGGGAAAATTAAACAGTATTTTTTATGAATCTATTCCTGAATCTGGATGGATTGATCTTACCCCCAATCCATTTTCTCCGGACGGAGATGGCGTGGACGATATACTCAATATTCGCTACCAACTTCCGTTTGAACAGGCCGCCATCACAATTAATATTTTTGATGCAACGGGGCGGAAAATTGCCACGCCTTACTGGAATAGAGCGTCTCCTCAAGAAGGTCTTTTATACTGGGATGGCAATCGCTCTAATGGGGACCCAGCCAGAATTGGGATTTATATTCTAAAGTTTGAAGCCCGAGGTGGTTCTTCGGGGAAAACGTGGGAGGATATTCAAACGATAGTTTTGGCTAAACCATTATAAATAATGGGTCGAATACGTTTGTTGCCTGTCTGTATTTAACAGAAACAACTTAGTCGGGCAAGTAGCTTAAGGTTTAGAGAACAACAGATGAAACTCACGACAACCTAGGAAGATTGTCAGACTGAAACAGCGAAGCCTTTTAAACAATAATTATCCCCTAATTATTATATTATCCTAAAATGAGTAAGTCACACTCAAATTCATATATTTGTATTTGTAATCCATGACACCACCCAAATCGATATCACTATCCTCAAATTTAAGATTATGTGCGGTATAATTTGCTTCAACCCCCAAAGGAAACAAGGGCGGTTTGATGCGAACGCCAATTCCATAGGCTAAACCAGCTTCCATTCCATCTTCCATAGGTAGAGAATATCCTGCCCTGATGACGGCGCGGGCCATAGGAATACCAAAAGGAATTTTGGCCACACCGTATCCAAAAACAATATTGGGGGGCGATTCTTCACCGCTGCCACCGAGACTGAGTTCACCACCAACCCCAACCAAACTGAGGAGCATAAGATCATATCCTATTGTATATCCAATCCCTTCAAGTTTTGTTTCAGCTTCCAAATTCACACCCACCGCTTTGAGGGCAAGTGATAGTTCTGTCGAAACTCCAACAGATAATTTCCGAGACATATCGACTCCAACGCGCAACTGGGCTGACGCTAAGGTAGCCAGTGCAATGAATAATATCGTTAACTTTTTCATATTTGAGAATCCTCCTAAAAGATTATTATGCAAAAGATAAGGCTAATATTTCTTAAATGGTTAATAAAAAAATAACATCCTAAAAACTTGGTGAATCCTATTTTAAGCAGTAATAAGGGCCACTACTCAACAAATATCTGGGAATCTTCGCCACATGGAACTAACGATTAAAAAATGCGTATAGATATCTAATTCATTGAAAGGAAATCAAAATGTCTAAATGGTTATTAACAATTTTATTGATCGGTGGAATTGCTGTCGGTCAACAAAACAAAGTAATTGTCAAGAAGAAAGCCATCCATAAAAACGATAAAGAACAAACTGTAGAAGTGACGACGGATGGAAACGAAATGACCATTATTGTGGAACAAGATGGTGAAAAAAATGAATACACCATTAATCTCAATGACAAAAAAGCATTAAAAGGAATCAAAGAAAAATTAGCCGATATGGATGTGAATATCAAAACAATGATGATGGATAATGACAATGTTTATTCCATTCACTCCGGCGGATATCTTGGTGTTCAAATTCAAGAATTAACAGATGGATTAAGAGATTATTTTAAAGTAAAAAGTGATAATGGTGTTTTGATTTCAGAAGTGGTAGAAGACAGTCCCGCTGAAAAGGCCAAACTGAAAGTGGGGGATATCATCGTTTCAGTTAATGGTGATGGCGTCTCTACCACTTCTGAATTACAGCGAGCCATTTCCCGTGAGGGTTCTGGCGCTGATGTTACATTAGAAGTTATTCGAAAAGGACGTAAAAAAGACTACACAGCCACCCTTGGTTCACAGAAAAATAACTTTTCCTGGACCGGTAAAATGCCCATGATGGAGAGTGGTGACGATGACCATAATGTATTCTTCTTTTCTAAGGATGATCAGGATTTTCAGTTGCATACAAAACACTTAAAGGAAGAAGCGAAGAAATTGAAAAAGTCCGGACAAAAACTAAAGAAAAAATATAAAATGCGAATGGTAGCACCCATGCCGGATCATGATATTCATCAAGATGTAGAAAAACTTAAAAAAGAAGTAGAAGAACTTCGAAAAGAAATTCAAAAGTTGAAAAAATCATAGTTCACTCTATATTTTAAGTACATACAAAGCCTCGTCTGGAACAATCGGGGCGGGGCTTTTTTTATTTTGCCCTGTTTTATACATCCAAATTATGAGATAAATTAGTGGCTTAATCCGTAATTTATCTCATGAGACTTGTACCTACCCTAACGCTTTTCTTATCTATCGTTTTCGCTCAGGACTATACTTGGCCAACAAATACGGGTAAACATTTGTCCTCAAATTTTGGTGAATTCAGAACCACAGGGTATCACCTGGGGCTGGATATCAAAACGAAGGGAACAACGGGACACCCCGTATATGCTGTGGGTGATGGTTTTATCTCACGAGTCGTAACGAACTTCTCCGGTTTTGGTCGCGCTATTTACTTTACCCTTGATGATGGGCAAACTGCCGTTTATGCCCATTTAAGTAAATTTAAACCGAGATTGGAAGATCGCCTAAAAGCTGAACAAAAAGCACAGAAATCTTATTTCACCAATTTCTATTTATCTTCGGGAGAATTTCGTTTTGCTAAGGGTAATGTGATTGCCTATTCCGGGAATACTGGATATTCGTTTGGACCCCACCTCCATTTTGAAATCAGGAATGAACATGGGCAGCCTCTCAATCCATTGGTCCATGGATTAAATCAGGCAGATCGGTTGGCGCCTGTGGTAGAAGAACTGGCATTTACACCTTTGACTAAAGAAAGCTGGGTGAATGGAAATCAATTGCCCCAAAATTTTCCATTGTTTAGAGATAAAAAAGGGGAATATCATTTCCCCGATACCATCAATATTTCCGGAAAACTCGGCTTGTCTATTAAGGCTTTTGACAAACGGCAAGGAGCTAACAATATTTATCAGCCTCATCGAATTGAAATATATATTGATGAAAAATTACATCACACCCTTCAATTTGACCGACTGGATTACAATTGGCTGCCAACGGCAAACTTTATCAGAGATTACCGCAATGCACGATTAAACCTGGGAAACTTCATTAAACTGTATAAAAATGATTCTGACCCCATTGTTCCCATTCATGCAGATTCTACCAATGGAATCCTGAATCTTACACCAGGGTATCATACGGTAAAAATCCTTGTGATGGATGTCCATAAAAATACACGGACGATTCACGGTACTCTTTTTAATATGACCCCATTTGGAGTCACCATTGAAAAAATTGGGGAATCGAATAAAGATGTCAGTTTTTTAATTCAGCCCAAAAGTATTACGATTCCCATTCAGTCTGTCTTTGCCTATTCTTTTACACCTTATGGATTTGCTGATGAGAAGATTACGATTTTATCTACTGAGCAGGTTGAAACAGGTCTGTTAATTTCTGTTCCTAAAAAACAAACAAAACGAAAAGCTATTCAGTTTATTGCTCAAAATAAATTGGGGACACGATCTCTGCCTATACATTGGATTAACAAAAAGAATGCGGGGGATCATTTAAGTGTAAACGTGGACTTAGATATTTCCCATACAGATGCTGGTGTATATATACAGATTCAACCCAAACAAGCTGTGAATGCGGATTTATCCCTCAGGCTTAAGGGCAAGTATCAATATGAAACAATCCCTCTAAACCAGATTCAACCTTCGGTTTATTTGACTGCGCCTATTCCGCCTACTTGGTTTGAAAATGTCGATCAAATTGAAGCCATTCTAAAAGGATCCATTGAACGGCAAATTCGGTTTGACCTCCCTTATACGGTCGCCACCCCCGGCACATCTATTACGGTTGTTTCTAAGGATGGTTTTTGTTCAATCCGCACAAAAAAATCTTCAGTAACAAGCCCAACGCTTATGTGGATTGAAGCTGTTCATAAATATGCACCTGTAACAGAGGGCACCCTCTTATCCCGGGTTTATCAACTCCAACCCTTTGAACGCCCTTTAATGAAACCTGTGGGCATTGGGTTGCGTTATCCGATCAAATTGAAGGACAGGAAAAATATTCACCTGTATTATTATGATCAAAAAGAAGGATGGCAATTTATTCCCACAGAAAACAATTCAGATCGTCGGGTGCTGACGGGAGAGGTCAAACACCTTGATGCCATTGCAATTATAGAGGATAAAACGCCACCAACAATCAAATCTATGCACCCGGGGAATCATGGCAAATATCCATCTCTTGAATTAAACAAATTTGAATTCAAGATTGATGATGCACTCTCCGGGTTTGCACCGGCAGAATCCTCTTTTGATTTAACATTGGATCAGATGCCATTGATTTATGCCTATCAGCCCAAATCCAAAATTATATCATACCAACTTGCCCGACCTCTCTCATTGGGTTCTCACACCCTTCAACTGTCCATCCAGGATCGAGCGGGGCATAAAATAAGTAAAAAAATTGAGTTCATGGTTTATTAATGTTTTTCCCCTACAAAGATGACAACCCCCGTATTTTAATTCCTTATGTAACCTATGGTCTTATTGGAATCAATGTTTGCATTTTTGCATTTCAGTTGTCTCTGGAATTATCAGATCCAGAATCCGCAAATATATTTATTTATAGTTTTGGATTAATTCCATCTGATTTTTCCATCGTAACGATGATTACGTCAATGTTTCTTCACGGAGGAATTGCCCATATCCTTGGAAACATGTGGTTTTTATGGTTATTTGGCGACAATGTTGAGAGTACGCTTGGACATGTAAAATATGCCTTTTTTTATATTCTTTGTGGAATCGCCGCTTCTCTTTGCCAGGTCCTTATGAGTCCCGGATCAGAAATCCCTATGGTGGGCGCATCCGGTGCCATTGCCGGTGTATTGGGATTATATATGATTCGGTTCCCCCATGCCAGGGTGCATGTATTTGTTTTTATTATTATCTTTTTCACAACCATTCGGGTTCCGGCGATGATTGTACTGGGCTTCTGGTTTTTTAACCAATTGACCAATGGCATGGGATCCTTAGGATTAGACACTACCGGCGGCGTGGCTTGGTTTGCCCATGTGGGTGGATTTATTGCTGGCATTATGCTTCATCAAGCATTTAAACTCATTCGATTCGAACATTAATTACAGAGGTATTCCGTGAAATCAAAATTCAAACAACTCAATATTCTACTTTTCCTTTTCCTTTTTGCTTGCGAAGGAACAAAAACAGAAGATTGCGCCACCACAGAAGATGGTCGTGGTCATGTCATTTCTGTCCTACCTATGGGAACAATCAGTGCAAATTTTTTGGATGATTTTCTCGCGGATAACAATATTGATATCGGTGTAAATCCTAGTTATGACGTAAAAGTTTATAGCATCGTCTATGAAACGATTGATTGGAATGGAGATCCTCGTCAGGCATCCGGCGCTATTTATGTCCCGGATGATGATAATTCTGACATAAAATATCCACTTTACAGCAGCCACCATGGGACTGAATCCAAACGAACCAATGTGGCTTCAGTTGCACCGTTACGTGGGTTTGATGCTCTTTTCTCTGCTTCCGTGGGATATATTGGTATATCGCCCGATTTTCTGGGTCTGGGTATTTCAACGGATGTATTTCATCCATATATTCATCGCTTCGTTGCAGAAGGTGTGGTGGATATGATACGGGCCACCAAAAATTTTGCCTGCGGGAACGATCTTCAACTCAACGACCAATTATTTTTAGTTGGATATTCAGAAGGCGGTTATGTAACCATGGCGACTCATAAAACAATTGAAGAAAAATATTCAGATGAGTTTACGGTCACCGCTTCGGCGCCCATGGCAGGCCCTCACGATATTTCGGCACAAGCAAACTGGGTTCTTTCATTGGATTCTTTTTCTGCCCCTGGCTATGCCGGGTATATAGCAAAGACATATCTGACTATTTATCAATGGGATAAAACATATTCAGATTATTTCCAAAGTCCTTATGCAGAAAAAATGGATGATTTATATGATGGAACCAAATCTATTGGACAAATCAATGATGAATTAATCTCTAAAATTACTGATTTGTATCAACCTACATTTCTAACTGACTATTTTGGGGATGGGGAACAGGATTTAAAAAATGCATACATAGAAAATAGTGTGTACGATTGGACTCCCAAGGCACCGATCAAGTTATTTCATGGGGATGCAGATGAAGCGGTTTATTATCAATGTTCCGTCATTGCCCGGGATAAAATCAAAGCCAATGGTGGCGATATAGAACTCATAACCATCCCCGGTGGAACCCATGGTAGTTCTGTCCTTGTTTCTTATGCTGGCGCCGCACTCTGGTTTAGCACATTAAAAAAATGACAAAAATCATCCAAAAAGCCATCCAAATGAGAGACAAGGCTCACACACCCTATTCGAATTACACAGTTGGCGCCGCCTTGGAAACGAAAGATGGGAATATTATTGGTGGATGCAATATAGAAAACTCCAGTTATTCATTAACAAATTGTGCAGAAAGAACCGCATTGTTTACTGCCATCGCAAAAGGTTATTCAGAATTTAAAGCATTGGCTGTATCTACAGAAAATGGTGGATCTCCCTGTGGGGCCTGCCGTCAGGTCATCTGGGAATTGTGCGGAAATATTCCCGTTTATATTTGTGATGACAATGGGCTTGTTGAAGAAACAACAAGTTCCGCATTATTGCCAAAACCATTTGACGAATCAAAATTAAGATGAGTATTTCTCCCATATTAATCGGCATTGCCGGTGGCACGGGCTCCGGCAAAACATCCATTGCCAAAAGTTTATTTGAAGAATACGGCGAAGGCGAAGTGGCGGTTATTGAGCAGGATGCTTATTACCGTGATCTTTCTGATTTATCCTTAGAAGAGAGACACCTCCAGAATTTTGATCATCCCGATGCCATTGATATTGAATTATTTAATCAACAGCTTATTGGTCTTATAAAAGGTCAGTCAATTCAAATGCCAATCTATAATTTTTCCACTCATTCAAGAAAGTCTGAAACGCGAAAAGTTGATCCCCATCATGTTATTGTTGTGGAAGGAATTTTAACGCTCCATTATAATTCCTTACGGGAATTGATGGATATCAAAATTTTTGTAGATACTCCGGATGATATTCGTTTTATTCGTAGAATGTCCCGGGATGTTGAAGAACGGGGACGAACCGTTCAATCGGTCATTGATCAATATTTAAAAACTGTTCGTCCAATGCATCAACAATTTGTTGAGCCGTCTAAATATTTTGCCGATATTATCATACCTGAAGGAGGCCAAAATATGGTAGCTATCGATCTTCTAAGAACAAAAATAAACGCAATATTATCATAAACCATTAGCCGTAAATGTACATATTTTTTCATCATGAGTAGAAAATGACACTCACACCCCAAAACGCAGGCTGGATTGAAGTCATCTGCGGCAGTATGTTCAGCGGAAAAACGGAAGAATTGATTCGGAGAATTCGCCGCGCCGAAATTGCAAAAATGAAAACCCTTATTTTTAAACCAAAAATTGATGATCGATATAGTTCAAACCATGTGGTATCCCATAATCAATCAAAGTTAGAATCCATGTTAGTGAAAAATGCCCAAGAAATATTGCATAACTCGGAAGAAATTGATGTTATCGGTATTGATGAAGCACAGTTTTTTGGACATGATATTGTAGAAGTATGCAAATTGCTAGCCCAAAATAATAAGCGCGTCGTTGTGGCGGGGCTGGATACAGATTATCGTGGTATACCTTTCGGACCCATGCCGACACTCATGTGTGAAGCAGATTATCTGGATAAATTTCGCGCCATTTGTATTCAATGCGGAGATCCAGCTTCATGCAATCAGCGTTTGACGCAGGATTCTGAACAAGTTGTCATTGGAGAAACAGATGTGTATGAAGCACGTTGCAGGAATTGTTTTGAACCACCGGAGGAATAAATGATTGGATTGTTGGGAGTTATAACGCTTTTGGGTATTGCGGTGGCCATGTCAAATAATCGAAAACAGATTAACTTTCGGATTGTTGGATGGGGATTAGGCCTCCAGCTTATTTTTGCTCTCTTTATTTTAAAAACACCCATGGGAAAACCCGTATTTGGTTTTTTGGATAAAGTCATTTCCAAATTGATCAGTTTCTCTGATGCTGGCAGTGATTTTCTATTTACATCATTTGTCCCTAATGTTGGGTTCCATCCATCACTCATTAACTTTGCGTTTCGTGCCTTGCCTACTATTATTTTCTTTTCCAGCCTCATGGCAGTCCTTTACCATTTGGGTATTATTCAGTTCATCGTGAAATGGATTGCCCGAGCCATGCAAAAATCAATGGGAACCAGCGGATCAGAAACACTCAGTGTCTCAGCCAATATTTTTGTCGGGCAAACTGAAGCACCTCTAATGATTCGTCCATTCATTGGTAAAATGACCCAATCAGAACTCATGGCTGTTATGGTTGGCGGATTCGCTACCGTGGCTGGGGGCGTCCTGGCTATCTACGTTAAATGGCTCACGGATATACCCGGAATTGCAGGACACCTTTTAGCCGCATCCGTAATGTCTGCGCCGGCTGCTTTGGTCATTGCAAAAATTATTTATCCGGAAACGGAATCATCTGAAACCATGGGTGATTTGAAAATTCATGTTGAACAAACCAGCTCCAACGCAATGGAAGCATTAGGGAATGGCGCCACGGATGGGTTGAAACTTGCAGCAAATGTGGGTGCGATGCTTGTGGCCTTTATTTCTATCGTCGCCCTGGTGAATTACTTACTGGGATTTGCAGGCACATCAATGGATGCTATCCTTGCCATTGCATTTAAACCGTTGGCATGGACCATGGGAGTCCCCTGGGAAGAAGCAGGCCAAATGGGAATGCTTATGGGTAAAAAAATTGTATTTACTGAACTGATTGCCTATGGAGATTTGAAAGATATCATTTCCGAAGGCCAAATATCAGAACGAACAGCCATTATTGCCAGTTATGCATTATGTGGTTTTGCAAATTTTGGTTCAATTGGAATTCAGTTGGGGGGAATTGGCGGAATGGCTCCAGAACGAAAAAAAGATTTAGCTAAATTAGTGACGAAGGCAATGGTTGGCGGTGCACTGGCATCCTGGCTTACGGCTACCGTTGCGGGAATACTCATTTAAATAACAAACAGGAAAGTAGAGATGCGTCTTATATTTTTAGGTCCCCCCGGCGTGGGAAAAGGCACACAGGCAAAACGGATTTGTGAACATTACAATATTATTCATTTATCAACCGGTGATATTCTCCGGGGCGAAATGGCTGCAAAAACTGAAATTGGAGAAAAAGCTAAATCATTTATGGATAAGGGTGCACTTGTCCCCGATGATGTACTCTTGGGAATGATGAATAACCGGTTGAAAAAAGATGATGCTCAGAATGGATATCTTCTAGATGGCTTTCCCAGAACCATCCCACAGGCTGGTGGGCTAATTAATATCATGGACGACCTTTCTCATTCATTGAATTGCGCCCTTAGTTTAACTGCAGATGAGGATGGGTTAGTCCAGCGATTAATCAAGCGGGGAAAAGCGTCCGGCCGGAGTGATGATACACCTGATATTATTCGGCAGCGTCAAAACGTATATTGGAAACAAACGGCACCATTATTGGATTTTTATCGTAAAAAAAACTTGTTGAAAGAAGTCGATGGTATAGGTGAAATTCCTGAAATTACAGATCGAATTTTAGAGGTATTAAAATAAAATGTTAAAAGTGGGATTAACTGGTGGCATCGGCAGTGGTAAAAGTACTGCCAGCCGTTATTTTGAATCACTCGGTGCCTTTGTGTTGGATGCTGATGAGGAAGCAAAAAAATTGATCACAACAAACGAAACTGTTCAGCATGAACTTATTTCCGAATTCGGTACCGATATAATTGATGGTACCGGGCGGGTAGATAAAAAAAAATTGGCCCGAGTTGCATTTCAAGATGAAGATCACCAGCAGCGATTGAATTCAGTTGTTCATCCTTATATATTTGATCTTATTGATAAAAAGTTCAATCGTGTCCTCAATGATAAAAAGCATGGGGTTTTCATTGTAGATGCAGCTTTGATTTACGAAACCGGGTTTGATGCACATTTGGATTATGTGATTGTTGTGACTGCTCATTTAAAAAATCGAATGGAGCGGGCATTGGGGCGCGAAACGCTTTCTCGTGAAGAAATATTAAAACGTGTAGAATTCCAATGGCCGGAAGAAGAAAAAGTCAATATGGCCGATTTTGTCGTACATAATGATGGAACAGAAACCGAACTCCAAAAAAATATTGAATCTCTTATAAAAAAATTAACCTGAACTGTTTTCTGGGAGGCTAAAAATCCCTCCTTCCCATATTCTCTAATTTCCCTGCATTTCTTGATAATCAACCGTGAAAAGTGTTAAATTAGAATACAGGATTTGTTTATCTTAATAAGGACTGTAATGGCAAAACTACACGGACACGTCACTATAAATATTGAAAATTGCAAGGGGTGTGAACTCTGCACCGATGCATGTCCCCAAAACTCGTTAAATATGAGTAAAAATATCAACAAAAAAGGATATCATTACGCTATCTTAGTGGAAGAAAACTGCACAGGATGTACAAATTGTGCCCTGGTTTGCCCTGAAGCAGTGATGACCGTATATCGAGAGAATAAAAACCGTATTATAAAGCCCGCCCCAATGGCTTCAATCGATTCAAAAAACATATCGGTATCCATCTCATGAAAAAACGTGTAAGCGAAAAAATTTTAATGAAGGGAAATGAGGCCATAGCGGAAGCGGCAATCCGTGCCGGTGTTAAAGCCTATTTTGGCTACCCCATTACACCCCAATCCGAATTATTGGAATATATGTCTGCCCAACTCAATAGTCGTGGCGGTGTATTTCTTCAGGCCGAAAGCGAGGTGGCAGCCATTAATATGGTATATGGCGCTGCAGGGTGTGGGGAACGGGTCATGACCAGTACTTCTTCACCGGGATTCAGCCTCATGCAAGAAGGAATTTCATATATCGCTTCTGCCGAACTCCCTTGCCTTTTAGTAAATGTTCAGCGAGGCGGTCCTGGATTGGGAACTATTCAACCTGCCCAAAGTGACTATTTTCAAGCTGTCAAAGGCGGCGGTCACGGGGATTATAACTTAATTGTCCTGGCACCAAACAGTGTACAGGAAATGGCGAATTTCACTTATTTAGGATTTGATTTAGCAGACCAATATCGAACACCTGTCTTAATCCTTGCAGATGGTGCTCTTGGCCAAATGATGGAACCGGTCGTTTTTCCAGATTACGATATTGTCAAAAATAAAGTTGATCATTCTTCCTGGGCCACTAGAGGAAAAAAGGATGGAAAACAACATGTCATAACCACCCTTCATATTGAACCGGAAAAAATGGAAATTATTAATAATCATCTTCAGGAAAAATATCGAGATATTTGCGATAAGGAAATTCGCTTTGAAGCGACAAAAACTGACGATGCGGAAATTCTGCTCATAGCCTATGGACTTTCTTCCCGCATTGCCCATCATGCATTAGAATTAGCCCGTGACGAGGGGTTAAAAGTCGGCCTTTTCCGCCCCATTACTCTTTATCCTTTTCCTTATCGCCAAATAAGAGCACTTACCAAAAAAGTGGATTCCATTTTAACTGTCGAAATGAATGCAGGACAAATGGTAGAAGATGTCCGTCTTGCGGTGGGAGAAAAAGTACCGGTACATTTTTATGGCAGAACCGGGGGTGTGATTCCTCAACCGGAAGAAATTCTTGAAAAAATTCGCGCAATTTCAATTGCGCCACAAATGGAGAAAATATTTTAATGTCAAAATCCATCCAATCCGTACAATGTGAACATTTGGATAAAATGGATATCGTTTGGGATCGTCCCGATACGCTAATTGATGTTCCAATGCATTATTGTCCAGGGTGCGGTCATTCAGTCGTTCACCGTTTGATCATGGAAGTTGTTCAAGAGTTGAATATTCAAGATATAACGATTGGTGTGGCACCGGTAGGGTGTTCGGTTTTTTCATATAATTATATGGATGTTGATATGCAGGAGGCCGCCCATGGACGAGCCACGGCCGTAGCGACCGGAATCAAACGGGTCCTTCCTGACAAAATTATTTATTCTTACCAAGGAGACGGTGACTTAGCGGCTATTGGCACAGCGGAAACCATTCATACCATAAACCGGGGAGAAAATATTGTCATGATATTTGTCAATAACGGGATTTATGGAATGACCGGCGGACAAATGGCTCCAACAACCCTGAAAGGATCCGTGACTTCTACAACTCCTACTGGCCGTGACTTATCCATACATGGACATCCCTTAAATATTGCAGAAATGATTGCCATTCTTCCTGGGGCTTATTATGTAACACGGCAAGCAGTGAATTCTGCAAAAACAGTTCGGAAAACAAAGAAAGCCCTCTTACGGGGATTCAAAAACCAAATAGACGGCAAGGGTGGCGTCAGCTTTATTGAAGTTGTAAGTAATTGCCCATCAGGTTGGAAAATGACCCCTCTTCAATCGAACAAATGGCTGGACGATAATATGCTGGGCACCTATCCTCTCGGAGATATTAAAGTGCCGGAGAAAATAGCGTGAAACAGGAAATTGTCATAGCTGGATTTGGCGGACAAGGTGTTTTATCCATGGGTATGACGTTAGCCTATGGGGGAATGGTGGAAAATAAAGATGTATCATGGATGCCAAGCTATGGGCCGGAGATGCGGGGCGGCACCGCTAATTGCACCGTTATATTAAATGATGAAAAGATCAGTTCTCCTATCATTAATTCTTTTGATACAGCCATTATTCTAAACCAACCGTCCATGGCAAAATTTGAATCAAAAGTTAAACCGGGCGGGCAAATCATATATGAATCCAACAATATACTTACACCTCCCACTCGAAGTGATATCACCATTTTGGACATTCCAGCCAATAAGGAAGCGGTAAAACTGAATATTAAGCGGGTAATGAATATGATTATTTTAGGTACTTATTTGGGATTAAACCCTGTATTAAAAATTGAATCTATTTTAAAAGCGTTAACTAAAGTCCTGCCAGGACGGCACCATCATCTTATCCCAATTAATCAACAAGCATTAGAAAGGGGTATGGAACTGGCTACTCAACCGACAATAATGTAAGGGGGAATAATGAAACCAAAACCAAATAAATTTGCTTCTGTTGAAGAAATTCTTTCCTTTGCTATGGCAGAGGAGCAAAAAGCGGCACATTATTATGAAGATGTGGCCAACCGCATGGCTGATAAAAAAATGAAACTATTCTTGCTGGAATTAGCTGAAATGGAAGTGGAGCATTACAACCATTTGAAAGCCAAATTGGCGGAATGTCGGGCCAGTGGTTTTTGTACCCAAGGAATCATGTCTTCATTTCATGAAAGTTAAAGAGGCCTGCGTTCTTTATACTAACCATTAATCCGGGTGCAACTTCAACAGAGATTGGCCTTTTTGAAAACCAGTCAGAAAAGTTCCGGAAGATTATTAATCACCAAGTTCAAGATTTACTCGAAAATGTCGTTGAACAATTAGACTTTCGCCTTACTGCAATAGGCTCATTTTTAACTAAAGTAAATAAAGTTGATGCCATGGGTGTCCGGGGTGGGCCATTAAAACCTCTCCCCGGTGGTGTTTACTCTATAAATGAATTAATTCTCGAGGCGTATCAAAAAGGCTCCTATGCCAACCATGCTTCTAATTTGGGTGCACTCATGGCAAACAGGCTTTCTGAAAAATGGCCTGTGCCAACATATATCGTTGATCCTGTCACAACAGATGAAATGATAAAAATCGCCAAAGTGTCCGGTGTACCCGGCATTGAGCGGAAAAGCAGAAGCCACGCTTTAAATATAAAATACTGTGCACAAAAAGCGGCAGACGATTTAGAAATAAATATAAAAAACTCTTCCTTTGTGGCTGCACACTTAGGCAGCGGATTTTCAATTGCAGCTGTTAAAAATGGAACCATTTTAGATGTAAATGATGCACTTTTGGGGATGGGGCCTTTTTCGGTTGAACGGGCAGGCGCGTTGCCATTGTTCGGAATACTACATTTAATTTATGAAGAGAAAATACAAAAAGAAGACCTGATAAATCGTCTAACAAAAGAAAGTGGTTTAAAAGGATATTTAGGAACAAATGATCTTCGTGTTGTGGAAAAAAACCTGAGTAATGGACAATTTGAATTGATTTATAATGCGATGATTTACCAAATCCAAAAGGAAATAGGCGCCATGTTTGCTTCTCTATGCGGAAATGTGAATGGGTTGATTCTTACGGGTGGATTGGTTCAATCCAAATCATTTATTCAAAAGCTCACCCAAGGACTCTTGTTTATTGAAACACATTTTATATATCCGGGAAGTTTTGAATTGGAAGCGCTTGCAAAAGGCGTCTATCAGATTCTTACGGGAGAGATAACAGCAAAGGACTATGTATGATTCGGTCATTTGATGAAATCTACAAGGCTATTGATGGGTTACCTCCTGTTCGGTTAGCGGTGGTGAATCCAGTTCAGGATTATATATATCAAACGATGGATGAAGCGAATAAAAGAGGGTGGATAAAACAAATTATATTTAAAAATGAAAATCTGGAAGTAGCTTCTAAAAATGCTGTATTAGCCGTGGTAAACAAAAAAGCAGATTTCATCATGAAAGGAGATGTGGAAACATCTATCCTTTTACAGGCCGTCATGGATAAAAATAATGGGTTAATTGCAAATCAAAACCTGAGCCATGTTGCTGTATTAGAATCTTCATATTATGATCGACTGATGCTCATGACAGACGGGGGCGTCAACATAAAATTAAGCGAGTCTATCATGGAAACTATTCTGGAAAATGCAGTGGATTTCGCTAAGGCACTCCAAATTGAAAAACCCAATATTGCCTTTTTATCTCTTATAGAAAAAGTGGTGGATAAAATACCAGAAACAATATTAGCAGAATCAATGGCAGAAAAATACGCGACAGACGTGAGAATAAATGTAGAAGGCCCTATGGCGTTGGATGTGGCATTTTCTGAAAAAGCAGCTCAAGCAAAGGGAATTCAAACAGAGATTGCAGGTAAAATAGATATTTTCATCGGGCCCAATATATCAACAATTAATTTTACGGTGAAAAGCCTCATGATCTTAGGAAAAGTCAATGGAGCCGGTATCATTCTCGGGTCTAAATGTCCCATTATTTTACTCTCTCGATCTGATTCAATAAAAACAAAACTTAATTCAATTGCGTTGGGAATCCTAGCGCTGAAAGGTGTTCAAAATGGATATTAAAAAAAGGCGTGTTCTAATTTTGGGCGGTTGGGGACTGGTTGGAACAGCAATTCTCCGAAAACTAGCAGTATATAAACCAAAAGAAGTTATTATCCTGTCCCTCAAAAAATCTGAAGCTTTAGAAGCTTGTCAATTAATGAAAAACGAATTCCCCAATATTTCTTATACACCAGAATGGGGGAATATATTTGTTCGGGAAAGCCAAAAGGATTTGTCCCGAACCGAATTGCTGGAAAACCCAGATCAGCGTAAGCAATTGATGCAAGACACTATGGAATCATTTAATACAGACAAATTAGATGCCTCATTTTTGAATCAAGTTATCGCCAGAAATAAACCTCATATTATTATAGACACGGTTAATACAGCAACTGCTTTAGCCTATCAAGATTTATATAATGGATACTACAATTTAAAAAAGGAGATGGAATCTGAATC
The DNA here is from genome assembly GCA_014382015.1 of Fidelibacterota bacterium. Lineage (GTDB taxonomy): Bacteria > Fidelibacterota > Marinisomatia > Marinisomatales > TCS55 > TCS55. The sequence goes on along the minus strand of JACNKN010000051.1, from coordinate 21,525 downwards.
TGGATCGAAAGACAAACTGTTTTCTGAAGTAGAAAAAATGCTTACAACACTTTATACACCTCAAATTATTCGGCATATCCAAATTTTACATTCCAGTATGGTAGAGAATGGTACGGGAGTATATATCAAAATTGGAACCACCGGTACTGGTGGAATGGGTTTGAATATTCCATACACCCACAGCGAAGAGAAACCTTCCCGTGTTTTGTTAAGTAAATCCTCATTAGCCGGGGCGCATACTATGCTTTTGTTTCTTATGGGCCGTACGCCCGATGGCCCCATTGTGAAAGAAATCAAACCCGCTGCCGCTATTGCCTGGAAAGGGATTCAGTATGGAGAAATATCAAAACATGGACAACCCATTCATCTTTATGATTGCAAAATTGATCATGCATTGGAATTATCCACTTCATTTAATTATTCTTCAAACAAAACCTGGGAACCCCTGAATGATACGCTAAAATCGGTTTTTATAGATACGGGAGAAAATGGAATTTTTTCTCAGGGGGAGTTTGAAACAATTACGTCTGCGGGACAGATGGAATTTGTTACACCAGAGGAAATTGCATCAAATGTTATTTTGGAAATATTAGGCGATAGTACTGGGCATGATATACTCAATGCACTAGATAATTCAATTATGGGCCCGACGTATCGTGCGGGGTATATGCGACACCATGCTCTAGATGAAATGAAGCGCCTTCAAAAAGAACATAATGTTGAAAGTATTGCTTTCGAAATGTTAGGTCCGCCCCGCTTATCCAAAATTCTTCATGAAGCCAATATTTTGAAAAAAGTTTGTGGTGATTTAAGGTGCGTGTTGACAAGGGGCCCAAAAATACTATCAGAACAAGCAGAGAACATGATTCAAAATAATCTTGAACTAAGATCCCAGATTATATCTATTGGAATTCCAATTCTTTTAGCAGACGGGAAGCGATTATTGCGGGGGCCTGAGGTTAAAATCCCTACACAATTAGGTCGAAATTCAATATCTATGGATGATGATAATATTAATGACTGGTCTTATGCCGGATGGGTAGACCTTCGGGAAAACAATATGAAAATATGGCAAAATCGTATTGAAAAAATCCTTTCCTATATTGATAGTATAAAAAAAGAAGATACCAGTTCATTGCATCATCATGGTGTTCAGTATTGGAATGTAGATCATCCCATGAATATTGGAAAAGTTGCCGCCTGGATTTTTATCAATGAAGATAAAGGATTAAGAGTAAAACGATAAATCTGAGAACAACTTTATCGAATATTTCTACGTAATCCCCTAGGTGTATCAAATATTTCTTTCATCACAATAGCCCGTTTCAAATCATTCATATTATTAAATTGTGGAATAAAAGAATATCTGTTTTGTTTTGGTTCTTTCCAAAATTGATATTTTTTATGAAGGGGTTCCGAATCCGGGTTAGATAAATCTTCAAACACGACGTGATCCTGTTCCACTGGAATATGGGCAGTTTCTGGCGCTTCAACTACTTCATTGATTTCATTAACGTCGAATTTTTCTGAAACATCTTCCTGCGCTTCATTGACAAACTCCTTCATATCCCCAAATAAATCTTGTAGAAAATCAGATTTAAATGGATTTTGGGATCCTTGCGGTTGAGGCCCCAATTCCTCTGGTTCTCTATCTTGGCGGGCAGCCTGCTGCTTGCGTTTTTTCATTAGCGCAGACAGCAGGTACATTACCGCCAAAAAGAGCCAATAACCCAATCCTTCCATTTAATCATCATCCTTGGACAATTTTTCACTAGATCCACCGGAAATGGATTCACGCATGGATGTATCGGCTTGAATATTCCGCATATTCACATAATCGAATACACCCAATTTCCCTTCACGAAAAGCCTGAGCCATCGCTAAGGGCACCTCAGCCTCTGATGCTACAACTTTGGCTTGCATTTCTTGTGTCCGCGCTTTCATTTCCTGCTCTTCTGCAACAGCCATGGCGCGACGTGTTTCTGCTCTGGCTTGGGCAACGCGAAGGTCCGCTTCTGCCTGGTCGGCCTGAAGTTGAGCGCCCACATTTTTACCTACATCCAGATCGGCTATATCGATGGATAAAATTTCAAAGGCCGTTCCCGCATCCAAGCCTTTTTGCAATACAGCTTTGGAAATATTATCGGGATTTTCAAGAACACCACCATAGCTCATGGATGAGCCTATAGCGCTGACAATTCCTTCACCGACCCGGGCAATAATGGTATCATCTGTGGCGCCACCAACTAAACCGGGGATGTTGGTTCGGACCGTTACGCGGGCTCGTGCTTTTAATTCAATACCATCCTTGGCAACGGCAGACAGAAACCCTTCCTGTGGCGCATCAATTACTTTTGGATACACACTGGTTTCGACAGCGGTTTTTACATCTCGTCCGGCTAAATCAATGGCGGTGGCCGTCTCAAATGTCAGTGGAATATTTGCTTTGTCAGACGCAATTAATGCAAAAACCACATTGGCAACATTACCACCTGCCATAAAATGTGTTTCCAGCATATCAGCTTTTACACTGGTAATGCCGGCTTTGTGGGTATTAATCATACCATCCACAATCAGGCGGGGTGCGATTTTTCGCAATCGCATACGGATGAGATCAATAATCGTAATGCGACCGATACCCAAACTCACAACACCTTGAATCCACATACCCACCGGGACAAAATAAAATAATAGAAAAACAAAAATAATTAACATTGCTAACATTAAAATTCCAACTATATCCATGATTTACTCCTCTGAGTTTAGTTTTCTTACAACCACTCGGTTTCCATCAACCGAGAGGATTTTTACCTTACAATTTTTTTCAATAAAATCGCCTTCACTCACAACAAATACACGTTGACTATTTGTCATCACCCAACCGGAAGGCCTTAAATCAGATTGTGTTTCCCCTTCCATTCCAACTAATCCTTCCCAACCTACCGATGTACTATAGCCCGCTTCTGCCCCTTCTACACCCGGGGAAGTCAGTTTTTGCCAAAAATCCGTTTTGGTCATTAATTTAAACAGCAGAACCAAACCAATTAACCCGCCAATGATACCAATGACTAATCCCCATAAGGCCATAGATTCAACTTCAGCCCCAATCGGAATATCCGGTAACAGTAATTCATATAACCCCCATAAAATCAGCAAAATACCCCCAATCCCCGCAACACCGAATCCTGGGATAACAACCATTTCTAAAATGAGAAGCCCAATCCCTGCAATAATAATTAAGACATCCGTCATAGTCGCCAGTCGGGCGATGAAAGACGCACCCAGTGATAATGCTAAGCAAACCAATCCGACAGACCCGGGGATTCCCCAACCGGGGCTTTGAAGTTCAAATAAAATTCCTAAAAACCCAAATGTGGTTAGCAATGATGCCACAACCGGATTGGTTAAAAAACGAACAAATGCCTCTGACCAGTTTTCATCAGTTCTAATTACTTCTGCATCTTCTAAATCAAGTGCGATCAGTAATTCATCAAATGTTTCTTGTTCTTCATTTGCAATGCCGTATTTCAACGCTAATTCTGTTGTGAGTGTAATTAGTTTACCTTCTTTACGGCCTTCCAAATCCTGAACTTCTATAGAATCACCATCAATAACCAAATGGGTAAATGACAATTCCTCATCCACCATCCCTTTGGCAATATCCACATTACGATTTCGGCTCTCTGCGGTGGCAGCCATTTCTTCCCGCATATAACTAATCACTTTTTCACTGCCTTTTTTCCCCGACATATCTACAGCGGTGGCGGCGCCAATGGTTGCACCACTGGTCATAAATATTTTTTCACAGGATAATGAAATCAACGCACCAGCAGAAATGGCCCGGCGATTAATAAATGCAATTGTTGGAATCTTTGCGCTGAGAATCGCATCTTTTATTTGGGTCGCCGCGTCCAATCTTCCGCCAAATGTGTCAATATCAAAAATGATGGCGGCAGCACTATCCGCTTCTGCCATCTGAATACTGCGCTCAATAAAAGGAGGAAGACCTAAATCAATGGTATCATGAATCGGTACTTTGTAGACAATTTGGGATTGTCCAAAGGAAACGATGAAAAGAAGTATGAGTAATATGCGCTGGTTCATTCACCTAAGTTTAGCCGTTATCTTCGATAAAAACAATGATGGTAACAGGATTTTATAGGTAATTTCCCTTGCTATGGGATAGAGAGGAAAAACCATTTATGACCCTCAAAGAACAATTCACATATCGGCTACTACATGTGATTTCCCGGCGTCTTCGAAGATTGCCGAATTCAGCACGATTCCGGTTTGCTCATAAACTAGGTGCTTTCGTTTTTAACCGCATTCCTGTCCGAAAAAAGCAAGCAATTCAAAATATAAAAACAGCTTTCCCAAATAAAAGCGATGCTTGGATTAAAAATGTCTTAAAAGGGTCTTACCGTTTAGTCAGCACAAATTTTATGACATTGTTGGCATTTCCAAATTCATTTGAATCAATCAATTTTCGTGTAGAAAATCAATATATTATTGATGAAGCAACCAAACAAGGTAAGGGGGTTCTCATTATTTCTGCCCATTTTGGATTGTGGGAAATATTAGGATCGTGGCTGGGAAAAAATGGGTACCCTGTTTGGGGGATCATTCAGCGCCAAGGTAACCGAGGGGCAGATGTCTTTGTTAAGGAACTTCGGGAATCTTATGGCATGAAACATTTATATCGAAAATCTTCATTAGATAAAATGTATGAACTACTCAAGGAAAATAATATGCTTATCCTTGCCAGCGATCAGGATGCCAAAAAACGAGGTGTATTTGTGAATTTTTTTGGTCAACCATCTTCCACACCAAAAGGATCTGCCATTTTCCACATGAAGTCAGGGGCGCCCATGGTTTTTTCTGTGGCCCATAAAGAAAAAGATGGTACTGTTGTTATTTCATTTGCAAAAATTGAATTGAACGGTGGCGCTTCCATAGAAGCGATTACCCAAACATATACCACAATGCTTGAAGAAAAAGTAAGGGAATATCCAGATCATTATTTTTGGTTTCACCGTAAATGGAAAACGCGAGCATAAAAATGAATAAAAAAACAACTGATCGAATTAACGCTTCGTCTAAACATGTTATTGAAGCGGCCGGGAATGCTATTCTGTATGGTGGAATTATTGTTTATCCCACCGATACATTATATGGATTTGGCGTGGATGCCCGCAATGAAACTGCCATTAAACGACTCAATAAAATTAAAGGGCGGACTGCTCCCATTAGTGTTATTGCGCCTAATTCCAGTACGGTCCTTTCCTGGGCTGACATTACATATGAAGACTGGGAAATGGTGAAACAATATTTGCGCGGGTCTACAACAATCATTTTACCTGTAAAAAAAGGAATCGTTCATCCTTCCATTATGGGAGAGGATGGTACGTTGGGTATCCGGATCCCTGCTCATTCCTTTGGTCCAATCCTATGTGATAAACTTGGATTTCCAATCACGACAACATCAGTTAATCGATCTGGACAGGACCCCTTTAATAATCCAGATGAAATCATTGCCGAGTTTGATGGAGAGTTTGACTTACTGATTGACGATGGCTCACTTCCTCAATCTTCTGGTTCTACGATTTATAAACTGGAAAAATCAAAACTGAAAGTAATTCGATCTTGAAACAATTTTTATTTATCATATTAATTCTGTCTTTCACCTCAGCAAAAGATGTCCCCTTCAAGGCAGGTGAATCCTTAAAATATTCAGCTGAATTCAATTTAATTCCCGTGGGACAAGCAGAACTTTACGTATCTGGAATAGAAGAAATTCATGGGAAGGATGCGTATCATATATCTTTTTCTGCGCAGACAAAAGGATTGGCTAATCAATTATTTAAAATTCGTGATCAAATTGATATTTGGATGGACAGTGAAAAATTTTTTACCCATCGACTAAAGAAAAATATTCATGAAGGTTCCTATAAAAAATCGGTAGATATTACGTTTGATTATGACCAAGGAATTGCCCGAACGAAAACTAAAGAAGTTGAAATTGATTTTAAGGCCCGAGACCCTTTTTCCATGTTTTACTACCTACGAACGATTCCCTTAAAAGAAAAAGAGATCATGTCATTTACATCTTTTGAAGGTCGAAAAATCGTACATTATAATTTGCAAATGACTGGGAAAGAAATTATTAATTCACCTGTGGGAACATTTTTATGTAAGGTAATACGCCCATTCAGAGAAGGGAAAAACCTGTTTAAAAACCAGGGTGATATGCAAATCTGGATCAGTGACGATGCCAAGCGACTGCCTGTGAAGATTCAAATTAAAATGAAATTTGGATCTATGACGCTATTGTTAAAAAATATTAGTTAAAATATTATAGTCTATCGTTGGTTTAATTCCCAAATAATCGTCCTACATCATTCACAATTACTGTAATCATCAGCATCAATAATAAAGCCATGCCAATCTGTTGAATGGTCATTCGCATTTTCATGGATAGAGGTCGGCGAATAATACCTTCTATTATTGTTAGAAAAATATGACCACCATCTAACCCTGGGATAGGAAGCACATTAATAAAAGCAAGATTACAACTAATTAATGCCATGAGCGATAAAAAAGGAATCCATCCTGCCCGGGCCGTTTCACCAGCCAATTGGGCAATCATAATTGGACCTCCGATTTCTTTGATAGATGCTTGACCCGAGCTCAACATTCGTATTGAGAGAATAATCATTCCAAATCCCCTGGCAGTGGCAACCATACCCATATTGACACTCTCAGAAAAAGTAATCGGCTGATATTCAAATTCCGGATAAATACCAATCACACCCATTGTATCTCCTGTGGTGGGATTAAGTCGAAAACTCGTTTTAAAAGAAATAAATTCTGATTTTCTATCTCTCGAATATTGAATATCGATATTTTGATTGGGACGTTTATGAATTTCGGTTGTCAGATCATCCCAAGTTGATATTCTTTCCCCTTCGATTCTTTCAATTATATCTCCAGATTTTAATCCAGCAATATCTGCCGGAAGTCCCGGAAGTAATTCACTGATTATTGGTTCCTTAGAAACAACAGGTTTACCAGTATAATTAGATAATCCTGTAAATATGATAAAAGCCAATAATGTATTCATGATAACACCGGCACTCATAAACCAAATTTGCTGCCATTTAGATTTGCTCATGAGTTCGTAGGGTTTATGTTCAAACGTTGCATCCATACTTTCATCAATCACGCCTGCCACTTTCACATAACCACCAAATGGAATAACAGCAAAACAGTATTCTGTACCACTTCCTTTCCGGCCAGGTCGAGAAATTATGGTTGACTTTATTGGACCCCATGTCAATTTTCCTTCATCATTCTTTCGATAAAAAAACAATCGAAACTCCCAACCATCAGGTATCGATGTGAACGTCATAAGACGGGGTGGATATCCGACAGAAAAGCGTTCTACTCGAACGCCAATCGAACGCGCTGCAAGATAATGGCCTAATTCATGAATAAATATTAAAACACCGAGTAAAATGATTGTTGCAATTAAAGTAGTCATTAATTTATTTCTTCAAAATTATGTGATTGATTTATGTTTAAACATATTTGCTTTTAAACGTTTGCACAAAATCGGTTACCCACTTTTCTAAATGAACTAATTCATCTAAAGATGGGTGGTTATTCCATTCATGCACTTCACAAGCCTTTTCAATAATTTCAGGGATTTCCATGAACCCGATATTACCGTCTAAAAAACGATATACCGATTGTTCATTCGCAACATTTAATACAGCCGATGTTGTACCACCCTGTTTCAATGCTTGATAAGCCAAATTAATACATGGGAATCGATTTAAATCAGGTGCTTCAAATGTCAGTGACCCAATTTTTATCAAATCCAGCGATTCCCAAGTGGCCAAAGCATGGCGTGGATATGTGAGTGCAACCTGAATTGGTATTTTCATATCCGGTACCCCGAGCTGTGCTTTTACAGATTTATCCTTGAATTCTACCATGGAATGAATGATGGATTGAGGATGGATTACAATATCTATTTTATCTGATTCCACTCCAAACAACCACCGTGCTTCAATAACTTCCAATCCTTTATTCATCATAGTTGCTGAATCAATCGTAATTTTATTCCCCATATCCCAATTCGGATGATTCAACGCATCTTCAGGTGTTATATCCTTAAATGTATCTATTGGTCGAGCCCGAAACGGGCCACCACTTCCGGTGAGAATAATGCGCTCCACATCATCCATGGTTTCACCGGTCAGACATTGCCAAATAGCGGAATGCTCACTATCTACTGGGAAAATGTGAACACCCGATTTTTTCTTTTCCCGTTCAATAATATCACCGGCCATCACCAAACTTTCTTTATTGCTGAGTGCCACATCAACCCCAGCTTTTACCGCATTCAATGTTGGCTCCATTCCCGATGACCCTACCAATCCATTTAGCATAATATCTAAATCGCTGCGGCACGCCATCTCGAGCAATCCATTGCGTCCAGTGAAAATTTTAATCCCTGAGTTTTTTAATTCAGACTGGACATATTGCGCAGAATCCTCATCAATAATCGAAATTGACTCCGGGTGATATTTTTTTGCTTGTTCAACCAGTTGCTCTCCATTTTTATTTGCACTTAAGGCAGTGACAGAAAAAGCATCGCCTAAATGATCAATTACTTCTAGAGCATTGACCCCGATCGAACCAGTTGAGCCGAGTATAGATATTTTTTTCATAATTAAAAAGTACCCACAATATTTACAGATACCATGGAATATTGGGATCCGAACCAAAGTTGCGGAATCAAACTCAAACCACCCATTGAGATTTTTGTTCCAACATTAATAAAATTTGTTTGAATTTCTTTTTTCCCTTGATATTCTTTATCCAAAAGTGATTTCGGATTCGCATTTAAAATGTTCAGTCCAAAGCCAACATAGACTGGAAATTTATTTAAATTATATTGACGGGCTGCGCTTGCCTGTATGGCTGAAACAATTAGTGCATCATTTGAATTTAATTTCCCTGAATCCAGATTTATGATCCATTTTGAAATCTCTTTGTCTTTACTCGGGTTTAAAGACAATCCCCACCCATAGGCTTGAATCGTACCTTCTTCTGCAGAATATGCTGTCATTCTTCCTCTTAGAGATAAGTTCCAAGAAACTGTCATTTTTCCGCTAATCATTGGGAGAAATCCATTTGCTGAAACTCCTTTTAACGTTGATAGCCCTATAGCAATTCGATTCTTCTCTGTTATGTCTATGGGAAAATTGTGTGTGGTGGCAAATCCTGCTGTTCGAAATATTGTTTTTGATTTTTTTGACGAATTAGAAAATTCATTCGATTGAAAAGTTGTCCATTGCCCCAGTGAAACTGAAATACATAAAATATGTAATATATATCGCATCACACCAATCCTAAGGAAACGATAAGAGGGCTTTGCAAGGCCTTCTTATTAGATAATCCCTCGCTCACTGGATTCAATAAATTGAACAATCGCATTTATCTCATCTGTGGCGGGTAATTCTGATTTTATTTTTTTTATAGCATCTGATCTATTCATTTTTGAAATGAAGTAATACCGATATGCTTTTTTAATAAGTGATCTCGTTTCATCTGAATACCCACGGCGCTGAAGCCCTATTTTATTAATTCCACCGAAGCGCATTGGTTCACCGGCTGCGATGATGAATGGTGGTACATCCTGCACAACACGATAACCGCCGCCGATAAAAGAATGAGAACCAATTTTGCCAAACTGGTGTACCAAAACACCACCCCCTAAATTGACATATTCTCCCAGTTCAACGTGCCCGCCTAAGGTAGCTAAATTCGCCATAATAGTATGGTTTCCGATAATACAATCATGAGCAATATGTGCACATGCCATTAATAAAACATTATTTCCAATTTCGGTTTTTCCATAAGCGATTGTTCCTCGATTGACGGTAACAGATTCACGAATGATAACATTGTCCCCGATAATAGCTTGGGTTTTCTCTCCGGCATATTTCAAATCTTGTGGGGCTTCTCCAATGGAGCAATTATGATAAATAGTACAATTGGAACCCATAGTGGTTCCATCACAGATCGTATTGTAATTGCCGATGGATGTGCCGTCACCAATGGTGACATTATCCTCGATTAATGTATAGGCACCAATTGATACATTCTGACCCAGATCGGCTTTGGACGATATAATTGCTGTGGGATGAATTGGGATGGCGTCAGGCTCCTGCCCGGTCCACCACCGTAGCTTTCAGCTTGCCTTCTGCAACCAGTTTATCATCTACATAACCCTTTCCTACAAGTAAAGCAGTTCCCAGCTTAAACTTTTCTAATACCATCTCTAGGCGAAGTTGATCGCCCGGAATAATTGGTTGGCGAAATTTTGCATCAGATAAGGAAGTGAAAAACATATTCTTTTTCATTGGGTCATCCACACTATTCAGTACTAAAAAAGCACCAGCCTGCGCCATGGCCTCTAAAACCAATACGCCAGGCATGACTGGCTGATTGGGGAAATGTCCCTGAAAAAATGGTTCATTAATGGTTACATTTTTAATAGCGGTTAATTTTTCTCCAGGCGTAATATCAATAATTCTATCAACCAAAACAAATGGATATCGATGGGGAAGAAGTGTTAAAATTGAATTAATATCAAACAAAATATCTGATGAACTATTTTTTTGAAAACGCTGACGAAGTATTTTTTTTTCATAGACTTTTTTGATTCGTCTTACCAATTCAACATTTGCCGCATGTCCGCTTTTTGATGCAATAACATGCCCTTGTAAAGGCATGCCTAACAGGGCTAAATCTCCAATTAAATCTAATGCTTTATGGCGGACAGGTTCATTATCAAATCGTAATTTTTTCCCGTTTAAAATTCCATTGGCGCCCAGACTGATTTCTTGCTTAATTCCAAATAATCCCCTGAGGTTGTCTGCTTCAGAATGATCAATTTCCTTATCAACAATTACAACAGCATTATCCAGATTTCCACCTTGAATAAGGCCATTTTCTTTTAATGTTTCAACTTCACTTAAAAAACAGAAAGTTCGTGCGGGGGCTATATCTTTTGCAAAATTTTGTTCCAGCTGATCCATAGTCGTAAATTGGGTTCCCAATGACTTATATTTATAATCTATCATAAACGTGATCCGAAACTGATCCGATGGCATGATATGAATATCCACCCCCCGTTCAGAATCAGAATAACCCACCGCTTCATCGATATGTAGATAATTTCGAGGAGCATCTTGTTTCACAATTCCGCTTTTGAGTAATGCTTCTACAAAATCAATTGAACTGCCATCCATAACCGGCGGTTCTTTTTCCGTCAATTCAATTAAAACATTATCCAAGCCAATCCCGACACAAGCAGCTAAAGCATGTTCAACAGTATGAATCTTGACACCATTTTCTTCTATGGTTGTACCACGAGATATATCAACGACATGATCAATGTCTGCACGAATTTCGGGGCCGCCATCCACATCCATTCGTTTAAAACGAATGCCAAAATCTTCCGCAGCAGGTTTAAAAGTGATTGTTGTTTCGACGCCGGTATGGAGGCCTGTACCTGTACAGGATATTTCATTTCCGATAGTCCGCTGATATTTTATGAGACCCATTTAAGATATCACTTTATATTTTTCTTCTAATTGGTTTAATCTTTTTTTCAACTGTTTTACCTCTACGTGAACAGCATCCTGACGGTTTTTTTCTCTTATTTCCCGAGCAGGAACTCCGGAATAAACCTTTCCGCCGGCTAGATTTTTCATTGCCACAGTGTAACAGGCAAACACTGCTCGATCACCGATGGTAACATGGTCAATCGCACCGGCCTGCCCGCCGAATAGACAGAAGTCTCCAACTTTTGTACTACCGGCGATTGTAACGTGGGCTGTTAATAAACAGCCTTTTCCAATGGTAACATTGTGGGCAATTTGGACACCATTATCAAATTTACACATTTCTCCAATGGTTGTGTTATCAATTGTCCCCCGGTCTATCGTACAATTTGCACCTATTTCCACATCATTCCCAATAAGAACCTTTCCATTCTGGGGAATCTTTAAATGGGTGTCTTTTTGACTTACAAACCCAAATCCATCAGATCCAAGAACGGTGCCGGAATGAATGATACATCTTTCGCCAATTATAGTCCGGGGATAAAAATGGACATTACTTTTCACTTCAGAATCATGCCCAATAACAGAATCTTCATTAATCACATTATTAGCCCCAATAACCACATTGTCACCGATGACAACCCCATTTTCAATGATGGTGTATGGTCCAATGGAAACTTCTTTTCCCATCACAGCATCTGGGTCAATAATTGCTGTATCATGAATTCCTTGTGGGGTGGAATACTGGGGTGAAAAATAACCCAGTATTTTTGCAATTGCCCATTGAGGATTTTCCACAATAATCCCATCTTTCCCCACCAAATTTTCAACATTAGATGCAATCACAGCAGATGCACCCGTTGATTGAACAAATTTGAAATATTTAGGATGAGCAATAAAAGTAATTGTTTCAGGTTTTCCATCCTGAATCGTAGAGACACCTTCTATTTTCAATTTAGAATTGCCGACTACAGTGCCCTGTATAATGTCAGCCAGTTCTTTTAAAGTGGCCAATGACCGAAGTTATTTCTTGTTAGGTGAATCTTCACTGTCCGATACGTTGTACTTGCGTAATTCAAATAAAACATCATCGGTCAAATCATGGGTTGGATTTCCGTAGAGTAATGCGACAGAACCATCGATAATAAAATCGATATTTTTTGCAGCGGCTACTTTATCCACAGCACGCTTCACTTTTGAAAGAATATCAAATTCCAATTGGGCTTGTCTGCGATAAAGTTCCCCTTCAGGGCCAACCATCGTAACTTGAAATTTCTGTATAGTCTGTTCACGTCCAATCAGTTCAGCTTCCTTTTCTTTCCGCCATTCTGGACTGCTCATAAGACGTTGAGTTTCAAACGCTTGTTTAATACTGTCAAGTTCAACAACCATTTTGTTATACTGAGCATTCACCTGGCGGTATTCCAACTGAAGCTGGGCTTCTGCGTCTTTGAACTCTTCGTATTCTGCGCGAATACGGTCGGATTGAACAAATCCAATTTTATTTTGTGCCATTAGTAAGGCAGACAACATTATTGTTGCGATACTAATGATTTTGATAGTGTGTCGAATCACATTTAACTCCTTGGTTTAATTTTATCTTCCAAAAATGATTGTGTATTCCCATCCTTGGGGGTTTCCATCCCCTGTAATATCGTCAAAACCATATCCCATATCGAAACCAAGCATTCCAATCATGGGCATAAAAAATCTGATGCCAATACCGGCAGATCGTTTAAGTTCCAATGGATTCCTTCTCGGGAATCCCATGGGCGTTAAGAGTCGGGTATCATTCCAAACACCTCCTGCCTCTGCAAACAGCATTGCATATACAACCGGATTTTCAGAAAAGGGAACTCTGAATTCAGTCGAATACTTAAACATTGTATTTCCACCAATCCCACGTCCCTGTGTTGTTGTGGGTCCGATAGAATTATCCGGATATCCCCTCATCATCGTTCCATAGGGAATCCCGTTACCACCCATAATGAACCGTTCATAGGGTGGAATGTACGTAAAACTACCATTACCCGTATTTAACATTCGAATGGTTCCCATTTTTAAAGAACTGGTTAAAACAAATTTCCAGAATGTAGGCGTATACCAGTCTAAAGTCAAAACATGTTTATGGTAGTTTTCATCTCCACCAAAAATACCACCGGAAAATGTGGATACCCATGTTGCACTCGAACCTTGTGTTGGAAATTCAGCTCGATCCCGACTATCTCGACTAATGGACTGTTTTAAACTAATACCGGTTGATTTTCTAAAACTGCCGAAATACTGGTCAAGTGTTTCATCGTCTCCGCTATATTCTCGTCTTGTATAGGACATTTCCCAATAGGCCCTAAAATAATCATCCGGCCATTTTAACCGACGACCCCATTGAATGGATCCCCCTCGGGTTCTTTCATCAAATGGATAAAAATAAAATGAATTCCCTTGACCTCTAAACCGATATAACAGGGAAAACCCGATACGATTGGGTGTATCTTTAAACATGGGATCCATAAACCGCATTTCAACACTTTCGTATTTCCCTGGCTTTCCATAATTGTTATACACAGATACTTGCGTGCCTACATTAAATCCGAATGTGAGAATCTGACCTTTGCCTAAAAAGTTATTGAATTCAATATTCCCTCCACCAGTCATCCCATAAATCCCTGTAAAACCGATGTTCGCACTGGCCTTATCTGATGATTTTTCTGCAAGTGTAATATCAAGATCAATTTCATCCTCATCAACTGGGATGACATTTGGGCTTAATGAGGTGGGGTCAAAATAATTCAATACATTCAGTTTTCGCATACTGCGCTGCAACAGAGTTCGACGGAATAAATCACCGGGGAAAACATCCAATTCACGACGAATGACATTTTCACGCGTTTTATCATTTCCATAAATATTGATATTCCGAATATATACTTTATTGTTCTCGGTTATGGAAAAATGAACATCAATGGAATCTTCACCTACTGGTGTAAAAAACGGCTCAATACTACTATATAAATAACCGCGATCCATATATAAACTTTGAACATTCTGAAATACAGCTTCCTCAAACCCGGATTTGCTATAATAATCACCCTCACCCAAATTCAGCGTTTTTTCAAGAATTTCAGTTTCGTACAAGGCATTACCTTCCCATGTGAAATTTCGGTATTTATAACGACTCCCTTCATTCACGTTGATATGAACCACCAACCCTTTTTTCTTAGGTTCATAATAAACTGAATCGGATAGTATTGTAAAGTCTCGATAGCCTTCGTCACGATAAAAAGTAATCAGGGCGTCTTTGTCTTCGATGTATTTTTTCTGATCAAAGGCTGGAGCCCAAAATTTCCACCAAGATCTGATTTTTGTTTCTTTTAGTTGCCACCTGAGTTTAACAAGTGTTAACTTTTTACGAAAAGCAGTTGGAAGGGGGAGCCAGGGTTTTGTAGCCACCCAGCCAAAATTATTGATATTCCCTTCAATAACGATATCCTTTATTTTAACTTTTTTACCTTCTTTTATTGTAAAAACAATATCCTGTTTTCCATTTTCATTCCCTGATTCTGAAGGTATCATTTCGCTGGTAATTGTCGCCAGGAAATACCCATCTTCCATGTACATTTCTTTCATTTTATTAATCGTTTTTATCATGAAATTTGGTTTAATACGCATCCCGCGTTGGAACGAAATTTCATCTTTAAATTTTCGATCTTTAAGTTTTTTATTCCCCTTAAAAACGACTTTACCAAGCACGGGAGATTCCTCAACTTCAATAGAAATGAGAATCCCCTCCGGCGATTCACCCTCAAAATGAATTTGAATATTGCTGAAAACACCTAATTCCCATAAGCGTTTTACTGCACGGCGAAAGTCTTCGGTAGATACATCCTGACCCGCCTGCAAGCCAGCAGTATACAGAACCATATTTTCACTGGTTTCTTTATTCCCCTCAACCCGTACCTCCTTCAGTTTAAAAGATGGCGGTGCCTGAGCGACAACAAAAACAAAAAGAATAAATGGAACGAGTTTTTTCATTGAGATATTTGTTCACCGGTTTGACCAAATCGTCGCTGACGCGCCTGATAATCTTGAATGGAGTTTAACAATTCCTCTTCCCTAAAATCGGGCCAAAATATATCTGATAAATACAATTCTGTATAAGCAGATTGCCAAAGTAAAAAATTACTCAGGCGATGCTCGCCACCGGTTCTTATTAATAAATCCGGATCCGGCACATTTGCTGTGTATAATTCATCTGCCAATTTTTCTTCTGTAACTTGATCTATTTTCATTTCACCTGATTGGATTTTATCTGCAATACGCCGAATAGCTACCAATAGTTCCTGCCTACCGCCATAACTCAATGCTAAAATTAAATTAAGTCCTGTATTTTTTTGGGTCATTTCAATACCATTAAGTATACCTTCGCGAGAATCTTTTGGTAAATCTTCCAAATTTCCAATTGAAGAAAGCTTAACATTATTTTTATGAAGATTTTTAATTTCTTTTTTTATCGTTCCTAATAACAATTTCATTATGGCTGAAACTTCTCTCCGGGGGCGTCTCCAGTTTTCACTGGAAAAAGTAAAAAGCGTCAAGTAGGAAATCCCGATTTCTCCACACACACGCACAATTTCTCTCACAGAGTTTATCCCCTCTCCATGTCCCGCAACGCGAGGCAAGTTTCGTGACTTAGCCCATCGTCCGTTTCCATCCATAATTATGGCAATATGTGCGGGTATATCTCCTAGTTCAAGGATTTGTTTTCTCAATAACGGTGACATAATTAGGATTTCATATAAAAAGCGTTTGAAAAACAGCAGGCAAATTTACTCTTTCAGACGAGCGTAATCAATGAATAATCAATGTTCTTAATCCCCCAATTCATATAGTTCAGCAGTGTGATGATCAAATGCGTTTAATTCTTCAGGTACGACCATATTTTTATATTCTGATTTACATTGATAACACTCAACAGAATCTTTAATTCGACGATACAACAAAAAATCAATTATTGACAAAACAATTAAACTTATTCCATATGTCCAGGGAACCAGCAGGGCCCCAATTAAAATAATAATACATCCAATAGCTTGATTAAAATCTTTTTTCCGATATAGATGATTGCACCCACAGACTGGGCATTCAGAAAAATCTAAATCATTTTCAAATAAAATTACTTTCTTACACTCATTGCATTCCTTTGCTTCTGTAAATAATTTTGTCTTTTTACATACTTCACAATCCAACTGACTCATACCAAAAATCCATATTGAAGTAAGTAATATTTAAAAAGTAAATCTCCGAATAAAATAGATACGATAGCGACATATAGCAATCCGGTGGCACTTTGGGTGGCTTGAAGGTTAAGGGTACGCCAAATAAAAAAGTTTAAAATAATCGGTACGATGTTTCCCATAAAAAAAGCAACGGCCAAAAGAAATCCATCAAATTGGAACATGAATGACCATAAGCTATGAGAAATTCCAAATGTGTCTATAATGGTATTCGTTGATAAATAAACTATATCCCAAACGGATCGAAGAAACAATAAACCCCATAGGCCTAGGGTTGCTTTTTTCAACAATTGGATAGGTAAAGCGATGACATTTAAATACCAATGACCTAATATCATGGCAAAAAAAACCGCTGCCGTAATAGCTGACCCCAAAAGGACAACAAACCAAACACCTGGAAGGGAACCTTCAGATATAAATTCGGCCACAACTTTAAGCATCGTACCTGTACCAAACAGGGCAATGGCAGAAATTACCACATTGTTTATGTGCTCGGAATTCCAGTACAAAGCTGTAATGATCATGAATGTACTAAACCAGACCCACACATAAATTTTTGAAATAAAACTTGGATCCAAAAAATCAAATGCGGAAATGCCCATGGCACCCACCACACAGCACATCCCAAGATTAAAACGATAAAAACCAGAATCTATTTTTTTAAGAGGAGCAATCCAAAGGAAAAAGGGATATACGATCGCGAAGCCAAGAAAGATAAGTACAATAATATCGGTAAAATAATTGAACATTAGTTCAGTGCATTCAATACCTTTTCAGAAATAGATTGATATATTTTGGACACATGTGCTTCAGGGTTTTTACTGGTAATGGGTTCACCAGCGTCGGTGGCTTCCATAATTTCCTGTGCTATGGGAATTTCGCCCAGCAATGGGACATTCAAACGGTCACTTTCAGATTGTCCACCACCCCGTTTAAACAAATCAATTCGGATAGAGAACTGACCGTCTGAATCAACTACTAAATCATTGCCTTCAATCGTCACATTGCTTCCTTTGTCAACATTACCTTTAATAAAAAGACCGGACATATTTTCAATCACTCCTAAAACAGGTGTGTGGACTTTTTTAAACATATCGGCGCCTTTTCGTACATCAGCCAACGCAATATCCTGAGGCGTTGTTACAATGATAACACCATCAATTTTTAATTTTTGTGTAAGCGTAAGCTGCACATCTCCAGTCCCAGGCGGGAGATCAAGGATTAGATAATCTAATTCACCCCATTCCACATCACGAAAAAATTGTTCTGTCATTCGGGATACCAATGGGCCGCGCCAAATTACCGGCGTTTGGTTCCCGCTGATAAATCCAAAGCTCATTATTTTCATTCCTAAATGTTCCAAAGGAACCAGTTTCCGTTCTTGGGTTAATTCCGGTTGTTCCTGGATTCCTAGAATGATTGGAAGGGAAGGTCCGTAGATATCTAAATCCAGAAGGCCAACAGAGTGACCGGATTTTTTAATTGAAATTGCCAAGTTTGCGGCAACAGTTGATTTGCCAACCCCGCCTTTACCGCTGGCAACTGCAATAATATGCTTAACCCCATCTAAAGGTGCTGCCGGCTGTTGTTCTGGGGATTGAGGAGCCTGTGGTTGTGGGGCAGAAGGTGTGCCGTCCTGAACAGTTACATTGATATTCTTAAACGAATTTGTTTTTTCAATTACTTGGTTAACACTGTCAATAACAGCTGTTTTTTTCTCTTCATTCTGTGTGGTGATTTTTAATCGAATCTCAATCGAATTTCCATCTAATGATATATCATCCACCATTCCAAAGGAAACAATATCCCGGCTGAATCCTGGATAATTAACCGTTTTTAATAATTCGAGTATTTTATTTTTATTCATAGAAAGGCAAAAAAAACGGCTGTTGAAGAACCAACAGCCGTTTTAAGTTGATTGTTTCCTTAACAACTAACCTGAATATTCGCGCCCGAAATAATCGTAGTTAATTTTAATGTATTTATTCCATTCTTCAGGGACTTCACTTTCCTCGAAAATAGCTTCAACGGGGCATTCGGGTTCACAAGCGCCGCAGTCAATACATTCTTCAGGGTCAATGTAAAGTAGTTTTCCATCTAAATCGTTTTCATCGTATCCTTTTTCTTCCCACGCATCTTTTGTGGGGTGAATACAATCAACCGGACAAACTTCTACGCAAGCGGTGTCACAAGTACCAACACATGGTTCAGCGATAATGTAGGCCATTATTTTCTCCTAAAAGTATTTTAAATGCATCAGTGAAATTAAACTACTTTTTATAATAGGTAAAAAGGCTTTTGGTGATAAAAAATATTTTCTTTTAACTTCCGATCCCTAAATATAAGAATTTATCATGGCTAACAAATTTAACTACGATCATTACAAAACAATACCTGAACCGGCAGAAAAGGTTAATTTTAAGAAGAAGAAACCGAAACTCATTGCTGTGGTTGACGAAGATAATTGCACTGGATGCCAAGTCTGTGTACCGTTTTGCCCCGTGGACTGTATTGAACCAATCCCTGAAGAAAAATATGGTATTCCGATTCCTCCGGTTCAAGTTCGCCATGATGAATGTATTGGTTGCCAGATTTGCGCCAAGGTCTGCACCAAACTAACTTGGGATGCAATTCGAATGATTAAAACCGAAGCGTTTGAAGATATATACGATATGACACTATCAGGCTGAGTTGTCGTCAGCTGCAAAATCCGCTACTCTGGTTATCGATCAGGGGACTTCTGCCTCAAAAGTATTTCTATTTAATTCATCAAATCGCGTCGCATTTAAATCCCGGTTAAGACATACCCTAAAAAATCCAAAACCTGGACATATAGAGGCAGATGCACTAACAATTGCTCTCACATGTGAAAAATTAATTCTCGAGGCAATATCTTTTGCTAAATATAAAAATATCCCTATTTCCTCTGCTGGGATTGCGCTCCAACGCTCCACATTTTTATTTTGGGATCGAAAAACATTAAAACCCCTGACGCCAGCACTGAGTTGGCAAGATGGTCGGGCTACAGATATTGTTGAAAATTTAAAATCTCATTCTGAATCAATTTTCAAAATGTCCGGCGTTCCCCTTAATCCACATTTTGGAGGACCAAAGTTTGCTCATCTTATTAATCGATCCACTTCTCTAAAAAATAAAATTGAAAAAGGGACAGCTGTTTTTGGTACAATCAGTACTTTTCTCATCCAATATTTAACGGGTAATTGTTATATCGATGAAACAATTGCATCCCGATTTATTATGATGAATTTAGATACCTGTCAATGGGATCAGGATTTATTAAATTTATTTAACGTACCCAACAATTGTTTGCCCCAACTGGTTTCGACCAATTATAACTTTGGAACCATCAAATATGGTGGGTTATCAATACCATTGAAAATCGTCATTGGCGATCAACAGGCTGCATTAATTGGACAAGGTGGTTTTGAACCCGGATCAGTTGCCATGAATTTTGGTACATCCGGTTCGGTCCAAATCAATGCGGGTCAATATAGTGCTCACGTTGATGGATTAATCAGCAGTGTCCTTTATTCTAATTCAAATAAAAGACAGTATTTGCTTGAGGGTACCATTAATGCCTGCAATTCTCTTTTTTATTCTTTGGAGAAAGCATTAGAAATTCCCCATAAAAATATGCAGTGGCATCGTCGGTGTGCGGAGACAAAAACTAACGGTGTTTATATTCCTTCAAAAACAGGGATTGCGGCCCCATATTGGAATGATCATTTGAAACCAATATCCGAAGGTTATGGCGATAATATTCCCAATGAAATTATTCGGGCAGGAATGGAGTCCATTGGTTTTCTTGTGAATGATATTTGGACATTAACAAAAACACATTTAAAATATTTGCCTCAGAATGTGATGGCCAGTGGGGGAGGCGGGAGACCGCCCCTGCTCCAATTTATTTCTGATTTGACCGGGCTGACAATAACCCACAGTATAATGAAAGATCGCACGGCCCTGGGCGTACATGCATTATTAATTCAATCCGCAACTGGGTCCTGGCCAAAAATAAAAACTGATTCAGATGACAAATATACACCAAAAATGGATGCCAATATAAAAGATGAAAAAATTGATCGGTGGAAATCAGCACTAAAAAAGGCAGGTGTTTTATAAACGACTTTAATCAATACAAAGTGTTTCTGTTAAAAGTTCTAGTATTTGATTTTCTTTTATTTCACCCATAATAATACCGACCCTATTTATATTTCCATCCTTGATAATAATGTGAAATGGTGTACCCCAACCTCGATCATCGCCCAACAATTTTCTGAATTGATAAAATTGGGTCCGATTTCTTTTTTCTTCATTTTTTTCATCCAATTCCCCAAAAAATAGTGGCATTTTTAAACCATATTTTTTGACGAAAACCATGGATTTTTCTATCGTTGAATAATCCATGATTAAAACTGTTTTCAGTCCCATTGCATTATAATTGGAAAACATCTTTTTGATTGTGTTTGCATCAAAATGACAGTTTGGACACCATTCGGCAAAAAATGAAAGAATAGGTAGTGTCAACTTAATTGGGTCTCCAAGGAGACCTAATGAATTGCTATATAGAG
>JACNKN010000059.1 GCA_014382015.1 Fidelibacterota bacterium | reverse complement strand
GGTATCACCATTGGTTCCGGCATTTTTGCCACGCCCCAGATTATTGCGGGATATTTAGATTCTTTTTCATCCATCATTATATTGTGGATCGGTGTGGCGGTCTTTGTTTTCACTGGTGCACTTATTTACGGAGAATTGGGAAGCCGATTCCCTAAAACGGGTGGTGAATATGTATATATCCAAAAAGCATTCGGGCCATTTTGGGGATTTATATTTGGATGGGCCCAACTGTTTATTATCCGCACCAGCCCCGCTGCAGGACTTTCGTTAATTACAGCAAATTATATCGGATTCTTTTTCCCCATGGATCAACCCACTAAGATGATGGTGGCCAGTGGGATCATTATCATATTTGGGTTCATCAATTATCTGGGTGTTGAGCGGGCCAGTCTTTATAATAAAATGTCGTCATCCATTAAAATTGGCGGATTATTTTTATTTGCCATTGCGGGGCTTATCATGATGGATGGCAATTATGGTCAGTTATCCATTGCAGCAACGGCAACAGGGTCTTTAGGTTCTACAGGTAATATTGTGGCGGCACTTATGCTGGTTCTTTTTTCTTTCATTGGCTGGGATCGCGTCGGTTATGTGGCCGGTGAAATGAAAAACCCCGCCAAGGTGATTCCCCAAAGTATGATTTATGGGATTACCGTTATTATTTTACTCTATCTGAGTGCCAATTTGCTTTACCATAGTGCATTAGGAATGGAGGGGATACGTAATAGCACCATTGTGGCTTCGGATACGGCCATAAAATTATTTGGATCGATGGGTGCAGGCTTGATTTCACTCATGGTGATTATTTCTGCCACGGGAAGCATTAATGGAACCATCATGTCAGCCAGTCGAGTGTATTATGCCATGGCCAGGGATGGGCTCATGTTTAAGTGGCTGAACCATGTGGACGAAAAATATCAAACACCCACCCATGCTATAATTGCTCACTGTACCTGGGGGATTGCGCTTATTTTAATCCGTCAAAATTTTGAAACAATCGTGGCAGGGATGGTGTTTGCCATCCTGATTTTTTATGGTTTTACTACTATTGCATTTTTCAAGTTTCGTCAAACTAATTCAGGTGAGAAAGATGGATATCGCTTACCATTCTATCCAATTTTACCGGGAGCATATTTAGCCGGAATTATCATTTTAGTTTGTTTGCGAGCTTATTATGAAACGGGAAAATCAGTCCAGGACCTGACGTTTGTTTTAACAGGTATTCCGGTTTATTTTCTTTTCTTCAAAAATCGGTTAAACCATCACTAAAGATTTGAGTTACAAAGGAGGAGTTATAATGAAGTATTTATTATCAATTTTATTCATCTTGGGGTGGGCGATTGCTGAGGGTAATTTATCTGATACCCACAATATTTCTTTTACCACAACAGAAGGAACATGGATGAGTGTGGATGTGTCTCCCGATGGAAAAACAATTGCATTTGATTTATTGGGTCATATTTATTTACTCCCAATTTCCGGGGGAAAGGCGAAGGCGATTACAGAAGGGACATCCTGGAATATGTTTCCTCGGTTTAGTCCTGACGGGAGCACAATTTTGTTCACATCCGACCGAAGCGGCAGCGATGATTTATGGACTCAAGATTTGTCCTCGGGTGACATAAAAAATATTTCTCAAATGAAAGTGCCTGTTCATCAGGGAACCTGGTCCAATGATGGTCGTCATGTATTTGGAACTGCGCTGAATATGAAAGTTCGTCATCCTGTTTATATGTTCAATATGTATGGGGAAAAACAGGAAATTATTCCTGCAGGTAGTCGATCTCCTGTTACCCATTTTGAAATGCATCCAACAAATGGATTAATCTATTTTGAACATGGTGACGCAAATCTTTATCGAAGTGGTGACCGGATAAAAACGTACGATACAAATTCTGGTGAAGTTAAAATTTACATTGATCGTCCTGGTGGCGCAGCAAATCCACGTTTATCTCCAGATGGAAAAAAACTCGCTTATATTCATCGTGATGATCGCCAAACCGTTTTGGTCATCCATGACATACACTCTAGAGAAGAAAAAGTCATTAATCGTCAATTGGATTTTGACCGACAGGATAGTGGCAGTTTTTATGGGTCATATCCCAATATAGCCTGGAAACCCAATGGTAGAGAGATAATAGTCTCCTACAAAGGTGGAATTCATTCTGTAAATGTATCGAATGGAAATGGACGAAATATTGAATTTGAGGCGATAATTAATCGTGACGTTAAAAATACCATCCGATTTAAATTGGACATTCCTCAAAAAGTTGCCACCACAAGATCCCATCGCTGGTCTCAGAAAATACCCCAGGGAATTTTATATGAATCCCTGGGAGATCTATATTTGAGTAAGGGGGCAACGCTGACGAATTTAACCGAATCTTCTGATCATGAGACAAACCCGGTTTATGATCCAACCTCTAAGATAATTTATTATGCATCTTGGAATGACGAAGATATGGGTGGCATTTATAAGATGAATATTCGAGGGAAAAACCGAAAAAAACTCACAGAAGTAAAAAGCCAATATGGTTCCATTGCTATTTCACCTGATGGCAAAAAAATAGCATATATGAGGGGCGCAGGATCCTTAACCAATGGAAATCATTTGGAAGGTCAACGTGACTTTGTGTTGGCAATTATTGACAAGAAGGGGAATGAAAAAGTCCTAACCCAATTTGAATGGAGTGGGAATCGGTACGCAAAACGCCCCCCCACTGTATATTTCGGAAGTGATGATCGCATATATTTTTCTGAATATGCAAAAGATATTTTAACGATTAAATCCATCACCCTTAATGGTTTAGATGAAAAGGAAATTGCCAAATTTACAAATGCAACAAGAGCCATTATTTCCCCAGATATGAAGTGGGTTGCTTTTAGGGAATATCATCGCAGTTTTATTGCACCATTTAAATTTATTGGGCAAGTGCTTACAATTAGTGCGGCGGACAGTAAAGGATTTACACAAAGAGTGGATATAGATGAAGATGGTGATTTCATGTACTGGGCTGATGATAGTCAATCGTTGCATTGGACACGGGGTAAATATCATTATCAAAAATCAATAGATATGATTTTGGACGGTAGTCATGTATCGGAAAAAATTGATTTATCTTTTACCTATAATATTGAGAAACCGAGCACATCTATCGCGCTTACGAATGTGCGCGTTTTAACCATGAACGCAGAAAAAAAGATATTAGATAATGCCACAATACTCATCAATGGTGATGAAATTAGTATTGTGGGAAACAATGTTACCATTCCAACCCATGCAAAAATATTTAATCTGGAAGGTCGGACGGTTATGCCAGGCATGTTTGATGCCCATGGTCATTATGGAAGCCCTATTTCTGCATTGAATGTGATTGAGCAACGCCTCTATGGTCTTCAGGCGAATTTGGCTTACGGTGTCACAACCATGTACGATGTTTATGGTACGACCCAAAAAGATTTTTGGGTGTCAGACATGATTCAAAAAGGAGATATTCCTGGACCGAGGATTTATTCCGTGGGTGATCCGATTTTTGTAACAAAGTACCGATCAAAAATGCATCGCCCCATTCAATCCTTAGAAGATGCCTTAGATCATGTTCAATTCAATAAAGATCACGGTGCAACGGCAGTGAAGGATTACTCAAATCACACCCGGGCAGCTAGACAGTATTTGGCTGAAGCCTGCCGAAGGTTAGGAATGAATCTGGTAAGTGAATCTTTTGGTAATCCCCAAATGAATCTTACCCAATTGATTGATGGCTTTACAGGTTTGGAACATACCATGGGGTTAGAACCACTTTATGATGATGTTCTCACGTTTTTTTCAAAATCAAAAATGGGCATTACACCCACATTAATTGTGGTTTACAATGGTCCTTCCGGCGAAACCTATTTTCATCAAACAGAGAGATTATGGGAAAATCAAAAACTGTTAAACTTTTTTAGGAAAGATGAGCTGATTCGATATCGCCGGCCCAACTTTTACTGGCCCGATGATCATTATGCCAAACAAATGGACCAAGCCCTGATCAAACTTTATGATCGCGGTGTTAAACTGCATATGGGTGCCCATGGGCAAATGATGGGTTTAGGCGCCCATTGGGAAATGGAACTATTTACTCACGGTGGTTTTTCAAATTATGATGCCATAGAAATTGCAACAATTAATGGGTTTAAGCATCATGGCCTGGACCATAAGCTCGGGTCAATTGAACCGGGGAAATTGGCGGATATGGTCATTATGACCGAAAATCCATTAGATAATATTCGGAATACGCGGTCAATCGAATATGTAATAAAAAATGGGATCGTTTATAGTGGGAATAATGCAGGCCAAGTATTCCCGGAAAAAGAGCAGGCGCAACGGTTATATTTTAAAGAATAGATATTTTCGATAAGACCTTTCTCATTGATTACAATTATTTATGATGGGCTTATTGTATAAACAAAGAATCCGCGACTAAATTCCGCGACTGTTTTCTATGGCTTAACGGCATAAATATGGCACGAATCATATCATTAACAAATCAAAAAGGCGGTGTAGGTAAAACAACAACCTCGGTTAATTTAGCCGTGAGTTTAGCTGTGTCTGAGGTAAAAACACTCCTCATTGATTTAGATCCCCAATCCAACGCCACAACTGGGATTGAAGAATTGATAGTGGATTCCCGGAAAAATATTTATGACGCATTGATTCGCGGCGCATCCACAAAAGATGTGATTACAAAAACACAATTAAGCCACTTGGATATTGTCACTTCTACAAGCGATTTAGTCGGTGCTGAAGTTGAATTAGTAAGTATCATGGCACGGGAACATCAATTGGAAAAAGTGTTGAAACCTATTCTAAAAAAGTATGACTATATTTTGATTGACTGTCCTCCATCCCTGGGATTACTTACCCTCAATGCATTAACCTGTAGCGATACGGTCATTATCCCGATCCAGTGCGAATATTACGCGTTGGAGGGATTGGGTCAGCTTTTAAATACTATTCGCTTGGTTCAGAAAAATTTGAATCCAAATCTGGAAATAGAAGGTGTACTTTTAACCATGTTTGATGGAAGATTAAATTTATCCAAGCAAGTGGCCGATGAAGTGCGCGGATATTTTGAAGATAAAATATTCAAAACTGTTATCCAGCGGAATGTGCGATTAAGCGAAGCGCCGAGTTTTGGAAAACCGGCCTTACTTTATGATGCCAATTCCACCGGTGCACAAAACTATATGGCTTTGGCAGAGGAGGTTTTAATCCGTGACAACTAAACGACTGGGAAAAGGATTGGGTGCGTTGATTCGCACTCCGGAAAAACAGGATATATCGCCTGCCGGTGTGACCAAAATCTCAATTTCAAAAGTAAAAATGAACCCTCACCAGCCACGAAAACAATTTGATGCAAAAACATTAGCAGAATTAGAAGCTTCCATTCGTGAGAAAGGTGTAATAACACCTATTACCGTTCGATCCGACGGGGAGGATTATATCCTGATCGCCGGTGAACGACGGCTGCGGGCATCCAAATTGGCGAAACGAAAAGAAATTCCAGCCTATATCATAGAAATCACCAGCGAAGTTGAAATGATGGAAGTGGCCCTGATTGAAAATATTCAGCGGGAAAACCTGAATCCGATGGAAGAGGCGGAAGCATATGCAGTACTCCAGGGCGAATTCGGTTTAGCCCAAACTGCCATTGCAAAATCCGTAGGTAAAAATCGTTCTACCATCACCAATGCGCTTCGACTATTGCAATTACCGCCGGAAATAAAAAAGAGTATAAGAGACAATAAAATAAGCGCCGGCCATGGTCGGGCCATTTTGGCCATGAAAACACAGGCTGGGATGAATAAACTTTGGCATTTAATTTTAGATCGAAATTTATCTGTACGGGGTGCTGAGGCGATTGTGAAAGACAAAACAGATTCAAAATCCAAACCGAAATCTAAACAAAAAAATGCAGCCATCCGCCAGCTTGAAGACGAGATGATTACAATCCTCGGGACGAAAGTCCGCTTGAACCATAAAGGGACAAAAGGCGGTTCCATTACAGTAGATTATTTTTCTGACGATGATCTTGAACGAATTATAGACCTATTGCGATCAATCGATTAAATGGAATGAAACCGAGCCGATATACTTTCCTGATTGTTCCGGACCATGATGGCGAGAATAAACGATATTCTTTTTCCCGAACCACCGTAGGGGCAATCATAATTTTAGTTATTATCATTTTTTCGGGGATGATTGTTTCGTTAGTGGTTTTAGCTCCAAAGGCATTTGACCACCAAAGAATGGAAAGCCGTTATAATGAGTTGATAGGGGAACGGACTAAAGTGTTGGAATTATATCGTGATTTAGAGCGGTTAAAACAAATGGAAATGGTGGTACAAAAAGCATTAGGGACAGACTTGGATAAGCGTAAAATCGGTGATAGAGATTTAAATAAGATTATAGAGAATGAGCCACTTAAATATGGATACCTGGATCATATCCCATCATTGATGCCTGTGAAAGGATATGTGACACAAAAAATGATTGAGGATGAGAATGCTGACAATCGCCTACATTATGGGGTAGATATTGCCGTGGGGTCCGGTGCACCGGTCATGGCTTCTGGAGGCGGTCAGGTGGTTTTTGCAGGTATGACAACGGAATTGGGTAATTTGGTGGTGATTTATCATGGAAATAATTATTTTACCTACTACGGACATAACGAATTATTAAAGGTAGATCAATACCAAAATGTAGATCGTGGTGATATAATAGCGACGATTGGAAGTTCAGGGAAGAGTTCGGGTCCGCATCTGCATTTTGAAATATGGAAAGAGGGTAAAGCAGTGGATCCTTTGTTGTATTTTCCGGAATTGAATAAAACAAATATGAGTGTGGATTGATATGGCTAAAAATGAATATAAAGATGTACATACGATGATCGGTGCTGATGCGGTCATCCAGGGTAACATTAATTGTCAGGGAGGTGTGGCGATATACGGGAAGGTTTTTGGGGATGTTACCTCCGAAGGGCCCGTAAGGGTTGCTCGCGGTGGAGAAGTCCATGGAAACGTCCAGGCGGCTGAATCTCAAATCGGCGGTACTGTTGATGGTAATGTCCGTGTAGAGAGTAGAGCCGTTTTGGGTGCAGAATCCCAGCTTAAAGGTGATTTGATCTATCGTACCCTGGTCATTGAGGAAGGTGCACAGTTCCAAGGGCATTGTGTCCTCGCTGGTAGTGAACCAACCGTTGAACCGGAATATCAACCGGATCCTCAACAAGCAGAAGATCATTCCGATCATCATGGGGAATGATTCTGATCATTTTTTCGAAAAATCCCTAAACCAATTTCAGCGTTTCGTACGCCAGTCCGGGCCCGCTGCTGGTGCGGCTTATACATTGATGGGCGCCATCCTATTTTTGGGGGCTTTGGGATTTTTTTTGGATCAATATTTCAACACATCGCCTGTATTGCTTTTGTTAGGTCTTGGATTAGGAATTGTAGTGGGATTTTATGAATTAGCAAAAACAATATTTAAAAAATGAGGTCAATCCTTTATGTCACCGCCATCGCCTTGGGTATATTTGGATTGGGTGTGGGTATTCGACCGGATTATACTTTTGAAATATTGTTAGGAATATTTTTACCCTATATAGTAACAACTATAGAATTATTTTTCATTTTTCATGTCATTAAAAAAGAACCTCAATTGACAACAAAAATACTGATGACTGGGTTTGTGGGGAAAATGATTATCTTTGGTATTTATTTATTGATAATATTCAACTTTTATTCTTTTGCACCGTACCCATTTGTGATTAGTTTTGCGGGCTCTTTTCTGGCGTTTCACACGCTGGAGGCATTCGTGTTGAAGTCCCTTTATTAATCGTAAAATTTTAGACATAATAAATGATATCAGGCGGTGAACAAACCCACGATTCCAGCGTAGTGGATCAGGTGGGCGAAAATATAATCCACCACGTTTCGAATTCAGATATTCAACATCCCATTGTGCATTTACCTCACATTTTTGGGATTGATATGTCTGTCACGAAGCATGTATTGATGCTTTGGATTGTGGCTGTTTTGGTATCCGTCGCCATCATTATTCCAATTCGTAAATACCTTCGCCAAGGTAAAGGTCAACCCAGTGGTTTGGCGAATGGTATTGAGTCAGTGGTACAATTTATTCGAGATTCAATCGTTGCGCCAAATGTGGGACCCAAATGGGTCAACACATGGACACCACTCATACTGACTTTTTTCTTTTTCATTCTTTTCTCAAATGCCATTGGCATGGTCCCTATCTTTGATGTATTAGGTGTATTTAACCGATTTGTATTGGGTGTTCCAAGTAGTGACAGTCATAATTTTATTAACGGTATTCTGCACGGAGGCGTAACAGCAACAGGGAATTTTAACGTGACTGCTGCGCTGGCAACCATAACATTTTTTACCATTATCATCGCCGGGACCAAAGCACACGGATTTATCCAGCATTGGAAAAATTTAGCTCCCCATGGATTGGCCTGGCCAATTTATATCATACTCATCCCCATAGAAATTATAGGAATGTTTGTTAGACCATTTGCATTAACCATGCGATTGGCAGCTAATATGACCGGTGGACATATTGCTATTTTGGCTATTTTATCATTCATGGCAATTTTTGCTGATATATTTCAAAATGTGCTAATTGGAGTGGGAATGGCTGTGGTTTCTATTCCCATGGCAGTTGCAATTAATGGACTGGAAATTATTGTAGTGATTGTGCAAGCTTATGTATTTACTCTATTGTCTGCCGTTTTTATTGGAATGGCAATCAATGTTCAACATTAATAAATAAAAAGGAGAAAAAAAGATGGAAAACCTACATTACTTTGGTGCTGCCCTTGGATTAGGTGGAATCGTGATAGGTGCTGGTTTGGGAATTGGACGATTAGCAGCAGCCGCTGCCGAAGGAATTGCCCGTCAGCCTGAAGCTGCTGATAAGATTACTGGTGCGGTAAACTTACCATTATTCTTGCTCGAAGGTGTGGCAATCATTGGTGAAGTATTTGCACTCGTGATTGTATTGATGAAATAAATACCATTAAGGCAATTTCATGAATAACCCATTAGTTCAACTGGACCCGGGTCTGTTTATCTGGACCATTCTTACATTTTTACTACTTGTGTTTGTCCTGGCTAAATTTGCCTGGAAACCAATGCTGAAAATGCTTCAGGATCGGGAAGATATGATTCGCAATTCTCTTGAGGATGCGGAGAAAGCCAAGGTGGAATTGGAACGGCTCAATGAAGAATCAGAAGCAATCATGGCGAAAGCCCGGGCCGAGGCACAATCTATCCTGACCGATGGCAAAGCAGCCGCAGAAAAAGTAAAAGACGACATCATTGCAAAATCAAAAGAACAGGCGAATAAAATCCGTGAGGATGCTGGGAATCAAATTCAGGTCGAAAAAGAAAAAGCCATATCTGAAATCAAAGAAGAAGTAGTGAACTTGACTCTTTCGGTGGCAGAAAAGCTGATTCAAAAAAACCTGAGTGATGCGGATAATAAATCCCTGATAGAAGAATCCCTGAAAAAAGTGCAAACCTATGAAGCTTGAGGCCAAGGCAAGAAATTATGCTGAAGCCCTTTTGAATGTGGCGGTTGGAATCGGTGCAGAAAAAGCAGTTAAGGACTCTTTGGAACTGGTAAACAATTCAGTAAAAGTATCTCCTGAATTCCGTGCATTTCTCTTATCCAAACGGATTAGCGAAACCCAAAAAGCAGAGGCGGTCAAATCAGCTCTTGGGGATCAATGTCACCCAATTGTGTCTGACTTTTTAGGATTAATCGCAGGTGAAAACCTGGTGAAACTGCTCATAGAAATCAGCAAGGCATATCATGTTAAATTTGGTGAGGCCATGAATTTTGTCGCGGTCACCGCTCACATAACAAATAAAATGTCTAACAGTGGTGAAGCAGAATTGAAATCATCATTGGAAACGGTCTTGGGTAAGTCAACTGAACTGACAATTAATGTTGATCCATCCCTGATTGGTGGAATCAAACTACGTGTTGGAAATACATTCCTGGACGCATCCATCCAGAATCAACTGGAAAATATGCGCCATTCATTATTAAAAGTATAAAAAGGAAACCATGGATATTAAAACGGATAATATCACTGCCCTGTTAAGAGAACAGATTGCCAAATTTGACCTCTCAGTAGATGTATCAGAAGTCGGTGAAGTTTTGGAAGTTGGTGACGGTGTGGCACGTGTAAGCGGGTTAGAAAACGTCATGAGCTCCGAACTGGTAGAATTACCAAATGGCGTTTTTGGAATGGCATTAAACCTGGAAACAGACAATGTGGGTTTGGTATTGTTTGGTGAATCACGTCTTGTAAAAGAAGGCGATCTTGCTAAACGGACCGGACGCGTGGTGGAAGTACCGGTGGGAAAAGCCATGCTTGGTCGGGTGGTCAATCCACTGGGTCAGCCGATTGACGGCAAAGGCCCTATTGATACAAACGATCATCTGCCTATTGAACAGAAAGCATTGGGCGTTATGGCACGTTCTCCTGTAAATCAACCACTCCAAACTGGAATAAAAGCTGTGGACAGTATGATTCCCATTGGCCGAGGCCAACGTGAATTAATTATTGGCGATAGGCAGACGGGGAAGACGGCTGTCGCTATTGATGCAATTATTAATCAGAAAAATACACATAACGGTAAAGAACCGGTTTATTGTATTTATGTGGCCATTGGTCAGAAAGCATCTACAGTTGCAACGATTGTGGCAGAATTAGAAGCGAATGGTGCCATGGAATACACGACCGTAGTTGCTGCGAATGCATCGGATGCCGCACCACTTCAATATATTGCACCCTACTCCGGTTGTGCCATGGGTGAACATTTCAGAGACAACGGTCAACATGCACTCATTGTGTATGATGATTTATCAAAACAAGCTGTGGCGTACCGTCAAATGTCATTGGTACTACGTCGTCCACCGGGACGTGAAGCATTCCCGGGAGATGTATTCTACCTTCATAGTCGATTATTGGAAAGAGCATCCAAACTTGCAGATGATTTAGGTGGCGGATCCTTGACAGCATTGCCTATTATTGAAACGCAGGAAGGAGATGTATCCGCCTATATTCCAACCAACGTGATTTCCATTACTGATGGACAGATTTACTTAGAGAAGAATTTGTTCAACTCCGGTGTTCGGCCTGCCATTGATGTGGGAATTTCCGTATCTCGTGTGGGAGGGAATGCTCAAATCAAAGCGATGAAAAAAGTAGCGGGAACACTGCGTTTGGATTTAGCTCAGTATCGGGAATTGGAAGCATTTGCGAAATTCGGTTCCGATCTGGATAAAAATACCCAAGCCCAATTGACCCGTGGTGAACGGATGGTTGAAATTTTAAAGCAAGGTCAATATGCCCCGGTGAATGTGGAAAAACAGGTGGCAGTGATTTTTGCTGCTTCCAAAGGATTTATCGATGGCGTCGATGTGGACAAAGTTGCTGAATACGAATCCGGACTTTTTGATTATCTCGAAGCCAATAATGGGGACGACTTGAAAGAACTTGCAACTAAAGGCGTCATCAGTGATGAAATGAGCGAAAGATTGGAAAAGTCAATTTCTGATTTCACCAAAGGGTTTACTGCCTAACACATGGCCAATCTAAAGGATATTCGTGATCGGATTAAATCGGTCAAAAGCATCCAAAAGGTAACAAAAGCAATGAAAATGGTTGCAGCGGCCAAAATGCGCCGTGCCCAGGAAAACATGGAGCAGGCAAGACCCTATTCCAGTCGGTTGACAGACATCATTCAAAATTTACTCCCGGATGTGGATCGGGGTCTATTACCATTGCTTAATGTACGGGAAGTAAAACGAGTCGCTTATGTGGTGGTTACATCCGATAAAGGATTGGCGGGGTCATTCAACAGCAGTGTCCTTCGAAAATCTCAAAATGAAATTGATGAATTGGGCAAAGAGAATGTGGATGTTTTCTGTATTGGGAAAAAAGCCAGAGACCATTATAAATCCCGTGGATATACGATTATTGAGTCACATGTTGATTTCTGGGGAAATCTCAATTTCAATCACGCCATTAAAATCGGGAATGGTATTGTTAGCCATTTTTTGAATGGAAAAGTGGATGAAATTCATGTGGTTTATAATCAATTTGTCAGTGTGGCATCTCAAATGGTGCTGACAGAACAACTGCTTCCATTGGAATATGAAGCGGATGAAAATACCGTTATTGATAGGTTGTATGAACCATCCAAAGATGAGATTGTGAAGTCATTGGTACCGAGACATCTCAATGTTCAGATGTGGAAATATTTATTGGAATCGTATTCTAGTGAACAAGCAGCACGTATGGTGGCCATGGAAAATGCCACCACAAACTCAGAAGATATGATTAAAGATTTAACATTAGAATTTAACAAAGCACGGCAAGCAACGATTACGACAGAAATGTTAGAAATCGTGAGCGGTGCAGAAGCGCTAAAAGGATAAGGGAAAACCAAAATGTCCAAAATTACAGGTAAAATTTCTCAAATTATGGGTGCAGTCGTCGATGTGGTTTTTGAAGACGGTCGCCTCCCGGAAATATTAAACGCTCTCGAGGTAGATCGTGGAGACGATGGTACACTAGTACTGGAAGTGGCCCAGCATTTGGGAGATAGTATGGTCCGCACCGTGGCCATGGATTCTACAGACGGGCTAACTCGGGGCGTTCCTGTGGTTGATTCCGGAATCCCTATTTCTGTCCCGGTGGGTCAAGAAACATTGGGACGTCTATTTGATGTTTTGGGAAATACAATTGATGGTAAAGAATCATTTGACGTTAAAAAGAGAAATCCCATTCACCGTCCCGCTCCCAAACATGAAGATTTAACCACATCTACAGAAATGCTTGTTACAGGAATTAAAGTGGTAGACCTCATGGAACCTTATACGAAAGGCGGTAAAACGGGATTGTTCGGTGGTGCCGGTGTGGGTAAAACAGTTTTGATTCAGGAGTTAATACGTAATATTGCAACCGAGCATGGTGGTTATTCTGTATTTGCCGGTGTGGGTGAACGTACCCGCGAAGGGAATGATCTGTATAATGAAATGACCGAGTCAGGTGTGATTGATAAAACTACCATGGTTTTCGGCCAAATGAATGAACCTCCCGGAGCTCGCCTACGAGTTGCTTTGAGTGGTTTGGCCATGGCTGAATATTTTCGCGATGATGAAGGAAAAGATGTTTTACTCTTTATAGATAATATTTTCCGATTTACCCAAGCCGGGTCAGAAGTATCCGCTCTCTTAGGCCGTATGCCTTCTGCGGTGGGTTATCAACCAACCCTTTCTACTGAAATGGGTGATTTGCAGGAACGCATTACATCCACCAAAAAAGGATCAATTACATCGGTTCAAGCTGTGTATGTACCGGCGGATGACTTGACCGATCCGGCTCCTGCAACCGCATTTGCTCACTTGGATGCAACATCTGTATTGGAACGCAAAATTGCAGAGTTGGGTATCTATCCCGCAGTAGATCCATTGGCATCCACTTCCAGAATTCTGGATCCTCGTGTGATTGGTGACCGTCATTATAATGTGGCGAGACAAGTTCAGGGTGTCCTGCAAAAATATAAAGACCTTCAAGATATTATTGCAATTCTCGGGATGGACGAATTGTCTGATGAAGATAAACAAGTTGTATCCCGTGCTCGTAAAATTCAGAAATTTTTCTCCCAGCCATTTTTTGTGGCAGAGCAATTTACAGGAACGCCCGGACGATATGTAGAATTGGAAGAAACCATTTCTGGTTTTGAAGCGATTCTCAATGGCGATGTAGATGAGGTTCCAGAAAATGCCTTCGCGTATGTAGGTACCATTGATGAAGCGAGAGATAAAGCGAAAAAACAAGCGGCCTAAATAAACCATGAGCACATTTAATCTGGAAATTGTTACACCAACCCGCATTTTAGATGCGGGTGAAGTGTCTTACGTTCGCTGCCCCGGAACTGATGGTTCTTTTGGGGTTATGGCCAGCCATCGCGAAGCGGTGATTGGATTGGACGTGGGTGAAATCAAAGTAACCCAAGGAGGCAAAGATTCTTTTTATGCCACCAGTGGCGGGTTTGCAGAGATTACTGATGAGAAAGTGCAATTGCTCGTTGAAACAGTTGAGAAGTCCAGCGAGATTGACTCGAACAGGGCCGAAGCATCCATGCAGCGTTCCAAAGATCGGATTGCCGGTAAAGTAGATGCGGATATGGACCGGGCTGAAGTAGCGTTACTCAGGGCAATCAATAGACTCAGAGTTTCCAACCGGTAGAATTTCTTTAAAATTAGAAACTTGAAATAAGAAACTCCGCTTAAGCGGAGTTTTTTGTTTATAAATTTCCGACTCATAATTGATGAAAAAAAGAACACATACTTGCGGCGAATTGAATGCCAACCATGTTGGTGAATCAGTCATATTAAACGGTTGGGTGAATACAGTCCGCCTCCATGGCCAAGTGGTTTTTGTAGATTTACGGGACCGCTACGGCAAAACACAGATCGTTTTCAATTCAGAAGACTATCCCGGCGATTTCGATGGTGTGAAAAAGCTCTCTATGGAGGATGTGCTTTCCGTAACAGGCACTGTTCAGAATCGGGGAGAAGGTGCCATAAATCCTGATATGGCTACGGGCGAGATTGAAGTAATCGTCTCCGAGATGGATATGCTGAACGAAGCGGCACCGTTACCTTTTATTATTAGTGACAGAAATAGCGCCGAAGAGGATTTACGCCTAAAATACCGTTATTTAGAATTGCGGATGGATGAACTCCAAAATAATCTGAAAATTCGCCACAAGGCTTATCAAGCTGTACGATCATATTTGTCGGAACAAGATTTTATGGAAGTGGAAACGCCGGTGCTGATGAAATCTACGCCGGAAGGGGCAAGAGACTATCTCGTTCCCAGCCGGATTCATCACAGTAAATTTTATGCATTGCCCCAATCACCCCAAATCTATAAACAGATACTCATGATTGCGGGGTATGATCGATATTTTCAGATTGTGAAATGTTTTCGGGATGAAGACCTTCGGGCGGACCGCCAACCTGAGTTCACCCAGATCGATATTGAAATGTCCTTCGTAGATGAAGAAATGATCTATGCCCAAATGGAAGGGCTGACTTGCAACATATTCAAAAAAGTAATTGGCGCTGATTTGCCTAAATCTTTCCCACGATTAACTTGGGACGAAGCCATGGACACATATGGCTCCGATAAGCCGGACACGCGATTTGATCTTTTCCTTCAGGATGTAAAACCATTCACAGATAAATCAGACTTCAATGCCTTTAAGTCCGCAGAAATTGTTAAAGGATTGGTCGTCCCTGGCGGTGCCAAATATTCCCGCAAAAATATTGATGGCTTCACGGATTTTGTGAAAAAATACAAAGCCAAAGGATTGGCCTGGATGAAAGGCGAGGGTGGCTTGCTCACTGGAGGAATTTCAAAATTCTTTGATGAAAATCTCCAGAAAGAATTAATCAGTTCAACAGCTATAAATGACGGCGACATTATCTTTATTATTGGTGATGATAAAGAATTAACCCAAACGGCTTTGGGCGCTTTACGGGTTGAGATTGGCAAAGTTGAGGGTCTATCTGATACTGGCGAATTCAAACCGGTGTGGGTCACGGACTTCCCCATGTTTGAGTTTGACGCGGAAGCGAATCGCTTTATTGCAAGACATCATCCATTTACAGCGCCATCTTCTTCTGATATTAAAGATTTAGAAACGGATCCCGGATCACTCAAATCCCGCGGATATGACCTTACCATGAACGGCTATGAAATTGCCGGCGGTTCTATTCGGAATCATAAACCGGAATTCCAGGCCAAGATATTTGAATTATTGGGTATGGATGAAGCCGAAGCCACGGCTCGATTCGGCTTTTTGGTAGAAGCGTTGAAATACGGCACACCACCTCACGGCGGCATCGCTTTTGGTTTTGACCGCCTCGTCATGCTCTTAGCCGGTACCAACAATATCCGCGACGTAATTGCCTTCCCAAAAACCACCTCCGCCGCTTCTCTTATGGATGAGGCACCCAGTTCAGTCTCTGATAATCAATTGGCGGAATTGAATATTAGAATCGTCGATAAAGACGATGTTTCTGAATAATAGAATACAAATTTATACAATTGCTGTGAAAACAAGCGGGTGATTACATTCAGGGATTATTCAATTTTTCTCCATAATCATTATACTGGTGAATGAATTTGGCTAAACGCATTTTTTTCTTTGTGAATTTTAGCTATGAGGATTGACCGAATATATAAATGAAAAACAATATTCTATTACTTCTATCATTAGTTATCGTCATAACCGGCTGCAGCCTGTTTGACGATGATGGCCCTAAAGACCCGAGGGATTATACGTGGACCATTGATACCCTTTATTATCCTGGTGCTCTTCAAACTAACATGAATAAAATATGGGCCAGTTCTCCTGAGGATGTTTATGTTATTGGGCACAGTAGTGTTTTATCAGGTAGCATGTGGCATTATAACGGCCGTTCCTGGATATCAGTACCAATCATAGAACTTTATGGCGGACCTATATTAAATACGAATTACAGTCTAAATGATATTTATGGATTTTCAAAATATGATGTTTGGGTCGTCGGTCGAAAATCTGTTCGAAAAAAAAGGTCTGATGGATCGTATTATTATGATAGGGATGGTGCGTTTATCATTCATTACAACGGGGTAGAATGGAAAGAGATTGAAGCACCGGGTATGAAAACGATGTATTCAATAAATGGTATTTCCAGAAATAATTTGTGGTTGGGAACAAGTGACGGTAAAATTTTTAGTTATAACGGGATAGATTTTCGATTACACGAATTACCAGTTGATACACCTGAAGTAAACAGGCAGTGGATTGAGGGTATTGTAGGTGGAAAGGATAAAAATGTATTTGTATTGCTCGGAAACAATTTAACGAACTATTTTAATGAATCCAGAACGCATTTGTTAAAATATAACGGTGAGTGGACTGTGATAGATACAGTAACTTACCCTCGAACTGATATGTGGCTTAGCCCAAAAGGCACTCTTTTTATCGGAGGCTATAATCTCCGTAAGTACACAGGAAATGATTGGGAAATTGTAGATTCCTATCCTAAAACGCTTGGTTCAAATGCTATATTTGGTCTTTCAGAAAATTATCTTTTTTCGGCAGGTGTTAAATACAAAGACGACCATTATTATGGGAAGATACCTTATTATAATGGTAAAGTTTGGACTGAAATATTACAAAAAGAAATTAAGGATGTCATTTTTATGGATGTTTGGGTCAATAAAAATGTTGTATTTGTTATTGGGATTACTAATTCCGAGTATCCATCAAAAACATTAGTAATTAAAGGAGAATAATAATGAAAAGAAAAATGGAATTCATAATCACCACAATTATTTTTACAATTGTACAATTAATGGGACAACATCACCCCGTAAGCCACTCCCATGCTGAATTGCAGATCTTATGCGGTGGCTAGAGCATTTATTGATAGAGGTTCTGAATGTTCAGCAATAACTGCTGGAGGTATTCAAAATGATGAAATTCCCTCAAATTATGAGTTCGAATCCGATAACTATTTCAGTTTTTTACCAATTCCTTCGGATGACTCTTATTCGGGAAATTCCATTCTTGAAATTAATAAATTGGTTGAAATAGCAAAAGTTGGTGATATTATTGTATGGGGAAGCCGTAAAGGAAGCAGTCATGCAGCTTTTGTAATAAATGTTTTTGATTATTATAACGATCCATATCGCAATATACGGATTGATCATATATTGAATAATAGTACCGAGTTAGTAGAAGATGTTCCTCTATTTGATACAAAAGATAGTGGATATGGGAAAATTGTTGGAGTTGCAAGGAAAAATCCTTTATGGTATTTAAAAGTTGAAAATAATTTTGGTGGAGGTGAAGTAGAAGTAAATGGCCAATCGAAAACGAGTGGCACGATACTTGGTCCTTTTCATTGGATGAAAGGTATTCACCTTACTGCTTCATGGCATGGTAAACCTTTCGGTGGCAGTAATCAGTATTTTGTAAATTGGCAAAAAACAGACCCATATTCAAATGACAAAGATCTCAATTCTTCAATTTACATAACATTAACGGATGCTGATTTTGCGCAGGCTGTAACATATACGGCTAATTATATTAAAGGGCATGAGGTTTATGTTGAAAATCAATTCAATGATATTGGAAATAAAGGGTACTTAACAATTGATGGGATTGATAGAATATTGCCTTTTACATCTATTGTTGTAGAAGATGGAGATTCAATTCAGGTAAGTGCTCCACTTAATCCCCAAACATATAACCACATTGATTATGAATTTACCCATTGGTCCACCGGAAGCGAATTTCACACAATTACAGTTACGCCAACAGAGAATATGACAATTACCGCTCATTATGAAGGAAAGCCAAAACCGATGATCAATTATAATTTCAACCTGATTTTAAATCCAGGTCAAAAGGTTAAAATGTCGTGGAATGATCACCCAAATCAAAATGTGACTCGGTATCATATATGGAGACAGATTAAGTACAAAAATGGTTGGCCCAGAGATTCAACTCTTGTGAGTATTGTGAATCGTGGTACTACTAACTGGACAGATCCAACTTATATAGTAACTTCCAGTTATATAGTTGATTTATTGGAGTACGATGTCCGCGCACTTTACTCTTCTGAGAACACACTTGCAAAAGATGATTGGTTTGTCTGTTTTGGGAAGAGCGGTTTCTTACCCAAGGAATCAATAGACCAGTGGGATGATTTAATTCCGAATGAGTACATTCTTACACAAAATTTCCCCAATCCATTTAATCCAATTACAAGGATTGGGTATGCATTACCTGAAGTGAGTTCGGTATCATTGGTTATTTACGATCTTAGAGGAAATAAAGTATTTGATCGGTATCATGAAAGAGAAGATGTAGGATACAAACACATCACTTGGAACGGAAAAGACCAAAAGGGGAACCCTGTACCGGCGGGAGTTTATATTTACAAGCTCACAGCAAAGTCAAATGAGAGAAATCAGGTTTTCACGCAAAGTCGTAAGATGGTGATTTTAAAATAAAAGAATTGCTCACTTCCACCACGTCACTCATGTATGAGGCACCCAGTTCAGTCTCTCATGATCAATTGGCAGAGCTGAATATCCGCATCGTCAATAAAAACAAATAAAGCGATGGATCCTTTGGAAAGATGAATTCCTTCCAATCGTTACCATTTTAATTTTTAGTGTTGGGTATTGAGAAATACACCCCGTGCCATGTAATTTTACGAAAACCAGTGCTCATAAATAATTGCACACAATGCATATTGAATACTCACTGTCCGGGAATCACATGATTCCTCATGACCCCATTAACCAGGAGAGAAACTATGGTCCGCTCCAGATTGATGATGAAATTGTTTCTGATGATAACAGTGGTTTTTTCCCAAAAACCCGATTGGATTATTCAAGCAGAAAAAATGATTAACGAACAAATAGTCGTCCGAGGTGTCACGAACCAAAATGTGCTGAAAGTATTAAGTACAACTCCTCGCCATCGGTTTGTTCCGCCGGAAGTGGCTAAATATGCCTATGATGATAATCCGCTTCCTATTGGCGAAGGCCAAACAATTTCCCAACCCTATATTGTGGCATTTATGACGGAAATTCTTGAGGTTGATTCGAGTCATACCGTATTGGAAATTGGCACCGGGTCGGGATACCAGGCAGCAGTACTCAGCCCCTTAGTTGAACAAGTATATTCTATCGAAATTGTAAAGGCCCTTGCAAACAGGGCAGACCGCACCTTACGAAAATTAGGATACAATAATATTACGGTCCGCTGGGGAGATGGGTATGCAGGCTGGCCGGAAAAAGCGCCCTTTGACCGGATCATCGGTACAGCGGCGCCACCAAAGATTCCACCAGCATTAATAGATCAACTCAAACCGGGTGGCATAATGGTTTTACCGGTTGGAAACAAATGGCAGGAATTAGTGGTTGTGAAAAAAAGTAATTCAGGAACGATTAGCAAAGAGACCGTACTGCCGGTCCGGTTCGTGCCCATGGTGCATCCGGAATAAAGTTATATAAAATTCTCTTACTTTAATTAATCAAATTGTATATTTCCTTCGATTCTTATGAAGGAAATCACCATCATCTGCAATCCAGTTGCCGGGGTCGGCCAGGCCCAAAAGCGCTGGGAAAAATTCCAGACTGAACTGGATTCAGCAAATATTGATTATACCGTTCATTTTACTGAAGCACCCAACCACGCCACCGACCTCACCAATAATGCAATTAATAATGGCGAAAAACGAATCGTCTCTTTTGGAGGGGACGGGACTTTAAATGAAGTTATTCAAGGCATGGTTTCACCCACACCGGGATTTGTTGGAAATTTAGAATTGGTGGTATTAGGTGCTGGCAGCAGTAACGATTTTGAAAAGACATTTAACAAAATACCTTGGATAGAAAAAATCCAGGGAGATAAAATCATTCCCATTGATTTGGTTCGATTGGACTATATTAATTTTAATGGCGATCCGGCTACACGATTTTTTGTAAATAATTCCAGTATTGGCGTAATAAGTCAAGCTGGCGATCGATTTAATAAAGTCAGTGGTCTGACGAAAGCGATTAAACAGTTCAGCGTGGATACGGCTGCTGTTTTAGCCGGTGCCCAGACAATTACAACTTGGCATCCTATGGAAGTGAACCTGGTGGTGGAAGGAGAAACTGAATCCAACATAACAATGAGCAATATAACGGTGTACAAAAATCCATTTGTAGCTGGAGACATGTATTATAACCGATGTGTTGAACGGGGAGATGGGAAACTCAGTGTGGCGATAGTGGATGTGGAATCTCGTATGAAACTCCTTGGGTTAATTCCGTCTTTATATAATGGAACCGCATTGGATAAAGAGGGGACAAGGTATTTTGAATGTGAGTGGTTAGAATTACAAACAGATCAGGATGTGGTTGTCGAAGCAGATGGAGAAATTATTGGCCATCCTCCTGCACGATATACGATTATGAAACATGCAATTCGAACGGTAATCGGTTAATGGACTATTCTCAATTCTGTTCAGACAATGTTTCCTGGAAAACAGCTTTCGTTTCTGGGGCCAAAGGAGTAGAACTGTTTGAAATTCATTTTAAACCTCCAAGACCATCGCCCTTTCCGCCGATAATTTTTCTCGCTGGTTGGGGATCATTAATCCATAGCTGGGAAATTGTACTAAAAGAAATGACAAAAGATTTTGAAGTTTATTATGTGGAGACGCGAGAAAAAGGTTCGGCGATTCATCACTGTAAACAGGAATTGAGCATTGAATCTCTTGGCTCGGATCTGAATCCTGTTCTGGCTCATCATAATCTGTTAGGTAAACCGTACATAATGTTTGGCAGTTCCTTAGGCGCGACGGTTATTCTCCATGCCATGAGTGAAAATACAATTGATCCTTCTTTTTCTATTCTGATTGGACCCAATGCAGAATTCAATGCACCTTGGTTTTGGATTTTGATCGCTCGTATAACGCCGCCATTTTTATATCATATCATTAAACCAACTATAAAGTGGTACATGAAAAAACATTATTTGGATACAGAATCAGATCCAGGGCAATATCAAAAATATGCCCAGTCCCTGGATGAAACCAATCCCGGAAGACTGCGACGGGCCGCACTAGAATTTTCCAAGTATAAAATTTGGGATCGATTAGGGAAAATTCATCAAAAAGTGTTAATATTTACCGGTTCCAAAGACGTGATGCACGGGTATGAGAATACGGTGAAAATTGCAAATTCACTTTCCCAATGTGAATTGGTTGATTTGGAGACCAATGCCCGGTCCCATAGCGTTGAAATGGTGAACCAGATGCGTCAATATTTGGAGGAGGTAACTCATGTCTGAGATTACAGTAAAACATATTTCAGAAGACGAGATTCAGGAAAAAGGCATTCGATCCTGGTCCACATGGTCGTGTGATAAATCCGAATTTCCCTGGGAATACAGCGAAAGAGAATCCTGTTATATATTAGAAGGTCAAGTGGATGTCACCACAGAAAGCGGAGAAACGGTATCCTTTGGCCCCGGTGATTTTGTTGTATTTCCTCAGGGGCTGAAATGCACATGGAATGTCAAACAGGCTGTTTATAAGCATTTTTTATTTGGGTGAATTGAGCGCCTTGATTATTAATCATTAATTTGAATTTTCTATTTCTCACGGCTTTAAAAGCCGAAGCGCAACCCATCATCGATGGATTTGGGTTACACAAAAACCCAACCACCCATTTATATCAACGTAAAAAAATCATGCTATTTATTACAGGTGTTGGAAAGGAGAAAACTAAAAACCGATTGAATCAGTTAACGCCGTTATTAAAGGACTTAGGTCAAATAGTAATAATCAATATAGGTATTGCCGGAGGGAATCCTAAAAATACGAATATTGGGAATATGTATTTAATTCGATCAATAACAGATGATGAATCTCATGAGTTGGTATTCCCTGATCAATTGGACAATCACTCCTTCAATGAAATTGAACTTACGACTGTTTCAAAGGGTGTTACAGATTATGGTAAGCAGTTTGACGGATTGGTTGATATGGAAGCGAGTGTGATTTATGAAATGATGTCAAAGAAAGTTTCACCTTATCGAATGCTATTTTTAAAAGTTGTTTCTGATTATATGGATACTGAAGATTGGGCCAGTATTGATGCATCCGGCTTAGTAGAAAAGCATTTGAATTCTATAAAAACACAAGTTATAAAA
This sequence comes from Fidelibacterota bacterium, assembly GCA_014382015.1. Taxonomy (GTDB): domain Bacteria; phylum Fidelibacterota; class Marinisomatia; order Marinisomatales; family TCS55; genus TCS55. The sequence continues at coordinate 32,267 of JACNKN010000059.1, read as the reverse complement.
GCTATTTAATCTGCTTATTCTGAAGAGATTGCGAAATAGGAAAAATTAGTTTGGCAATATTATCCCCTCCTTTTTTAAGGAGGGGATAAAAAATGTGTATGAAATTAGTTAAGTCGATTGAATCGCTTTGAGCACGTCTCGTCGGCTGACTTGACCTACTAGCATGTCATTATCCACGACAGGTAATCGACGGAAATGTTTTTTTAGGAAAAGTTCAGCCAGATCTACAATCCCCATTTCTGGGCTAACAGTTGTTACATCAGTGGACATAAAATCTCGAACACTTCCGCCGGAATCACTGTAATATGAATCCTGAATGATTGTTGGCATACAATCAATTTCAGATAAAACACCGATTAGATTCCCATTCTCATCGACCACAGGTGCACCTGAAATTTTATGTTTCAGCAGGGAATCAATTGCAGCACGAACATGCATATCCGGTTGAAATGTAACTAATTTTTTTGTCATGATATCTTTGACGGCTCGTGGTGTCATTCTGCATCCTCCTCGTTTGATTTTTCCTTGCCATTATTCCCGACAAATTCTTTTACCGAATCAATGACCGATGGCGCTAAATCCATCAGCTTTCCTGTTAAACTTTCTTTATCTCCAATGGTCATCAACTTGGCACCATCTTCACCCACAACAACAAAAGCAACCGGTTCAATGGACCATCCGCCGCCCACACCCTGGCCATTTCCTTTCTTTCCTTTTTCATCACCTTCTGCACCACCACCGCCAAACCCAAACATCACTTTTGATACAGGAATTACTGTATGGGTATCTGTTTTGATGGGTTCTCCAACGACCGTTTTTGAGGTCATTAATTTTTCCGTTTCTTTAAGCGTATTTTTAATTAATTCTGCAATATTCATATCATTCCTTTCCCTTCCTGAATTTAAAATAAGTTTTAATAGCCTGCCACAAAACTTTCCCCGGGATAAATTTCAATCTGAAATATCCTTTCATATCTGTTTCAAATCGATTATTGAATTGTGGGTTAATATCAATATCTATTTTTTTACTTCTGATAACTCCTGCCATGGATTGACTCCATCCATAGACTAACCCGGTATGCATTGGATTCGGTAATCCCAAATCTCCAACCAAAGAAAATTGATCAAAATGGATTCCTTTCAAGGTCGCCTTCCCAATTTTTAGATATGGAATTGTTAATTTATTTTTCTTTTTTGGTTTATGTTTCTTTGTTTTTGATTTACTTTTTTTAGGAAAAGAAAATGAAAACAAAGGTTTGTCAAATCTGCCAATGCCAATTTGAGTCGATGGGAATGGAGAAATTAAAATCCCATAATTCAGCCCACCCAATCGGATATCGGTATTTCCTGATTTATGTTTTGCAATCCATTGGATATTCCCCGAAACTGCAAGTCGATATGGAATAAACATAATCAACAGCAAGGCGGCTATTAAAGCAGTTAAACTCCAAAGAATAATATTTAAAACCATGGTCTAATTTGAGTTAAAGTGAAGGATAACTTCCAGTAAAAATCTATTCGAACAAAGATGATTCCGTCGCCAGGAGTTTTCGCGCTTTTTCCTGTTCATTCAAATTTTCCGGGGATACATCCGGTAAAAGAGTAGGGTCGGCTTGGAGGACGAATTGCAAATCTTTCACAAATAGTTCACGGTTACCGTTTTTTGTGTGGAGATATTGTGCCCTAACCACATAAGTTCCAAAATAATTTGGACTGCCGGAAATGGAATTATCAAAATTATTGATAGAATGAATTAAATCAACGCCGGGCAGTCTGGCATAAATGCCACCAAAAATTCGGTTGGCCCCATGATAAAAGAAATTTGGATTTAACGCCAAAATACGATGGAGTGCTGTTTCAATAAAGTCTCTCTGGCTCAATCGTTCCATGACTGATTTTGTCACCAGATATCGAGAATAATTTGCCACCCACCAATACAAAATTGGGATCATTTCTTGCGGCGTATTTTCAATTCCACCTATCATTTTAGCAGTAGAATCTCCATTCGTTAATGCAAATCCTTCCTGGTAAGCGTCTGTGGCTATGATAAAATCCCAGGCAGATTTCATTCCTTCCATAAAAAGTGAATCGGACTGGATAGGATCTGTTTCAATATAATACCCAATATAGTGACATGCCCTGGCATAAAGCTGAGATACGTCTCCATTGTTTGGGTCTTGGTCATAGGCTTTGGACAAGAATAGTCTGGCCATTTTAGCATCTTTCGGGTTTACGCGTTTTTCCCAGTGAGACTGACCTTTATTGACCAAAAATTGGATATTTTTATCTCTAGAAATATACGGACTAAAGGAATCTGGTTTTATTGTACACCCCGACGCCAAAAGGCATATTCCAATTAAAATAATATAAATTTGTTTTTTCATGCAAATCATCAGACAGGATCAAGGCGAATGAATTACTCCTGAAATTGGTTAAATTCCTTCTATAAGTTAACCAATTTAATAAGGTAAATGGAAAAGACTATTGAAATGAAAGGTATGGATCTGGGCATGTTATTCGGCCCGGCGGATGCCAACTTGAAATTGGTGGAAGATGCTTTTGCCAGTAAAATAATCGTCAGGGGCAACATCATCAAAATTGATGGTGATAAAAGAGAAGTGCCTGTAATTCATGAAGTATTCCATGAAATGGGATCAACACTCAATCGAAAAGGTTCGTTAACTCAGGATGATGTAAAAACATTAATTCGCATAACCGCTGTCCAAAATGGACATGAAACGCAGCAATTGGATACGGTGGTTCATTACGGACGAAAAGGTGCCATTTCTGGCAGGACCGATGGGCAGAATGTTTACATTAATACGGTTAGACACAATGATATTGTTTTCTCCGTTGGTCCTGCAGGGACAGGAAAAACGTATTTGGCTGTAGCATTTGCCGTGGCTGCGTTGGATAACCGTGAAATCGATCGCATTATTCTTTGCCGTCCGGCGGTAGAAGCAGGTGAAAACCTTGGATTCCTCCCAGGAGATCTCAAAGAAAAAGTCGATCCATATTTAACGCCACTTTATGATGCATTGGGAGATATGATGCCTGCCACACGTTTGAAACCACTTTTGGCTAACAATACGATTGAAATTATTCCTCTCGCTTATATGCGGGGTCGGACCCTTAATAATGCATTCATGATCCTAGATGAAGCCCAGAATGCCACCACCATGCAAATGAAAATGTTTCTGACGCGTTTGGGCGTGAATTCCAGAGCTATTATCACCGGGGATATCACCCAAATTGATTTACCTTCAAAATCAAAATCGGGTTTGCTTCAAGTGATTGATCTATTGCAGGGAATTGATGGACTTGGGTTTTGCAAATTGGATGCATCGGATGTGGTGCGCCATAAGCTGGTGAGGGATATTATAAATGCCTACGATCAGAAGGATGAGTAACGGTCAATCTGTAATAATAAATGTTATCTAAATGCATTAAATAAAATCTATTTATCGTATTAACTTCTCGTCACTTTTGAAGACTGATTTTTGGTGTGTGCCCACCAAAATTATCTGAAATAAAAATAAGAAATATTGTTCATTGATTAAGCACATTCAATTTATCGGCATGTCCGTCCACTCAGCATTCGCTGATTATACCACTCTACCCAAAATATGAGAGATGATTTATGTCTGAATTAAAAGATGTTTTTATTATATCCGCTAAGCGAACCCCGGTAGGAGCATTTCAAGGTGCATTGTCATCCATTGCTGCCCATAAATTAGGGGCCACGGCCATCAAGGCTGTTCTGGACGAAACAAAAGTTGATCCTGCTACCATCGATGAAGTGATTATGGGCAATGTGCTTTCTGCAGGCCAAGGACAAGCACCCGCAAGACAAGCAGCATTGGGTGCAGATCTGCCGGATTCAGTTGAATGCCTCACCATTAACAAAATGTGCGGTTCTGGGTTAAAAGCTGTTATGTTGGGGGCACAAGCCATTCAAATCGGTGATGCAGAAATTGTTATTGCCGGTGGTATGGAGAATATGACCCAGGCGCCATACTTATTGCCGAAAGGTCGAGAGGGTCACCGGTTGGGACATGGCCAAGTGATCGATTCCATGATTAAAGATGGACTTTGGGATGCTTACAACGATAAACACATGGGCAATTGCGCCGAAATGTGTGCCAGTGAAAAAAATTACAGCCGAGAAGATCAGGATGCATTTGCGAAAACATCCTATACCCGTGCTTTATCTGCTCAAGAGAGTGGTGCATTTTCGGATGAAATCGTTTCAGTATCTATCCCTCAGCGCAAGGGCGATCCAATCCTAGTAGATACTGATGAAGAACCGAACCGAGCCAATTTTGAAAAGATGAAATCTCTCCGACCAGCCTTCGAAAAAGAGGGCACCATTACAGCGGCGAATGCATCCAAAATTAATGATGGTGCAGCAGCAATCATGATTATGTCCGGAGATAAAGCAAAAGAATTGGGACTTACACCTTTGGCAACCATTGGGGCGCAAGCGTCTGCGGCCCATGCACCGGAATGGTTTACCACTGCCCCCAGCAAAGCGATTTCCAAAGTATTAGACAAAGCAGGGCTCACGGCAGAGGACATTGACCTTTGGGAAATCAACGAAGCATTTGCACCCGTTACTATGGCAGCCAGGGATGATTTTAATTTGAACCACGATAAAGTGAATATAAATGGGGGTGCCATTGCAATCGGCCATCCCATCGGGGGAAGCGGTGCGCGCATATTAACTACATTAATCCATGCTATGATAAGCAAGAATGTTAACACCGGTTTAGCCACTCTATGCATCGGTGGTGGAGAAGCGTCAGCGCTAATTATCTCAAGATAAACAATGGATTTTAATTTAACAGAAGAACAACAGCTGATTCAGAAAACAGCTCGAGATTTCGCCAGGGATCATTTACGTCCGGGCGTGATAGAACGGGATGAAAAAGCAGAATTTCCTAAAGAACAAATCAAAATGATGGGTGAATTGGGTTTTTTAGGAATGATGATTCCCGAGGAATTTGGCGGAGCTGGAATGGACACAATATCTTATTGTTTGGCCATGGAAGAAATTGCTAAGGCGGATGCGTCTGCCGCTGTGGTAATGTCAGTTAACAATTCGCTCGTATGTGCGCTTTTATATAAATATGCTAATGAAAACCAAAAACAGAAATATTTAACGAAATTAGCCAGTGGCGAATTATTAGGTGCTTTTTCCTTATCAGAACCTCAATCCGGTTCGGACGCCAGTAATATGCGAACATTCGCCAAACAAGACGGAGATCATTATATCATCAATGGTACCAAAAATTGGGTGACCAATGGGATTAGTTCTGATATTGTCATTCTCATGTGCATGACGGAAAAAGATGTTGGCTACAAAGGGATTTCTACTTTCATTGTAGAAAAAAGTTTTGAAGGACTTTCCAAAGGGAAGAAGGAGAATAAACTTGGGATTCGTGGTTCTGATACCTGCGAATTATATTTTGATGATTGCAAATTACCCGTAGAAAACCGCATAGGAGAAGAAGGAGAAGGATTTAAAATTGCTTTGGGTACTTTGGATGGTGGTCGGGTTGGTATAGCCACCCAGGCATTGGGCATTGCAGCAGAATCTCTGGAAAGATCTGTGGAATATGCAAAAGAACGTAAACAGTTTGGGAAAGCAATTGGGCAATTTGGCGCGATTCAAAGCAAGTTGGCCCAGATGGCCATTCACGTGGATGCTGCCCGTTTGTTAATCCATCGAGCTGCAAAATTGAAAGATGAGGAAAAACCATTTGGGAAAGAAGCGGCCATGGCAAAAAACTTTGCATCAAAAGTGGCCATGGATGCATCCACCCAATGTGTACAGATTTTTGGTGGTACCGGTTATATGAAAGAAACGGGTGTAGAACGACTTATGCGAGATGCCAAAATAACACAGATTTATGAAGGTACTTCCGAAATCCAGGAAATGATTATTGCCAGGGCATTATTAGAGGAGAAGTAGTAAAAATGAAAAAACAAAATATTGATTGGGATGCATTAGGTTTTGGGGTTTATCCTACCCGCAGTATGTGGAAAAGTACTTGCCCGATTGATGGCAAATGGAGCAATGGAGGATTGATCCCATACGGAAATATCGATATTTCACCTGCGGCAGGTGTATTGAATTATGGTCAAGGTGCTTTCGAAGGGATGAAGGCATATCACTCAGCTAAAAATAGAATTGTTCTTTTTCGGCCGGATATGAATGGAAAACGGATTGCCGGTTCCAGTAAAAGATTGTGTATGCCAGAGTTAGAAGTTGATTACTTTTTAAATGCGGTTGAGCAGGTAGTGAATGCCAATATAGATTTTATTCCACCCTTTGGAAAAGGCGGATTATATATTCGCCCAATTGTATGGGGTACGGCACCGACCTTAGGAGTAGCTCCAGCCAGCGAATATACCTTTATGATTTATACGGCCCCAGTTGGCTCTTACTTTAAAGGAAAAATTAAGCCATTAAACTTAATTGCATCTGAATCTTACCACCGGGCCGCACCAAAAGGAATCGGCAATGTAAAGGCTATAGGAAATTATTCAGCATCTCTGCGACCGGTTATTGAAGCAAAGTCGCAGGGGTTTGATGAAGTATTATACCTAAAAGCAGATGATGAACGCTTGGTAGAAGAAGTAGGTTCTGCCAATATTTTTATGCGGAAAGGTAATCAATTGGTTACACCCAAATTAACGGGTTCTATTCTACCTGGCGTTACGCGGAATTCTATCATTCAATTAGCCCAAGATCAATTGGGATTACAGGTAGAAGAGGGCGAATTACTGCTGGAAGATATTTTTTCTGCAGATGAAGTATTTTGTACTGGAACAGCAGTTGTCGTCACCCCGGTAGGGAAGGTGACATTTCAAGGAGAAACCCATACAATCAATGATGGAAATATGGGTGAAGCTGCAACGGAATTACGGAAAACATTACTGGGAATTCAACGGGAAGAAATTGATGATCCCTATGGTTGGGTTCATGAAGTCAAATCCTTATAAGGCTTTTATCTAATGGGTAAAGCACATCCACGTCGCCAGGGTCGAGAGGCAGTACTCCAAGCCTTGTATGCTTACGAGATAACAGGAGAAGATCGTAAAAAGGTTTTAAAAGATGCCTTAGATCGCAAATCTTATGACGATAATACGAAAGTGTTTATTTCTGAATTGTTTGATGCAGCAATGGATCATAAAGATTGGTGCGAGGAAGAAATAAAAACCAGACTAAACAATTGGGAGTTTGGCCGAGTGGCCATTTTAGACCGACTGCTTTTGGTTGAAGCAATTAGTGAAATTTATTTTATGGATGATGTACCGCCAAAGGTCTCTATCAGCGAAGCAATTGAAATTGCAAAAGAATACAGCACAGAAGAGAGTTCCGGTTTTGTGAATGGTGTTCTGGATAATGTATATAAATCAATGGGGAAAGACGTCAAGGATTAAAATTCATGATACAAAATTTAATTAAAAAAGTGTTTGGGACCCGATCAGGTCGGGAAATGAAACAACTATTACCGTTGGTGGATGAAATCAATCAATTTGCAGAAAATCTAACCTCAAAGTCCGATGATGAATTGAGAGAACGAACGCAAGAATTGAAAGCGTCCATTATTGAAGTGAGAGAAAAAGCGGAAGCGAAAGCTTCCAAAGAAATTAATGATAAAGATGAAGCACATAAATTTATCCTCTTGGCAGAACATGACAAATTAGAAGCGCTGCTTCCGGAAGCATTTGCCATGGTGAAAGAAACGTGTCGGCGGATGTGCGGGACCAGTTGGAAAGTGGTTGGTCGGGAATTAAGCTGGGAAATGGTACCCTTTGATGTTCAGATAATGGGTGGAATCATCCTTCATCGTGGGAATGTGACAGAAATGAAAACAGGGGAAGGAAAAACTTTGGTCGCAGCCTTTCCCATATACCTCAATGCCCTCACAGGCCGAGGGGTTCATTTGATTACGGTGAATGATTACTTGGCTCAGCGTGACGCGGAATGGATGGGTGAGGTGTACAAACGGTTGGGTCTATCTGTCGGTTTTATTTTAAATAATATGACCCCTGAACAACGGCGTGAAAACTATTACTGTGATATTACTTATGGCACCAATAATGAATTTGGATTCGATTATCTCAGGGATAATATGTCCTTGCAAAAAGAAGATCAAGTTCAACGGGATCATGCTTATGCCATTGTAGATGAAGTGGACTCGGTCCTGATTGACGAAGCGCGTACACCGCTGATTATTTCCGGTGCTGTGGATGCACCAGTGGATACATCTTTCAAAGACTTGCGGCCACTCGTCCAAAACCTGGTAAGGCAGCAAAATGCACTTGTATCCAAAATTGTGTCTGAAGGCGAAGCGCTAATTAAGGAAGAGAAAGACCGGGATGCAGGATATAAATTACTCCAGGCATTGCGGGGACAGCCAAAACATCCAAAAGTAATGAAGATCTTCCAAGAGGCGGGGACCAAGAAATTGGCTCATCAAGTGGAATCAGAATTCATGCGTGACAAAAAACTTCATGAAGTGGATGACGATCTATTCTTTAGTATTGATGAAAAAACGCATGTCATTGATATTACCGAAAAAGGGCGAAATGCCCTGGCACCGGATTCCCCAGAAACTTTCGTCATTCCTGATTTAGGTGAAATGCTCCATGATATTGATAAAAATGAATCTTTATCAAAATTAGAAAAAGATCAGGAAAAAGAAAATGCCCACCAACTGCATGCGGATCGGTCCGGGCGAATTCATAACATGACCCAATTGCTTCGTGCCTACACACTTTATGAAAAAGATGTGGAATATGTGGTGCAGGATGGCCGTGTCCAGATCGTGGATGAATTTACCGGTCGTATTCTCGCCGGTCGTCGGTATAGTGATGGTTTACACCAGGCGTTGGAAGCAAAAGAGAATGTGACCGTTGAACGGGAAACCCAGACCCTTGCTACCATTACGATTCAAAATTATTTTAGAATGTATGATAAACTAGCGGGTATGACGGGTACTGCCGAAACAGAAGCAGAAGAATTTGGATCCATTTATAATTTAGATGTTGTTGTGATTCCAACCCACCGACCCATAATTCGAGATGACAATGAAGATTTAATCTATAAAACGACGCGGGAAAAATATAATGCAGTTGTTGAAGAAATCGCATCATGTCATTATAAAGGTCAGCCGTCTCTTGTTGGGACAATTACGGTTGAAGCGTCCGAATTGCTTTCTCGCATGTTAAAACGTAAAGGAATTCCCCACAATGTGTTGAATGCGAAGCAGCACCAAAGTGAAGCAGAAATTGTGGCTCGCGCAGGACAAACCGGCGCCGTGACGATTGCCACCAATATGGCCGGTCGTGGAACAGATATTAAATTGGGCGAAGGGGTCATTGAAGCTGGCGGTCTACACATTATTGGGACTGAGCGTCACGAATCCCGACGGATTGACCTTCAGCTTCGGGGTCGTTCCGGTCGGCAGGGAGACCCGGGATCCAGCGTATTTTATTTATCTCTGGAAGATGATTTGATGCGTTTGTTTAACAGTGAACGAATTGCCAGTATTATGGATCGTCTCGGCGCAGAAGAAGGCGAAGTTATTACAGCTAAAATGGTAACTCGTGCAATTGAAAACGCCCAGAAAAAAGTAGAACAACGCAACTTTGGCATTCGCAAACATTTGCTGGAATATGACGATGTGATGAACCAACAACGGCAAGTGGTGTATGATATACGGAAACAGGCGTTGAACGATGAAGATATTTCTGATGCAGTATTAGACATGGTTGACGAATACGTGGATGATGAACTCAGCCGGATGGAAGATACAAGCCCTCAGAATTGGGATTGGGAAAATTTGAGACAAAACCTTTCATCCCATCTACTTGTAGATGCTGATTATGAATCTGTTAAAGAATCTGCAGAAAGTGATGAAGTTTCTTTAGAGGACGCCAGGAATTATATTTTAGATCAGGCAAAAGATGTGTATCAAACACGAGAATCATTACTTCCGGATGATGTGATGCGTGGGTTTGAAAAATTTGTAATGCTCCGTACCATTGATGAAAAATGGAAAGATCATTTATATGCTATGGATCAATTGAGGGAGGGGATTAACCTCCGTGCATATGGACAGAAAAATCCACTGTTAGAATATAAATCTGAAGGATTTCAGATGTTTCAACAGATGATGATTGATACAACTGAAGAGACCGTTCAACGGTTATATAGAACCCAAATTCGTGGGATGGAAGCGGCGCCGGAAATGCCCGTAAGCCGTACGCGAAATGTCCAAACCCAGCATGACGAAACCACCGGGATGGGATTTACAGGTCCATCCATGCAGGAACAAGCAGCCGCATCTTCCGGTGTACCCAAACAACCCGTACATGCAGATGAAAAAATTGGCCGGAATGAAAAGGTGAAAGTGGTGAGTCCCAGCGGGAAACAGGTGGAAGTGAAATACAAAAAATTGCAGCAATATTTGAATCAGGGATATACCCAAGTATAAGAGGGAAAATTAGAATGGTGAAACAAAAAGATTGGAAATTTTCGACAAAAGCAATTCATATAGGAAATGAAGCGGATAAAGAAGCTGGATCTGTTTCACCACCTATTCATTTAACTTCTACATTTAAACAGGATGCAGTTGGGAAAACCCGGGGTTTTGATTATTCCCGTGTATCCAATCCAACACGGCAGCGGTTGGAAAAAAATCTTGCGGCGCTGGATAATGCAAAGCATGCCATTTGTTACAGTACAGGAATGGCCGCCACCACCGCCCTTTTTCAATTATTTGATGCAGGAGATCATATCCTGATTTCAAGAAACACATATGGCGGCACATTCAGGATGTCCATGAATGTACTTCAGCGTCAGGGAATGGAATTCGATTGGATTGACACTCGGGATCCAGTCAATGTCGAAAAGCATATTCGCCCCAATACAAAACTGGTCCATGTAGAAACACCCACCAACCCCCTTCTGGAATTATGCGACCTTGAAGCCACATCGGCCATTTGTAAAAATGCCGGAGTATATCTGAGTGTGGACAATTCGTTTATGAGCCCATACGGACAGCGACCATTGGATTTGGGTGTAGATGTGGTGATGCAAAGTTCAACAAAATCCCTTTCCGGCCATTCGGATATTTTGGGCGGTGTACTCGCCACCAACGACGATGATTTAGATGAACGACTCCGGTTTTTGCTGAAAGCTACAGGCGGTGTGCCGAGTCCGTTTGACAATTGGATTTTATTACGATCTACAAAAACATTGGGACTTCGCTATCAAAAATCGTCGGACAATGCAACTGAATTGGCATCGTGGTTGAATGAGCAAACAGAATTAGACCGGGTCATTTATCCCGGACTAATGGATCATCCACAAAATGATATTGCAGTAAAGCAGCAGCGAGCACCCAATGGTGATGTAATTTTTGGGAATATGATTTCAATTGATATAGGGGAAATAGATGCGAGGGATCGATTTCTGGAACGACTGGAAGTGTTTACGCTTGCAGAGAGCTTGGGTGGGGTAGAAAGCCTGGTTTGTGTTCCATATAATATGACCCACGCTGCCATACCGGAAGATGCTAAACTGGAAATGGGTATTACGGAAACTTTAATTCGATTGTCAATTGGGATCGAAGATGTGGTAGATCTGAAGGCTGACCTTCAGAATGCTTTAGGGAATTAATTCACTTTATCTGTTTCAAAAATCTGACATGAAATAGTAATTTCCCCAGCTTTTTCAATAATAAAAAAGCCTCATTGCCGCGTTGGTAGAATTGCCTGCCCGACTGAAGTCATTCAGGCGGGGTAAACACGCAGCAGTAATAAAAATGAATTAGTATGCCGCGGTGGTGGAATTGGTAGACACGCTGGTCTTAGGAACCAGTGCCTTATGGTGTGAAGGTTCGAGTCCTTTCCGCGGCACGTCGTAAAGAATTAATGGTAAAGGTTCCCCGCCTGCTCCCGACCAACGGGAGGGCGGGCAGGGAGTCCTTTCTGCGGCACGTCGTAAAGAATTAATGGTAAAGGTTCCCCGCCTGCTCCCGACCAACGGGAGGGCGGGCAGGGAGTCCTTTCTGCGGCACGTCGTAAAGAATTAATGGTAAAGGTTCCCCGCCTGCTCCCGACCAACGGGAGGGCGGGCAGGGAGTCCTTTCTGCGGCACGAAAACCTCGGGTTTATATTGGAAAAACAACAGGCAACAAACCAACAACCGGAAAAAAAATCCGCCCTTCGGGTCGTAATTCACAGTTTCTTTGTGGTGCCGTTAATCATTGCTATTTTTTCTGTACTCATATTTTTAGTTGTTCGGATCATTACTTCTGAGCCCAACACAGCTCAAGATTATTTGGAAGATGTAAAAATTGGAGGATCCACAAAAAGGTGGCAGGGTGCATTCGAATTATCAAAAATTTTATCTAATCCTAATATGGTCCCAACGGATGACCGGTTTATTTCAGAAATGATTTCAGCCTTTAAATATTCTGAAAATGATCGGGATAATCGTGTTCGGCAGTATTTGGCTTTGGCCATGGGGGCCACAAAAGATTCTCGCTATGTGCCATCCCTCTTGGAATCGTTAGAAAGTTCCGACTCAGAAATGATTATGGCATCAATCCATGCCCTGGGGAATATTGGAGATAAGTCTGCAGTTAACTCTATGACTAGTATGCTAGGCCATGGCGAAGCGAAAGTTCGACTTCAAGCCGTCATTAGCTTGGGAAAAATTGGAGACAGATCATCTATCCCAAATTTAAAAGAAATGATGGCTGATTCGGAGGTGAATGTGAGATGGGATGCAGCCATTGCATTAGCGAAACTAAGAGATGCCAGTGGGCAGCGAATTTTATTAGACCTGTTAGATAGAAATTATTTAGATTCGTTTCCTAATATAGATCAAATTGAGCAGGTTCAAGCCATGTTAGTGGCCATCCAGGTATCCCCTTTTATTCGGGATAAGGAATTAAAAACATCCTTGGTGCAACTAAAGAAGAATGATCCAAATTTAAAAATTCGCGAAGCAGCTCGCAAAGCGTTAACACAATTCGAATAAGGTTAAATTATTATGCCCGAGGCAAAAGAAAAAAAATCGGTCACCGTACCACCAGCCAGTCCACCTCCTGCGGCGCTGGGTAAAATTGATGAGGGATCCCAAGTATCTCGTAGATCATTTTTCTCCTGGCTTTCCATAGGGTGGATTGCATTTGTGGCAGCTACCGGGGGATTTTTTACCATGATGCTGAGATTCTTTTTTCCAAATGTTTTATTTGAACCGGTTCAAACCTTTCGTGCAGGATATCCGGAAGATTATCAAGCGGGTGAAGTGGACCTTCGCTGGAAGGGAAAATATGGTACATGGATCGTTCGGGATGGCGAAGGTATTTATGCATTATCTACTGTATGTACCCATTTGGGATGTACACCCAACTGGTTAGCAGCAGAACAAAAATTTAAATGCCCTTGTCATGGGAGTGGATTTCGTAAGACGGGTATTAATTTTGAGGGTCCTGCACCTCGCCCCTTGGAACGATTTCGAATTGTTCTCGCAGACGACGGTCAAATTATTGTAGATAAAACAAAGAAATTTCAACAGGAAAAAGGCCAGTGGGGAGATCCCGAAGCTTTCCTAAAAGTATAAGAGAGATTTATGTCAGAGAAAAAAGGATTATTAAAACGATTAGCTGAAGGTCAGGTTTGGACTTCCATATTCCGTGGCGGCGGGGTACCAAAGTCACGGCGTCAGCGCATGATGGTTGTGTTGAATTCAGTCTTTTTACATCTCCATCCGGTCCGCTTGCCAAAACATGCGGTAAAATTAAAATTCACTTGGTGCATGGGTGGATTATCGTTCTTTCTATTTTTAATTTTGACAATTTCGGGTATCTTGCTCATGTTTTATTATCGGCCAACAATTGAATATGCTTATACAGACATCATTGATTTAGCTGAACAAGTCCCATTTGGCATTATGCGGGAAATTCATCGGTGGGGTGCCCATGCCATGGTAATAACAGTCTGGCTTCATATGTTCCGTGTTTTTATGACGGGCTCATATAAACCGCCGAGAGAATTCAACTGGGCCATTGGGGTGATTCTTTTGCTATTAACACTGCTTTTAAGCTTTACAGGATATTTACTTCCCTGGGATCAATTAGCAATTTGGGCAATTACGGTTGGATCTAACATGGCTCGCGCTACTCCTTTTATTGGGAGTGAAGGTCCTGGCGCTGCGCTTTTAGCTATCGGAGATATTAATTTTGTTACCATGGCCAGTGATATACGATTTGCTTTAATTGGCGGCCGTTTCCTGGGAGAGGCTACGTTGCTGCGTTTTTATGTACTTCACTGTATTGGACTCCCTTTTATTATTATGATTTTCATGGCTGTTCACTTTTGGCGCATTCGTAAGGATGGCGGCATCTCCACACCGGTGTAACAATGGAAGCATTTAAACATTTAATTGATACACTTTCAAAGCCGACGATACTTGTATCCTTCACATTTATCATCTTTTTCTTTGTTTTTCCACCAACAGATTGGTTTGAAAAATGGCATAAAAAATTGAAATTTGATGGATTGTGGAGTGTGAAATCATTTTGGATTATCACAGCCCTCTTGGTTGGTTTTTTTGTTACTGGGTTGAGTGATCCTGACTTTAGATCTATCATGCTTAAACCTGATAATGTTCCCATTGCAGGTTTAATCTTTCTGGTTTTCTTTTTTACCTGGCTTTCCATGCACCAAGCTTATAATAATGATAAATTGATTGATGCTGGCAAGCCCGTAGATGAGCAGTACGATGCGCCAAATGATAAGGTATTGGTCTGGCCTGATTTAGTTTATATAGAATTGATCACAATCATTCTTTTTTCTGCTTTTATGCTCGTTTGGTCTATTGGGTTACCTGCCCCGTTAGAGGAGCCCGCGAACCCATCTGAATCACCCAATCCTGCTAAGGCGCCATGGTACTTTTTAGGTCTTCAGGAAATGTTGGTTTATTTTGACCCGTGGATGGCTGGTGTTGTGCTTCCCAGTTTAATTATTGTCGGTTTGATGGCGATTCCATATTTGGATAATAATAAAGAAGGATCTGGTTACTACAGTTTTAAAAATAGAAAACTATCCATTGCAATTTTCATGTTTGGCTGGCTGGTTTTATGGAATTTGCTCATCGTTATTGGGACGGTATTGCGTGGTCCAAACTGGAACTTCTTTGGCCCATTTGAATTTTGGGACAGCCATAAAATTGAAGCATTGACCAATATAAATCTATCTGAATTCGTATATGTGAAATGGTTGAGTACGGGGTTACCCGGTAATATTCTAATCAGGGAAATATGGGGAATGATACTTCTCCTTGGATATTTTATGATTTTACCGCCTTTGCTGGCCAAGACATGGCTTAAAAATTTATTTGAACGATTAGGGGTTGCAAGATATTCATTATTTATTGTCTTAATCTTAGCCGCTTTGACATTGCCAATAAAAATGTACTTAAGATGGATGTTTAACTTGAAATACATTATTTCTATTCCAGAATATTTTTTCAACTTTTAAGTAGCGAATTAAACTGAATCATGATTAATCAACAAGAACGATATTATAATATTCTGAAGCTCAATAAGTGGTTTGCGATTTCAAGTATCCTATTCGCGTTCATTTGGCTATTGGCATTTGCGAATGATTTCAATCGTCCATGGAAAAAATATCAAATTGAATTCAGGGAATTAGAAATTGAGAAAACCCGTGCTGATATTGTAGAGGCTAATTTGTCTTTAGAAAGCGATAAAGATTATTCTGTTTTGAATAATCAAATGGAGTCAGCACAAAATGAAGTAGAATCACATCAAGATGAGATTGAAGCGATTGAAAGAGAAATTCAAAAATTGGATGCAGAATTGTATGCCAAAAATCAGATATATCAGTTTTCCAAGGCAGATTTGGATGTGGCCAAATATAATTTTGAACAGGCGCAGCATGGCCATGGAGATTTAGAGTCTACCACAAAGTCTTTAAACAGTTTAATCGCTTTAACTGATGCGAGTAAGCTCGCGGCAGAGGTTATAGAAAGCAAAGTTGAAGCTGAAAATAATAAGTTAAAAGTTATACGCCAATCGTTAAAGGAAGCTAGCGATGCAGTGGTCGCCATTTCCCGCGATAAAAATTTGTTAGATAGAAAATTGAAAAAGATTGATCCTAAAGAAATGTCTTTTTCTAATAAAGTTGCTAATGTTGTTAGAGATATTCCCGTTTTGGATTTTATTGATCCCTATTATGAAGTAAAACAGGTGGTTATTAAAGATATCGAAGATGATATGATTTTTATGGGTGTTCCGAAAGTGGATCGTTGTATGACTTGTCATATGGGAATTGATAAAAAAGGATTTGAAAACGCACAACAGCCATATACGACTCACCCAAACATGGAATTATACCTGGGAGCGAATTCACCCCATCCCATGAATGAATATGGATGCACAGGATGTCATGCAGGCCGGGGCCGCGGTACAGATTTTATTTCTTCCGCCCATAGCCCGAATACTCCAGAAATGGCAGAAAGATGGGAAAAAGAATTGGGGTGGCACCCGCTTCATCATTGGGAAACACCAATGTTACCCCTGAAATATGTGGAAGCATCCTGTCTCAAATGTCATGCCAGTTCTATTCCAATTAAAGATTCTCCGAATTTGGCTCTCGGAATGACAATCGTTGAAAAGGGTGGATGTTTTGGATGCCATCAAATTGATGGGTTCGAAAATGTACCTAAACCAGGACCGGGATTAAGAAAAATTAATTCAAAAATCAAAAAAGATTTTGCTTATAAATGGATATATGAACCACGTGCATTCCGAGAAAATTCCTGGATGCCCCATTTCTTTAAGCAAATCAACAATGGTGATTCAAAATCAGTAAAACGCACTAATCAGGAAGTCCATGCCATTGTTTCCTATTTATTTGATAGAAGCGAATTATTTAAAATGGATCGATTGCCAAATAAAGGAAATGCTGAAAATGGACGGGTATTGGTGAATTCACTTGGCTGTTTAGGTTGTCATACAACCGAAGGAGAAGTGAGGGCTGAATTCCAATCCGTAAATACACTTCGGCGTGAACACGGACCTGCATTGATTAAATTGGGTTCGAAGACAACCCAGCGTTGGATATACAATTGGATTCGGGATCCACAAAAATATTATGCTGAAACAAAAATGCCTAATTTGCGACTTTCTAAACAGGAAGCTGCTGATATTTCTGCCTATTTAATTAGCCAAAGAGATAAAGACTTCGAACAGAATCCTACCCCTGGAGTTGATGAAGTCGAATTGAATGTGATTGTTTCCGAATTATTATCGTCAACTTTACGAAATGATGAGGTAAAGGCACGATTGGGCCGTATGGAAATAGATGAAAAATTAAATTATGTGGGTGGAAAACTTATTCGTCAATATGGATGTTTTAGCTGCCATGATATTGATGGTTTCGAAGGTGCAAAGCCCATTGGAACAACTCTTTCGACTGAAGGAAGTAAATTAATCACTAAATTAGATTTTGGATACTTTCATGATAAAATCCCCCATACAAAATGGGATTGGTTTGATTTAAAACTGGACAATCCACGAATATTTGACATGATACCTTTAGAGGATCATACCTATAAAATGAAAGTAAAAAGTCCTTTGGATAAATTACGAATGCCTCATTTTGGGATGAATAATCAAGAGCGTGATGCAATTGTTACCGTTATAATGGGATTAGTGAAAGATGAGATTCCACCCTCAAAGCTTCCGAATCGAACACAGCGAAATATAGCCCTTGAAGCTGGACAAATTTTAGTTGATCAGTATAACTGCAAAGGATGTCATCCGATCGATGGAGATGGCGGTGCAATTCAACCGACAATTGCTTCCTGGCTCAGTGAAATTGCCGATGATGCCACGGCTGAAGATAAAAGTTTGGTTTTATCTTTTTCACCACCAATCTTGGATACAGAAGGTCAGAAAGTTCAACCGGATTGGCTATTTAAGTTTTTTAAGAATCCATCAATGATTCGGCCAAACTTACAGGTCCGGATGCCTAATTTTGAAATGATTTCAGATGAAGATTGGAATACCATCATTAAATATTTTCAATTAAAAGATGGTCAAACGATTCCATATGAAGCCCCCCATTCAATTGTAAAAAATTCTACCGGGTATAAAGCAGGTAAAGTAATTCAGGAAATGGGCGCTTGCGAAAATTGTCACTTTTATGGAAGTCAGAAACCAAAGCAAGCCGCATTATCTTGGGGACCGAATTTAGCTTTAGTAAAAGAGCGTCTTCGTCCGGATTGGTTGGTTGATTGGTTTCGGGATCCGCAGGTAATCATGCCCGGAACAAAGATGCCTGCACCCTATATACCATCGGATGAACCACTTGCTTCGGTGAAAGAAGCCTGGGGTAAAAATGTGGCAAAACTCCATTCTGAACCAGAAAAACTATTAGAAGCTCTTCGGGATTATACCTGGGGAATATCAGGACCAACGGATGTGTCCAAGATTGTAAAGGCTCATATTGCTGCTGAGGGATATGGGTTTGTCATTGAAGAAGAAGATGACTGGGGAGATGAAGACTGGTAACTCCAATTTCGTTTTTCATATTGAAAGATATAAGAAATTATTCATAAATTTTGATAACAAGTAATAGCGGAGAAAATATGAAACGAATCAAAAATAGTTTAATTCTTGGTTTCCTGTTAATTGGATTAATGGGTGTGGCTTATGGATTAAATTCAACCGATTTAATTGATACTGGTAAAAAAGAATGTACTCACGAAGCTGGAAAAGTCTGTGATAAAAAAGACGGAAATTGTGACAAACATTCAGAAGCTGGTAAAAAAGCAGATAAGTCAACCTGTCTGAAAAAAGGAGATAAATCCACCTGTAAAATGAGTGATAATAAGAAAACCTGCAAAATGAAAAAGACGATTTAATCCAGTATTAAATAATTGACTTAAATAAAAAAGCCCTCTTCGAATTTCGGAGAGGGCTTTTTTTATCTATATAGAAATGAAACCTATTTCTTTTTCTTTTTCGGACGCTCAAAACTAAAATTCGCAATTGACTTACCATCTTTGACTGAAATAGACTGGGTTAGCGTGCGTTTGTTTCCGAATTTTTCCTGCCAGGCGACTATTTCATAAGTACCATCTGGGACATTCGAAATATTAAAAGTTCCATCAGTTCCTGTGACAGCAAAATAAGGGTGATCAAAGACCCGGAGATAGCTTTTCATCCAAGGGTGTACATCGCACGTGATTTCAAAAACATCTTCAGGTTTTGGAAATATATGTGACATCTTTTTGCGTGATTTTGGCATCCCTCTATTGAATTCTTTATTGATCTTGGGATGTGCATGGACATTATGCATCGTTGTATCACTATTAAGAATATCTAACCGTTGTCCTGCCATTACAGCAAAAACATGGGGTGAATAAAGACAGTTTTTTTGATCGAGAATGGCGGGTGTAGTAGGTGGATTACCATAAAAGGTTATCCCGGTTAAATAAACAATAACATTGGCCAAGTTTCCATCTGTATCAACTATTAATGATTCTTCTAATACTGCTTTTTGATTAGAAGCTGCACAAACAGAATCTGTATCCATGATAAGACTACGTAATTTGGGTAATTCCCCTATATATATTACACGACCTGTAATTTCTCCAGCCCACAAGATGGATGCAATAAAGCAGGGCATGACGGCCCAGAGTAATAATATTCTCATTAAATTATTTTTGTATTTGTTTGGTTTTACTGCCAAAGATAACGAATAAATATAATTCAAGTATCGAAGCCTAAACAAGAAAACAAGTAGTCAGAAAATAAAATATTTTTATAAATATTTGACTTATTTAATAAATCTCACTAAAACAAAAACCCCCATCGAAGTTCGAAGAGGGTTTTTTTATCTATTTTGTAATGATACCTATTTCTTTTTCGGACGCTCAAAATTAAAATTTGCAATTGCTTTACCATCTTTAACTGAAATAGACTGGGTTAGCGTGCGCTTGTTTCCGAATTTTTCCTGCCAGGCGACTATTTCATAAGTACCATCTGGGACATTCGAAATAATAAAAGTTCCATCAGTCCCTGTGACAGCAAAATAAGGATGATCAAAAACTTGCGTATAACTTTTCATCCAGGGATGTACGTCACATTTGATTACAAAAACATCTTCAGCTTTTTCAAAGACTGTTGTAATCTTTTTCAGCGATTTTGGCATTCCCTTATTGAATTCTTTATTCACTTTGGGTAAGGCATGAATATTATGCATGGTAGCGTCACTATTCAATATATCTATGGGTTGCCCCGTCATTACCGCTAAAACATGGGGGGAATAAAGACATCCTTTTTGATCCAAAACAGCAGGTGTGGTGGGTGTTTTCCCACTAAAGTTCACTCCTACTAAATAAACAATAACATTGGCCAAGTTGCCCTCTGCATCGACTATAAATGATTCAGATTTGGCTGCTTCTCTGTGCGAAGCTGCACATACGGGATCTGCATCCATACGAAGACGCTTCGCTTTGGGTGGTTTCCCCACATACTTTACCAATCCTGTTACCTCGCCTGCCGAAAGAAAGCTTATTGTTAAGCAAGTAATGAATCCTAAACTCATTATTTTACGCATTACAATTCTCCTGATTTAAATAATTATGCTGTTAAATATACTTGGCAAATTTAGACCAAGGAACAATTCCAAAACAAGAAACTAAGTAATCGAAAACTTTAAATGTACTATCACTAAAATCAGAAAAAAATAAATTTTAAAAACTTGACGATAATTAACTTTTAATATTAATATTCGGATGATCATATCCTAATAAAAAGGATTAATGAATCGCTAAGAAATATTTTAACGAAACTTTTAGTGTGAGTTAAAGATCATATCCAGATTTTGAGCTCCTATAAAAAGTGGATGTGAATCTTCTTCCCAAAGCGGGGGAGAAAAGGGTCGTAAAAAATACTAATTGGTGCAAGTAATTAATTCAATATAGGATATATTGATTCATTACATGGCCTGATGGGGTAGGGAATTCTCGTTCAACGAAAAATGTACTCCTTGATCAGAAAAAATGCTACTTTTCTCCATCTGGGCTATTTTGCCTGGAGGAAAAAGAAATTTTCTACCCCAAGCCATGGCATTGCTTTTTGAAAAATTGGCTATGACGCTCGATACAATTTAATTCGAGTTTGCAGTGGATATACTCTTTTCCCTATGTCCCTCCTTTTGGTTGCCTACAAAGAGTCCAAGCATAAGCGGAAAGATATAATAAATCTGTAAAATTATACTGAATGAATGTTGTGTCGAGTGTCATTCGGCCAATGAAATCTATATTAATATATAAGAAGATAAAAATATCCGAAAAAATGATTGCATTGGGCTAATCAATCGTTTTAACTTTTAAAGTAGATAAAAGTATCCAGATAAATGTTTTACACAAAATCAGCAAAATATGCCATCCAAACTATGATTTATTTGGCCGTGAAAGAGAACCAGGGATTAATCATGGTTTCGGAAATTGCAAATGCATATAATATTCCCCAGTCGTTTTTATCAAAAATTACTCGTACGCTTCGTAAATATAATCTGATTGACTCTACCCGTGGGCGGAATGGCGGAATTAAGCTGGCGAAACCAAAAGGGCTAATTTTTATTAATGATATTTTATTAGCTATTGATGGACCGGAATCAATTGAACCAAAATGCGGATTTGGGTATGATTCTTGTTCAGACAAATTACCATGCCCATTTCATCATCGCTGGAAAAATGTTATCATGCAAATTCATGATTTAATGGAGACTGAAACATTGGGTAATTTAGTTGATGATGTGATGGAGAGAAATTATTTACCCGGATTGAAAGAAAATAACTCCGCTCTTTTGAATTAAATCTTTGGACCAACAAGGAATGAAAAAAACTTTTACATTAGTCATAGCAGCATGGAGTATTCTTTCGTTAAATCTTTTTGGTCAGGATGTTGAAGGATTTTTTAAACAAAACTGTGCCAGTTGTCATTCGATTGGCGGTGGTCGATTAACAGGTCCTGATTTAAAAAACGTTCATCTAAGAAAAGATGAGAGTTGGATTAAAAATTTTATTTCTGACCCTCAAACCATTATTAACAGCGGCGATGTTTATGCCCGAGAATTACTTTCAGATTCACGCGGTGTTATTATGCCGAAAGTGGGCGGGTTGACGCCATTCATCATTCAATCTTTGTTTGATTTTATTAAAGAAGAATCAGCAAAAGAAAAATCTAAATATGGTGGTAGCGCCATTACAGATCGACCATTAACACCCAGCGATATTGTGAAAGGGCGCGCTTTATTTATTGGAGAAACCAGGTTAAAAAATAATGGCCCAACCTGTATTGGCTGTCATTCTGTAGCGGGGGAAGGATTGCTTGGTGGGGGATTGCTGGGACCTGATCTTACAAACGTTTATGGACGATTGGGGGGCAAAAAGCCCCTGGCGGCCTGGTTAGCCAGCCCTGCAAGCGAAACCATGGGACCCATATATCAAAAACATCCAATAGATGAAGAAGAGGTTTTACCACTGGTAGCATTTTTTAAGGATAAAGCTGTGTCTAACGTATCAGTGGCAGGTGTTCATGATTTTAATTTTATAATTTTTGGGTTTGTTGGATTAGCCATTGTGCTGGTTCTATTTGATTTGTTTTGGGGAAATCGATTACGATCTATCAGAAGAAATATGGTTGAAGGAAAAATATAATGAGTGATAAAAACGGAAAACTTTCTTGGATTCGGGATGAAGTCGCCCCCCAAAACCGTAAGTGGGAAGAATTTTACCGTAACCGTTGGCAATATGATAAAGTAGTCCGCAGTACCCATGGTGTGAATTGTACGGGGAGTTGCACTTGGCAGATTCACGTAAAAGATGGAATTGTTACCTGGGAAATGCAGGGATTAGATTATCCTAAGCTTGAAAGTGGTATCCCACCATATGAACCCCGTGGTTGTCAACGCGGCATTTCGTTTTCTTGGTATTTATACAGTCCATTACGGGTGAAGTATCCATACGTCCGTGGCATTTTATTAGATCTTTGGAAAGAAGCAAAATCAGAATATTTAGATCCGGTAGAAGCATGGAAATCCATGGTGAATGATCCAGATAAACGGAAACGTTGGCAAAATGCTCGTGGGAAAGGTGGATTTCGCCGTGCGGATTGGGATACGGTTAAAGAAATTTCTGCCGCATCCATGGTTCACACGATTAAACAGCATGGCCCGGATAGGATTGCAGGATTTTCACCCATTCCTGCCATGTCTATGGTGAGTTATGCTGCCGGTGCCAGACTCATGCAGTTAGTAGGTGGTGTGTCCCTTTCATTCTATGATTGGTATTGTGATTTACCCAGTGCATCTCCAGAAACTTGGGGAGAACAAACAGATGTACAGGAATCGGCAGATTGGTATAATGCAAAAATGCTGGCCGTCATGGGTGCCAATCTAAATATGACTCGGACACCGGATGTCCATTTCGCAGCAGAAGCGCGTTATAATGGAACTAAAATGGTTGTTTTTTCTCCTGATTTTTCTCAAGTATCCAAATTCAGTGACGAATGGATTCCAATTAATGCTGGCCAAGATGGAGCCTTTTGGATGGCAGTGAACCACGTCATTTTGAAAGAATTTCACCATGACAACCAAACGCAGGATTTTTTGGATTATACAAAAAGATATACGGATTCACCATTTTTGGTTGAGATAAAGAAATCCAATGATGTGAGCCGTCCCGACCAACTATTACGGGCAAATCGTCTGCCCCAGTATCAAGATATTGAAAATGGCGATTGGCAATTCCTCATGTGGGATGAAACCGAAAATCGAACCAAGGTTCCCCAAGGTTCGGCAGGGAATCGATGGGCTAAAGAAAATAAAGGAAAGTGGAATCTTAAACTGGAAGATAATGTAGACGGATCTAAGATTGATCCTGTTTTAACCTTTTTAGATAACTCGGATGATATTATCGACGTTGAAATTGATAATTTTTCTGAGGGTGAAACAATCCAACGAAAAATTCCTGTCAAATATATTGAAACGAAAGATGGGAAAGTTGCCGTTGCAACCGTGTATGACTTACTTATGGCACAATATGGTGTTGGCAGGGGGTTAGATGGATATCCAAAATCGTATGATGAGGATGCACTTTATACCCCAACATGGGCAGAAAAATATACGGGAATATCTCCAGACACCTTGTTACGCTTCGCCAGAGAATGGGCAAGTACCGCTGAACATACGGGGGGAAAATGTACGGTTATCATCGGTGCAGGAATTAACCATTGGTATCATGCAAATCTAATGTATCGTGCTGCCATTCATGCGCTCATGTTCACAGGCTGTATCGGAAAAAATGGGGGTGGTTTGGCTCACTATGTTGGTCAGGAAAAACTGGCACCCGGTGAATCATGGGCATCTATTGCTTTGGCAAAAGATTGGTTTGCCCCATCACGTCTCCAAAATACACCCAGTTGGCATTACATTCATTCGGACCAGTGGCGTTATGAAAAAAGTTTTACTGATTATCATACGGTACCGAAGAACCAACCGGAAGATACGCTTGCCAAAGGACATACCATTGATGTGAATGTAAAAGCTGTTCGAAATGGATGGTTGCCTTTTTATCCGCAGTTTGAAACCAATCCGATTGATTTGGTGAATGAAGCTCGTGAAAACGGCGCTGTTAATGAAAAGGATGTGGTAGAATATGTAGTTGAAAAACTTAAAAACCGGGATTTGAAATATTCAATAGAAGATCCGGATAATGCGGATAATTGGCCCCGTGTATGGTTTGTATGGCGTGGGAATGCCATTGGCGGAAGCGCCAAAGGCCATGAATTCTTTTTAGACCATTATCTTGGGACGCATACGAACCAGGTATCCGATAGCAATTTTGCTAAAGGATCCACAGAGGAAGTGGTATGGCACGATAAGGTTCCGCAGGGGAAAATGGATCTTGTGGTTGACTTGAATTTCAGAATGGATACATCTGCTTTGTATTCTGATATTGTGTTACCTGCAGCCACCTGGTATGAAAAAGATGATCTGAATTCTACTGATATGCACAGTTTTATTCATCCATTACAGGAAGCGGTACCACCGGCATGGGAATCCAAAAGTGATTGGGATATTTTCAAAAATATTGCAGAAACATTTTCAAAAATATCTGAAAAACATTTTCCCGATTCTGTCGAAGATTTAGTATCAGTCCCATTGCTTCATGATACACCGGCTGAGATTGCTCAAAAAGAAATTAAGGAATGGATCAAGGGAGAGGTAGAGGCTATTCCAGGTATAACAATGCCCAATATGAAAATCGTCAATCGAGATTATAAAAATGTTCACAATCAGTTTATTTCCTATGGTCCCAATATTCCAAAAAATGGTCTCGGGGCACACGGGACCAGTTACGACGTAAAGGATGAGTATCAACGATTAATTGACGAATCGCCCAAAGAAGAATGGGATGGAAATATATATCCATCCCTCAATGAGGCAAAAGATGTAGCGAATACAGTTTTAACATTAGCTACAGTGACCAATGGCGAATTGGCGTATCGATCCTATAAAAATATGGAAGAAAAAACTGGACTCATTTTGGCAGATTTGGCGGAGAAAAATCGTGGTTCTCGCGTCACATTTGATGACTTATGTGCCCAGCCTAAACGATTATTAAATAGCCCAATGTGGTCTGGATTAACAGAAAATGGCCGTGCATATTCGCCGTTTACTTATAATGTGGAACGATTAATTCCCTGGCGGACATTAACCGGTCGGCAGCATTTTTATCTGGATCATCCCGGATATATTCAATACGGTGAACATTTACCAACCTATAAACCAAAACCAACCCCTACTCAATATGCGGAACTCACCACCAGCGAAACGGAACATAAAGCAAAAGTGTTCAATTATCTAACGCCTCATGGCAAATGGCATATTCACTCGACCTATGGTGACAACCATCGCATGTCCACATTGAGTCGAGGTGTCGAACCTTTTTGGATTAATGATAAAGATGCGGAAGAACTCGATATCACTGATAACGATTGGGTTGAAGTGTACAATGATAATGGTGTTGTGGTTACTCGGGCCAATGTTAGTGCTCGAATCCCCAAAGGGATTGTCGTGATTTATCATGCCACTGAACGAACATTATCTGTGCCTAAATCGCCCTTAAGGGGTAACAAACGGGCAGGTATGAATAACAGTCTTACCCGTGCGCGACTCAAACCAAACCTCATGGTAGGCGGATATGGACAATTTACATACCACTTTAATTATTGGGGCCCAACGGGTGCGAATCGAGACACATATATTATGGTACGCAAACTTCCCATCCTGAACTGGTAGAGAAAAATTGGGAAAATGGATATTTGGATGAATGGAGTAGTGGAAAAGAAGAAAACTGGCTTTTGGAACGATGTTCTAATATCTATTTACAACAATCCAACAATCCATTTATCCACCAATCCACTGTTAAATCCAATGCGAAAATAAAAAAAATAAGAGAGAGTTATGGATATCAGAAGTCAGATTTCAATGGTTTTCCACCTGGATAAATGTATCGGGTGCCACACGTGCAGCATTGCTTGCAAAAATATTTGGACCGACCGCAAAGGTACTGAATACATGTGGTGGAACAATGTAGAAACAAAACCAGGGACTGGCTTTCCTACCCGATGGGAAGATCAAGAAAAATATAAAGGTGGATGGGAACTGGTGAATGGAGAACTGAAGCTCAAATCAACATCCAAAGTAAAAACGGTGACCAATATTTTTCACAACCCCAATATGCCAACCATGGATGATTATTATGAACCATGGTCCTATAAGTATAAAGATTTGTTTGATGCACCTGCTGGAGATGATCAGCCTACGGCAAAACCCATATCTATGGTGACGGGTGAATATATGGATATTGAGGCTGGGCCCAATTGGGATGATGATTTATCCGGTTCACCGATTTATGCGGAAAACGATATCAATTTAGATGTGCTTTCTGAAGAGCAAAGAGATCAACTATTTGCAATTGAACGTTTAATGATGTTCTATTTTCCACGTATTTGTAACCATTGTGTCAATCCATCATGTGTGGCATCTTGCCCTTCAGGAGCGCTATACAAAAGAGGTGAAGATGGGATTGTTTTACTTGATCAGGAAAGATGCCGTGCATGGCGATCTTGTATTTCAGCTTGTCCCTATAAAAAGACATATTATAATTGGAATACGGGAAAATCAGAAAAATGTATTCTTTGTTTTCCACGGGTTGAAACCGGGCAAGCACCTGCATGTTTCCATTCATGTGTTGGGCGAATTCGATACTTAGGGGTCTTGCTGTACGATGCAGATAAAATTGAAGAAACAGCTAAACATTCAGATCATGAATTGGTGGATACACAACGTGAAATGATTTTAGATCCATTTGATGAAGATGTAATTCGGGATGCCAAGAAAAATGGCATTGCTGACTCTACGATTAAAGCTGCACAGGAGTCCCCTGTATATAAATTTGTAAAAGATTGGGGAATCGCATTACCGCCTCACGTTGAATATCGAACATTGCCCATGCTTTTTTATGTGCCTCCCATGTTGCCGGTAATGTCTTCTCAAGAAGGGGATTCCGTTCGAAGTATTAATGAAGAATATTTTCCAGACTTTGAAAAAGCGCGTACTCCGATCAAATATTTAGCAAAAATGTTTGGTGGCGGCAACGAAAGTCATCTTCGTTATGTCTTGAAAAAACAATCAGCTATCCGAGCTTACCGTCGTGCAGTGACAGTTGGAGATATTGATATGTTAAATGCAGAAAAAGCTTTGATGGAAGCCGACTGCCATCCAAAAGAAGCGGATAAAATATATAAGCTCACATCACTTTGCACATTTGATGATCGATTTGTCATTCCCGCGGCGCATCGGGAAGAAGCCATCGAAATGATGAAAGACCCATTAGAGCACAAACAGGAAGCCGGTTTTGGGTTTCGTGAAGCACCGGAAAGAGGTAAATAATGGACAATTTGTATTCACAACTTATTCCATTGGTATCCTATCCGGAAAAGGGATTGCTGGATGCAGTGAAAGATATTGAATCATCATCTTTGAGTAAAAATATAAATCCAGAATTCAATCAATTTATACATTTCATCAATGAGACTGAATTAACGGATCTTCAGGAAAAATTCACCCAAACATTTGATATGAATCCTGCAACATGTTTGGATTTAGGATGGCATTTATACGGTGAAGCGTATGAACGGGGGGCGTTCATGGTGAAAGTCCGAGAATTGTTACGCGACAATCAAATTGAAGAATCTTCTGAATTGCCGGATCATTTAACCCATGTACTGTCTGCCATTCAGGTACTTGATAAAGATGATCAAAAATCTTTTATCAAAAAATATGTTCAACCTGCAATGAAAAAAATCCTGGCAGGGTTCGGAGAATCTGATAATCCTTATAAACAAGCGATTCAATTTATTAATGGAATATTGGCTGAAAGAGTGCCTGAAAATGGGGGAGAAGCATAATGGGACAATTAAAAAGTATCCTTGATACATTTTTCTTTTCGATGTTTCCTTATATTACGATTTTCACCTTTCTTTTGGTTACGATACAACGATACAGATCGAAAGCATATACCTATTCCAGTTTGTCGTCACAATTTTTGGAAAATAGACAACATTTTTGGGCCATGGTTCCTTTTCATTATGGAATCATTTCTGTATTAACGGCGCACTTTGTCTGGTTTCTTGTCCCTGAAACAGTATTGTGGTGGAACAGTGTACCGGCACGACTTTATGTAATGGAAATAGCCATGTTCATTTTTGGCTTAATGACATTGATCGGATTAGTCAATATTATAATACGTCGCCAGACCAATTCAATGGCGCGTTTTGTGACAACCAAAGCAGATTGGTTGGTATTGGGTTTTCTCATGATTCAGATCGTGACAGGACTCTATACTGCCTATTTTCATCGATGGGGATCCAGTTGGTTTGCTGCATCTTTGGCACCTTATTTATGGTCAGTTTTTAAATTGAGTCCAGATTTGACATATATCACTGCCATGCCTTTTATGGTTAAAGCACATATTGTCAGTGCCTATTCCATTATTTTATTATTTCCATTCACGCGATTGGTTCACATATTGGTTCTGCCTAATCCATATTTATGGCGCAAACCCCAATTGGTTCGCTGGAATTGGAATCGAAAAACCATTCGTACAACAGAAAAAAATTCTTAATTAAACGATTGTAGGGAGATTGACAATGGCTAACAAAACACGAAAAACACCAGAACTACTCGATTTTAGTAAAGAACGAATTCGTGTCCTTCATTTTACCTGGATCGCATTTTTCATCACCTTTTATGTATGGTTTAACATGGCACCCTTGGCCACAACCATGCTCAAAAATGTGAATTGGTTAACGCGCGAACATCTAAAAGTATTGGCCATTAGCAACGTAGCATTAACAATTCCAGCTCGAATTATCATTGGGGCACTTATTGATCGTTATGGACCTAGAATCGTTTTTTCTGGTCTCATGATTTTAATGGCAATCCCTGCGTGGCTTTTCGCATTGGGGGATTCATTTACTCAACTCCTTGTTTCAAGACTGATTTTAGGATCTATCGGTGCTGGTTTTGTGGTCGGTATTAAAATGGTAGCAAATTGGTTCCCGCCAAAGATGATTGGTCGTGCTGAAGGGTTTTATGCAGGATGGGGGAATTTTGGTTCTGCATGGGCAGCGATGACACTACCTTGGATTGCGATTCATGTATTCCAAGATTGGTTAGGGCTGGATGGTGATGCATGGCGTTACGCCTTAATCCTGAATGCTGCCGTCTCATTTATTTACGGCATTATGTATTATTTCTTGGTAAAAGACCATTCCGTTGACAGGCCTATTCCAAAAACTAAAAAGACCGAGCCTATGATGGTGACATCTTATGGAGATTTGATCCAATACCTTGCTTGGTCATTTCCATTGGTAGGGGCTATGGGTGTTTTAGCCTGGAGGATCGGAAATATAAAGGTTAATGATATTCCATTAATTTCTCAGGACGTTCTCACAATGGTTTATGGTGTATTGGCATTTATCTTTATAGGGCATGTGGTTAAAACACTGCAAGTGAACTTACCTTATCTCAAAGCAGGTGTTCCGGAGGACGAAAAATATCATTGGTCTAGTGTAGCCGCATTAAACAGCACCTATTTTGCCAATTTTGGCTCAGAGCTAGCTGTAGTTTCAATGTTGCCCATGTTTTTTGAAACAACTTTTGCAAATCTAACCGGGGGTGACGGTAATTACATTATGACTGCAACAATGGCCGGAATCATTGCCTCATCCTTTGCATTTGTTAATTTGTTTGCCCGTCCGCTTGGCGGCTTATTATCGGATACAATGAAAAACAGAAAAAAAACGATGTTAACATATATGATGGGAATTGCATTGGGCTTTTTAGGAATGGCACATATTGGTGCATGGGGCCCAGTAGTTAATGGGGTTCAAACAGTTGTACCCATGTTTGATGGAACAAGTTGGCTGATTGCTTCTATTGGTATTACGATTTTGGCATCCATGTTTGTACAAGGTGCAGAAGGGGCAACCTTTGCCGTGATCCCCATGATAAATAAAAAAATGACTGGGCAAATTGCCGGAATGGCCGGTGCTTACGGAAACGTTGGAGCCGTTATTTATTTAGTAATTTATTCGTTAGTTGATGCGAAAACATTCTTTTTCATCATTGCTGGAGGTGCATTTTTAAGTTTTTTCTATTGCTGGGTATTTTTGGAAGAACCAAAAGGTTCGTTTGCTGAAGAATAAAATCAATCATAAAGAAGGGAAAAAAGAATGAGTAATGTTGATTTAAAACAATGGGATGTAGAAGATCAGGAATTTTGGG
Organism: Fidelibacterota bacterium; assembly: GCA_014382015.1. Taxonomy (GTDB): domain Bacteria; phylum Fidelibacterota; class Marinisomatia; order Marinisomatales; family TCS55; genus TCS55. The sequence goes on along the minus strand of JACNKN010000059.1, from coordinate 1,281 downwards.
ATTCAACCGGAAAAGAAGTGGCTACACGAAATTTGTGGATTTCAATTCCAAGTTTATTAGTGGGGTTTTCTGTATGGCTCATGTGGGGAATTATTACGGTCCAAATGAAAAATCTTGGATTTCCCTTTTCACCGACAGAACTATTTACTTTAACTGCAATTGCCGGATTAACCGGTGCGACTTTACGAATCCCAAGCTCATTCTTTATCCGCTTGGCTGGTGGAAGAAACACCATTTTCTTTACGACAGCGTTGCTAATGATTCCAGCATTTGGTGCAGGGATGTTTCTTCAGGATGAATCAACACCGCTTTGGATATTTCAAATTTTAGCATTCCTTTCCGGATTTGGCGGTGGGAATTTTGCTTCTTCCATGAGCAACATTAGTTTTTTCTTTCCCAAACGTATGCAGGGGTATGCACTTGGAATGAATGCGGGTCTGGGAAATTTCGGCGTAACCACCATGCAGATTCTAATTCCGTTGGTTATGACATTTCCCATGTTAGGTGCATTCAGCGGCGGCTCAATGATTTTAAAAAGCAATAGTGGAACGATTTTTAAGCGCATTATGGCTGGGTCAGAAACATGGCTTGCGAATGCGGGCTGGGTTTGGATGATTTGGCTTATTCCATTGGCCTATTTCGGGTGGAGAAGAATGAACAATATCACCACAGATGCAGTGACGCCTGGATTAAAAAGTCCCATGATATCCTTTGGACGCATTGCATGGTTGCTGCTTATTGGATTCGCTACGGCTGCTGTGGGTTTATACTTCATTTTAACATTTAAAATGCTGACATGGGTAAAATGGATCGTATTGCCAGCTGTGATTACAGCAACAGTCTTTTTAATGAAGACACTTTCTCCAGGAGAAATTAAGAAAAACCTTGAGCGGCAGTTCAAAATATTTGATAATAAACATACGTGGGTCATGACCATTATTTATGTGATGACATTTGGATCTTTTATTGGATTTTCAGCTGCAGTTGGGTTGTCCATTAAATTTATTTTTGGTGTGAAACATATTTTAGGTTCAGATGGTGTTTGGCAGCATGTGGCAAATCCCGAAGGTCCTGCTACATTTATGTTTGCTTGGGTAGGTGCATTTATCGGTGCATTGATTCGTCCTTTCGGTGGAAAACTTGCTGATAAAGTCGGCGGAGCCATTGTGACTCAAGTTGTCTCTATTGTGATGGTTCTTTCGGCAATCGGTGTTGGATACTATGCAAAATTGGCGTATCAGTCCGCCACTCCGCAGGATTATTTCATGCCATTTTTCATTA
>JACNKN010000003.1 GCA_014382015.1 Fidelibacterota bacterium | reverse complement strand
CCGCTGGCTGTGGCCCAACTAACGGCACCGGAACCATCGGTCTGTAATACTTGCGACCCCGATCCATCAACACTGGGTAAGGTGTATGCCGTAGGAACGCCCACTTTTGCTGTATTGTTTGTAATGGCTGTGGCTTGATCAGTTGTGATTCCAGTCTTGGCTGTATTTAAAGCAATGGCGGTTGCATTGGTTGTTATTCCAGAGATGTCTTGGTCACCCGTGTTGGTACCACTAATTGCATTTAACGCTGTGGTTTGATCTGCTGTAATCCCTGTTTTGGCCGTGTTAGCCGTTATTTCACTCGCTTGGCTCGCTGTAATGCCTGTCTTTCCTGTATTGGCAACAATGGCACTGGCTTGATCAGAGGTAAAAGAATCTTTGTATGGTGTAAGTGCCACTGCATTTCCCTCACTGATATAAAGGGTATCTCCACTTATTTTTAATGATTGATCATCTGAATCAGTAAATGTGTTTTTATACATGTCAAGTGCCACCGCATTTCCATTGCTGATATACAATGTATCGCCACTAATTCTTAATGCTTGATTATCCGTATTGGCAACAATATCACTCGTTTTTGCATAGAAGGAAAGTGTATCTAATCTTGCATATCCTGGAGCTGTATTGGCTATTTCCGCCATTTGAGACCGGAGTGAAAACATACTGGCACCTATTTCTTGCCGAGGAGAAAGAATATCATCCTGCAACTGAATTTCTAAAAAACCGGCTTTACGAAATGGAACCAAGGGAACAGTATTCCCCAACATGAGATTAATCATACTGCCTTCTACAGAAACGGTTTGAGTTTCTTCCCAAATTTTATTGCCGTCTGTCACTGCATCGTAAATCCGAAATGTCATGTCGTAATTCCCCGCTGCGACTGGCATATTATTACCATCGGTTAAATAAGCTTGAAAGCTCATTTTATGGGGACCTTGAGCGAAGAGTGTCGAAATCATTAGTATTGCGATTAGTTTTTTCATGATGTTAGCTCCTATTTAAGAAATGTGATTTTTTGTGTATTAATTTTATGTGCATGTCTGACGGTAACAATATAGGTTCCCGTGGCCAGTTGTGAACCGGAAGCGGTTCGTGCGTTCCATACAAATTGGTATTTTCCCGCAGATGGATAATCTTGTTTATGGTCCATAACAATACGACCCAACAGATCGTACACAGTAATTTGAACCCACCCACCATCGGGAATTTCCATATCTATTTTTGTGGACGGATTAAAGGGGTTCGGATAGGCAGGATTAATTTTAAATGCTTTGGGTATCATATCTTCTGCTTCAGTTCCGAGGGAAGTCCAACGAACGATCCAGCCCCAATATCCAGAAGAGATTTTTGTTTGACCATCGGTAGATAGCCCGATGACATTCTGCCCAATTGTACCCTTTAACGAATAGTTGCCACTCTCCGCTTGAATATTACCCGATGATAGTCCAGATTGATCAATCTGGTGATCTTGGGCAAATAATCCTGCTGTGAGCAGAAGGGTAATGATGACCGGATAGGGTCTATACCCAGTATAAACTGTATTTTTTAACATATGGGTTACCTACTTTAATTTGTGCTATACGCTAAAGATAATAGGTGCAATATATTTATAAGACACCCTACAAAAAACCTAATACCACCCTACAAAAAACCTAATTTTTGAGAAATACAGATTTTTTCATAATTTAAACGTTATACAAAATAATAAATGCGGTCATACTGAAAGAGCAACGCGAATGAAGTATCTTAAACAGATGTTTTAAGGTTAGCGATTGTTTGAGACCCTTCGCCTAAGACTCAGGATGACAGGAGTGGTTGGTTTGGGTTTAATGATTACAGAAGAAATAGTGACAAGCGCTGAAGTAAATCTACTGTGCTAAAAATCGGCGTAAGAATTATATATTATTCAAAAAGTCATGAAGACTTTCTGATTTTTTAATATTCAGTTTTTTCCGAATCTTAATTCGATATTGTTCTATGGTACCCACTTGCAGTTTTGAAAGAGCGCTAATTTCTTTGGTGGGTAAATTTATTTTTAGATATGCACAAATTTTCAGTTCTTTGGTGGATAGGTCCGTATATTTTTTTGATAATTTTGCAAAATAATCTTTATTTGATTGGTCAAACCAAAAGTAAAAGTCATCCCATTCCACTTGATCATGTTTTGCCGCCTCAACGATTGATTGTATTTTTCGTGATGCGGGGTAGTCTTCAGGTGCATACTTATTTAATTCTTCTAGTATTTTTTCCATCGTATCATTATGTTTGGATAAAATCAATGTTTTGGCCATTAAATCCTTTGAATGCGCCTGGGCTTCTGCTAAAGCAATTTCTTCATTTCGCAATGCTTTCTCTTTATCAAAGTCAGCGAATTTCCGTCGTTGAAACTCTGTTACAGTTCCTTGAAAAAACTTCAACATCATATAAATAACTACCCACAATAGCCCTACAAATACATGATTCATCGCTAAAAATGGAAAGGGGTGCAATATGAGGTATCCCTCAAATATAGATGGATAAATAAATGCATGTAAAGCCGCAGATAATATGCCCCCAATTATGCCTGCAGTCATGGCCGATAAAATAATTATTGAAAAAGGTTTTTCTACAATATTGATTATTTTGAAGTAATTACGCCCCAACGATGTTAAAGTAAATCCGGTTAAAGTTGCGAGTATGGTAAATAAAAAAACCAAGGGCAATTGATCGGACGTAGAGGCAACCTTTAGAAAAATAACTAAAGAGAATAATAGCCAACCATAAACCTGGAGGCCCCAAAAGGTTATCTTCTTATAATATTGTGGAATATTCATTTACACTTTGTC
>JACNKN010000080.1 GCA_014382015.1 Fidelibacterota bacterium | reverse complement strand
TCGGCGTGGATAATGGGGATTTACTCAAAATCACCACACCCATTGGTTGGTTCGTGGATAAAGTTTGGGTGACGGAAGCCATCAAGCCTGGCGTGGTTGCTTGTTCGCATCATATTGGCAGATGGCGTCGCCAACAAGATGAAGGCAATCGCTATATGACCAATACGGTTGACATCCAAAATATGGGCGATGGTAAATGGAAAATGGAAACGGTCAAAGGTGTAGAACCATGGAAAACCGATGATCCGGATACAAATCGTGTTTGGTGGCGAGATGGTGGCGTCCATCAAAATATTACACATGCGGCCAATCCCGACCCGATTTCTGGTGCCCATTGTTGGTTGCAAAAAGTGAGTATTTCTGTGCCAAATCCAGATGAAAAATATGGCGATGTTTTTGTGGACACGAATAAATCATTTGAACATTTTAAAAAATGGAATGAATGGGCGAAAGAGAAAGAAACGCATCCAAATGGATTAAGAAGACCCCTTTGGATGGGGCGACCTTTAACACCTCAAAAAGAGCAGTTTTATATAAATAAAGAAGATTAAATTATCTTAGTTCTTTTAGCCGAATTACCTACGTTTGAATTAATCAAGTAAGGTATTAGGCCGGTACGGTTTTGGTGGAAACATCAGAATTTGCTCCCGACTTCCCCATCAGTTGTGGGGGATGAATTGGAATGAGAATGATAGGAAATAACACATATACTGCCCCATCCCTTGGTGTGCTGAAAACTTCAGCATTACCCATAAAAGACCAACACGGCCGCACATTCAATTATCTCCGTATTGCACTCAACGAACAATGTAATCTTCGTTGTATGTATTGTATGCCAGAAGAAGGGATTGACTTTCGTAGCGAAGATAAAATCCTTTCTACAGAAGAAATATTCAACCTTATTGAGTTAACGTCTCAAATGGGCGTTTCCAAAATTCGATTCACTGGTGGTGAACCTTTATTGCGAAAAGATCTAACGGAATTGGTTCATTTTGCGTATCAATGCAATGGAATAGAATCAGTTCATTTAACAACAAATGGACTTTTACTTTCTAAACAAATTGATGCGTTGGAAAAATCAGGATTGTCCGGAATAAATATTAGTCTGGACACACTTAAACCAGAAAAATTTAAGAAGATTACCCGTAGAAATGGATTAGATCTCGTTTTAAATAGCCTTCAAACAGCAATTGATTCATCCATCCAATCTATCAAATTAAATGTAGTTGCCATGCGTGATTTTAATGATGATGAAATAATGGATTTTGTTGAACTCACAAAAGAAAATGATATTACGGTTCGCTTTATTGAGCTCATGCCATTTGATTCGCATCAGATTTGGAAGACGGGGAAATTTTATGGGGCTGATCATATTGTGGCTGATATAAAAACTCAAGTGGATGAATTGAATCCCATTGATGGTTCTCGGACAGAACATCATATTTTTCGAGTGAATGATTATAAGGGTAAAGTGGCTGTGATTCCGGCTTATTCGAGGAGTTTGTGTGGCGAGTGTAATCGACTTCGGATTACATCGGATGGGAAATTATTAAATTGTCTTTATAGTCAAAATGAAATCAATCTTCGAGATGCTATGCGTAATGGAAAGACAGATATTGAAATTGAAGATATGATTCGAACTACCATTAAGAAAAAATATATAGATGGTTGGAAAGCCCAAAATCAGGGCAATGACAACCGTGAATCCATGACACAGATTGGCGGATAAAGTAAAGAACATGAAAAGTAAATTATTAGATAGTTGGTACGATCGTATCCCTAAAGTTGAATTGCATTTACATCTCGAAGGAGCAATTCCTTTAGATGCATTATGGACGCTCATTCAAAAATATGGCGGTGATTCAAGTGTCCAAAATATAAATGCACTGCAGGATAAATTTCAATTTAGAGATTTCTCACACTTTCTTGAAAATTGGGCATGGAAAAATTCATTTTTACGAGAATATGAAGATTTCACATTTATATCAGAAGCGATAGCCAAAGATTTGTCAAATCAAAATCTAAAATATGTTGAAGCTTTTTTTTCACCCGTAGATTTTGAAATGAGTGGGCTTCACCCAAGTAGAATAGCTGAATCTATTCGAACGGGGCTATCAAAAGTTTCGGGAATAGAAGTGTCATTAATTGTAGATTTAGTTCGAGATACAAAAATTAAAAAAGCAGAAAATTTTCTTGATCAAATATATGAAGTAAAAGAGTTGGGAATTATTGGTATTGGGATTGGTGGAGCAGAACATGATTTTCCACCAAGTCGTTTTAAGGATATATATCAAAAGGCTCGCCATTACGATTTTAGGACAACGGCTCACGCTGGTGAAGCTGCGGGAGCTGACAGTATTTGGGGAGCGATTCGTAAACTTAAAGTTGATCGAATTGGCCACGGAACGCGTGCTTTCGAAGATGAATCATTATTAGATTATCTTGCGGAACATCAAATTCCCCTTGAAATGTGCCCTATCTCTAATGTGTGTACAGGTGTGATACAAAATATTGAGTCACACCCAATAAAGGAATTTATTAATCGTGGACTTGCTGTTACCGTCAATACGGATGACCCAAAAATGTTTAATAATTCTTTAGCGGAAGAATATATGAATCTCGAGAAAATATTTGAACTTTCACGGAAGGAAATTCAACGATTAATCCTTCAAGGAATTAAGTCATCGTGGCAATCAGAAAATAAAAAAAATAAATTAATAAATAATTTTCAAAATAATCCAAATTGGATTCAAGATTAGTAAAAGGATTTATGTTATGAATGATTTTACACATTTAGATCAATCAGGAAATGTTAAAATGGTTGATGTAACAGAT
>JACNKN010000040.1 GCA_014382015.1 Fidelibacterota bacterium | reverse complement strand
ATGCTCATTTTTCTGAACAAGATATTCTTAATTCATGGTTGGTATTTTATTCATATCATCCTGTTGAAGGAGATTATTTTGATGATGAGCCGGGGGGATATTTGAAGTAAAAAGGAAGATGGATAATGGAACGTTATTTGAAGTTGATGATAAGCTCACGACGTCAGGAGACTTCGTTCAATCATTTGGGGAAGGAAGAAGGAAAAAGAGCATGGAAGATGTTAGACGATAGACAAAATAGTAGCAGTAGCAATGGCAGTGAAAAAAATAGAGGAGGATTGAGGTTAATGGTGAGCGATGATTTGTTGGATAACGATTTTCACATTGGGCTAAAGCCCTTATTTTTGATTTAAAACACCCCCGCCATAAATGACGGGGTAATTATCTTTCTTTATATTTGGTATCTTTTTAGCAAAATAATTAAAAAAATGGACAAATTCGGAGATATAAAAATTGATAGTGAATAATGATCATAACGTTTTAGCTTTGCTTTTTATAACATATGGATAATTTCACTTTTAACCAATCGAGGAACAGCGTGCGGACACTATTCATCATCTGCTTGTTCATTTCCGGCTTATTCAGTCAGGATGCAGCAGATATCAAGAAAAAAATAAAAGAGTCAGGATTATCTGAATCCCAGATCAGGCAAATGGCCAAGCAGCGAGGTATGAGCGATGCGGAAATTGACGCCAAAGCGAAAGAGATCAAGGGGGAAACTACAGATGTTGAAGCCGCCCAACCGGTCATAGAAGACATTCCTGAAGTTGGTGAACAAGATGTGAGTATCGAACTTCCTGAATCAGCTGTACCAGAAATTATCCAGGACGATGGGCAACCACTGGAAACTATCGAAGCAGTCATTGAAGATGTTGTTAAGGGAGAAGAACTTGATATTATTGATCAAGAAGGATTGGAAATTGTTGAAGAAGAATTGGTTCTTGAATCCCAAGGTCAACCGGGGCGGCGTGCAGTTAATTATTACGGCTACAATATTTTTCAGAGGGATCCGTCCATATTTCAATCGTCCGTTTTTGGAGCAGTCGATCCCGATTATAATATTGGTCCGGGAGATGAAATTATTTTTATGCTCTGGGGAGAAACCCAATTTCGCCAAGTTCTTACCGTTGATAGAGAAGGGTTTGTTTTCATTCCTGAAGTGGGGCAAGTTTTTGTAAATGGACTGACGATGGATTTACTGGAATCGAAAATGTTTAAGGTCCTTTCCCAGCGTTATTCAAGTCTGGTGCGTTCTAATGGTGGGAGTGCCACTACTTTTCTTGATATCAGCTTAGGCAATTTGCGACCTTTACGTGTCATCGTTCTTGGGGAAGTTGCCCAACCGGGAGCGTATCAGGTAAGTCCTTCCACTACTCTGTTTTCAGCCCTATATTATTTTAACGGTCCCACTACCTTAGGTTCATTGCGTGATATTAGACTGATTCGCAACGGGAAAAAAATCGCATCCATTGATTTTTACGATTACCTCCTATCGGGGAAAAAGATTAATGATGTGCGCCTGCAACTGGATGATACTATTTTCCTGCCTACACGGGCTAAAACTATTGCTATCAGCGGCGAAATTAACCGTCCTGCAATTTATGAACTAAAAGAGGGTGAAAGTTTACAGGATTTAATTCGCATGTCCGGAGGTTTACGGGTCAGTGCTTACCTTGACAGGGCACAGATTGACCGTATTGTTCCCCCCGAAGAACGGGATGCATTGGGAATGGATCGTATGTTTATTGATGTTGATTTAAGACAAATCATGGCCAGTAAAAAGGGATTTACGTTAAAAGATGGGGACAATATCCAGATTTTTTCCATTCTTGATCTACGACAAAATATAGTTGAAATAAGCGGAGCGGTGGTTAGACCGGGGCGGTTTGACATTGGTGAATCATTACAACTGCGTGAATTGGTGTTGAAAGCTGATAGTCTAGTAGGCGATGCCTATCTTGATCGTGTGGATGTGGTGCGGCTCAATCCTGATTTTACCGAAAAACTGATTAAACTGAACCTAGGCTTGGCTATGGAAGAAAATCCGCAACACAATATTCAATTAGAGCCACTTGACAGGGTTACGGTTTTCGGTACATCGGCTATGATTCCCAGGAGATATGTTTCCATTAGCGGTTACGTAAAAACACCGGGACGGTATTTACTCAGGGAAAATATGACCTTATATGATTTAATATTCAAAGCAGGCGGATTCACCGATGAGGAATTTTTAAAAACCACTTATCGCCAGCGAGCGGAATTGGTTAGAATAAGTTCTGATAGCGTAACAAAAGAAATTGTTCCATTTAATCTTGATTTGGTATTGAGCAAACAAGGTATGGCAGATGAGCTGTTGAAATCCAATGATGCCATTAAAATTTACTCGTTGACAGAAATTAAAGGATCCACAAAATATGCGTCCATTTCAGGGCACGTGAAACGTCCGGGGCAATATGAAATCTATGAGGAAAATATGACCTTATATGATTTAATATTCAAAGCAGGCGGATTCACCGATGAGGAATTTTTAAAAACCACTTATCGCCAGCGAGCGGAATTGGTTAGAATAAGTTCTGATAGCGTAACAAAAGAAATTGTTCCATTTAATCTTGATTTGGTATTGAGCAAACAAGGTATGGCAGATGAGCTGTTGAAATCCAATGATGCCATTAAAATTTACTCGTTGACAGAAATTAAAGGATCCACAAAATATGCGTCCATTTCAGGGCACGTGAAACGTCCGGGGCAATATGAAATCTATGAGGAAAATATGACCTTATATGATTTAATATTCAAAGCAGGCGGATTCACCGATGAGGAGTGGAAAAACCAAACTTTTCTCGGTCGAGCAGATTTAATCCGTTTTGATGAAGATCGAATTACACGGACGATTATACCTTTTA
>JACNKN010000079.1 GCA_014382015.1 Fidelibacterota bacterium | reverse complement strand
GGCGTGGATTGTGCCAAGTGCCATGGTGATGTTCAAACAATGACACAGGTAAAACAAGTAGAAGATTTATCCATGGGGTGGTGTTTGGATTGCCATCGTCAAGAGCATGATTCAATTCAATCAGCAACCGGAAGAACCGCATACTTACAGGATTGCGCTTCATGCCATTATTAATAAAATTATGTCAGATTTAATTAAACAATATTATATGAGTTATGAAGATCATGCCTGTGATCAGGAATGTTCAATTTCAGATTTGCCACCTGCAGAGGAAGTCGCTAAAACGAGCGATGTTACACGCCGTAGTTTTTTGAAAACAACCGGTTTTTCTTTTGCAGCCCTAATGACGGCATGTAGTAAAACGCCTGTCCAAAAAGCAATCCCATTTTTAATACAACCCGAGGAAGTATTGCCAGGTAAAGCCACTTGGTATGCATCTACCAGTTTTGCGTGTGAAGCAGGATGCAGTATTCACGTTAAAAACCGGGATGGCCGTCCAATCAAACTGGAAGGAAATCCCAATCATCCAATTACGCAGGGGGGGCTCTGCTCTCAATGTCAAGCCAGCCTTCTTGAATTATATGATTCAACGCGCATTTTTGACCCGATATTATCTGGGGAAAAATCAACCTGGGATGGGGTAGATAATTATGTAATAAAAGCACTTAGGAAAGTAAAAGATCAAGGGAAAGAGATTGTTCTGTTAACAGGAACAGTCACAAGTCCCTCTCTTGTATTTGCCATTAAGAAGTTTAAGAAAAAGTTTAGAACTGTTTCTCATATTCAAATGGATGAAATTTCTTATGGTGCTATTTTGGATGCCCATAAACATAATTACGGTAAACGAATTGTGCCCAAATTTCGATTTGACAAAGCAAACTTAATTGTCAGTATTGATGCGGACTTTTTGGGTTCATGGATTTCGCCCATACAATTCACAAAAGATTTCCGGAAGAATAGGGATCTAAATGCGAAACATATATCTAAATTAATCCAAGTAGAATCCAGAATGTCCATTACCGGTGGAAAAGCTGATGAGCGAATTGCACTTTCACCGTCAGAAATGGTTCTATTTGTGAAAGACTTGGATGCCTTTATTCGCGGTGAAAAAGGATCGAATGCCAAAGCAAAAGAATTGGCGAAAGCATTGAAACATCACCAGGGGAAATCACTGGTCATTTCTGGAATCAACGATATTAATGTGCAATTATTGATTAACCGGATCAACCATACATTAAGGAATGTGGGCCGAACTTTAGATATACAAAAACCAAGCAAACAATTTGCAGGATCAGATGCTGAGGTTCAATCATTATTCCAAAAAATGAAAAATGGTTCAGTAGGCGCTTTGCTTGTTGCGGATGTTAATCCTATCTATGCCTTGCCGAATGGCGTTGAATTTGGATCTGTGATGGATTCATTAGACTTGACAGTTTCTTTCTCGGATAAGCATAATGAAACAACAGAACATTGTATGGTCATTGCGCCACAATTACATGACCTTGAGTCTTGGAATGATAGTGAACAAAATTCCGGTCTTTTATCGATGACTCAGCCGGTGATCCATCCTTTTGGGAAAAATCGATCGGTTCGAAAATCTATTTCATCTTGGTCTGGGATTCAAACTGACGAACGAGATTTAGTTCGTAATTATTGGAAGAAAATATTTAAATCTCGTGTAAAAAGTGGAAAAACTTTTGCGCGCTTTTGGAATGAATTGGTTCATGATGGATTTGCAAAAATTTCCCCAGAAAAAATAAACCTTACCACTTTTCAAAATAGAAAACCCAATATATCAGCATCAAAGATTAATGGTTTAGAATTGGTTCTTTTCTCCTCATCGCAATTGGGGAATGGTCGCCATGCAGAAAACCCATGGTTACAAGAATTGCCTGACCCTATTACAAAAGTTACTTGGGATAATACAGCATCACTCTCACCAAAAACTGCAGAAAAATATGATGTAAAAAAGGGAGACATTATTCAAATAAAGGCCAATAAATCTTCCATGGAATTGCCTGTTTTGTTACAACCGGGACAGCGAAATAATACCATAGCCATAGCGCTGGGATATGGCCGAAAGGGTACAGAAAGATTTCATGAAGTTGGGCCGGATTGGTTAGAAAAAAAATCAACGGTTGCAAAAGGAGAAACGGTAGGTACAAATGTGTCCCCTTTCATTTCCGAAACAAATGGATTCCAATACTCAGGTATGGTGGCGACGGTTTCTAAAATTGGTGAATCTTACGATTTAGCCATGACTCAGACCTATCATACTTTATCCAACCCCGAAAATACATCCCCGGCCATTATGCCCGTACGTCCATTTGTTCAGGAAACAACATTTGATGAATATAAAAAAGATCCATCATCGGGTAAATATCACGGACATCCTGTCACAACAATGTGGAAAGATGACCACCCTTACGATGGACATCACTGGGGTATGGCGTTTGATTTATCTGCCTGTACAGGATGCTCATCCTGTATCATCGGTTGTCAGGTTGAGAATAACGTTCCTGTCGTGGGAAAAGATGAAGTACATAGAAAACGAGATATGGCATGGCTCAGATTAGATCGATATTATTCCGGGGAAGAGGAAGATATTGATGTTGCATTCCAGGCTATGTTGTGTCAGCATTGTGACAATGCACCCTGCGAACCGGTTTGTCCGGTATTGGCGACGGTTCACAGTTCAGAAGGATTGAATCAACAAGTTTACAACCGATGTGTTGGTACTCGATTCTGCGCCAACAACTGTCCCTATAAAGTACGACGGTTTAACTGGTTTGAATATGCCCGTGAAGATGTCATGGAAAATATGGTATTAAACCCGGATGTAACCGTGCGGTCCCGTGGGGTCATGGAAAAATGTTCTATGTGTGTCCAGCGAATTCAGGAAGCAAAATTTGAGGCGAAACGTCAGGGGATTCCATTGAAGGATGGAGATATCAAACTTGCATGTGAACAATCATGCCCTGCAGATGCAATTACGTTTGGAGATTTGAATGATCCAGACAGCCGAATTGCAAAATTAAATAATGATGAAAGACATTACCATGTTTTGGAAGAATTAAATGTATTGCCGACTGTGGGTTATTTAACACAAGTGAAAAACAAAGATAAAAGTGATCAAAAAAAAGGTGAACATCATGGCTGATCATCAAATATCTATCCGGGAACCCCAAATTCATGGAAATAAAAACCTTAATGATGTTACAAATGAAGTGTGTAACATTATGGATCGGAAGCCCACCTGGCTTTGGTGGCTGGGAATTTCACTTGCTCTGAGTGCCCTAACTTTGGGAATTGTATCTGTTTCTTACCAGATTGCAACTGGAATAGGAACGTGGGGATTGAATAAAACAGTTGGATGGGCTTTCGATATTACCAATTTTGTATTTTGGGTGGGTATTGGTCATGCAGGTACATTGATATCTGCAATTTTATTTTTATTCAGACAAAAGTGGCGAACATCTATTAACCGATCAGCTGAAGCCATGACTATTTTTGCTGTTATTTGTGCGGGATTATTCCCCATTATTCATATGGGTCGCCCATGGTTGGCTTATTGGATGTTCCCCTATCCGAATTTCCGCGGTCCGTTGTGGATTAATTTTAGATCACCTCTCGCTTGGGACGTTTTTGCCATTGGAACCTACCTGATTATTTCAGCTACTTTTTGGTATTTTGGCATGATCCCAGATTTAGCGACAGTTCGTGATCGGGCAAAAAACAAAATAAAAAAATTCTTTTTTGGCGCTTTGAGTCTTGGATGGAATGGGAGCTATCGTGTTTGGCATCGTTATGAAACAGTATATGCATTGCTTGCAGGATTGGCGACCCCATTGGTTGTATCTGTTCATACAGTGGTTAGTTTTGACTTTGCCACCTCATCGATCCCCGGATGGCATACAACCACATTTCCTCCATATTTCGTAGCTGGGGCTGTTTTCAGTGGATTTGCTATGGTACTCACACTAATGATTATTGCGCGAAAAACGTTGAAATTAGAAGATTATATTACTTTAAATCATATTGAGAATATGACAAAGGTGATTATTGTGACCGGTGGAATTGTAACGGCATCTTATGCCACAGAGTTTTTCATTGCCTGGTATTCTGGTAATGGCTTTGAACAATTTGTATTTCTCAATAGGGCATTAGGACCCTTTGCCTGGGCGTACTGGATTATGGTTGGCTGTAACCTCATTACACCTCAGTTTTTTTGGTTTCGCTCAATTCGACGGAATGTAACCATTGTTTTTATCCTATCCATTTTTGTGAATATCGGCATGTGGTTTGAAAGATTTGTCATTATTGTAACGTCATTACACAGAGATTTTTTACCGTCGGCTTGGTCTATGTATTCTCCCACATGGGTAGAGATTGGAACTTTAATAGGAAGCTTCGGACTATTTTTCACTTTATTCCTTTTGTTTATTCGTACGATGCCCATGATATCAATGGGTGAAGTCAAAGCTGTATTGCATTATCGAGGTAAGGAAAAAGAATAATAATGGAAAAATTATTAATAGCCGAATTCCAGAATGAATACGATTTAGTTGATTCCGTAAAGGCAGTTCGAGCTGCAGAAGTTGAAGTTGTGGATGCCTATACGCCTTATGCTGTTCATGGATTGGATAAAGCAATGGATTTGAAATCGTCCAGGCTCACCCGTATTTGCTTTACCTTCGGGTTCATTGGATTGTTGGTAGGTGTATTCGGCCAATACTGGGTCTCGGCTGTGAATTGGCCCATAAATATTGGTGGGCGGCCATGGAATTCATTACCGGCATTTATGCCAGTAGCTTTTGAGGTTATTATTTTATTTGCGGGCCTGGGAACTGTATTCAGTTTTTTTGCATGGCGTAGATTGAAATACGGGAAACCCGGGTTACAGCCATCATTGCGCGTAACGAATGATCGATTTTATTTGGTGATGAAACAGGGTCAACAACGAAAATCGTCAGCACCCGTTTCTGAAATTGTGATGGCCCATCATGGCAAGATGGTAGAAAACTAATATGAAATCAAAAACAATCATTTATTTCATTTTGACCGTAGCAGTTATCTATCTGATTGGTCATACTATTTCGTCAGATCGAAGCGAACCTAATACTGAATTTATCCCTGAAATGGTTCATTCAATCGCTTATGATGCATTTGCATCCAATCCAAATACCATTGATGGAAAAACACTTCAAACACCACCGACAGGTACAATTCCCATAGGATTTATGCCCGAATATCCAGATGGAGAACTTACTATAGAAAATGCCGGTACTGTTTTGAAGAATCCATTTAAGATGGATAATGCGGACTTAGCTCGCGGGGCCTATGTTTATGCAACATTTTGCCAAACATGTCATGGGTTGAACGGGGATGGAGATGGGCCTGTCACAAAACGGGGTGTACCGCCACCGCCATCAATCAAAACGGATAAAGTCCGAAAGTTGAAAGATGGTGATATTTATTATTTGATATCCAATGGCGTCGGGAATATGCCGCCTTATAAAACCCAAATTAAACGAAATGACCGATGGTTGGTCACCCACTTTATAAAAACATTGAAATAACCATGAGTGAAAAGAATTTTATATTAGAAACTTCATTATTCAAGAAACTGAGTATGGCCACAATCATTGGGTTAATTACCATTATCATTGGTGTGTTTTCATCAGAACGAATATGGCCTAATATTTTATTAGCAGCCAATTACATTACGGGTATTGGGTTTGCAGGTATGTTATTTGTGTCAATCCATTATGTGAGCAATGCGGGGTGGGGTGTAGCGATTCGTCGAATACCTGAGGCAATGTTTTCTGCTTTTTCCGTCGGGTTTATCTTAATGATTCTTGTATTGCTCGGTGCACATCATTTATACGAATGGACCCATCCGGGTGCCATGATTAACGACCCCATCCTTCAAGGAAAAGAACCATGGTTGAATCTCCCGAGTTTCATCATGAGAGTACCTGTTTATTTTGGGATTTGGTTTTTGTTGGGAAAACCTATTTTAAACCATTCCAGAAAACAGGATGAAAGTGGTGATTTGGAACATAAACAAAAAAGTATAAAATGGTCTGCTGCTTGGTTATATATTGGTGGGATTACCTTTATTATTTCCAGCTTCGATTGGATTATGTCTCTAGAACCCCATTGGTATAGTACCATTTTCGGATTATATAATTTTTCCGGTGTTTTCAACGCTGGATTAGCGTTCATGATTATCCTGCTCATTTATTTAAGAAGAATTGGATATTTAAAGGTATTGAAAAATGATCATCTATATGAGCTTGCTCGATATTTGTTAGCATTTACAACATTTTGGATATATATCTGGTTTTCTCAGCACATGCTTATCTGGTATGCAAACATTCCAGAAGAAACTGGGTATTACTTGAAACGTCATGCGGGTGCATTTGGTGTATTGACTATAATTAATATAATGATGAATTGGTTAATACCATTTACGATACTTTTATTTAGGAAATCTAAGCGAACTGAGAAACCGCTCCTCATTGCATCCGCTATTGTTTTAATGGGGCATTGGCTTGATTTATACTTAATGATATTTCCACCATTGATTGGTGAAACACCGATCTTTGGTTTATTAGAAATTGGCGTGGTTATTGGAATTATAGGTGTCACATTATGGGTCGTCCTTCATTCCTTATCTAAATGGAATTTGGTGCCAATAAAAGATCCATATTTAGACGAAAGTATTCATTTACATACATAAGGGGTTAACATGAAAAGCAAACAAATATTAATAGCAATCTTATTAGGTGGATTCGTCACCGCAGAGGATAATCAATTAAAATTCTCGGGTCAGGTTCGCCAGCGATACGAAATGGTGAATAAGGATTTTTCTGATACTACAGGGTTTAACAATAAGAATTATCTGCGCACTCGATTTTCAGTTTCGTACCAAAGTGAGGATGTAACGACATTCGTACAACTACAGGATTCCAGAATATTCGGAACTGAAACAAGTACATTAAAAGATGGCACAGCCGATGCTTTAGATGTTCATCAAGCTTACTTTAAACTCAACAATTTATTTGGGATGTCATTGAATGCTAAGGTGGGCCGTTTTGAAGCTGTCTATGGTCCACAAAGGCTTATTGGGTCAGTAGGGTGGCATAATATTGGACGCAGTTTTGATGGTATTGTTTTTAATTATACAACCAACTTTGCTAATGTGGATTTTTTCAATTACAAACAGGTTGAAGCAGGTACTTTTGAGGAAAGTGATGATTTTAATGTTCGGGGTGCTTATGCAAATCTGAACTTGATGAAGGGCCATAAAACACAGGCATTCGCCATCCAGGATAATAAACGAATGACGTTAGGCGGCTATGGCAAAGGTGCATTCGGTGTTGTGAGTTACGAGATGGAATTTGCCATCCAAAACGGGAATGTTTCTGACGATATTAAAGCAGGTGGTCTAATGTATGGTATCAATGCAGGGTATAAAATTTCTGGCATGACCCTGTCAGCGGGAATCGATTTTATTTCAGGTGACGACCCTGAAACAGCTGATAAAAATGAAGCATTTAATACACTTTATGCCACCAATCATAAATATTATGGTTTCATGGATTATTTTCTGAATCTGCCGGTGCATACGGGTGGTTTAGGCCTTCAGGATATCCACGTAAAATTGAATGGTTTCAAGTTCAGTGGTCATGTGATAAACGTGGCTTATCATATGTTTAATGCAGATAAAAGCAGTGATTCATTTGGAAATGAACTGGATATTACCCTGGTCAAGAAATTTGCTGATAATGTAAAATTTGTGGCTGGTTATTCTATGTTCATGCCGGGGAAACTAAAGGCAGAAAATGGTGAAAATGGGAATTTTGTTTATTTAATGACAATTGTAAATTTTTGAAAATAGATTAGACAATACTTTTGAGGTAAAGGAGTCAACAATGAAACATAAAAAACGGTTTTACGTCCTATCCATATTATTACTTTTGGGTTCAATAGGATATTCTCAAAATCAATTACCATCCGCTTTGACGGATGAGTCAATAGAATGTGTAGAATGTCATAAGTCTGACGATGTGAGTTTATACCAGCAATGGGGAAACAGTAAGCATTATGGCGCGAATGTGGGATGCTATGAATGTCATCAAGCAAACGAAGGGGATGCGGACGCATTTGACCATTATGATTATACAATTTCAGTCATTGTATCTCCAACCGATTGTGCCCGCTGCCATGAAAATGAGGTAAATGAATTTGTGAATTCTCATCACTCAAAGGCTGGCCAAATTATGGGTTCATTAGACAATGTGTTGGCTGAAGTCGTTGAAGGGAATAATGCATTTATCACGCCGGGATTTCCTCATGGAAATTCTGCAGCAGCTGTGAATGGGTGTTGGCAATGTCATGGCTCCCAAGTAAAAGTTTTAGAAGATGGGACACTTGATCCTGCTACATGGCCCAATTCCGGTATTGGGCGGATTAATCCAGACGGATCTGCGGGATCCTGTTCTGCTTGCCACCAAAGGCATGAATTTTCTATTGCTCAAGCACGCCGCCCTGAAAATTGTGGAAAGTGCCATTTAGGGCCCGACCATCCCCAAAAAGAAATATATGATGAATCTAAACATGGTATCAATTTTTATGCCAATGTGGATAAAATGAATTTGGAATCATCTAAATGGGTTGTGGGAGAAGATTATAGTGCGGCGCCTACGTGTGCCACCTGCCATATGTCTGCCACAGAAAACCAGAATATTACCCATAATATTGGTCTTCGAATCAAATGGAATAATCGTCCAATTCATTCCAAACTTTCTCATGAAACGGATGAAAAATGGGGATTGGCTTCTGCGTCTATTCATGCGGATAAGCGTCGAGAAAATATGGAAGACGTTTGCGCTGCCTGCCATAATGATAATTTTACGGATAACTTTTTCATTCAGTATGAAGGATTGATTGATCTTTATGATCGAAAATTTGCAACACCTGGGGAAAAATTATATAAAGCAGCTTTGCCTTTGCTACGTAAAGATGAGGATGGGAATCATATTAAATTTGCTGATCCAATCGATTTTACCTGGTTTGAATTGTGGCACCACGAAGGTCGTAGAGCGCGTCATGCTGCTTCTATGATGGCACCGGATTATACCCATTGGCATGGGACTTATGATTTAGCTAAAAATTTCTATTCTAAATTTATTCCGGAGATTGAAGAAATTATTGTTCATGGTATGAAGTCGAATGATAAAAAGGATAAAAAAGCAGCAAAAGAACTGCAAAAGTTACTGAATAAAACGTTGAATTCAGAAAATCACCAATGGTATTTGGGTAAAATGGATCCTGTTGAAAAAGCCCGTCGGAAGAAAGCTTCGGATGAATTTAAAGCACGATATAAATAAGTCAAACAATGCATGAATACTAAAGTTTCATCGGATAGTTTTATCATCCCTTTAGGATTTTCGATTTATTTGAGTACCCACTGAATGGAAATATCTCCAGAAATTAGGTCATTTTATGAAGCATTACCGAAAAACCATATGCTGGCAATATTCTTTCGTGAACATGAATTAATATTGGAAATTATGGAAAAAATGAGGTCCGCAAATTCTTTATTACAGAAGATGAAAAAAAAGGAAGATGCTGAAGATATTATCGATTCACTTCTGATTAGTTCAGAAAGGTTATTGGATACAGAATCGCATTTAAGCAGAGAAGAAGTATTATATGAAGAAATGATCGCAAGAAAAATAGTGGGCCCCCCAAGAGTGATGATGATGGAACATGACATGCTTCTCAGGAACAAAAATCTTTTTTATAATACGATTCAGCAATATAATGAAATTGATTGGGACGAATTTAAAGCACGCGTAAATGATTTATATTTAACGCTCTATTATAAATTGTGGGATCATCTTCAAAAAGAAAATGAGGAAATTTTCCCCAAGGCATTTGATCTGATTAAAGAAGATACGAAATGGCATGAAATGACCGTGGCTTGCGATGAAATTGGGTATAGTTTATTCATGTCAGTATCCCAAAAAGATCAATGATCGAGGGGGTCAGTAAATATAAGTAGGATATAAGGGTATTAATATTATATATTGCTCGATATATTTTTTACTAAGAAAAGGAGCAATAATGGGTAAAATAAAGAAATACTTGCCGGGAATATGGTTTTTGGATCCGCCCAAAGATATTTCTTTGGATGGGTATAGAATTGATAATGTCATCCAATACACTGACTTTGTTATTACCCTTTATTTTGGTATCGTCGTTGCGGCTCTAATCTTTTTTATTTGGCGTTATAATGCTCGTAAACACCCTCATGCGGTTTATGATCTGGGTAACACTAAAAAACATCGTTATTTAACAATCGCCATGGGTCTTTTAGTTTTTTTCTCAATAGATGTTGTGATTGAGACCATGTCATTTAAAGATTTAAAGGAGGCATTCTGGAAATTTCCAAAGGGGGAAAAAGTTGTCAGGATAGAAATTATGCCTCAACAATATGCCTGGAATATTCGGTATCCCGGCGAGGATGATATTTTTGGTACCGATGATGATATTGTACCACCCCAGAATATTTTGCATATCCCTGTCAATACACCAATCGTTGTGCAATTGACAACCTATGATGTTATTCATTCATTTTACTTACCCAACTTCAGATATAAACAAGATGCAACACCCGGGATGGTGACGGCCATGTGGTTTCAGGCAACGGAGACTGGGAATTTTGAATTCGCCTGTGCAGAACTCTGCGGAAATAGTCATTTTAAAATGAAGGGCTATCTCACCGTGGAATCAGAAGAAGATTTTAATGGATGGATCGCCGCCCAGGATCCGGAAGTATCTGAAGAGGATGAAGAGGACGACTGGGGAGACGAAGAAGCGGATGAAGGTGTTCCAACTCAATGGGGATGGCTATGGAAGGAATTAAAATGAGCAGTTCAAAATCGATTATGAGTACCCATATTTTTTCAACCGATCATAAAACAATTGGTAAACAATTTTTATTTCTCGGGATATTTTTTCTGCTTTTCGGTGGATTCCAGGCCTTGCTTATCCGGTGGCAATTAGCCTATCCGGAACAACCGGTCCCATGGTGGCTATTGGGATTTATAATCAATGGAGAGGCGGGAATGATCACGCCTGATGTATATAATCAATTATTCACCATGCATGGTACCATTATGATATTCTGGGCAATAACGCCCTTATTAATCGGCGCTTTTGGTAACTTTTTGATTCCCCTTCAGATTGGTGCCAAGGATATGGCTTTCCCTACTTTGAATATGCTTTCATTTTGGACATTCTTTCTTTCGGGGGTGGTGTTGCTTTCAGCTTATTTTTTACCGACAGGCGCAGCATCAGGAGGCTGGACTTCCTATCCACCCTTAAGTTTACCCGCAGGGGGGATACCTGGTTTGGGTCAGGCTTTCTGGACTTTATCCATTACACTTATGGGTGTAGCTACAATGATGGGTGCCATTAATTATGTCATTACAGTCATCAGGCTTCGCGCACCGGGCATGACCTATTTTCGCATGCCTCTGTCTGTATGGGGATTGTGGCTTACGTCTATTTTAAATGTTATTTTTGTCCCAGTCATTGCTGCTGGATTGATTATGTTATTGATTGACCAATTATTGGGAACTCAATTCTTTTTGGCGGGTCGATTAGCCGCAGGTGGAGGGGGTGATCCTTTATTATTCCAGCATGTATTCTGGATTTTTGGTCATCCGGAAGTGTATATCCTGATTTTGCCAGTATGGGGAATTGTGTCTGAATTGCTGTCTGTTTTTTCAAGAAAACCGGCTTTTGGTGCCAAAGTTACCGTTATATGTATGAGTACGATTGTGGTCCTAAGTTCAATTGTTTGGGGACATCATATGTACACCACAGGGATGAGTCCCTTATTGGGGAAGACCTTTATGTTTCTGACGCTTCTCATTAGTATTCCATCATCCATTTTCTTTTTTAACTGGTTAGCAACACTTTGGCGGGGATCGCTGCATTTTGATCCACCCATGCTGCATACCATGGCTGTTATTTGGGTGTTCGCAATTGGTGGACTTACGGGTCTTTATAATGCAACAGTCACAGCTGATATTTATCTTCATGATACCATGTTTGTGGTGGGTCACTTCCATTATACCATGGCTGCGTCTGTATTATTTGGAGGATACGCCGCCATTGCTCATTGGTATCCGAGGATGTTTGGGCGAATGTTGAATCCGCTCTTAAGTAAGATTCATTTCTGGGGAACATTCATTACGATTAATCTGGTATTTTTTAATATGATGGTTACAGGGTATGCGGGACAACACCGGAGATTATATTATCCAGGTGAATTTGAATTCCTGCAGCCATTGGCAGATATGAATATCTTTATTACCATTATGGCCTTTTTTCTCGGCGCGTTCCAGATTCTGTTTTTATATAATTTTATTCATTCCATGCTGAAAGGTAAAGTAGCAGAAAATAATCCATGGAAAGCGAATACACTGGAATGGACCATGGACTATCCCATTCCCCATGGAAATTTTAGTACCATTCCTCAAGTAGTTAATGGACCCCATGAATATAGTAATCCTAACATAAAGGATGCCGATTGGGTATGCCAAACAGTTAAAATTGAGGGGGACTCATGAGTCCACAAGTACAGTCTGCTGATTTGCTTCAAATCGAATGCGATTATGAAACATCTAAAATGGGAGTGCTCGTAACGTTTGGTGGCATTATTATGCTTTTTGTTACTTTCCTTGCCACATTTTCTGCAATGGTTGCCAAGGAATTGGCAACCATCAAACTGGATGAAACAACGATTATTGTCGCTGGCGTTACCACCATTATCTTGATAATGAGTAGTGTCTTGTTCCATAAATCCTACAGCCTGTGGCAGAAAATTAATGAGGTAACAATCTCGAATTATTTCTATGCCAGCATCATCTTTGGGATTGTATTTTTATTTGGACAAATTAATCTATGGAAAATGATAGTCAGTGCAGGGTTTACAAGCCACAGCAATGTGTTGGCTGGAATGGTCTATTTAATTGGCGGTGTTCATGCGGTTCACCTCATTGCCGGACTGACAGTGTTAGGCTGGTTATGGTATCAACTTATACAATCTCGCCAAGTGAAACCCGTTCGCTATCAAATGATTGGATGGTTTTGGCATTTTCTCACTGCACTATGGTGTATCATCTTTGTGTTTTTTCTCATCGTTTTATGAAAGGGCTCCAATGGATCAAGCAATACCAATGAATAAAACTTTTTTTGGCAATGCCACCACAGGAAAATTAGGTATGTGGCTCTTCATCGTTATGGATGGATTAACCTTTGGCACCATAATAATCGGTGGTTTAGGCCTCCGGATTTCAGCCGCATCATGGCCTGTTGCGGGATCCATACTCAATGTACCACTGACTGCCTTTAATACGTTTCTTTTAATTTGCAGCAGTTTTACCATGGTGATGGCACTAAACTCTATTGTAAAAGATGATCAAAAAGGGTTAATTAAATATTTAGCTTTTACCATTGCCGGCGGAGTCATTTTCCTGGGGATTCAAGCTTGGGAATATTCCCATTTTATTATGGGTGGTGAGCATTTGGGGAATCTTTTGGCGGCGGCTGGACTTCCCGGGAGTCAATTTTTACCAACCACAGGCATTTACGGATCAGTATTTTATGCCACAACCATGTTTCATGGGCTTCATGTTTTATCTGGTGTGATTTATCTTTCAGTCATTTTATCTATGGCATTAAAGCAGAAGTTTACTTCCAATAATTATGACCGATTAGAAATTGCAGGATTATTCTGGCATTTCATCGATCTCGTTTGGATTCTTGTATTTACAGTAATTTACCTAATTTAAAGGAGTCATGATGGAAGATCATAAAAAAACATATTTTTGGAATGCCATAGGATTGGCTTTATTAACAGTTATAGAAGTTTGGGCCATTGGTTTGGGATTACCGCGAACAGGTCTTGTTGTATTATTGCTCTCAATAACGGTTACAAAAATAATGCTGGTTGCATTGGTATACATGCATCTGAGATATGAAACCAAAACACTGCGCCGCCTCATTGCGCTCCCGATTCCTCTTGCATTGTTTTTCCTATGGGGTGTGATGTATGACATGGCATTCGATTGGACATTATAATTTTGTGAAAAAAGCGTTATTAATTATATTAATATTAATGAGTTCAATTATGGCGTGTCCATATTGTGCAGCATCCGATACAATCGGCGGGGGATTATCAGTATATATACCACTAGTCGGAATTATTTTAAGTCCATTTGTTATGGTATTCGGTGCAATTATTTATATAAGAAAAAAAGACCACAATTAATATTTATTTTATTTATTTTGAATTTGTGATCGTATAATTGTAATGTCCCGCCTTATGTTATATTCAAAATCTGCAGAATACGCAATTCAAGCCATGATTTATCTGACTGAGAAAAAGTCAGAAAAACCAATCATGATTAGTAAAATTGCTTCATCCTATGATATTCCCTATCAATTTTTAGCTAAAATCATGCAAACACTTGTTAAACAACGATTGGTAAAGGCTACACGAGGGAGGAATGGCGGCGTCAATTTAGGCCGTCCTGCCGATGAAATTTATATCAATGAAATTGTCCACGCAGTTGACGGACCACCGCCGGAAAGAGAACAATGTGTAGTTGGTTTAGATTTATGCTCTGATGAAACGCCATGCCCGCTGCATGATCAATGGAAACCCATTCGATCTAAAATTGGGGAAATGCTGGCAGGGGAACCGTTGGATGAT
>JACNKN010000062.1 GCA_014382015.1 Fidelibacterota bacterium | reverse complement strand
ACATTCACCCGAACTGCCGCTTTAATTTGGGAAGATTGAATTTTGGATTTTACCGCTTGAATAAAATCTTTGTATTCCGTGGTTTTGATTAATTTAGCCATGGTTTATATCTTCCAATTTTTTCTTTTTACTTAAATAGTCCACGGTGCTCTCATGGGTCTAAATAAAAGACGGTTCGCTTCAGGATCATTAGGGAAAATTTCTTTATCCGGATTCCAATTCAATTTCCGTCCGGTCAAAATAGCAATTTCGCCCAAGTTGGGAACAGACGTGGAACGATGTCCTATTTCACAAGGTGTAATAGTTTCTTTTCGAGAACGGATACAATCCACAAAATTTTGGTAATGGTCTTTGCTATCATACAAATGAATTTCGTTGGGAGCGATCCATTCGTGTAATATGCTGGCCGGTTCGGCGGAAATCTGTCCACGACTCACATTCACCCAACCTTTATCGCCAACCCAAGTAGCTCCGCCTTTGTTGCCCCGATTTGCTACATTTAGGTGGACGCCATTTTTGTATTTATAATTTAAATTAAAATCGATGGGAACATTAAACATGCCTTCTTTTGGGATAGAGCCAACACCTTCCACTTCCACAGGACCAGAACGATCTTCGCCCAATCCCCATTGAGCAATATCAATATGATGAACGCCCCAATCTGTGAGTCCCCCAAACCCATAATCCTGAATGTAGCGCCAGCTGTAATGGGCAATTTTCCTATAAGGAACTTTGGGTGCAGGTCCCAACCAGAAATCCCAATTCAATCCATCAGGAACCGGGACAATTGGGTGGGGTTCCATGGCCGCTTTCCCTGCAGGAATGCCTACAGTTACACTATGCACTTTTCCTACACGTCCATTTTGGACCAATTCGCAAGCCAGCCGAAATCGTTCATCAGAGCGCTGTTGTGTTCCTGTTTGAAAAATGACGTTATATTGTTCAACTGCATCGCATAAGGCTCTGCCTTCACGAATGGTTCGAGTGAGTGGCTTTTGACTATAAATATCCAACCCTACTTTTGCAGCTGCGATGGCAGCCACGCCATGCCAATGATCCGGAGTGGCAATATGCACAGCATCTAAATCAGTGCGCAGGAATAATTCTCGGAAATCAGAATATAGGGCACAATCTTCATTATCGTTGGTGGCATCTACAATACTTTTTCCACGCATTAAGTTGGCACGATCCACATCGCAAACAGCGACAAATTGCACACCATCTTTATGAATAAGATTTCGTAAATCCACGCGTCCTTGTCCACCCAAACCAATGGATGCCATAATAATTCGATCGCTGGGAGCAGTATGTCCGTCTCGACCCAAGGCTCTTGCAGGGATAAACATGGGAAGAGCTGCAGCACCTAATAAAGCACTGGTTGATTTAATGAATTGGCGTCTATTTATTTTTTTATCGTTCAAGTTTTTAATACAAGTGTATTCTCATTATCAAAATTACATTTTTTGTTAGTGCGTAGCAATACGTTGCATATAGTTGCAATATGTAGTAAATTATTCATATTAATTAAAAGGATTAGCCATGAGCCAAAATGTGATTAGAATCGATTCTGAATTATTTAACACAGCAAAATCTATTGCAAATGTAGAACACCGGTCCGTTCCGAAACAGATAGAATATTGGGCAAAAATCGGACGCATTGCTATTGAGAATCCTGATTTATCATACAAAATGATTCACAATATTTTACTGGGCCTTTCTCAAGCGGAAAATGGTGAAACGGAAGACTATTCATTTGGTCAATTTGAAGATTAAAGTCAAGGTAACGCCCCTGTTTAAACGACAAGCCAAAAAATTGTTTAAACATACCAAAAAAGAATTGGATGATCAAATTAAGTCCATTATTGAAAATCCAACGATTGGCGATAGAAAACAGGGTGATTTGGCTGATGTTTTTGTTCATAAGTTTAAAATAAAAACGAATTTATTTTTACTTGCCTATACATTTGACCCCAATACAAGAATATTAATCATGATTGGTTCACACGAGAATTTTTATCGGGACTTGAAGAAATATAGATAGCATGATTTATTTATCTTTCAAATTTGATATTCGATAAATGTCCGCCATTTTGTGCTCGTAAACGCGCGCAAGCACCCCAGCCACCACCACCTTCATTAATAATCTTTAGTAGAAGCGTATTCCAACCTTGGCTCAATTGGGCTTCCACGACATCATCCCCAGGAGAAACACCGCGGCCAACAGAATGTAAATGAACCAAATCATCATTCATCCACGCTTTAATACCATCATTACTCCCCATTTCTAATCGGACAGTTTGATCAATATTTGACCATACTTTTGTTTTGAGATAAACGACGGCAACGAGACTGGTTTTGAGTCCAGCAAGATCTACGTGCCAATAATTATTTTTATCGGAAAACGCCGGTACTTTCCGCCAAAGGGGATAGGCATCCCAATCTTTTTCCGGATCGAATTGAGTAGAATATAAACTTTGTCCATCCGTAGCAAATGGTTCTGACATCATCCATTCGGTTATATAATCTTCCAATCGCTGGATTTTATTTAACACCGATTGTGCAATTCGTTGATGATTCGAGCTGGAAGATTTTTGAATAATATTATTAAGGACAAGACTGCATTCTTCAGGATAAAAGGATTGAATATTTTTAGCAATAGAAATACAAGCTGATTCCGCATTCAGTCCCAACGAACCGTCCTTTAAAAATTGCTGCGCCATTTTAAATGCTTCTATGGATTGCCCAGATTCGAGTCCTTTCAAAAGTGCTTTTGTTTCATCATCATTATTACAGGAAGATAAAACTGTATCATACAGTCGGAGTGATGCTTCAATATTTCGAGACTTATTTACACCAATCAACTTTATGGATGCTTCAATAGCCAAAGCCTTTTGATTTGAATCTTTTGCTGAACCGATTATTTTCATAATGGGAGAAAGGGGTTGATCGTTTGGCCAATCAGATAATGCTATTATGGTGGTCTGTTGTATTTCGGACGACAAATCCTTGAGCAGGGCAGTTAACGTTGGTAAAGTATCACTGTCCTTAAACTCGCCCAAAATGCGAATGAGAGATAATTTAGCTTCATTCGTTTTAGCCTTGTTCAAAGCATTCACCAATAAATTGCCATCAGCTTTGTACGAACTCGAGACTAATAATCCAGTGATCGTTTTTTCGAGTTCATTTCTTTCTTCATCATTTTGTGAATCAATTAATAATTGAATACACTCTTTTATGTATGGTCTTGAAGCAATGACAGTTAATGCTTTAACCGCTTCTACTCGAACATTTTCATTCTTATGTGACGCCAATCGAAGAATGGGTTTTATGGCGTCATTTATTTGTCTTTTTTTAATGGCACGAATAAGTTCTACTTTAATGTCATTATTTCTATTAGATAGTCCAGATAGAATGGATGAATTAATCTTGGCTCCATTTAGTTTATATAAACTATTTTGGGCCGTTTCTTTTTCTTTTCCTTCACTATTTGCAGCATGCTCCGCCAATATTTTTACAATTTTAGGGTCTACAATATTTTTAGCAGCACTTAATGCAGCGATACGAACATTACCGTGTTTACTCTTCAAGGATGATTTGATAATTTTATCTACTTTAGGATTATTAGCATATTGCGCCAAAGAAGATAATAGTTGAATTTTTTCGTTAGGCACCATCTTCGGGAATTCTTTGACTGAAGCAAAAATATCGATGAATTCGGTTAAATGAATATCACGCCACCGTACGCGAACATTATCTCCGGAATGAATTTGAAGTGAAATGGAACCCACACCTTTCCCGATTTTCTTATCAAACATATTGACCATTTTTATACCATTGAGCCATGTCTGAACATGATCGCCAATGACTTTAACTCGCAATTTATTCCAACTCCCTTGAGCTAATACCATTTCTTTTTGATCAGGAATTTTCTCTAACCAACCCCGACCATAGGATTCATAAATGCCACCTGTATCATGTCCCTTTGGTGCTACTTCAACCTGCCAACCGGATACTTTGGTTCCTTCAAAAGTAGAACGGAAAAAGACGCCACTATTTCCGTCCGATTCTTGTTTAAACAAGAGAGATAAATCAAAATCTTTATACATTTTTTTGGTGGAAAGATATCCATACTCATGATCAGGACCACTTTCGCACACCAGTTCGCCGGATTCAACAACCCATTTTTCTGTGCCGTGAATCGTCCAACCATCCAGATTTACACCGTTGAATAAATTAATTTCTCGAGTTGAATTTTCGGGTAACTGGGATGAAAAAACAAATCCAGTTAGTATAATCGCAATGATTGATAATCGTTTCAACTTCATCTTTTACTCCAATTAATTATTATTTATCACTCCAAATTGTAGCCAATTTACAAATTCGCATTGACGAATGTCACTTTTTAACAAATCATCATCAATCCCCGCCATCCACCGTAAATCTTTTCGTGATGGATCATTTGCAATTGTTTCAAGTGTATTTGTGTATTCAACCATATCTTCATGGGAAGTAAAATAGCCTTCTGATGTGAGCTTTTCTTCCCTTGCAATAATGAGGCGAGACATTTCCTTTAAATCATATTCTGGATGGTATTGAGTTGCCCAGAAAGAACCATTTTTATAGTGTACATCCACCGCTTGAACAGTTGTAAAATCGTTTGACGCCAATATAACCGATCTTTCAGGCATTTTAGTAATTTCATCATCATGACTTATAAATCCATCAAACACAGGTGGTTTTTTTTTAAACATGGGATGGATCTTTCCTGCATCCGTCAAATATATTTTTCGTGCCACACCCATTTCTCTACCTTTGGGATGTTTTTCAACTTTCCCGCCAGCCACATGAACAGCAATCTGTGCAGCCCAACAACTTCCAAACTGGGGTGTTCCAGCTTCAAATGCTAAATCGGCAATCGCAATCATACGCAGAACTCGTTCATCTTGGTCGTGATATACGGTCAAATTGCAGCCAGGCCAAAGAATGCCATCATAAGACTTCAATTCTTCTAATGTGGGAAAAATATAATCTTCATCGCTGGTATAAAGAATTGTGGTATCTGCATCTGGCATATATTTTAGAAGCATTTGTTCGTAGAGTTTTCCGGCTAACATCATACCTACAGAATCAAATTGTTCTCGACTCTCTTTTGGATAACCATCTAATATGAGAAATTTCATTTATCGTCCTTCTAATTCATTTAATACTTTAGGCAATTCTGAATAATGGTTAAAAATACCATCTGCTTTTGTATTTGCGCTATCTCGATCAATCGCTGCAGTACATAAAATTGCTTTCATTCCAAAGTCGTGTGGACCAGCAATATCATTATGTTCACGATCACCAATATGCACCATTTCTTCCGGTTTAAGGTTCATTCCCTCCCACGCAGTTTGAAACATGGATTTATGTGGTTTAGAATGTCCGACTTCATCAGAAAAGGCAAATGAATCAAAATAGTCCAATAATCCTTCATCTTTGAGTAAAATTCGCAACACTCGGCCCGGACTAAAAATAGCATCAGAAATAACGCCTAACTGATAATGATTTGATAATCCCTTAATCGCATCATGAACCCCGGGAATAAAATCGGGGCGAAATTCCAATTCCATTTCTTCATGAAGGCGCACAAGTTCATTCTCATCTTTTTCCAAAAGAGAAATATTTAATTTTTCTAAAATTAATTTTATGAGAAAATCAGTCGCCCATGTAATATGTTCATTATGCCACACGCGCCGAAATTCAGAATCCACTTTATCATAAACAAATGAAACTGTATCAAGAGAAATATCCATTTGCTTTAATGCAAAAGCATGAACCAATTGTCTCCGTTCTACCGATTTGGATGGGCGTTTTGCAAAGGCCCGTTTAGGTTCATCAGAATCATCTATAAAAACAGTATCCCATAAATCAAATGTGATACCCTTAATCGCCATTTAAACTAATCCTTCGAGAATTTGAATTATATCATCCTTTTGTACTTTTCGAGAATTTGTAGGGCATGTTGGGTCTGACAATGCATATTGTTCAATTTTTTCTAAATCATTTGGATTAATCTGAAATGATTTCAAATCTGTTGGAAGATTTAATCGTTTTAGCCAATGGACTAAAGATTCAAGAATTGCTTCCGCATCATTTTTCACTCCAAACACATGTCCAATGGAAGCCAGTCGATTCCATGCATTTTCATCTTCCATATTATATTGTGTTGTTGCAATCAGTAAGGCTGCATTGGCCAAACCATGATGCACATCATAATAAACACCCAATGCATGAGCGATTGAATGATTCACACCCAATCCTTTTTGAAATGCAGTGGCTCCCATGGAAGATCCCATAAGCATATGACCACGAGCAGAAATATCCTGACCATTTTCAACAGCTTTTTCTAAATTATTATAACATAATGACATTCCTTTTATTGCTATTCCATCTGCAAATGGATGAAATGCATCTACCCAGTATGCTTCTAAATTATGAACAAATGCATCTACGCCTGTAGCTGCTGTTAATCCAAGTGGAAGTCCAACCGTTAATTCAGGATCAAGTATTGCAATATCCGGCAACATAAAGGGAGAAAAAATGATGGTCTTTTTATTAGTCGCCTTCACGGTAATAACGCTACTTCTTCCTACTTCACTTCCTGTTCCGGCTGTAGTGGGAATAGCATAAAATGGTGGCATATTATTTTGGATGAGTTTATCTCCACCTAATGCATCGTCATATTGCTCCAATGAGCCATCATGGGTCGCCATTACTTTAATGGTTTTTCCTACATCCATAGGGGAACCACCGCCAAGAGCAACAATAAATTGGGCTCCACTTTCTTTGTATAATGTTGTACCGTCATAAACATTGGTGCATGTTGGATTTGATTTCACTTCATTGAAGGTAACGAGTACCAATCCGGATTCTTCAAATAATTGTCGAATTTTTTCTGGAATACCGACGGATTCCAATCCTTGGTCCGTCACCAAAAGTCCTTTAGAGAATCCTGTTTCTTTTACCATGGATGGCAATTCTTGAACTACGCCGGGCCCATATTCTATTCGAGTGGGATAAAAATAGCTGTGTCGTTGATTTGGCATATTATTGTGTATTTTGTCTAAAGTGATAGGATTTAGGTCGAGTTAATTGTTCAAAACCAACTTGAGATAAGGAGCATCCGCGGCCAGAATCTTTTATGCCTACCCAAGATAAAGTGGGATCTAAATAATCGCATCGATTCATAAAACAAGTCCCTGTATCGATTTGATTTGCTATGGAAATAGCTTCATTTTCATTCTCTGTCCAAACAGATGCAGTAAGTCCAAATGGACTATCATTCATCAGTCGAATGGCTTCTTCGTCGCTTTTTACTGACATAATTCCCACAACGGGACCGAAAGATTCATCCATCATAATATCCATGCTATGATTTACATTCACTAAAACTTGTGGTGGAATGTAATGTGGACCCAATTCTTGTTCTTTAAATTGATTCCAATCAATTAATGCTTTGGCACCTGTTGAAATAGCTTGATCAATATGAGATTTCACCAACTCGGCGCCACTCAATTTTGCCATAGGGCCCAATGTTGTACTTTCATCCAATGGATTACCCAAAACATATTGATTTGTTAATTCTACAAAGCCATCTATAAAAGTTGAAAAATGGTTTTCATGAACATAAATGCGTTCAATGCCACAACAAGATTGCCCTGAATTAAAAAATGATCCATCAACTAAATTTTCAATGGCGAAATCTATATTGGCATCCGCACGAACATAAGCAGGATCTTTCCCGCCAAGTTCAAGCCCCACGCCAATAAATCGATCAGAAGCAATCTTTTGAATCGTATGCCCACCAGAAACAGATCCTGTAAAGGCAACGAAATCAATTCGATCATCTCGTACAACATTTGCAGTTGCATCATGGGTTAAATGGAGAAATTGAAATAGCCCTTCCGGCAAACCTGCTTTTTCAAATGCTTTATAAAATCGTTCTGCACAAAGGGGCGTTTGAGCGGAATGTTTTAGTACAACTGCATTTCCAGCCAGCAACGCAGGTACAACAGTATTTACAGCAATTAAATAAGGATAATTCCAAGCTGGAACCACAAATACAACACCTAAAGGATCTCGGCGGATGAATCGATTAAAGCCATTCATTTCTTCAACCTGAATATCTTGAAGTGCATTTTCGGCTAAATCGATCATACCCAATGCTCGTTCTTCTGTTCCACGAACTTCTCCCGGCGCAAATTGAATGGGCCTGCCCATTTGCCAAGATAATTCGTTAGATATAGCATTAGAATCTTCCGTAAAAGTTTTCACAAATGATTTCATGAGAGCTTTGCGGTCAGCAAGTGGTGTGCGTTTCCATTCTTTTTGAGCATGGACAGCTTTTTTTAATGTATAGTCAATTTGATGACCAGTATGATAAGGCTTTTCTAAATAGACTCTCCCATCTATAGGAGAGATAACTTTAAAATTATTTGACATTATAAATTTGCTTTTCTATTAATTTGATAGCTTAAATAAAAAATAACAACAAAACTCTAGTAGAGCTATAGTAGTGGGCTCACGTATTGTAAAGGTTGATTCTTTTATAAAAGTTTTAAGATAAAATATAGGATAAAAGAATGAATAGCTGAACAAAAACATTTTTAATAAATATTTTATTTTTCTAATGCAAAGCATTTCATACCTTTCGGATTCTTTTATGAATAGAAATTCAGCCACACTTATCATTTCGACAATAATATTTTCTTTGGTTTATGCCATTATACGATATCACTATTTTAAAGAGTTAGATTTTTCACTATTTATATTTGTTATAAATAAAGGAGTTTCTCTTGGGAGTGTTTTGCTACTTTCTTTTTCATATACTGTAGGGCCTTTAGCTAGAAATTTTCCGAAAGTATTCATGAAATTTACATCGGGAAAGAGATTATTTGGGATTACGGGATTTGGATTAGCCTTTTTGCACTCTATAATTTCTCTATTAATATTTGAACCAGAATATTTTAATCGGTTCTTTATATTAGAAGAATTAAACATAGTTGGAAATTTCATTTTAATTACGGGAATTATATCATTGATATTAATTGGCGCTGCATTTATAACTTCATTCCCAAGGGTATTTAAATTCAAACCGTCCTTTTTCTCTTTATCACAACGTGCAGGTTTAATTGGACTAATATTTGGAGGAATTCATGTTCTCCCAATTGGAATAAATGGTTGGGCACAACCAAATTTATGGCCAGGATATTTAATTCCAATAACGCTAATTTCATTTATTGTAGTCATTTTTACGATTTATTGCCGTACTGTGTTAAATTCCCGCAATCAAAATGTAGATTAATGAAACGTACTTTATTTTTAATTCCAATTTTTACAATTGTGTTTTGTCAGGGAATCCCTGATTGGACGATAGAACAACCATTGGAGCCACATCCAATTATGGAATTAACAAATTGGGATGTTCATCATGGTGAAACGACTCTCAAAAAAGCCCAGAATTTCATAAATACGAAAAAATGGAATCCCTGGACATTAAATACAAAATGGTGGGATAAATACAAAACGAAATGGTGGAGAAGACATGTAACAATTCCTGAATCCTTTAAAGGAAAAGATGTCTTTCTAGAGTTGAAAGTGGATGACAAAGGGACCGTTTATTTGGACGGAAAAAAATTAATGGATGTAACTCAACGATCTGGCAAAATCATGATTATTGAAAATGCAAAAGGAAATGAAACTTTTTCACTCATAGTTCGCGGTGAACATACGGGCTATTATGGTCAATTTTACCAAGCAGATGTTGTGGCATATCCAAAAGGGTATGGTGCATTCTATGAAGCATTGCAATCAATCCAGAAATTAAAACCATCTACTAACGGTATATCAATTCAAGATGCAAAATGGAAAATGATGGCCGATAATAATGCAAGCCAATCCAATTTTGATGACTCTAATTGGGAATCAAGGTCAATTGCTGGTTCTTGGAAAGGAGAGTACAAGCACGCATGGTATCGTCTTGCCATTACCCTTCCTGAAACGATTGATTCCTTTCCGGTGAAAAATAGCCGACTATTTATCAATACTTACACGAATGATAAAGGGGAGATTTGGTATCAAGATGAAATGCTTCATGAATTTAGAGATGGATCTGGAAACGTTTTATTTGAAATAAACGCTTCTCCTTTAGACAAAATTTCATTTTCAATTAAAGCCATAAATGAAAGAAACGTGGGTGAGTTAAGACATGTACGAATTATTTCTGGGCAAGCATTAAAATTGGCTGAATCTTTTAATGCAATGGTTAAAAAAATAGAAAGGTGGGATCGTTATTATCAGAGACATCCATCGCCTGATTCACATTTATTATCCGAAGTAACTCGTGTTTTAAAAGAAGCGGTTACGTCTTATAAGGCGTTGGAGTTAAAACTGAATCGTTTAGATATACAAATGAAAGCATTGAATAAAAAATTAGTTTCACAGCCAGTCTTTGTAGTCCAACCATATTTACAAAATGTTCAAGATGATGGTATTACGATTATGTGGGAAACAGCCTTACCTACATTGGGAGCTGTTGTTTTTGGAGAATCGAAACTTGATCGTGCGATTCATGGACAATATTCCCCATCTACCACTCATGAAATAACGTTGGTGGGTCTGGAGAAAAACACATTTTATAATTATCGAGTTATTTCAGGTGAAATGGCAAGTCCTGTTCAACAATTTCGAACCAAAAAACCAGATGATGCTCCTTTTTCATTTTCGGTATATGGGGACAATCGAAGTTATCCTAAAGTTGCAGAAAATGTAGTAAAAATGATGACTCGGGAAAATATTGATTTCATATGCAGTGTAGGAGATGTGGTCACTCGTGGAATCAATTTGTCTGAATGGGTGGATGAATATTTGTATCCATTACGTTGGATCGGCGGACAAATCCCGTCGTATATTTCAATTGGTAATCATGAGTATGGTGGATATTGGGCTTTGGGTGAAGTTTATCCGTTTGAACAACGTGTGAATCATCCCACTACATCCACAGGGAGTACCGAATATTGGTATTCATTTGATTATGGTAATGCCCATTTTGTTTTTATTGATCCCAATAAAGGAGACGGTCCAAAAGGGCATCGAATTCCGCCAGGAAGTCAGCAGTATGAATGGTTGAAAAACGATTTAGAATCTGCACGAGAAACGGCTAAATGGACATTTGTCTTTTTTCATCAACCACCTTATTCTGAATGTTGGTCAGGCGGGTATTATGATGGTGAATATTATATCCGTAAAGAAATTGTTCCGCTTATGGAAATGAATGGTGTGGATATTGTTTTTGGTGGTCATACCCATGATTACGAGCGTGGGCTTCCCCATCCGCCTTATGATCCGGAAACGGGTTCAGGGAATAATGCTGCATATATTGTAACAGGTGGTGCGGGATCATTTTTAGATAACCATAAATATAAAGAATGGGAACAAATTGATATTCCAGCTCATCCTGCACGTCCAGATAGCGATGAATCAGATGAAGGCCTTTATTATGAATATCATTATATTGTTATTGATATTGAAGGCAATGAATTAAAAGTAACAGCACAAAAAATGAATGGTGATGGTACTTATGGTGGTGTGTTAGATTCCTTCGAATTGCATTATGACACATCTAATAAATAGGATAATTTGACTCAATGAACTACAATCGAAAATTAAACATGGGGCTGATTGGGGGTGGGCCTGGCGCTTTTATCGGAGATGTACATCGCAAAGCTGCTATTCTTGATGGCAGTGTAAACCTTGTATCCGGTACATTTAGTAGAGATAAAACTAAATCTCAAAAGGCGGGCAAAACGTATTATATAAAACCTAATCGCATCTTTCAAGATCATAAAATGATGATTAATAATGAATTAAATCTGTCTATTGAAGAGCGAATTGATTTTGTGGCTATTACTACACCCAATAATTCTCACTATCAAATTGCCATGGACTTTTTAGATGTAGGATTCCATGTCATGTGTGAAAAGCCTATGACCTATAATGTGGAAGAAGCTATTTCACTTCAACAAAAAGTGAATGAAACAGGTTTGGTTTTTGGACTGATGCATAATTATACTGGGTATCCCATGGTCAAGTTGGCTCGAGATTTAGTGCGAAAGGGTGAATTGGGCGAAATTCGGAAAATTGTCGTCCAATACCCACAAGGCTGGCTAACAACACCGTTGGAAGAGACAGGACACACTCAAGCCAGTTGGCGAACGGACCCATCCCAAAGTGGTGGTGCCGGAAGTTTGGGAGACATCGGGACTCATGCAGAAAATTTATCTCATTATATCACTGGATTGAATATTACCCATGTATGTGCAGATTTATCTATGATGGTGGAAGGTCGGAAATTAGATGATGATGCTAATTGTTTATTAAAATTTGAAAATGGTGCAAAAGGATTAATCCATGTAAGTCAAATAGCCTGTGGAGAAGAAAATAATTTGGTAATCTGGGTGTATGGGGAAAAGAAAAGTTTGGAATGGCACCAAGAAAATCCCAATGAACTCTTGGTACGAGAAGGCAATGGCCCAAACCAAATCTGGCGACGGGGGAATGAATATGTGACAGAAGTAAGTCCTGCGGCGTCAAGAGCAACACGCTTACCATCTGGACATCCAGAAGGTTTTTTGGAAGCTTTTGCCAATACGTATGTAAATTTTACAGATACAATTCGTTCACGATATTTAAATCAAATTCCAAAAAGTGAAATGTTGGATTTTCCGAATGTTGATGATGGTCTTCGGGGAATGCAATTTATTGATTCAGTACTAAAAAGTGCTAAAAATGACCAAAAATGGACCAAGTTTTTAACGATAAATAAATAGGAGAATTATTATGTCAAGACCTATAACATTAACTACAGGGCAGTGGGCTGACCTACCTATTGAAACATTAGCAGAAAAAGCAGCATCATGGGGATATGACGGTCTTGAACTCGCTTGCTGGGGCGATCACATGGACGTGGAAAAAGCTGCCAATGACATGAATTATTGTGAAGAACATTTAGATAGATTAGCGAAACATAATTTAAAAGTATATGCAATAAGCAATAATTTAGCGGGGCAATTAGTTTGCGATTTGAATGACGCCCGTTCTGATTCATTTGCACCGGATGATTGTGCAGGCAATCCAGAGAAAAAAAGAACATGGGGTGTAGAGCAAATGAAGTTATCAGCCCAAGCGGCAAAGAATTTGGGTGTAAATGTAGTAAATGGTTTTACTGGATCATCCATTTGGCATTATTTTTATAGTTTTCCGACAGTTACACCCCAAATGGTAGATGAAGGATTTGATTATTTCGCAAAAATGTGGAATCCCATATTGGATGTATTTGATGAATGCGGTGTAAAGTTTGCATTGGAAGTGCATCCCACGGAAATTGCATTTGATAGTGTTACCGCAAAACGAGCATTAGAAACCGTAAATCGAAGAGAAGCATTTGGGTTTAATTTTGATCCTAGCCATTTACATTGGCAAATGGTAGATCCAGTTCGATTTATCCATGAATTCAATGATCGGATTTATCACTGCCATATGAAAGATACTGCATTACAATTAGATGGCCGTTCAGGTATTCTGGGCTCCCATTTAGATTTTGGCCATCCTGATCGAGGATGGGATTTTCGATCTCTTGGTCGTGGTGATATTGATTTTGAAGAAATTATCCGGGCGTTCAATCATATTGGTTATAATGGACCACTATCAGTTGAATGGGAAGATATGGGTATGGAACGTGAGCATGGAGCCAAAGAGGCGTGCGATTATGTAAAACAATTGGACTTTAAACGATCAGGCAGAGCATTCGATGCTGCCTTTGAAGAATAGGATAAAAGCATGAATTCAAATCAAAATATCAATTCAAAATGGTTATTTAAAGCCAGCTTTATTGCACTCATTGCAACTTCCTTCGCCTTTGTTACTCGATTTGCTGTGTTGGCGGATTGGGGACGACAATTCAATTTAAGTAGCACACAAATGGGCGAAATTGGCGGTGCAGGCGTATGGCCATTTGCTATTAGTATCATTTTATTCAGTCTGGTGATTGATCGAATCGGTTATGGCACAGCCATGGTGTTTGCCTTCGTTTGCCATATGACATATGGGTTGATGGCTGTCTTTTGGGCGCCTAACGCTAATCCGGAGCAAGCGTATGCTATTTTATTTTGGGCCAGTGTTATTTGGCTTTAGGGAATGGAACTGTAGAAGCTGTCATTAATCCGGTGGTTGCCACCATGTTTGATAGAGACAAAACCAAATGGTTGAATATTTTACATGCCGGCTGGCCGGCAGGATTGGTGGGTGCCGGACTTATGACCATGGCCATGGGCGGTGCAGATTGGCGTTATAAAGTGGGGCTTATTTTTATTCCAGCAGTGATATACGGTGTTATGATGTTTAAACAAAAATGGCCGGTTCAGGAGCGAGTCGCTGCGGGTGTTTCCTATATGGATATGTTAA
Organism: Fidelibacterota bacterium; assembly: GCA_014382015.1. Taxonomy (GTDB): domain Bacteria; phylum Fidelibacterota; class Marinisomatia; order Marinisomatales; family TCS55; genus TCS55. The sequence continues at coordinate 454 of JACNKN010000062.1, read as the reverse complement.
GAGAATTTGGTTTATTAGCATCATTGCTGGTGATTCCGATAATTATTCGCCAGATTGCTGTTGTATTTGGATTGGCGCTTTCAACAGAAATTCTTATGGATATCGTTTTATTTCTTGCATTTGCTTATGCCATTTGGCCAAAGAATGAATCAATTAAAGGATCAAAACTATCTATAGTATTGGGAAGCCCAATGTTATTTATATTAATGCTCATTATGATGCCTTTGGCTACGACAGAAATTGGAACGGATGGTTGGATCACAGCTTTGATGGAAAAAGCCATGGGTGACATTGGGTTGCCAGCTGTAACTGTTTTGGTTTACACTTCAGCAATTATGATGATTCTACGTTTTTATGCTGGACCCATCGTACATCGTTTTAAACCGTTGGGTTTATTAACAATTAGTGCGGCGATTGCTGTTGTTGGACTATTACTTTTATCTCAAAGTACGGG
>JACNKN010000061.1 GCA_014382015.1 Fidelibacterota bacterium | reverse complement strand
AAACTTGAATACAGTACGAATTTTTCTTCTGGTGTATGGACCAAAATTGCTGATTCGCTTTCTAATACTGGAACTTATGAATGGTCAGTGCCAAATATCCCGAGTAGCAATGGTGGTATTAAAATAACTGCGACAGATTTTGGTGGGAATACGGCTGCAGATTCATCAGGCAAAAAATTTGAAATATATTATCCAAGCGTGTCGCTCCAATCTTTTTCAAATCCTGTTTTTAAAATATCTGAACAAATTTCCATCAGTTGGACCACGGATAATGAACCGAATGTGGATTCGGTAGATATTTATTATACAATTGATGATGGGGTGAATTGGAAAGACTTGGCTCTCAAAGAACCGAATGATGGCAGCTATTCTTGGTCAGTCCCAAATGAACCTACATCCACAGCCGGTATAAGAATTATTGCCAAAGAGCAATTTGGTTATGCAGATACGGCAGAGGTCAAAGGTTTAACCATTAAAATAGTCTATCCAACCATTACATCTGTCACACCATCCAGTGATAATATTTGGTGGGATACGGATGAGATAAAATTCACAACAAATGTAATATTTGATGCTCAGACTGTAAATCTAAATTCTGTAACTGTCACCAATCCTCAAGAAAATTATTCATATACTGTTTCACAAAACGATAATGCCATTACGGTCAAATTTCTTTCCAATCTAATCACATACGATTCAATATCAATCAAACTGGATGCAGGATTTATAAAAAGTCCATTTGGCTACGGGTTTGACGGCAATGGGGACGGGACGCCCGGGGATGACTATACCATAACCAAAAAAGTGTATTTACCCATTGATTATGATTATTCCGGCACAATCAATGCGACAGATGTGTCTATTTTTGTGGATTACTTTAAGGAAAACAATGGTGCATGGGAAACAGCTCCGGTTGTTTCGGGTACAGTTCCCTATGTAAAAATAGAGCCGGACGGAAAATATGATATTGATGATATGCTCACCTTTGTCCAATTTGGCAATTGGTATTTACAAGGTGCTTCCGGCAAGGTATCAGAAGATATTGGCAATACAGTGGTTTCTCTGGATACAACTATTCAATCCAATAAATATGAGATTCCATTCTCTCAAACAGCTAAAGCCATTGAGCTGTATATAAAATATGATCCCACAAAATTATCACCAAATATTGAACCCATTTCCGGTGAAGTTAAGTTGGGGCATCATGATGCTGAAAAAGGTGTTATTTCACTTATTGTCTATAATCCCAATTCAAATGAGCTGAATATTAAATGGAATCACTTGGTTGCCAGATCAGAAGCGACTATTTCCTTATTAATGAAAACCATGGATCAGAATGGGAATGAAGTAGTGAAACGGTCAGAAGTGAAAGTCATCAGTGTGCCCACTGAATTTGCCTTGCATGATAATTATCCCAATCCATTTAACCCATCCACTACATTGCGCTTTGATTTGCCGGAGGTGAGCGATGCAACGATCACTATTTATAATATGCTTGGGCAAAGTGTAAGAACTTTTAAGATGATTGGGAAATCCGCAGGGTATCATGCAATTGTTTGGAATGCAACCAACAACCGTGGCGAACAAGTGGGGGCTGGTCTTTATTTTTATCAGCTTAGATCGGGAGATTTTGTTAAAACAAAGAAGATGGTATTATTAAAATAAAGTTCGACAAGCATCTTGCTTGTCGGCCTTTGGCGTGGCCGTGTCTCTAGGATAATTTGCTGATGTTATTACTGAAATAAAGAAGATTTATCCGCCATTCAATATTTTAACCAAAATGGAGATTTCAATATGAAACATAAATTTATATCACGGCTTTTTACATTTATCATTTTTATTTCATGTTTTATTCTGTCCCAAGAAAAGCATTATCACCAAACTGATTTTTCGAAGGAAACATTTAATACAAGGCGCGAAAATGTATTTAATGAGATTGGTAACCGGGCCATTGCCCTTGTTCAGGGGGCGAGCGGCGTCGATGGATTCGACGTATTCCGTCAATCGAATAGTTTTTATTATCTCTGTGGACTTGAAACGGCCCATGCATATTTGCTTTTGGATGGCCGGAATAAACAGACAACACTCTATTTGCCCCATCGAGATTCAGGCCGGGAGCGCGGTGAGGGAAAAGTGCTTTCAGCAGAAGATGCAGATCTCATCATAGAATTGACCGGAGTGGATCAAGTGCGGGGTGTTGAATCTTTGTCTGTCAACTTAGTGGGTGGACTCATCCGTCCACCGGCGCCCGTTTTATATACGCCATTCAGTCCTGCGGAAACCGGTGCTGATAGTCGGGATGAATTGTTACGTGGACAAGCTCGTGTATCCGGTGATCCATGGGATGGGGCTCCGTCTCGGGAGGCAAGGTTTATCCGATTGATCAATGAGCGTACCCCCCAATTTGAGATTCGAGATCTTTCTCCAATATTAGATAAAATGAGAATGGTGAAAGATCCTAAGGAAATTGACCTCATTCGTAAGGCGACTCAAATTGCGGGACTGGCGATTATGGAGGCCATGCGTTCCACAAAGCCCGGAGTATATGAATATCAATTGGATGCAGCTGCAAAGTATATCTTCCTTTTAAATGGGGCGCAAGGAGAAGGCTATTCTTCTATTATTGGTGGCGGAACGAATGCGTGGATGGGCCATTATTTTCGGAAAACGGATAAACTTGTAAACGGTGATCTTGTTCTAATGGATTATGCACCGGATTATCATTATTATACCAGTGATGTGACACGTATGTGGCCCGTAAATGGGAAATTCACCGATGCGCAGGAAAAGTTATGCAATTACATTATTGCCTATAGAGATGCATTATTTCGGTACATTCGTCCGGGGGTTACATCTAACGAAGTGCTCGATTCGGCAGCTAAAGATATGGAGAAGTATCTTGTAGGCAAAACTTTTGCAAATCCTGCCCATTTGATGGCTGTGAAAGCCGGTATAAAATTTCGGGGCCATTTCCAACACCCCGTAGGTATGGCGGTTCATGATGTGGGTCGTGCCCGTGGCGTTAAGTTGAAACCGGGTATGGTTTTTACCATCGACCCCATGATTTGGATACCGGAGGAAAAACTTTATTACCGAATCGAAGATATGGCTTTGGTCACCGAGGATGGTGTGGAAAACATGAGTGCATTTGTACCCACACAATTAAAAGATATCGAACGGGCTATGAAGAAAAAAGGATTGATTCAGTTTCGTCCGGCTAAATCGTTACCCCTAAAATAAAACCCATGAAAGTTGAAAATATGAAATTTAATAAGGTTCTTTTTGCTCTAATCATCGGAAATTTTGCATTCGGGATTTCTGCTCCCATAGATAACTATCCGAAAAATCCAAAGATTGATGCCATAAACTATATTTTCACAATCGAATTATCCGATGAAACAGATGAGATTATTTGCGAAACCAAAGTGGATGTTCGCTATTTGGAAAAAGGAATCAAGGAACTTCGCCTTGATTTGATAAATGTACAGAAGGGTAAAGGGATGAAAGTCAGCCGTGTAACATCCAATGGTGGTGAATTGACTTTTACACATAAAAATGATGAATTGTATATCATACTTCCGTCGAATTCAATGGCAAATCAGCGAAGTCAGTACACAATTTCTTACAGGGGAATTCCCGCTGCAGGATTTAAAATTGCAAATAATAAATATGGTGACCGCACATTTTTTAGTGATAACTGGCCCAATAAAGCACGGCATTGGTTACCGCTCATTGATCATCCCTACGATAAAGCTATGTGCGAATTTGTGGTCACAGCGCCGGATCATTATCAAGTCATCTCCAACGGATTATTAGCAGAAGAGACGGATGGTCCCAATGGAAAACGGCTGACCCATTGGAAGCAATCTGTACCCATCGCACCATGGCTATTTGTTCTTGGCGTGGCTCAATTTGCGGTTCAATATGTAGATACTTTTGATGGAAAATCAATTCAGACTTGGGTGTATGAGCAGGACAGAGATGCAGGTTTTTATGATTTCGCTGAACCAACAAAACAAGTATTAGAATTTTATACAGATTATATAGGCCCATTTGTCTATGAAAAGCTTGCTAATATTCAGTCCAACAGTGTGGGCGGCGGGATGGAATCTGCATCCGCAATATTTTATGGTGATAAATCCGTTACGGGAAAAAGGTCTGTGCGATGGCGAAATGTGATTATTCATGAAATTGCCCATCAGTGGTTTGGCAATGCAGTCACCGAATATGATTGGGATGATATCTGGTTGAGTGAAGGTTTTGCAACTTATTTCACATTGCTTTTTATTGAGCACCAATATGGCCGAGACGCTTTTGTGGATGGATTGAAATCAAGCCAGAAACGTGTAAACGCTTTTTATAAAAAGCGCCCAGACTATACCATCGTTCATGATAATTTAAAGGACATGACCCACGTGACTACGGGTCAGATTTATCAGAAAGGAAGTTGGGTTTTGCACATGCTGCGAGGTGTCATCGGTACTGAAAATTTCTGGAAAGGTATTCAATCCTATTATGCCAAGTATCAAAATCTCAATGCCACCACGGATGATTTTCGCCGAGAAATGGAAGAAGCCTCCGGCATGGATTTATCTGGATTTTTCAAACAATGGCTCAATGGTGGCGGTACCTTAAAATATGCCGGAAATTGGGTATACAAAAATGGTAGAGTAAAAATAAAATTGGACCAAGTGCAGAATGATGGTTATCTATTTAATATGCCATTACAGGTTGGTATATATAAACCGGGGGAGACGATGCCTGTCATTAAAACGATTCAGGTGAATAAGAAGAGGAATTCATTCACGATTAAAGTGGATGCTGAACCTGAAAAAATTATCTTAGATCCAAATTTATGGGTGTTGATGGAAGCCGAGTTTGAGAAAAAGGAATAAAAGGAAGTCCTTTTTTGACCTAACCGTAATTCGTAGAGAGATATGTCTATCTAATAGTATAATAATCCCCAATTATAATATTTGATGTCTCTCAAATATTGAATTATATTTGCAGGCTTTATTAGACAATAATAACAGGTTTTTAGGAATTATGAGTAGACAATGTGATGTAACAGGACGAAAACCCATGTTCGGGAATAATGTGAGCCATGCTCACAATAAAACCCGTCGCCGGTTTGATATTAACCTACAGAAAAAAAGATTTTGGCTGGCGGATGAAAATCGCTGGATTACCCTCAATGTATCCACTCAGGGCTTACGGCTGATTGATAAAATTGGTATTCGTAAAGTGTTGAATCGCATGAGAGCCGACGGGAAAAAAGTCTAATAAAACTTTTTCTACGATCGAAAGATCCTCCTTTGTTATAGCCCTTCATCGAAAGATGAGGGGCTTTTTATTATGGTGATTTTATTTTTTGTCTTATGCGAACTACCCCTAAGTTCTCAACCTATTTTAAGCAGGAGTGTTTATGCGTAAAGCGTCAATCAATTTTTTCTTCATTTTTTCTATTCTGTTTGCAGATGAACTCAAATCACCTGATGATTTCTTGGGATACAATCTGGGGGATCAATTTACTTATCACCATCGAGTGGTATCTTATTATGAACATGTGGCGGCAGCCCGTTCGAATGTCAACCTCCAGTTCTATGGTAAGACTTATGAGCAGCGTCCTTTGCTTGTGGCGATTGTTTCCAGTCCAGAAAACATGGCGAATCTGGACGAGATTCGAAGGGATAACCTGAAACGGGCTGGCATGTTGAAAGGGAAGCCTTCCGGGAAAAAGATTGGCATTGTCTGGCTCAGTTATAATGTCCACGGAAATGAAGCCAATTCCACGGAAGCAGCCATGAAAACGCTTCACGCTTTGGCAGATCCAACCAATCGAGACACGCAAATGTGGCTGGAGAATACAGTGGTAATCCTTGATCCTTGTATTAATCCGGATGGACGGGACAGATATACTCATTGGTTTCGCATGACAGGGAATCGCTGGCCCGATGCAGATCCCGTATCTCGGGAACATATGGAACCCTGGCCCGGTGGTCGAACCAATCATTATTATTTTGATTTGAACCGGGATTGGGCCTGGCAGACTCAGACAGAATCAGAATCTCGGATTGAGTTATATAACCAGTGGCTGCCCCACGTCCATGTGGATTTTCATGAACAGGGAGTGAATAATCCTTATTATTTTGCGCCGGCAGCGGAACCATTTCACGAATATATCACGGATTGGCAGCGAGAGCTTCAGACCATGATTGGAAAAAACCACGCCAAGTATTTTGACAAAAACAATTGGCTCTATTTCACAAAAGAGGTTTTTGATCTGCTTTACCCCAGTTATGGTGATACATATCCAACCTACAACGGCGCCATTGGCATGACCTACGAACAGGCGGGACATAGCCGTGGGGGTCTTTCGATTGAAACGGAAGATGGGGATACGTTGACATTGTTGGATCGGATCACCCATCATTATACCACAGGACTGTCCACCGTTGAGGTGGCGTCTCAAAATGTCAATCGTATGGTAGATGAATTTGCGAAGTTTTTTTCCCAGGGGAAGAAAACCCCAAAGGGTGAATACAGTACTTATATTATTTCAAAATCCAATCAAATAGATAAACTGAACGATCTGAAAAATTGGCTGGATAAAAATGGGATTCAATATGGGACTTCAAGTGTCAACCGATCTTATAAGGGATTTGATTATAAGACTGGGAAATCCGGTTCCGTGAAAACAAATGTGGGCGATTTGGTTATTTATGCCAAACAACCGAAGTCCGTACTGGTTCAGGTTTTGTTTGAGCCTCAAACCACGCTCCGGGATACATTGACATACGATCTCACGGCGTGGGCGATTCCTTATATTTATGGGTTAGATGCGGTTGCAATTAAAAATGATGTTAAAATGTCCATAGCGAAACGGTTCGTTTCTAAATCAAAAAAATCCTCAGGCGTGCCCTATGCCTATATCCTTCCCTGGAAGGGGATTTGGGATGTTAAATTTTTATCGGTCCTATTCAAGAATGATGTGGTTGTGAGGGTAACCGAAGAACCATTCGAGTTAAATGGGAAAAGTTTTGATAGAGGAGCGCTGGTCATTACAAGAAAAGGTAATGAAAAACTGGGGAAGACGTTTGATCAAATCATGCAAAAAACAGCCACTGATTTTCATCGAGACTTAACGAGTGCTCATACTGGTTTTGTGACAAAAGGAAAAGATTTTGGCTCATCCTCTATGCGGGTGGTGAAAGCGCCGAAAATCGGGTTAGTTTCCGGGGATGGTGTTAGCAGTTATCGCTATGGTGAAGTATGGCATTTCTTTGAGCGGCAAATTGAGTATCCCATTACTGTATTAGACAGTGATTATTTTAGCCGTATTCCCAAACATGATTTTGATGTCATAATTCTACCCTCAGGCAGTCACAGTTATCTGAATAAGGAGTCATTGAATGAACTGCGCGACTGGGTGAAAAAAGGCGGCCGACTGATTCTGATGGATTCGGCCATGGACCAATTTGTGGATCAGGATGGATTCGGATTGAAAAAATTCGCCACAGAAGATGAAAAGAAAGCATGGGAAGAAAAGAATAAAAAGCGGAAATTGACTGAACGATTAAAATCCTATAAAGATCGGCAGCGGGATCGTCTCAGTGATAATGCCTATGGATCCATCATCAAAATTGAAATAGATTCTTCCCATCCATTGGCCTTTGGATATGGGGATGATTATTTTTCCTTAAGAATTCGCAATCATCATTATGCGTTTTTACCCAATGGATGGAATGTGGGGATTACACAGGATTCTACCGCATTGGTCAGCGGGTTCGTGGGGGTTAAGGCGCAGGAGAAATTCCGGGAATCCATGGTATTTGGTGTAGAAAATTTAGGTCGAGGCCGCGTGGTGTATTTATCCGACAATCCATTATTCAGAGCATTTTGGTATAATGGAAAATTATTATTCGGAAATGCTGTTTTTATCGTGGGAAATTAAAATATGCCGGGATGGAGCCCCGAATTGTTAGGCGTATCTGAAATAATGTAAAGACACGGCATGCCGTGTCTCCACGGAAACAAAATGAAAAAAATATTACCATTAATAGTCATTGGAATATTCAGTTGTTCCAAACCTGATCTTCAGTTAACAACCATCAATTCAGGTGATATTCACCGTATTGTCAATTCCCATACAGGGAAGGATGTGGTACTCATTAATTTTTGGGCCACATGGTGTGCGCCTTGTATAGAGGAATTCCCCATGATAGTGGATCTCTCGAATAAATATAGTGATCAAGATGTAAAGATTTATTTTGTGAGCACGGATTGGGAAGATGAAACGCAATCCGTTATTCAGTTTTTAAAAGACCATGGTGTGACGGGAAAATCATTCATAAAGGCTGAAGGAAATGATAATGAATTTATTCAAAAAATACACAAGGAGTGGACCGGTGCTTTACCATTTACAATCATTTATGATGAAAAAGGTGCAGTCTCTGATTATTGGGAAATGAAAAAATCGAAAGCACATTTTGAAACTGCCATATTACGTGCGAAAGGTGAATGATGAAATTTGAACCATTTCAGTTGGAACGAGAACAATCCATTTGGGAAAATAAAGTTGATTATAACTTATCCGAAAGTGGTGTCCATCCCGGAACAATAAAATCATTATTTGATTCTGAATTCATAAAAAAAATTGAAAATACGGAATTAACCTATGGATTTACCGAAGGATCTCCCGAATTAAGGCAATCAATCGCCTCTATTTATCCCGGAGCATCACCTGAAAATGTTCAGGCATTCAATGGATCTGCAGAAGCCAATATGGTGGCCATACTCACCTTACTTGAGCCCGGAAATGAAATGGTCTATATGGTGCCAAATTATCTACAGATTTATGGTTTTGCTCGAGGACTGGGCGTGAATGTAAAAACATTTTCCCTCCACGAATCCTTGAATTGGCAGCCTGACTTGGATGAATTAAAAAGTTTGGTGACGAATAAAACAAAAATGATTTGTATTTGTAATCCCAATAATCCCACGGGTGCTGTACTGCCGAAAGAGATGGTGCATCAAATTGGTGAAATTGCCCAGAGTGTAGGTGCATGGATTTTGTCAGATGAGGTGTATCGTGGCGCAGAATTGAATCGAGAAGAGTGCACCTCATTTTGGGATTTGGACTATGAAAAAACAATTGTGAATTGTGGTCTCTCCAAGGCTTACGGACTCCCCGGATTGCGAATTGGTTGGTCTGTTGCCAGTACTGACACCATCCAAAAATGTTGGGCCACCCATGATTATACATCCATTGCTATCGGGCGAATGAGTGATATAATAGCAGCCCATGTATTGCATCCCACTCTCCGGATGGAAACGTTAAACCGGACCCGGGATGCCTTAACTGCAAATTTAGGTTTATTTCAAAAATGGATATCCGAATTTGATAGCAAAATGCGTTTTATTCCACCGGAAGCGGGTGCCATGGCATTCGCAGGTTATGATTGGAATATCAATTCCACAAAACTGATTGAGAAGGTTCGGGAAGAAGCCAGTGTGATGCTGGTGGCTGGCGATTGGTATGGTATGGACCATTATCTCCGTTTTGGTTATGGTGCCAAACAATTAGACCTTGAAGCAGCATTGGATCGTATAACACCTATTTTTAGGTCCCTATGATCGATTTCCCAACAGAAGTGATCGAAGCCTATAATCGGTCACAATCATATATCCGAAAAACGCCTCTGGAGCATTCTCCTTATTTGAGCAAACTTATCGACGGGAATGTTTATTTGAAACTGGATAATATTCAGAAAACGGGCTCATTCAAATTCCGTGGGGCTGTAAGTAAAATGACATCTTTAAATGATGCAGAAAAGGCAAAAGGGGTGGTAACTGCCTCCACGGGAAATCACGGTGCAGCATGTTCATTGGCCATGTCGTTACTTGGGATTGATGGCAAAATAGTGGTACCAGAAATTGTCCATCAGAATAAAGTTGAGAATATTTTGAATAACGGTGGTAAAGTGGAATACCATGGGGATGATTGCCTGGTAGCAGAAGAAAAAGCCCAGAAAATATCGAACAGCACTGGCGCAACCTATATATCTCCCTATAACGATCCTGCTATTATTTGCGGTCAGGGAACCATGGGATATGAAATAGATCAAGATTTAAAAAATATTGATTCTGTATTTGTGTCCGTGGGTGGCGGCGGGTTGATTTCCGGGATTGGTGGCTATCTTAAATCTGTTCAAGAAAATGTGAAAATGGTGGGTGTTTCACCCAAAAACTCCTGCGTTATGTATGAATCTATCAAAGCGGGTAAACAGTTGGACTTACCGTCAGAACCGACCCTTTCCGATGGGACAGCGGGCGGTGTGGAAATGGGTTCCATTACATTTGAATTGTGTCAAGAAATTATTGATGAATTTATATTGGTGACGGAAGATGAAATCGCAGATGGTATTCGTATGGGTGTAGAAAAACATCATCAACTCATCGAAGGGGCAGCTGGCGCTGCCATCGCTGGATTTTTGCAAATGGAAAAATACTTGAGTGGACAGACGGTTGTTATTGTTATGTGTGGTGGGAATATCAGTTCAGAAGTATTAAAAGGTATATTGTAATGCGAATCATCAACCTGGATGAAATCAAGTCTGTTCTCCCAAAAGTTGACCTGATGAAAGAAATTGAAGCGGGATTCATAGCCTATTCCAACGGGGAAGTGGTGGTGCCGCCGGTGGGAGAATTACAATTCGATTCGCCACCGGGAGATGTACATATCAAATATGGGTACATCAAAAATGATGATGTATATGTAATCAAAATTGCATCCGGATTTCCACAGAATGTGGATAGGGGACTACCCAATGGGAATGGCATGATGCTGGTGTTTAATCAGAAGACGGGTAAACCCATAGCCATCCTGAAAGATGAAGCATACCTGACCGATGTGAGGACGGCAGTGGCCGGTGCCATTTGTGCCAAATATTTAGCGCCTAAAACTGTGAATAATATTGGAATTGTAGGGACAGGTCTCCAAGCAAAAATGCAATTGAATTATCTCAGTGAAATCGTTGATTGTAAAAAAGTAATTGTCTGGGGGAGGAGCGAAGCATCCTTTCTGAAATATCAATCAGAAATGAAAAAATCAGCGTTTGAAATAAACACCACCACTAACATTAATGATGTGTTTAATCATTGCCAATTGATTGTAACATGCACATCCAGTGAGATTCCTTTATTAGATCGGGTCAATCCTGGTACACATATAACAGCCATGGGTTCCGATACCTTGACAAAACAGGAAGTTGATTCGTCCATTTTGTCCGAAGCGGATTTGGTGGTGGCAGACAGTAAATCTCAATGTGATGTTCGAGGTGAAATTCATCAGGCTTTACAGTCAAAAGATATTTTGATGGAAGATGTTTTAGAGTTAGGCGACATTATTTCCGGCAAAGAAAAGGGGAGAACTTCTGACACCCAAATTACGATTGCTGATTTAACCGGTGTGGCTGTTCAGGATATTCAAATCGCCAAGGCGGTGTTGAAATATTTACCATAAGACACACAGTTAACTACTTCAATGCTTAAGATGATGGGCACCATTTGGGAGATACCCAAATTTGATGTAATATTTGCTGCATAATTAATAGGAGAAATGTGATGAAACAGGCAATCAAATACTTTTTTATTTTTATACTCGGACTCCCATTTTCTTTCGCAAGCGAATTAGAAATTGGCGCATCCATGCCCATGGGGGACGTTAAAATGACCGATATCTCCGGGAAAAAGGTCAGTTTAAACGATGTCAAAATGGAGAATGGTTTAATCGTTAATTTTTCATGCAATTCATGTCCATGGGTTATAGCCTGGCAGGATCGTTACAATTCCTTGTCCGAATTGAGCAATAAGAATAAGATTGGCTTTATTACTATCAATCCCAATACAAAAAATAGAGCTAAGATTGGTGAAGGACTGGATGATATGCGTGATTTTTCCAAAAAATACGGCCACAATTTTCTTTACACAGTTGACAAGGGAGCCGAATTAGCCACTGCTTTTGGTGCCACTAAAACACCTCATATTTATTTGTTTGATGGAAAAGGTAAACTGGTTTACCGAGGCGCGATTGATGACAATGCTCGGAAACCTAATAAAGTAAAAAAGACCTATTTGATGGATGCAATCCAGGCAGTGGGGAAGGGTCAAACGATAACAGTTGCAGAAACCCGTGCATTAGGTTGTGGCATTAAATTCGCAGAAAAGTAATAATACTGATAGAAAACTATGGCATACAAAAATATTTTAGTTAGTCTCTGCGGCAGGGGAGATGAAAAAAAGGTTATCGATGCAGCCATAAAAATGGCACAGGCTAACGATGGCAAATTGACGTTTATCCATGTGAATGAACCCCACGCAGGCGAGATGTCTATGATGATGGATGCGCCCCCACCCAAATTTTCTGAAAGTGATATTTATGAAAGGGTGAGTGCCGTTGATGAAGCATCTGCGAATTCATGTACTATAACTATTATAAACAGTGATTCAATTCCAAAGACGATTAGTGATGCTGCCCATGGTCATGATATTTTGATTCTCGGGCATCGGAAACAAAATATCTTTAAGAAAAATTTCTTTGATTCTGTGGATGAAGGCATCGTAAATCGTGTCGATTGCCCTGTATTGGTTGTTCCTAAATAATTAATTATATTACAGAATTATTAAGGTAGTTCAGCTCTCTTTATAACAAGAGAAACAATCATGATCCGTCGATATTTTATTTTAAATTTTTGTTTAATATCTTCCTTTCTGCTCGGGAATGATTCCATTATTGATTTAAAAACGTTTCCTCGCCCAACCATGAATGCGGTTGAATCAACCGGTGAAATTGTTATTGACGGCCACGTAGATGAAGCGGCTTGGATGGCAGCGGATTCTATCACTGAATTTTACCAGTCCCAACCTAATCCAGGGTATCCGCCCACAGAAAGAACAGTGGTCCGTGTATTATATGATAAGGACTTCCTGTATATATCCGCTGTCCTTTACGATTCTGAACCGGATAAAATAATTATCGAAAGTTTGGAACAGGATTTTGATTCTCAGAGTTCTGATGCATTTGCTATTATGCTGGATACATTTAACGATGATAAAAGTGGGTATGCATTTTTATTCAATCCTGCCGGTGCAATCAAGGATATGTATATTAATAATGACGGCACCAGTCTCAATCGCGCTTGGGAAGGGATAGTCTATCCAAAAACCTCTATGCATGACTACGGATGGGAACTTGAATTGGCTTTTCCTCTGACAAGTCTACGGTTCAATCCCAGTGATGGAGAACAGGATTGGGGCATCAATTTTCTGAGACGTGTCCGGCGGAAAAGAGAGGATTTGTATTGGAGTCCCATTGAACCATTTGAAAAGTTAATTTCCGTTTCCAAAGGTGGTACCCTGAAAGGACTCAGGGGTATTCAGCCCGGACGTAACCTCCAGGTCAAACCATTTGGTGTTGGAAATCGTATTATCTCTGAAGATAATACCAATAATAACGACTTGGGGTTGGATGTAAAGTATAGTATTACACCGAGCCTCACACTTGATGCAACTTATAATACGGATTTTTCCCAGGTAGAAGCGGATGAGGAACGGGTCAATCTCACTCGGTTTCCCTTATTTTTTCCTGAAAAACGGGATTTTTTCATGGAGAATGCCGGCTTATTTGAATTTGGAGATTTATCCAACTATCTATACCGGATGGGCCCCAGCCGATACAGTCGATCATTTACTATGTTTCATAGCAGACGGATTGGTTTGGAAAATGGACAACAAATTCCAATCACAGGTGGTGCTCGCCTCAGTGGGAAGATCGGAAATTTTGATGTAGGATATCTGAATATGACTGCAGAAGGTACAGAGGATATTCCTCGCACCCGATTCAATGTGGCCCGTATCCGCGGCAATATTCTCAAAAAATCCAATGTGGGCGCTATACTGGTTGACCGGAGTTCAAATTCGGAGGATCGAGAGCACCAATCCATTGGAGTGGACTTGAACCTGAATATTAACAAACTTCTCATTTATTCTTATTTAGCCAAAACATCAGAAACGGAATTTGAGGATGGGGATAATACAGCCTCCCGATTGATCATAGCTTGGCGGGACAGTCAATGGGATTTGTCCGCTTATTATAAACGGGTTGGGCCAGGATTTAATCCAAAGGTGGGCTTTATCCAGCGTACCAATGTGGGCGAATCATTTGCCACCGTGGGCTATCATAAACGATATACCAAAGGCCATTTCCTGAATGTAAATCCCTATGTGTTTATTAATCAGTTTGAAAACCTGGATAGATATATGGAAAGTCGTGCAGTAAAAGCTGGATTGGATATTCAATTTATGAATGGCGCCATGTTGTTTTCCGGCGTGACGCGTACTGAAGAAAACATCAAAACAGCCTTTACCCTCTATGAGGCAGAAGTGCCGGCGGATGCCTATGTATTTAATAACTTAAGTTTGTATTATCGCGGGGATCGCACCCGATTTATTACGATTAATGGAAATGCCAGCATTGGCGGCTATTTTCATGGCACACGGAATTCAGTCGGGCTTTCTGCTAATATAAAGAAAGGATATCGATTTAGTGTAAATATTGGACTAAATAAGAATGTTGTTATATTTCCCGATGCAACGGTGAATGCGGACGTATATACACTTAAGATTAAATATAATCATTCAGTGAAGTTATTGAATACACTCTATTTTCAGTACAATACGGCTAATGAGAAATTGGTGACTAATTTTCGCATGAATCTGATTCACGCACCTTTAAGTGATCTCTTTTTGGTTTATTCTAATATTTCTGACGTGAAGGGGGATGAAAAGGATAATGGTATGATTGCCCTGAAATTCACCAAGCTGTTTGCCCTTTAATTAAAGTGGGTGTGGTGCGATCATCTTGCCTGCCCGCCCCCTTTTGGCATTGAAAGATCTTTGGTGAAATT
>JACNKN010000066.1 GCA_014382015.1 Fidelibacterota bacterium | reverse complement strand
TAGTTCAGAGTTTTACAGTAAATATGCGGGTGAAGGAAAAAAACCACTCAACTCCTGGCTGGTTTTTGAAATGTTGGGTGTAATTGTAGGTGGGTTCTTATCAGGTGCTCTGGCTGGAAGGTTGAAGCTGAAAGTAGAGCATAGCCCAAAAATCACATCGAATAAGCGTCTTATGTTAGCTGGCATAGGGGGTATTCTTTTTGGCTTCGGAAGTCAATTGGGTCGAGGATGCACAAGTGGCTCTGCGCTTACTGGGATGGCCGTCCTGTCTTTAGCAGGGTTTGTGACGATGATGGCTATATTTGGCACTTCTTTTGCATTGGCATACTTTTTTAGAAAAAATTGGATTTAGGAGGATTATTATGGGACCATTAATACCCCAAGAAGTGATCGGTGAAGGATGGAACTTTTTTATTGCCTTTGCAGTAGGAATCGGATTTGGTTTTGTTTTAGAACAAGCTGGATTTTCCTCAAGCCGAAAACTTGCAGGTGTTTTTTACGGATATGATGTGGTTGTTTTAAAAGTATTTTTTACTGCTGCAGTTACTGGCATGCTTGGGTTACTCTATTTTAGTTTATTTGGCTGGATTGATTTAAGTATGATTTGGGTCAACCCCACCTACTTGTGGTCCGCGATAATTGGCGGTATTATTATGGGCGCCGGGTTCATCATAGGTGGTTTTTGCCCGGGCACAAGTGTATGTGCAGCTGCCATTGGTAAAATTGATGCCATGGTGTTTGTGGGTGGAATTGCCATCGGCATTTTTTCATTTGGTGAATTATATCCTATGATCAAATCACTCTATATGGCAGAATATCTTGGGCAGGTTAAATTGTCTAAAATATTTGGTATTTCTCAAGGTGCTCTTACTTTTTTTGTAATTATTGCAGCTTTAATTATGTTTTGGATAGCTGAAATTGCTGAGAAAAAATTTCCAAGAGAGGAGTATTAACCATGATATCTCGAATTAAATTGACGGTTATATTCTTAGGGTTGGGACTTATTATTGCTTTTGTTCCAGAAAATACAACAAAACCATATCGGTTAACAGCATCAGAAATGCTGGATGAGGTACAATACGGATCTGAACTTATTCATCCGGATGAACTTGCTGAATGGTTAATAGACAAGGATCCATCTATTCAATTGATTGATATACGGTCTTCAGATGAATTCGAAAAATTCCATTTAATTGGTGCCATTAATATTCCGATAAATCAAATATTGGATGATGAGTGGGCGGATTATTTAGATCAAGATATTAAAATGAATATTCTATATTCCAATGGCACAACGCTTGCGCATGAAGCTTGGATGATATCCCGTCAACTTGGATATGAAAATAATACTGTTTTGATGGGAGGGTTAAATTATTGGACAGAAACAATATTAAACCCCAATAAACCAGAATCCACATCGCCAGATGATGAAATAGCTAAGTATGAATTTAGAAAAGGTGCCAGTCAATATTTCGGTGGTTCAGCCAATGCTCAATCATCTTCAAAGGTAAGCAAGTCCAAGAAGCCAATAATTAAAAGAAGAAAAAAGAAGAAAAAAGTACCCGATGGGTCTTGTTAATTATTCAAACTTTTTATTTTTCAAATTTTGTTTTATATATTTTGAATAAACTTTTTTAAGATTATTCAAAATATTTATTTTCATTTATAGCATTATATCGATATATATTCGCCACCACTTTTTGGGTGAATTATTTCACTCAATCACTGATTAGGCAACCAAAACTATACAATCAGGAATTATGAATATGGTGGCGAATCGCCATCAACAAAATTTCTGTACGAACAATAAAATAATCACAAAAAACCATTAAAAGGAATTTTATGAGCGGACAACCAGATACGCATCACGAAGAGTCATTTTGGAGAAAATATATATTCTCTGTTGACCATAAAATTATTGGATTACAGTACGGTATTACGGCATTAATATTCTTGTTTTTTGGATTTTGCCTTATGATGATGATGAGATGGCAATTGGCTTATCCTGAGGAACCCATGCCCATGCTTGGCTGGCTATTTGGTGAAAATGGTGTCATGTTGCCTGAAATGTATAATTCATTGGGTGCGATGCACGGCACCATCATGATTTTTTTGGGCGTCGTTCCTTTAGCTGTAGGCGCCTTTGGGAACTATTTTGTTCCCCTTCAAATTGGGGCGCCGGATATGGCCTTCCCCAAGTTGAATATGACAAGTTATTGGTGTTATTTCGCAGGTGGTATCGTCATGATAGTCGGTTTTTTTGTACCGGGTGGGGCAGCGAACTCCGGTTGGACGTCTTATCCACCTCTGGCTGATATTGCAACGACTGGACAAACCGTTTGGCTTATAGGTATGGTATTACTTATAACTTCATCTCTGCTAGGATCCGTTAATACAATAACCACCATTGTTCAACTTCGTACAAAAGGCCTCACATGGATGAGATTACCATTTTTTGTTTGGGCCCAGTTTGTCACGGGTTTTCTTTTACTTTTAGCTTTTCCGCCTTTAGAAGCCGCCGGCGTACTTCAATTAATGGATCGCCTATTGGACACTAGCTTTTTTCTACCATCCGGATTAGTCGTATCGGGTGAAATATTAAATGTAAGTGGCGGAGGAAGTCCATTATTATGGCAGCATATGTTTTGGTTTTTGGCTCATCCGGAAGTGTATGTACTTATTCTGCCTGCAATGGGAATTGTGGCCGAGGTTTTAGCAAACAATACGCGGAAACCACTTTGGGGATATAAGTCTATTGTTTATGCTTCGACCTTTTTGGGATTCATGTCATTTATTGTCTGGGCACATCATATGTTCATGACAGGAATGGGTACCACAATCAGTGCATTTTTTCAGGCCACAACAATGATTATATCCGTTCCTTCTGTTGTTATTTTGACTGCCATGTTTATTTCTCTTTGGGGAGCATCCATTCGATATAATTCAGCCATGCTTTTTGCACTTGGCTTTATACCCATGTTTGGCATTGGCGGTTTGACAGGATTACCCTTAGGAATTGCAGCATCAGATATTCATCTTCATGATACTTATTATGTGATTGGTCACTTCCACTACGTAGTTGCACCGGGAACAATTTTTGCCTTGTTTGCAGGTGTGTATTACTGGTTTCCAAAAATGACGGGAAAACTCATGAATGAAACATTAGGGAAAGTGCACTTTTGGCTCTCGATGTTATTTATTAATGGTATTTTTATGCCTATGTTTGTTCAGGGATTAGCCGGCATATCACGGAGATTATGGGATGGTGGTACAACTTACGCTCATGCAGCAGATACCTTGTGGCTGAATGAAGTCATGTCAGCATCCGCATGGTTACTGGGGTTAGCCCAATTACCATTTATATATAATTTAATTAAAAGTATGAAGTCCGGCGAAAAAGCAGAAAGCAATCACTGGGAAGCCACAACGCTGGAATGGACCGATGCACCCTCACCGCCATTACCTCATCGAAATTTTGAAGTTATTCCTGAAGTTCATCGTGGGCCCTATGAATACAGTGTTCCGGGTGCTGATAAAGATTTTACCCCACAATCAGAAGCGTAAGAAAGGATTTTTATGGAAATTCCATATAATGTAGAAGAAAGACAAGATACGGGTATGTATAATGCCAAACTGGGTATTTGGCTTTTTTTGGCCTCAGAAGTCATGTTGTTCGGTGGATTGTTTTCTGCTTATGTTTTTCTGAGAATGGGAGATGTGACAGGCGCATTTATGAGTGGGTCTAACCAATTAAATGTGCCATTAGCTACATTTAATACACTCGTTTTAATCTCATCCAGTGTGACGATGATTATGTCATGGGTCTCACTCAAATTGGGTGAGCAGAAGAAATTCAAAACTTATTTAGGATCCACGCTGGTATTGGCAGGTGTGTTTTTGGTGGTAAAATATTTTGAATATTCAGCCAAATTTCATCATGGGATTTTCCCGGAGACATCCACCTTTTTTGCAATCTATTTCACATTGACAGGACTTCATATGCTTCATATTATAGGAGGCATGATTGTTATTTTTTATTTTCTGGTTCCAGGGGCTAAAATGATGAAATTAGAATCTGAACGATTTACCAATAGAATTGAAACGGTTGGACTATATTGGCATTTTGTTGATTTAGTCTGGATTTTTCTTTTCCCCGTACTTTACTTGCTATAGGAGATAAAAATGAGTGGACATAGTGTAGAAGACATTAAAAAAAGTGTTAAAGTTTATATAGGTGTGTTTGCAGCCTTGGCCGTGCTAACCGTGGTTACTGTTGCAGCATCCTATCTTGATTTGACTTCCGGAGAATCCTTTTTCCTGGCCATAATTATTGCCTCCGTCAAAGGAACGTTAGTGGCAGGTTATTTCATGCATTTATTTTCTGAACGAACAGCAATTTTGGCTGTTCTGGGTTTAACATTTATCTTTTTACTAACCATAATGTTTCTACCTTATATGGCATTAACAGATCATCCTGCGGTTTAAAGATGTTAAGTATTAAATCATTTCATATTTTTTTTATTTTAATCTCAATAATTGTGACATTCGGGTACGGAATATGGCAGTTTCAAAATCCGTCCATTTATGCAAGTTTTTCTACAGTTTTTGGTGTACTTGGAATAGTAATAGGTACTGGCCTTATTCTCTATCTACAAAAAGTAATTAAGAAATTCAAAACGATTTAAATCGACAAATATGATTCGTTTTATTATAATCGCCGGCCTGTATTTAATCCCAAATATATCTTATGCCTGTGCAACATGTTATGGTGCATCGGATGCACCAGCAACCATTGGAATGAACTGGGCAATAATGACATTGTTAGGTGTGACGGGTACAATGCTCGGAAGTGTTGCCACTGTCATGATTCGATTGAAAAACAGGGCAAAGAAATTTAAATCCCTGACGAAAGATACTTAGGAGGAATAACCTGTGTTAGATTTTTTAAAAAATTATGGATTACCCATAAATGCATCATCCCATGGAGGCGCAATAGATGAAGTCATGGTGTTGTTTCACTGGCTGATGTTATTTCTCTTTGTAGGCTGGGGGCTCTTTTTTATTTATACTTTAGTTCGCTTTAGAGCATCGAGAAATCCAAAAGCTGATTATGTTGGCGTTAAAAGTCATCTATCTTCTGGATTGGAAGTAGCCGTAGCCGTAATTGAATTTATAATTTTAATCGGGTTTGCTATTCCAATTTGGGCTACGCGAATAAATGATGTTCCAAATAGTGGAACAGGAGCAGAGGAAATCAGAGTAATTGGACAGCAGTTTGCCTGGAACATCCATTATCCCGGTGCGGATGGAATATTTGGTAATCGCGATATTTATTTAGTGGATGAAGCATTAAATCCAATTGGGCTTGATCGATCTGATCCAAATGCTAAGGATGATTTTGTCACGGTGAATCAACTTCACATACCCGTCAACAAACCAATACGGATAGACCTTTCATCTAAGGATGTAATTCATAGCTTTTTTCTACCAGAGTTTAGAGTCAAACAAGATGCAGTTCCGGGGATGACGATTCCTGTATGGTTTGAAGCGACCATGACCACTGAAGAATTCCTTAAAACCACAGTTGGATCTGCCCGGGAAGGCCAAGGCTTTGAAATCGCCTGTGCTCAGTTATGCGGTTTAGGTCACTACCGTATGAAAGGATTCTTAACCGTTCATGATGATGAAGGCTATGCAGCCTGGCTCGATGAACAGGCAGAATACCTTGAAGAAGAGGGAGAGGATGATGATTGGGATGACGATTTTTAAATAAAGTTCAATCTGAATAATATTTGTTGATACCCCTATTGATTCAATTGAATTGATAGGGGTTTTTTAATGGGATTAGTTCAGGAAATATCATTAA
Organism: Fidelibacterota bacterium; assembly: GCA_014382015.1. Taxonomy (GTDB): domain Bacteria; phylum Fidelibacterota; class Marinisomatia; order Marinisomatales; family TCS55; genus TCS55. Next base: position 149,752 of record JACNKN010000066.1, on the reverse strand, counting down.
TCAAATCGTAAATTTCTAACTCGAATCTATAGAAAATATTAATACATGAAATCACAAACTCAACCCTGGCTCCGCCGTTTATCAAAGCTAACCGTCTTCTCTACATTATTCCTTATTTTCGCCGGTGCATTGGTTAAAAGCCATGAAGTTGGTTTATCAGTTCCTGATTGGCCAACCACCTATGGGAAACAAATGTTTGCTTATCCAATATCAGAAATGGTTGGTGGCATTTTTTATGAGCATGGGCATCGAATGATTGCCACAATTGTAGGTTTTTTTACCATGGTTCAAGCCATATGGCTTGGCTTTTCTCAAGAACCCCCATGGTTGAAAAAATTAGGCTACTTGGCATTAGGTACAGTTATTCTTCAAGGACTTTTTGGCGGAATAACTGTGTTGTTTTTTCTCCCACCACCTGTATCAATCATTCATGGAATTTTAGCTCAGACATTTTTTATGACCACAATTGTGATTGCTTATGGATTATCCATTGAGAGGTTTAATCGTATCGAAATATCTTGGTCCTCTAAAATTAAAAGAGGTGCGATTATCATGGGCGGATTTGTATACATTCAACTGATATTGGGGGCCCTCATGCGCCATACTGCATCTGGGATGGCTATCCCTGATTTTCCCATGATGGGAGGGTTGTGGATACCCACCTTTTCATCAACGATGCTGAATAATATTAATGTCACTCTTTTTGATATGGATCGTGATATGGTGACCATAGGTCAGGTTATTATTCACTTTATTCATCGATTAGGTGCCGTGATTGTTACAGGGACCATTGCTTATTATTTATTTCGATATTATTCAATCATTCAAAAAGACAAATTAGTTTATTTTACTTTTTGGGGAATTGTTGCTATTGTTCTGACACAATTCACTTTGGGTGCGGTCACTGTGCTAACAGAAAGGTCACCTTATATTGCCAGTTATCACGTTGCAACCGGTGCCGCCCTATTAGGGATTTGCACCTTATTTGCGCTTAGGGTGAATCCAATTAAATGGTCGGAATGGAGATCCAATTGAAATTTCAAAAACAAAAAGCAAAATCACTGATTCGTATATATATGGAATTAAGCAAATTCAATATACTTTCCCTGGTTTTGGTTGCCACTTTATTGGGATATTTTCTTGGGAATATGGGATGGGGTTCTTGGGAATTATTATTTTTCACATTATTGGGAACATCACTCACATCGGCAGGTTCTGGTGCATTAAATCATTTTATAGAAAGAGAACCGGATGGTCTCATGGAGCGGACAAAAAATAGACCATTACCGGCCCAGTTGATTTCTCCCATTCATGTCCTTTTCTTTGGGGTCATTCTGGCAGTTTCAGGAATATTATTATTGGTATGGAAAGTGAATCTATTAACAGGATTTTTGTCATTACTCACCGCTTTTCTATATATTACAGTTTACACCCCGCTGAAAAAGGTTACCTGGCTGAATACGTCCATCGGCTCTATCCCCGGTGCCTTACCCATTATGGGTGGCTGGGCGGCTGCCACAGGAGAAATTGGTACCATGGCGTGGATATTGTTTGGCATTATGTATCTATGGCAGCATCCGCATTTTTATGCGATTGCCTGGATGTGCAAAGATGATTATGCGCGTGCAGATTTTAAAATGCTGCCTGTGATTGAACCGGATGGCGTTCGAACAATTCGGCAGATATTTTGGCATCTATTATTGATGATTCCCTTATCAATACTTCCGGTCATTGAGGGATCATTGGGGAATATTTATTTAGTGGGTACCATCATTATTTCAAGTGCATTTTTTCTTTCAGCAATTCCTTTGGCAAAAGATAAATCCAGAAAGAGCGCACTCTTATTACTCAAAGCATCGGTATTTTATTTACCGGCCTTACTTATCATTATTATTGTTGATTTAGGGGTATAACAATGTCACAAAAAACACGATTTATTTTATATGGAATTATGGCCATTATTTTAGCCTTTACCTATTTTATGAAAAATTCGACACCACAACCTTTATTACCGGTTTTAGGGTCCATACCGGAATTTCAATTTACAGATAGCCGAGGTAAAACAATTTTTCGAAAGGATTTAGACGACAAAGTTTGGGTGGCTGATTTTATCTTCACAACCTGTACCATGGCTTGTCCAGTGATGACAGGAAATATGGATCTTATTCATAAGGAATTCCGGAATAATGATGATGTTAGAATTGTGTCAATATCAGTTTACCCGGAATATGATACACCAGAGGTGTTGACGGAATATGCTTCCCGCTATGATGCCAATACGGATCGATGGCATTTTTTAACCGGACCGGAAGAAAATGTGAAAGAATTGATTAAAAATGGATTTAAAATGGGAGACTTTGAGGATATTATTTTTCACAGTGAGCGATTTGCACTGGTGGACCAAAAAGGTCAAATCCGAGGATATTATAACGGTATGCAAACGAGTGATATGAAAAACCTGAAAAAAGACATGAATTTATTATTGGGAGAAAAATAATAGTGAGCAAAGACAATTTCTGGCTCCGGATCATCTACATTGTTTCCATCATTATTTCCTTAGCTGTTGCATTTTTGTTTTTAGGGCCCAGGCCTGAGGGTATAGAGGGTTCAATAGATGTATCCCAGTTGCCGATTTTCCATGCAACCCTTAATGGGATTACAGCAATTATTCTTATCTATGGATATATTTTAATTCGGCAGAAAAAACGGAAACAGCATAAGAATATAATGCTCACCGCTTTTGGTACTTCCAGCGCCTTTTTGGTAAGTTATGTGATTTATCACTGGTTTAAGGCAGGGCCAAAACAGTATATAGGTGAATTTTCTGAAATTTATTATTTTATCCTCCTCACCCATATCGTGTTGGCGGTTATCATCATTCCCATGGCATTGGTGACCCTTTACCGCGGATGGACGGATAACATTGGTAAGCACCGAAAAATTGCCAGATTTACATTACCGATTTGGCTCTATGTTTCCGTAACTGGGGTGATGATCTATCTGATGCTTTATTAAAGGCGTTTAACCAACCCACCGAACTTTTGATCAATTTCGAATCCTAATCGATAGAAAAAGCCAGCCTGAAAAAATCCTACCGTTAAATATTTATATTTTTTTAATCGTAACCGATTGAAAAATTCTTCTGCCAATCGAAGACTTAAGTGACTATTCCGGTAATGGGGTGCGATAACAATTTTTTCTAAATGCACTATACTCGGGCCAGTTTGTTTCCAAAATAAACCACCGGCCAATGTGTCTTTTTTATCATTCACAAATAGAAACTCATGTTGTGTTTCAAACTGAACTTCTAATTTAGCTTCTAGTAGAAGGCGATGGAATCGCGCCACTTCTTTCGGATGAAATGGTGGACGAATTTTAAATGATTGACCTGATTTTCCTTCAATGATTACGGCTAAATCCAATTGACCTTTTGATCCCATATCTCGTGAGATAAGTTCTGCATAATCTGCCGCATCCACATGTTCAAAGACGAGGCGCGTTAAGAAATATTTTTCTGCTTCCGTCAAATCTATTTCATCGTGAATTGTATGAAGGTATGATTCGAGACTTTCTTCTGATACGGAACCAGTACGCATATGCACCATCAAGTCAGTTAATCGTTTGATTAAATCTGGATTGGCATCCTGGAAGGCTGTCATAAGGAAAAATCGAATTCGTGTTTCAGGATATTTTTCTATCATTAACTGTAGTTTATAATCTTTATATAAATCCTGAATAATAATACCCCGAGCCTTATGAGTGGCACTGGGATTCAAATCCAGCCAACGTTGATACCGTAAAGAAGCGAAAACAACCTGTTTCCTCAGCAAGCCAGTTGAGTTGACTTCCTCTAAGAATAGTTTCACACGTTTTTGGGAATGTTTATCCATCCTTTTTATGGTTTTAAGAATTTTTGATCCTGTTTTTATTCCAAAAACCTCTAACACAACTGTATATAATATTTCCCAATCTGCCATTTTTTTCAAGCCGGGGAATAATGCTTCTGTTTCTAAAATAAAATGTTGATAAAAAGACGAAAAGACATCTTCAATATTATGAGTCTTTTTACGTCCAGAGATTGATACAAGTCTTGTACCTGTATAATAATCAAATTCCGGAATAATAACATTTTTCGGGGAGGCGTTTTTAATGATACGTGTACACCCGGTTCGTTTCCAGAATTCTAAATAGGCCGTTGCGCCGTTCCAAATAAAGTGGAGCCATCGCATTTGCCATCGATCCGGTACCATACCAGAAATTATTTCATTTTCATTGCGGTAGAGATATTGCAAAACAGTTTCACCCAAAATATATTCTTCAGTATAAACTTGATGCTCGAGCCAGAAAGACCCAAATTTTTCCACTAATTGCTTATCTTGAATGGTGGCCCCCATAGAAATGAGCCAATTTGTTTCTTGGGTAAATTGGGCTGGTTTTAATGATTCATTCATGTTGATGACAAAATTATATGCTTGTCCATCTTTTAACTGGACCAATACCCTTACGACATGTTTTCCATGCCCGTGTCCTAGATGAGAAACCCAAATTCCTTGAGGCATAATTTCATTTAATTGTATTAGGCGACCATGGGAAAAAATAAAAGTAGATTCACAAATTATTGTTGAATTAATGAAAACATGATTAATCCGGGTCTTTAATTCTTTCGAAACATTTTCATCAAATTGAAGAATATTTTGCCAGTTAAATTCTTTGGCTGATGAATGTGAATGGATCCATTCGCGAAATCCATCCTCCAACTTGGATCGATTCTCTCGAGCCAGTTTTGCCAGAGATTCATTTTGAGAGACCAGCATCCAGAGGGTTAATTCTCCCCGTGATTTTGTAAAATATTTCGGGAGATTAATGCCTAATTTCGTAATCAAACGGATTAACATTTTTCCCACTTTTTCATCTTTTATCCGTATTTTTTTTGAATGCCTGAATTCAGTCAATAATTCTAATATTGATAGAAAATGGTTTTCCTGTATCAGTCCCGGATTCAAAGTAGTGAAGGAATCAGATTGATCTGAATGTATGGATTTCCGATATAGGTTTATAAACATTTCTCCTGTTAGATGGGGCATGAGCATTTCAAAAGATCGTGCCCAAATGTCAGAATCGGGGTGGGTTTGAAGTCGTAATAATTGATCCTGTATAATGGCTTGATATTTTGGAGAATCCAATCCTTGTTGAAAATATGCCAAGGCAGATTTAACGTGTTGGCGATCTTTTTGTAAAAGGTTGTGTGCAGCTAAATGGAGGGGAGGTAAGGATAATTCTCCATCGGAATATTCGGGCGTATCTTCCAGTAAAATATTGAATTTTTGAAAAGGTATACGGAGGTGATTCACTGACAGGGTAAGGTATGGTTCAAACGAAACTACCCGAAACCCCACTTCTCCCATGAAGTCAATCAATGCCTGGTTTCCCAGCCATAAAGTGGGGTCTCTGAGAAGCTTTTCAAAACTAATCGTCGTGTCATTTGCATGATAAACATAATCTCCAATTATTAATGCTGATTTGGTCCATTTAAGCGGTAAGCCTTCTTCTAATCCATATTCGCGGATCGTTTTTCCATCCCAACGAATATCTCCCCCTGTCAGACGTTTTTCCCGGAGAAGCCAGTTCGGAATTTGTATTTCATAATCTCCACGAATGAGGCTGATATAATTCTTTTTATACATGGGTTCAATAATATCAGCAAAATTTTCTAATACATTTTTTCGTTTAAAGGTATTCTTCAATGTGAGTTCATTGTTATCATGGTCGAAGTCTCTGGGGATGATGGCATAATTCACGATTCGCTCATAGGGGGGTAAAAATGTATTTACAGAAAAAACCAAAGAACTAAAATAGATTCGAATCTCATCAGGAGACATTGTTTTTAGATCTACTGCATCATTTTCCGCTTCCGGATACAGGAGAATTGTATTGAATTCTTTTCCATCACCTACTAAAAAGACGGATCGGATCGCTTCAAAATCCTGGAATAGGTTTTCTATTTTTTGGGGAGATATAGTTTGTCCACGGCTGTTTTTATAAATTTCTTTTTTTCGATCAACTATAAAGTAATGACCCTTTTTATAATTGAAAATATCGCCTGTATGAAACCATCCATCCGTATATGATCCTTTTATTTCATCCTTATAATAACCGGGAGAAACATATGGGCCCCGCAAAAGTAATTCATTATCGTCTGCCAATTTCAGGTCAATTCCAGGTAGTGATTTCCCAACGGAATTAGGCACATAATCCTCTGGGGGTGTCATGGTTATTCCACCGGTTCCCTCGGTCATACCATAACCGCTTAATAAAGCAATATTGTTTTCATGGAAGAATTTGAATATATCCGGATCGAGGAATCCTGCGGCTGAGAGTCCCCATTTTAAGTTTCCACCTGTAATGGTCCGGGTCATCTTTTGAATAGCTTTATCATCCGATTTTTCAATTGGGATTGAAGCAGCCACATGCTCCTGGATTTGAATCCACCGTTTGGGGATTGATATAAATACAGATGGTTTTGTCACTTTCAAATCATGGAGTAAGTTTTTAAAAGATGTGGATTGGGTGAATGTATAAGTGGTGCCCCAGAAGATAGATCCCATCATTTCAAACCATCGACCAAATGTATGATATAGGGGGAGGTAGCAAAGAAATGAATCGTTGGGGCCAATTTCAGGCAGGGCCAAGGCCCGGGCAAACCGTTTTGTAATGATATTTTCCTGATTAAAAATAATACCTTTTGGATTATCTGTAGTGCCTGAGGTGTACATAATTGTTGCCAAAGATTGAAGACCTTTGGATATTGGATTAACAATTTTGGATTGGCTGCACTTCGCTACAAATCCATTCCATTCCGCATTGTCATCAATTTGGACGGCATTGAATTCCGACGGACTACGTCTGGTATCCTTTAGTGATTCTCGCGCCTTTCCGCCTCCAATAAATAAGTGGGATATTTCTGCATGATCCAACACATAATCCAAATGGTCCGAGGATAAATTCATGGGGACGGGAACAATGCGAATATTATAAGCAAGGCAGGCTAAATCAATTATAATACCATTAAGATGATTGGGCGTAAGGATTCCGATGGTATCATTTTTTCCCAGGGTTGTCTGAAAATATGAACCAATGGATTGGACTAATTTCCAAACATCATTAAAAGAAGTAGATGCAATATTATTCGCTGAAATGGTCTGGAATAATGATTTATCTCCATATCGTTCCACCCGCTGGCTGAGCAGGGCATAGACATTAAAATTTGATTTTAATATAAGTTTATGAAGGAGGCGGAACCACTCTCCCACTTTGCTTTCTGTATAAATTAATTGATTGACAGAAGGAAGATGACCAATTTCTAAAAATTCATGGATATCCTTATCATTATTTGAATCTAATAATGAATGGACAGTTGCAAACAAGTCATCCACGTTATATTGGCTATTGAAGGCGTGTTGGATCGTTTTGGTTTGTTTTGCCATCCATAAAATTAGAGAATTCAATAAATATATCCCTCATCTATATGGTTGCTCAATGTCATGGATTTCTGTAAGTTTTCACTCGTTACTAAACAACAAAGTTTCATGGCAAAACAACCCCAATACTCAAAAACACAAGTGGCCAAGTATTTATCGGAAGCTCCTTCTGCTGTTCATGCATATATTACTGATTTAGAAAAGCAAATCAGTAATTTAGCGAGCATTGGTTTGGCTCTATCTAAAGAGAAGGATATGAATAAACTTCTGGAAATGATTCTCTTAGAGGCCAAGCGAATCGCAAATTCGGATGGGGGTACTTTATACATGATGACAAATGATGAGCGATTAAGATTTGAAATCTTGATGACGGATTCCCTAGATTTTCATATGGGTGGTACCTCTGGGAAAGAAATTCCATTTTATCCGGTAAAACTTTATACAGATGAAGGTAAACCCAATAAATCTATGATTGCGGCTTTTGTAGGACTTACAGGGGAAACAGTCAATATTAAGGATGCCTACAAGGCTAAAGGATTTGATTTTACCGGAACAAAAATGTTTGATGAAAAAACCGGATATCGATCTAAATCATTTTTAACTGTTCCACTCAAAAATCATGAAGATGAAATTATTGGTGTGCTTCAGCTTTTAAATGCACAGGATGCAAAATCCAAAAAAATAATCCCATTTACATCCGATGTTCAAGATATGGTGGAAGCATTAGCAAGTCAAGCTGCTGTGGCAATTACTAATAAAAACCTTATTCAAGATCTAGAAAATTTATTCGAATCCTTTATTAAACTTATTGCATCTGCTATTGATGCAAAATCGCCCTACACCGGCGGACATTGTGAACGTGTACCGGAGATTACCATGCTTTTAGCAAACGCAGTTCAGGAAACAAAAGAGGGTCCATTTGCAGATGTATCATTTACTGAAAAAGAAATGTATGAGTTGAAAATCGCCGCTTGGCTCCATGATTGCGGTAAAGTCGCCACGCCGGAATTTGTGGTGGATAAAAGTACAAAGCTTGAAACTATTTATGATCGCGTCTATGAAGTAGAAACGCGATTTGGAGTCATAAAACGAGATGCAGAAATAAAACGCCTGAAAAAAGAATTAAAAATTGAGCGGAATGAATCGCTTTCATCAGACGAAAAATTCGAGAAAATTAAGAATCTTAAAACAGAGTACCGTAAAACATTGCGAATATTGAAAAGTGATTTGGAATTTGTCCAAGAATCCAATGTGGGTGGTGAATACATGTCTGGAGAAAAAAAGAATCGAGTTTATCAAATTGCGAATTATCGGTGGAAACCCAATGGAAAGATGGAAAATTTTTTATCAGAAGATGAAATATATAATTTAACGATTCCAAGGGGGACGCTAACGCCGGAAGAACGAAAAGTGATTAATGATCATATTGTGGTGACCATCAATATGCTGGAAGAATTGCCCTATCCGAAACATTTGCAAAATGTCCCGGAGTTTGCCGGTGGTCATCATGAGAAACTAGATGGAACTGGATACCCAAAAGGATTGGTGAAAAATGAAATGACTGTACAGGCCCGCATTATGGCCATTGCGGATATTTTTGAAGCATTGACGGCCAGGGATCGTCCGTATAAAAAAGGAAAAACCCTGAGCCAGGCAATGCGCATATTAGGGTTTATGAAAAATGATGCCCATATAGATGTAGATTTATTTGATATTTTTGTAAAAGAAAAAATATACCTTAAATATGCTGAAGAATATCTGGATCCAGAACAGATTGATGACGTCCAAATTTAGTTTTTGGATTTGATCCAATTTAATTAATCAAAATTATATGACATTTGAAATTGCATTTGTCCTTGCGGTCATTGGATTGGCTTTTATCCTGTTTGTTACAGAAACTTTCAGTCTGGATATCACTGCCTTACTCATACTGAGTATCCTCTTTGGGTTTGGTTTTTTAACACCAGAAGAAGCTATATCCGGATTATCAAATCCAGCTGTCATTACGATTGCCCTTTTGTTTACATTGAGCCATGCGCTTCAGAAAACGCGTGTTCTTGAATATTTGGTTGTGAAGATAAATCGACTTGCATCCAAATCGCGCACATTGGGTTTGGGTGTTTATTTACTCACAATCGGAATCGCCAGTGCCCTGGTGAATAATACAGCCATTGTAGCCATTTTTATGCCCGTAACTATGCGATTGGCTCACCAATACCACATGAGTCCCTCTAAGGTATTAATACCATTAAGCTATGCTGCCATATTAGGCGGTTCACTGACGTTGGTCGGTACTTCTACAAACTTATTGGTGAATTCCATTTATTTACAAAATGGCGGAACCGTTTCTTTGGGCATGTTTGAATTCGCTAAATATGGATCCATTAGCATGGTAATTGGATTAATCTACATTTTGTGGATTGCGCCTCGATTACTTCCCTCGCGGACGGTAACATCAAGTTTAACTCAGAGTTATCATCTGGCAGGATATTTGACAGAGATTAAAATAACAGCGGAATCTCCTTTAGTTGGTTCCACATGTAAAGATCGCCAGATTAACCAGAATTATGATGTAATGATTTTAGATATTCAACGAGATGGCCAGTTGATTTCTCAAAATATCGGGAGCCGAATTTTAAAAGAAGGTGATATTCTTTTTGTAAAGGGATCGGTTGAAAGTTTTTTAAGAATAAAAGAAGTGGAAAAAGTCACCCTGCTTACAGATGAAAAATTGACCCAGAAAGAATTGGAAAAACAAGACAATATATTAATGGAATGTATGATTTCTGATAAATCAGATTTGGTGGGACAGACGTTAATGGAATCAAATTTCCGGCAACGGTTTGGTGCTTTTATCTTGGCAATTCGTCGAGAAGGATCTATTATCAGGAAAAAAATTGCCCATGTTATACTCCGATCATATGATACTCTTTTGGTTTACGGTTCCCGGGAGAAACTGAATGAACTAGCCACAAGGGGAAAATTTATTTTATTGGGAGAAGTAGATCAAAAACTGGAAAAAGTACGCTTTTGGTGGATGAGTATAATTGTATTGGCTATGGCGATTCTTTTAGCAGCGCTGGGAATTTTTCCTATTTTAAAAGGAGCGTTAATCGGAACCGTTGTGTTGTTGGTACTAAAAGTGCTTAAACCAAACGAAGTCTATCAATCTATCAATTGGCAGGTTATTATATTGATTGCCGCTCTCATTCCCCTTGGATTAGTCATCCGGTCAACCGGAACGGCCGCCTGGATTGGATCATCCATCTCAAATGTCGTATTATCATCATCAGTAGAGTGGCAGCCTTATGTATTGTTAGCGCTTGTTTATTTTATCACAATGGTGTTGACAGAAGTGTCTTCCAATGCGGCCACAGCCATTATTATGACACCGATTGTAATGGTGGTGACAGCCCAATTAGGAATGGATGCGCGGCCCTTTATTTTTGCAGTTTGTTTTGCAGCATCTGCATCATTTATTACGCCGGTCGGATATCAAACCAACCTCATGGTTTATGGTCCTGGTGGGTATAAATTTTCTGATTATATCAAGGTTGGACTGCCTTTGGCATTAACCCTTTTTGTCATTGCCATTATTTTTATCCCGGTTTTTTGGCCATTTTAAAATGAATATGTAACCAAAATACTCTTTTTGCATCTAATTGAGAAAAGGAGTCTATAATGTCAGAAAATATAAAATCATTTACAGATCAAAACTGGGAAACTGAAGTTTCAAATACAGAAGGATTAGTCCTTGTTGATGTATGGGCACCCTGGTGTGGTCCCTGCAGAATAGTTGGACCCATCATTGATGAATTGGCAGATGAGTATTCCGGTCAAGCCGTTATTGGCAAACTAAACGCGGATGAAAATAGTAAATCCCAAGAGTTAGGTGTATCGGGAATTCCCACTATCTTATTTATACGTGATAGTCAAGAAGTAGATCGCGTTGTGGGTGCTGTGCCTAAACAGGTACTTAAAGAAAAGATTGATTACCATTTAGCCTCAGAATTGGCAGTTTATTAAACGATTGAAAACCCCAGAATATGATGAAACCCATTTGGTTGAAAAAGCGAAAGCGGGGGACGAATGGGCGATTGCTTCTATTGTGGAACAACAATCACACCACATCTATAATCTTGCCTTACGGTTGATGCAAAATCAAGAAGATGCAGAAGATGTCCTGCAGGAAACATTTTTGATTTTTATAGATAAAATCCAAACGTTTAAGGGTGCATCCTCAATCGGAACATGGTTATACCGTATTGGAACTAATGTGGCATTGGGGAAATTGCGTGCAAAAGATTATATTGATCGGGATATTTCCATTCATGACCCAGGATTTGAATCGTTAAAAGGATATGAAATTAGAAATTGGCCGGATCATCCTGAAAATGAGTTAGATCCAGAGTCTTTTCATTCCTGCCTTAAAAAAGCACTGAAGGAACTTTCTGAGGATTATCGAATTGTATTTGTTTTGAGGGATTTGGAAGGAGTTTCCACAAATAAAACGGCTGAAATTTTAAATATTTCAGTATCCAATGTGAAAGTTCGTCTCATGCGGGCTCGATTATTCTTAAGAGATCAATTAGCTAAAAAACTCAAGTGTGTAGAAAAAAATTAGAATGACCGTTCACCATCACAATAAAGATTTGTTAGAGAAACTTCAAAAACAATTCGGTAAAGATATTGATGCAGAAATTCTTGAAGATGTTTCCCGACACATGAAAGAATGTCCCGATTGTAAAATTTATGTGGATAGTGTGCAGCAAACAGTGAAAATTTACCGGGTGACAGAAACGGAAAAATTAGTCCCGGAAGATGTATCAGAACGATTATTTAAAACATTAAAATTGCACAGGAACCCATCTTGAAAATAACCATTATTGTCGGAATTATTTTTATTACATTTTTTGCCGTGAAAAAATGGCAAAGTAATACATCTATAGATGAAAAATTTGCAGATGATATTATTACCGTAGAAACATTAAGAGACCGTCTAAGAACTGAAAAGTTGATCATGGTTGATGTGAGGACTCCGGGAGAATATGACGGTAAATTAGGACATATAGACGGGGCTATTTTGATTCCCTTGAACGAATTGCCCCAACGATTAAATGAACTGGAGGATTACAAATCTGAAGAAATTATTATGGTTTGTCGATCCGGGAATCGGTCTGGAAAAGCAACAAAACTTTTAATAAATAATGGCTTTAATGCCAAGAATATGGTTGGGGGAATGATTAGATGGAATTTAACAAAATAAAAAAATATTTTACTAAAACACTGGTTCGATTGCCCTTGGGTATTGGTATGGGGAGTAGTATTGGTTATGCCTATTATTATTTTATTGGGTGTAACTCTGGAACTTGCGCCATCACATCTGATCCAGTCAATAGTATGATGTATGGATCATTAATGGGGTTAATCATGTTATGGCCTGTCAAAAACAAAAAGGAAAAATCATGAATTACGGATATGAAAGACAATTGAATGTCAGTATGAAGGAAGCGGAAGAAAAGGTCCGTGGAACTTTAAAAGCCCAGGGGTTTGGGGTTCTAACTGAAATAGATGTGAAATCAACATTAAAAACAAAAATAGATGTTGATTTTAGGCCCTATAAAATTTTAGGTGCATGCAATCCAAATATAGCACATCAAGCATTAAGCGAGGAATTGGCAATTGGATTACTTCTGCCTTGTAATGTTGTTATATGGGATAATGAGGATGGAACTGTTAATGTATCAGCCATTGATGCAAAAAAAATGTTATCCATAACAGGGCGTGATGACTTGGAAGAATTATCTACACAGGTGAATGGCTTGCTTCGCGCTGCTATTGATGCGATATGATGGAAGAAGTATTTCAATTTGCAGTCATTTTGGGTGCGTGGTGGATAATCAATCGGATCATTTTACCCAAATTAGGTGTGCCTACATGAGCGAACCCCCATCCTCAGGCTGAGGAAATTCATGTTGAAGAAGAGGGGAAATAAATAATGCCAATGTTTGACTATTCATGTAGAAAATGTGGTTATCATTTTGAAGAACTTATTATGTCCAGTTCAACCCCAGACAAAGATATCCAATGTCCAAAGTGTGAGGCTTTTCAATCCAGTCGACAGTTATCGGCACCGGCCGTTTCGGTTGGATCCACTATTGGTTCATCACCGACATCGCCGGCGTGTGGTGCAACGGCTGGTTCCGGGTTTGGTTGAGCTAATTAATCCTGTAGGTTGCAGAAAAAAAAATAATATGAAAAAATATACTTTAATTATCCTAATTGCATTTTTAGCATCATGTTCCAACAATACACAAAATGATGTTCAGATTTATGGTGCATTATCAGAAATAATGCATGGAGGAGCCCGGAATGGTGTGGTTGCATTACCTGATGTGATGGCCAAAGATCACATCTATGGTCTTGGTTCCATGGAAAACCTTGATGGCGAAATACTCATTATGGATGGAAATCTGTTGATTAATCGAGCGAAATCAGGAGAATCTCCAACGCATCAAACTGTTGCGACATCTGAAACCAAAGCATTGCTTTTAGTAAGTACTTCTGTACCATCATGGAATAAGATTTCAGTTCATTCAAAGACCAATTATAATTCAATAGATGCTATCATTAAAAAAGAAGCAGAAAAAGCTGGGGTCAATATAGATAAACCATTTCCCTTTATAATCGAGGGGCAGTTGAATCAATTAGCTTGGCATATTATATCTCCTCAAGACAAAGATGGCAGTCATGATGATCATTTGGCGAAATCCTGGAAAAGGGTAAATTCAGATATTGACGGAAAAATTTTAGGGTTTTACTCAGAAAAACATCAAGCAATATTTACCCATCATACCCGTTTTACTCACTTGCATATTTGGTTTGAGTCGGAGATGCTTTCGGGCCATATAGATGATTTAACCATAACTGACCCGTGGACGATTTCATTCCCAAAAATTTAAATATAATTTACCTAATCACACATTAATCTCCTCTAAATTCGGCGCCTATGAAATTGCCGGAAAATAAGACTTCCCGTTTAGAAGGTTTTGTAGATAATCCATCCAAAGCCTTGTGGACGCTGGCATTCCCGATTATGGCGGGCATGGGAATCCATACCTTATATACCATAGTAGATATGATATTTATTGGACGTCTCGGAGGCGAAGCCATCGCAGCAGTGGCATTCAATATGCCATTATTTTTCCTTGTCCTTGGATTATCATTTGGTGTGGGGAGTGGTGTAACGGCTTCCATTGCAAGATTTATTGGTGCAAAAGATAAGGTCAGTGCGGATAATACAGCAGAACATGCGGTGGCGCTGGGTTTGATAATCAGTACAATTTTAACTACACTTGGTTTGATTTATGGTGAGGATTTATTAAGTCGATTGGGTGCGACTGAATCCGTTCTTCCATTAAGTTGGTCCTATTTAAAGATTAGTTTAATTGGGCTTCCTTTCATGGTTTTTTCTACGTTTTTTCGTTCCATATTATCCGGTGAAGGGGATATGAGACTGCCTATGGCCGTGGCAGGTTTGGGTACAATATTAAACATTATTTTAGACCCTATATTTATTTTTACTTTGGGATATGGTGTTGGTGGAGCTGCCATGGCTTCAGCCATTAGTCAATTGATAGTTTTCCTTATTTTTGTTTATATGTTATTCATAAAAGAACACGCATATATTCGGTTTCGAATGCGCGATTTTTCACCATCTATGTTTATTGTAAAAGATATTATTCGCGTCGGTTTACCCGCATCTATGTCTATGATAATTATGGCATTTGGTCAATTGATATTTAACCGAATTTTGGTTCGATTTTCCACGGATGCAGTGGCGGCCTATCAGGTAGGCGGTCGAATGGATATGGTTATTTTTCTGCCTATTATGGCCATTGCATCCGCATTGACTACATTAGTCGGAATGTTTTATGGTGCTAAAGAAATTGGGAAAATAAAATTTATTACAAAATATGGTATTATTCGTTCCATAATGGTCACAAGCGTTTTGTCAATTATATTATATATTTTTGCACCGTTTGTTGTGAAAAATTTTACTCAGGAAATTGAAATTCAATCCATTGCCGTTATTTACCTGAGATACATTTGTCTCATTTATCCACTTATTGCTATAGGTATGACCGTTGGCAGGATTCTGCAGGGGTTGGGGAAAGGGCTCCCTATGCTGGTGATTACGTCCATTCGAGTTTTAGGGGTTTCGGCACCTTTGGCTTTGTATTTCACAATGGTATTAAATAAACCAATTGAATGGGTATGGTATGCCATGATCATTTCCACAATAGTAGCTGTTTCCATTTCCTTCATTTGGTTGAAAACTGCTTTCAATCAATTGGTAAAAGATTAAATCAACGATATTCCCGGAATGTGGATCTGCGAAAAGTATCTAACTTTTCGTATTCAGAAAAATCTTTCATTACAATCCGGTTTAAAACAACCCCCTTTTTAGTGGAAGCATAGGCGATTGGGATATCTACGGTTTTATTTTTATCTCTCGTGATTAAAAATTCAAATCGGTCATTGTTAATTTCTGTATTCGTAATTCGATAAAATGCATCTGTATTCCTGTTATGGGCGTGGATTGACCAATATCGATCATCAGGCGGCACCGGGGTAGACACATATAAATCGCCATTACTGAGATTGTAGGGAATAAGGAAATATAAAAAATCAGGGTTTGGTTTTCGAGCAGATTGCTTATTTGACATGCAGTCTGGATTTGTATAAACGATACCATCAACCCATCGGTCACCACACCTCTCAATATATGTTTTAGACGCTTCAATATCTCTATCCAGTTTACGCATAACTATTTCAGGTCCAATGGAGATTAACAACACATGTGTGGAAATAGCCGCACCAAATAATTTTAAAATCCATTTACCCATGAGGTCTTACCTTTTTAATACTGGCAACAGGTATGGATTCTTTATCTTTATAATATCCAAGGTCCGGCCCATAAATACGCATTGTCAGGGTGAACTTTTTACCACTATGATTGATGATTTGTTTTCCGGGATAACTTTCAGGATGAGCGGTTAATATAATTTCATAAGTTCCATCATCCTGTATTGGAATTCTGTAAGAACTGACCACTGTTTCTTCGAAGGGTTCTATTCGGCGGTTTTCAATATCATAAATCACAAAACTCCAGTATCGGCAATTGGGCGAATTTCCTTTTAAGATATAATCATGATCTCCTATAAATTTTTCATTTTCATCATCCCGAATGGATTCCAGATAAATAATTTCCGGTCGCACGCTTCCTAATAGTCCCACAAATGCAACATAATTCCGCAACCACAGATTTTGACTTTTCATGGATGGATCAAAATGAGTCATCCATTGATTTCGTTTTATGCCACCGATTAAACTCATCGAAATGGGGTTGGTATAAGTGAAGGGGTAAAAGGAAGCGATTCCAATAACAATCCCCAATAGAATGGGTAGAAAAGTTTGTCTGTTTAGCATGAGCTTCAAGTGCGTGTAAACGCCTTTAGTTTTATAGCATATGTAGACCATAGTATAAAAAAGAGTAGAAAAATGATTCCAAATATCCAACCCCACAAATGATCTACTGAGAAGGCTCCCCAAAATAAACCAACAGTAGCGGATCCAGCCCATATCACGGCCCACCGTAATTTTAGCCGCATTTTTTCTAAATCAAATTTGGCCGCAATAAGAGAGCTATACCCAATGCCAAACAATGCGGCTGCTGACATTCGTGCCGCCAATGGATCGAGCGGTTCATAACCCACCAACGATGATAAATATTCTGGGAAAAAGAAAAATGGTATTGCAAAAGCATAATCCACATAAAAATGAAAAACGAGCCATTTCCTTAACGATTGAGGTACTTCCATATTTTATATTCCTTTCTTATTTTGAGAATTCAATTCTCTCTATTATTTATTTGTGTTTCAATAATAATTTGTTTAATTCTATATCAAATTCTAATACAATTAAACCATTAAGACAACAAATGGGAAAAATAAAAAGAGCAATATTATTAAAATTATTGATGGTAAAGGCCAAAAGGAGTAAAAATAAAATGAACAATAAAGACTCTATTTATATGCTGAATGCATTATGGTTCAAGGCAAACGGTGGCCACGATAAATATAAGCAATATATGAAATCGGTTAGCCCATTACTAAAAAAATATGGTGGGCGTATGCATTCTGATCTATACGTGCCTCAGGATGCTATTATAGGAGAATTTGATGCAGATATGATCTTTTTTATCGAATGGCCTGACTGGCCAACTTTTATGAACTTTGCAAATGATCCAGATTATGAAGCTATTAGAAATTTGCGGGAGGAAGCTATAACTAAATCACTTTTGATTCGCTGTGCAAAAATGTGATGAAGGAATATTTTTTATGTTTGTAATAACCCTATTTGGGAAAAACAAAAAACTTATCTATTTTTTTATTACTCTTTTATTCATTTCTTGCAATAAAGAAGAAAAAAAAGATTCAAATACATTGGGCTTTACAAGTCCGACGGCTCAAACAATTCAAAAAAATAAAAACATTTTAAAGCAACTTTCTTTTGAAGATAAACAAGACTTTTTAGATGCGAATAGGGGGTTTATTGCAAAAAGTTCTGAAATGCAGGTTCATCATAAAAATGCACAAAGAGTGGTGTGGGATTTGCCGGAATATAATTTTATAAATGGGGACGCACCCTCCAGTGTAAATCCAAGTTTGTGGAGGCAAGAGAAGCTTAACAATATTCACGGTATATTTAAGGTAACTGAAGGAATATATCAGTTACGGGGGTATGACCTTTCCAATATGACAATTATCGAAGGTAATAAGGGCTGGATTATTGTTGATCCATTAACCTCTATTGAGACAGCTGAAAAAGCGATGGCATTCTTCCAAAAGCATTTAGGCGACAAACCCATTACAGCCATTATTTTTACCCACAGCCACATCGACCATTTTGGTGGCGTTTTGGGATTAGGTGATTCATTAAATATACCGATTATTGCACCCCAGGGATTTATGCAAGAGGCCACAAGTGAAAATATCATGACTGGGATGAGTATGTGGCGTCGATCATTATATATGTTTGGTGAATTATTGCCTCGTTCTGACCGAGGGCATATTGGGTCAGGTCTAGGTAAAAATCCGGCATTTGGTACGTTTAGTATCCTCGAGCCCACCGAATTTATTTCGAAGACAGGTCAACAAATGGATATTGACGGTGTGCAGTTTGTTTTTCAATTGGCATTGGATTCAGAAGCACCGTCAGAACTCACTTTTTATCTCCCAGAGAAAAAGGCATTTTGCGGAGCAGAAATTTTATCCAGAACCATGCATAATTTATATACATTGAGAGGTGCAAAAGTTCGTGATGCATCCAAATGGAGTCAATATATAGATGAAGCCATGACTTTATTTGGAGATATGAAAGTATATTTTGGGAGTCATCATTGGCCAATGTGGGGAAATGAAAGAATACTTGAGTTTATGCAAAACCAAAGAGATACGTATAAATACATACATGATCAGACGATTCGAATGGCCAACAATGGTTCGACACCAAGTGAAATTGCTGAAAATATTAAACTTCCCAAATCCCTTGAATCTAAATTTTTTAATCGAGGTTATTATGGAAATATTAAACAAAATGCAAAAGCTGTTTATCAATATTATTTCGGCTGGTATGATGGCAACCCAGCTCAATTAGATCCACTGCCACCCGTACATATTGCTAAGAAATATGTAGATTTTATGGGAGGGGAGTCGTCCTTAATGACTAAAGCTAAAGTATCATACGATGACGGTGAATACCGGTGGGTTGCGGAAGTGCTAAATCATTTGGTTTTTGCTAATCCTAATAATAAAAATGCCCGTGAATTATTGGCAAAATCGTATGACCAACTTGGGTATCAAGCTGAAGCCGGTCCATGGCGAGATAATTATTTGTCGGGTGCTTTCGAGTTACGCCATGGTTCAATAGAGAAGGGGTTTGATATAGCTGATATGGCTGGAATATTTAAACATACACCTGTTTCTGAATTTTTCAATTCGATGGCTGTTAGATTAAATGGTCCCAAGGCGGAAGGAAAGAAGGTGATAGTTAATGTCATTTTTTCAGATATAAATGAAAGCTATACGCTCACGATAGAAAACGCTGTATTACATCATAGACAAGCCAGTCCAATCTCAAGTGCAAATGCAACGCTCAAAATTACGCATGAGCTATTTTTACGAATGGTTATGAAACAAGTGAGTATCAAAGAAACCCTTTTTTCAGATGATTTAGAGGTTGATGGAAGTGTGTTGGATTTGGTTCAGTTTTTTGGGTTGTTTGATAATCCCACAGGGAAATTCAATTTGGTGACACCATGAATTATGATTACGACTATATCATCATTGGATCTGGTTTTGGCGGATCTGTATCGGCCCTGCGATTATCGGAAAAGGGGTATAATGTATTGGTAATAGAAAAAGGGAAGTGGTGGAAAAAAGAAGACTTCCCCAAAACAATATGGAATTTAAAGAAGTGGCTTTGGGCTCCTTTATTCAAATTTTATGGTATTATGAGAATTACCATGCTTCGACATGTTTATATTTTATCAGGTGTTGGGGTCGGCGGTGGTTCACTGGTTTATGCCAATACCTTGCCTGTACCCAAAGAAAAATTCTATACTTCGGACAGTTGGTCACATCTGGCTGATTGGGAAGCCGAACTAAAAGATTACTATCCTCTGGCACTTCGAATGCTCGGTGCAGCCCCCAGTCCTCGATTGGAGGTTGGAGATTTGGCATTAAAACAGATGGCAGATGATATAGGTCGATCTGACCATTTTCACAAAACAAATGTGTCAATCTATTTTGGGAAACCGGGTGAACCTTCACAAGATCCCTATTTTGACGGCGATGGACCTGAACGATCCGGCTGTACTTTTTGCGGTGGATGTATGGTAGGATGTCGGTATAAGGCAAAAAATACATTGGATAAGAATTATCTGTATTTAGCACAGAAAAAGGGTGCAAAGGTTCAGGCAGAATCATTGGTGGTGGATGTGAGTCCGATCAACAAAAATGATGGGGAAGATGGGTATCAAGTATTTTGGGAAAATTCTACATCGAAGTTTTTTAAGAAAAAAGGATCCTTCAAAACAAAAGGTGTTATTTTCGCTGGCGGTGTATTGGGATCAGTAAAATTATTGCTAAAATTAAAAAGATCTTCACTTCCAAGCTTGTCGGATAAATTAGGCAGTATGGTTCGCACCAATTCAGAAGCATTAATGCCTATCACTTCTATGGATCGCAAATCAGTATTTTCTGATGGAATTGCTATTGGTTCCATTTTAAATACGGATGAAAATACCCACGTAGAGCCTGTGAGATATAGTGAAGGTTCCGGATTCTGGCGATTGCTGGTATTGCCCAGAATTGAGGGAAATAATATACTTTCCCGCTTTACAAAACTTGTCTATGATTTAATCAGGCATCCGATAAATAATTTGAAAATAATGTTTGTGGATGACTGGGCGAAACGGACTCAAGTTTTATTATTCATGCAAACTATTGACAGCACTTTGAATTTTTCAGAAGGATTATTAAACATTGGGTTAAAATCCGGCTTAGGAAAAGGTGACGCACCCACGGCATTTATTCCACAAGCAAAACAGGTCGCTGATCATTATGCCAAACTTATCAATGGAAAAGCGACTGCACTTTGGAATGAATCGTTGTTTGGTATTCCGTCTACAGCACATATTCTCGGTGGTGCATGTATGGGAAAAGATTCATCAGAAGGTGTGATTGATAAAGATAACCATATATTTGGGTATAAGAATATGATGGTGTGTGACGGAGCTATGATATCTGCAAACCCCGGTGTTAACCCCTCCTTAACTATTACAGCCCTCACAGAACGTGCTATGAGTAAAATCCAACCCAAGATATGAAGAATTTAAAAACACATTATCGAACCTGTAACCTATGTGAAGCCATGTGCGGGTTGGTTATCACGACTGAAAATAACCAAATAAAAACAATTATTGGCGATGATAGAGATCCCCTGAGCCGAGGTCATATTTGTCCAAAAGCGTTGGCATACAGGGACCTCCATGAAGATCCGGATCGCTTAAAATTTCCCGTGAAAAAAACCGATTCAGGGTGGAAAAAAATTACGTGGGAAGAAGCATTTGAAACTGTGGCCACTCGACTGGTTGAAACACAAGATCAATATGGAAATAATGCAGTGGGCATTTATCAGGGGAATCCATCAGTGCATAATTTTGGGACGTTACTTTATGCGCCATCATTGACGCGATCTTTGGGAACCCGGAATAATTATTCAGCGTCCACGGTTGATCAGATTCCACATCAATTTGCTGCTTATCAAATGTTTGGCCATCAGTTATTGGTGCCAATCCCCGATATTGATCACACAGGTTATATGATGATAATCGGGGGAAATCCGCTTGTATCCAATGGCAGTCTAATGACGGCCCCAGATGTGAAAAATCGCTTAAAATCAATTCAAAGCAGGGGTGGGCAATTTATCGTGGTTGACCCTCGTAAAACAGAAACAGCCAAACTGGCTGATGAACATTTGTTTATACAACCTGGTACCGATGTTTATTTTATGATTGGACTCATTCAGGAAGTAATCAATCAAGGGTGGATTAAAGAGGGGCACTTAGAAAAAACCATTAAGAATTTGGATATTTTTATAAATGCAATTCCTAAAATTAGTTTAGATGCCATTTCAAAAATAACGGGCATTCCAAAAAATAAGATTCAAGAGACGGCAAAAGACTTTTGCCATGCAAAGTCGGCAGTTTGTTATGGACGAATGGGTGCCTGTACACAAAAATTTGGTGGCACAGTTCATTGGCTAATAAATGGTTTAAATATTATTACAGGAAATATGGATGCCATTGGTGGTGCCATGTTTACATCGCCGGCATTGGATACATTAGCCAGTGGGGCGACCCGAGGTCATTATAATAAAGGTCAGAGTCGCGTACGAAACCTTCCGGAATTTGCGGGGGAATATCCAGCCGTAACCATGGCAGATGAGATGTTGGTTTCAGGTGATGGAAAAATTCGGGCCATGGTCACTTCAGCCGGAAATCCGGTCCTGTCTGTTCCGGGTGGGAAAAAATTAGAGAAAGCGTTTTTAGCATTAGATTTTATGGTGTCAATTGATTTTTATATTAATGAAACCACACGCTATGCTGATATTATTCTTCCTCCGGCATTTAATTTAAATGGGGGTCATTTTGATATTGTGTTCAATATTTTTTCAGTACGAAATATTGTAAAATATTCTAAGGCTGTGTTTCCCAAAGAACGGGGTACAAAATATGATTGGGAAATTTTTATGGAACTCACACAAAGGATTGCCAAAAAGAAGGGGAATAAATATCCCATACTGAATCATTATCTAACCAAGGTATTTGGACCTGAATGGCTGTTGGATTTAGGAATTCGCCTTGGAGAATATGGAAGTTTAAAATCTATATTTAATTGGAGTGGTCTGACCTTATCCAAAGTTAAGACACAGTTAAATGGGGTTGATTTGGGACCATTAAAGCCCAGATTTCCAAATCGATTATTTACTTCGGATAAAAAAATCGATTTGGCACCACCCATTTTTATTGAGGATTTAAAACGTGTGAATTCTAATTTGAATCAGACTAATCAAAATAGCAGCCTCACATTAATCGGACGTCGACAACTCCGCAGCAATAATTCTTGGATGCATAATTGTCCATCGCTTATGTCGGGTAGTAATCGATTTTTGGTTCTCATGAATCCGAAAGATGGCCAATCAAGATTAATTAATGACGGACAAAAAGTAAAGATTGAATCAAACAATTTTGTAGTTGAACTTGATGCGAAATTGACAGAAGAAATGATGCCGGGAGTGATTAGTATTCCCCATGGCTGGGGTCATGAGTCGGAAGGAACGCAACAGCAAACAGCATTGAAAAACAGGGGTGGAAATTTGAATGCATTGGGAGATGAATTTGCGATTGATCCTGTAACCGGGAATGCGGATTTACATATTCGAAATGTTGAGGTAACACGCCTTTGATTTGTAAATGGTGAATATATTAAATTAGTTCAGGTACCCCCCCCCAAATAAGGAAGTTTCATGGCATTACTTTCCCAAGATGAAATACAATCTGCCTTAAACCAAATGGATGGATGGTCTTTATCTAAGAATACAATTGTTAAAACAATATCTTTTAAGACGTATATGGACGGAATTCAGTTTGTGAATAAACTGGCTGAAATTGCAGAATCAATGAATCATCATCCAGATTTGAAGGTGGGTTGGTGTAAAGTTGACGTTTTATTTACTTCTCATGATCAAGGTGGCGTGACAGATCAATGTATTCGTATGGCTCAAACAGTTGAGAAAATATTAGACAATTAACAATGACAGTAAAAGTACAGTATATGAAAGTAATATTAATATTTGGACTATTATGCCCAGCGATTTCTTTGGGTCAACATACCACGTCAGCCCTAAAGGCGACATCCAATCCGGTGATGGATGGAGATGTGCTCAATGACCCGGCCTGGGCCAATGTAACAGCGGTAACTACATTCACCCAAAAGACGCCTGATGAAGGTCAGCCAATTTCCGAAAACACCGTGGTAAAGGTAATATATTCAGAAAAGACATTTTATGTATCAGTGGTATGTTTTGACTCAAAACCTAGTGAAATAGTTATTTCTGATAACCGAAGGGATTCGCCACTCAATAATTCAGACAGTTTTTCATTTATCATTGATACATTCAAAGATTTTCAAACAGGGTATCTCTTTGGTACGAATCCAGCAGGAATTGAATATGACGCTCAGATTACAGGTGGAGGTGAAGGTGGTAGTATGATGCGACGATTTAGTATGGGTACCGGCGGTGGATTCAATGTGAATTGGGACGCAGTCTGGGAAGTAAAAACCCAAAGGGGTGATTACGGTTGGAGTGCTGAATTTGCGATTCCCTTTAAAACGTTGCGATACAAAGAAGAAAAGGATCAATCATGGGGGATCAATTTTGAACGCGTCATTGCAAGGAAAAAAGAGGAAGCTCATTGGGCGCCGATTTCAAGGCAATTTACCATGAACCGACTCGTATCCGCAGGGTCTCTTACCCAAATGAATGTTCCCACTTCTCGGAATATTAAGATAATGCCTTACATACTTGGACAAAATAATGAGATAAAAGGGGAATCATCGTCCAAGACCAGCGACCGCAACTTTGGGTTAGATGGGAAGATCAGTGTGGGGTCATCCATGTCCCTGGATCTAACCTATAATACCGATTTCGCCCAAGTGGAAGCGGATGACCAACAAATCAACCTTGATCGGTTCAGTTTATTCTTTCCTGAAAAACGGGCATTCTTCTTAGAGAATGCAGGCCTTTTCTCCGTGGGAACCGGTGGCGGGTTTTTTGGTCCGGATATAGAAATGTTTTTTAGCCGTCGCATCGGTGTCGGTCCAGACGGGACCCCAGTACCCATTGTTGGCGGGGGAAGACTTACAGGGACTTTTTCAGGAATGAAAGTGGGTATGCTGAGTATGAGAACTGATAAAGTGAAAGATATTACAGATGCCAATCAATATTCAGTACTTCGGTTGAAAAAAGAGTTGCCGAATCGGACCCATATCGGTGCCATGTATACAGCACTGGATCATATGGGTAAAGATGGCTACATGAATCAATCCTATGCCTTTGATGCACAAATGGGAATTGGGGAGTTAAGTAAAATCGTTGCATTTGCAGGGTTAACCGATACACCAGGGAGGGATAATGACAATGCCCATGCTTACAGAATGGAGATTGTACGGGACACAAAACAAATTTCAACTTCCGCATCTTATACTGAAGTAGGCGAAAACTTTAATCCGGAAATGGGTTACCTAAAACGGGAGAATTATAAAAAATGGTCTGGCCGGATATTTACAAGATTTCGTCCAGAAAATAAGTTTGGTTTGTTAGAAATCAGGCCTCATATCAATTTTGATGGCTATTGGAAATTGGATGGATTCCAGGAATCGGGACGTTGGCATATTGATAACCATTGGGAATTTCGTTCTGGGTTTGAATTTCATACTGGAATGAATTTTACGAAAGAGGGTGTCCAGGAAGCATTTGATTTATCAGATATTACTATTTCTGCAGATACCTACAATCATTCTGAAGTTCAGATATTTGTAACCACAAATCAGGCTAGTACCTTAAGTTTAAGCGTTATGAGCCGCATTGGGGGATATTTTGGTGGCAGAAAAAAGAATTTTAATACTTCCATTAAATATCGCTTCGGAAACAGGTTTACTTCTGAACTAGTGTCAAATTATAATGATGTAAAATTAATGAATGGACAATTTGTTGCTCATCTTATTCGTGCACGCCTGACCTATGCATTTTCCCCTTCTATGTATATTCAATCCCTGCTTCAATACAATAATCAGTCGGATGAATGGTCCATGAATTGGCGTTTTATTTGGCAGCAATCTGCGGCCACTGGATTATACTTGGTTTATAACCAAACTCAGGATTATGACGGGATTCCCATTGAATCCAGCACCAAATCGTTTGTGTTGAAATACAGTTATTTATTTGATGCTTTTCAGTAGAATGGGGCGGAAAGTCAAAAAAGTACCAAGCTTTTATAATCAGTATATTACTCACTCTGAATATTATTTGATTTCATCTATGGATTAACCATGTGTACGATATTTGAATTTCTCGAGTCCTTCACTCCGTATTAATGCCCTTGGTCATTATCTTGAATTAATTTATGATTAATAATTTTTATCAATTTAAAAAGGAATCCATTCAATGATTAATCGAAGAGATTTTATTAAGACATCAGCTTTAGCAGCCTTTTCCGGGTCCATGCTGACAAAGTTGGCATGCGCAAAACCGGCTTTTGACGAATTTATTGCTTATGATGCATTGGGTATGGCTGGATTAGTTAAAAATGGAGAAGTCCTACCAATAGAATTAGTTGAGGCGGTCATAAAACGGATTGAAATGCTCAACCCAATAATCAATGCTGTAATTTACAAAGACTTCGAACGCGCATTTGAAATATCTAACCAAGCTGTCCCGAATGGACCTTTTAAAGGCGTACCTTTTTTAATAAAAGATCTGGTTGAATATGAAGGAGCACCTCTCACAAGTGGGAGTAGGTTTTTTAAAAATAATATGGGAAAAACAAATCCACCATTTATTCAAAGTACGAAATCATCCGGTTTAATTATTATTGGAAAAACCAATACACCAGAATTTGGCTTACTTGCCACCACTGAACCGTTATTGTTTGGCCCCACACGCAACCCATGGAATTTAAACCATAGTTCCGGTGGGTCCAGCGGTGGGTCAGCTGCGGCAGTCGCAGCAGGGATTTTACCGATTGCTCATGCCAGTGATGGGGGTGGATCCATTAGAATACCTGCATCCTCTTGCGGCTTATTTGGATTAAAAATCAGTCGAGGGAGAGAAGTAAGTACGGGCCGGGCTCCCCTTCCATTGGTGATTGGCGTTGATAATTGTGTGAGTCGAACGGTTCGGGATAGTGCTGTTTATCTCAATGTGATTTTAAATCCTCAATTTCCTGGGAATAAAAATGCCGTGCCTTTAGCATTAACTCCAAAAACCAATAAAGGGATAAAGATTGCATTTACAACCGATACAATTCATGGGAAATCTCCTCACCCAGAATGTATCAAGGCGGTGGATAAAACTGTGAAATTATGTGAATCGCTGGGATATGATCTTGTGGAAGACAAACCAATTTATAATGGTGAACAATTTATTTCAGATTTTCTTACTGTGTGGGGAAGCATTCCAGCCGGTTTAATTGCAATGCTTACCAATACGACGGGTAAAATACCGGATAAAGAATCTTTCGAACCCTGGACATGGGGAATGGCAGACTGGTTTCATCAGCAGGGCGGTGTAACTGCATTAGAGAAGGCAATCGGCCGCCTGGTTGAAGTTGGATATGTGGTGGATCAATTTCATGAACAATATGATTTTTACTTAACACCAACTGTCGCTGGGCCTCCGCCCAAAATTGGAATGCAAGCACCCATAGTTCCATTTGATAAATTATTGCAAAGAACAATAGATCTTGTTGGATATACACCTATAATGAATGTAACCGGTAATCCAGCCATGTCTGTACCATTACACTGGACAAAAGATGGTTTACCCATAGGGAGCCATTTTTCAGCAAAATTTGGTGCAGAGGCAGAATTATTACAATTAGCATATCAATTGGAAGAATCCAGACCGTGGAAAGATAAATG
Source organism: Fidelibacterota bacterium (assembly GCA_014382015.1). Taxonomy (GTDB): domain Bacteria; phylum Fidelibacterota; class Marinisomatia; order Marinisomatales; family TCS55; genus TCS55. The sequence goes on along the minus strand of JACNKN010000066.1, from coordinate 121,944 downwards.
GGCACCCCATTCGATTGCAAATATTTAATGGGTCGATATAAGTAATCGAGGTTTGAATCAAATAAATAAATGTACATTTATAATACATAATGAGTTCAATAATTACGGATATCAGCCAAGAAGCCATTAGTGGAATTGCACTTGGAAGTATATACGCTCTCATTGCCTTGGGGTTTACGCTTATTTATAAAGCAACTGAAGTTGTAAACTTTGCTCAAGGTGAATTGATGATGGTTGGTGCATATGTCAATTTTTTCTTCGTGACTCAATTTATATCATCAGCAGGTGAGCCATCTCTTTGGATATTTTTTATTGCATTAATTGGTAGTGTTATTTTTGCGGTAGCTTTTGGTTGGATTCTAGATTTTGTCATTAACCGCCCCTTAAAGGATGAGCCTATATTCTCAGTTATCATGGCCACCATTAGCTTATCCATCATATTGCGTGCAATTGTTGCAATGATTGCTGGTCCCATGAGTTTATTGCCAATCTCACCTTTTGGTCAAAATGTGATTAAAATAGGCGGCATTGTAATTTCTATGCTGGATATTTTCATCATTGGTAGCGCTATACTTCTCGTAATAATTTTTTATTATTTCTTTAATAAAACACGCTGGGGTATTGCCATGCAAGCTACATCTGAAGATCCAATTGCAGCACAGTTAATGGGTATCCCGGTAAATAAAGTACATGCAATGGTATGGATTTTTTCAGCAATAGTAGCAACTATAAGTGGAATTTTGCTTGCACCGAGGATGTCCTTGTTAGATACTTCTATGGGATTTTTGGGTTTAAAAGCATTTCCTGCCGCAGTCTTAGGTGGGTTTGGATCCATAGGTGGCGCCATTGTGGGCGGCATCATTCTAGGCATAATAGAAACTGTGAGCATGGGAACATTATCCTTTCATTTTGAGTGGATTAAAGAAATTAATGATATTATTGTATGGATTGTACTTATTGCAGTACTAATGGTAAAACCCGATGGCCTATTTGGTGTAGAGAAAGTGAAAAAGGTATAATGAAGGGTCGTTACGAAGATGAAAACCTAAATTGGATACCCCTGTTAATTGGGTTTGTCTTCCTACTCCCGTTTTTTCTTCAATTTGCAACTTACAGCTACAAATATTATTTATTTGTTTTGAATATGGCCGGGATTTATATCATTCTAACAGTAGGCCTTGATTTGTTAAGTGGCTATACGGGCTTAATTTCGTTGGGGCATGCTGCATTTTTAGCAATTGGTGCATATACATCGGCCATTCTGGTTGACCAAGCAGGAATCCCATTCTTCCTGTCATTAATTATTTCTCCCTTAATTGCTGGGTTATTTGGATTCGTCATTGGGTTCCCGGCACTTCGTATAACTGGAATGTATTTAGGATTAACAACCATGGGCTTTGGATTTATCGTGAAGCGCCTAATTATTTCACTTCGCGAATGGACTCATGGTGCCGGCGGTCTGGATGTTTCTTCACCTGTTTTGTTTGGTTACACGATTAAATCGGATTGGGATAATTATTATTTGATTTTTACATGTGTTATCATTGCAGTGGTTTTGGGAAGGCGATTGGCTAAATCAAAAATTGGTCGTGCCTTTATGGCTATCCGAGATTCAGAACAAGCAGCAGAAGCATCTGGTATTAATTTAGCTAAATATAAAATGCTTGCATTTTTTATATCAGGATTATTTGCCGGTTTTGCAGGCGTTTTATTCGCCCATACCAACCACTTTATTTCAACCGATCATTTTGATATGTTATTGTCCATTTATTTTATTATAATGGTGTTGGTTGGAGGCGCCGGTTCAATTTATGGAGCCGTTTTGGGCACATTATTTATCGTATTGCTTGATAATTTATATGTTCCCATGATGGAAGATTGGATTCATTCGTTTTTAAATACAAATGCAGGTGATATTCAGTTACTCATTTTTGGTCTCATAATGTTTTTGTTTATTATATTCCAACCCATGGGATTATACGGTATGTGGCTTAAAGTAAGGATTTATTGGAAAATTTTTCCATTTAACCCGCGGAAACGATTTACTTAATCAACAAAAAAGGAGAATCATCATGAAAAAGGTAATAGGAATATTGGTCATTCTGGGATTGATATTTATCGGATGCGGCAAACAAGCACCGGCACCAGGCGTGACAGATACTGAAATCTTAATCGGAAATATTCAGGACTTAAGCGGTCCCATGAAAGAGTTGGGTGCTGTTTTGCCTGCAGGATCAAATGTATATTTTCGGTATATCAATGAGGCGGGTGGTGTCCATGGTCGTAAAATTAAAATGATTGTTGAAGATCATCAATATAATCCTCAAAAGTCGGTGGTTGCTGCAAAAAAATTGATTGAGAAAGACCAGGTATTTTGTCTTTATCATGTGATTGGCACCTCAACCTGTGAAGCAATTCGCCCAATTTTAGCAGAAACAGGTACACCACTCATTGCGCCGGCAACTCAGTCAGGGACTATGTCAGATTTATCTCGTCCTGCCGGAAACTTGATTTTTCATACAGATACAGGATATGATAGACAAACGGTGATTCTGGTGGAATATATTTTGAAAGATAATCCTAATGCAAAAATTGGAATCATCTATCAGGATGATGATTATGGTGAAAATGTACTCAAGGGAGCTGCAGAAGCTGAAGCGAGCCAGGGGATATCAATCCAGAAAGAGGCATATCAGCGCGGTGCAACAGATTTTGCAGGCCAAGTTGGCAATATGATAAAAGGTGGCGCAACCCATGTGATTATTGCCGGGGTGGTAAAGGAACCCATTATTGTCATGAAAACTGCCGCAGCCATGGGGTATTCCCCCCAGTTTTTTGGAACAAGTCCAACCATGGATCACCGGGTTGCCTTAGCAGCGGGGCCTGCAGGAGAAGGATTTATTGCTGCTAATTTCGCAAATTTATGGACTTCAGACGCGCCTGCTGCTGTGAAGTACAGGGAACTCTGTGAGCAATATGAAGTGCCGAAAGCCTATATGGGCATGTACCATTTTTATGGATATATGACCGCAAAAGTTTTGGTAGAAGGCCTAAAACGCGCTGGTAAAAATCCAACTCGCAAACGCTTAGTCAATGGATTAGAAACCTTAAATAAATGGGAATCTGGGGCATTCCCTCCCCTCACATATAATTCAAAGGATCATGCAGGAACCGAATCCGTCATTTTGGTCCAGGTAAAAGACGGCGTTCAAACGGTTATTACGGATTGGATTGATTAAATTTATATAATACCAAGCCCTCGGTAATTCACCGGGGGCTTTTTTTATTATGAGTGGATTAAATCTAAAAAACGTGCGCATGCAATTTTCCGGTGTCGTGGCACTGGATGATGTATCGTTTAATGTGGATGAAGGCGAAATATTCTCATTGATTGGTCCTAACGGTTCCGGAAAATCAACATTATTTAATTGCATTAATCGATTTAATGACCCTCAAAATGGGGTCATCAACTTTAATGGTCAAAACTTATTAAAAATGCAATCGCACCAAATAATGGATGCTGGAATTTCCCGGACATTTCAAAATATTCAAAATGTACCTTTTATGACTATTTTGGATAATATTCTATTAGGCGCACATCATAGAATAGATAATCGGTCTACGGTTAAACGTTGGTTGAGTAGAAAGCAGCGCCAAGAAGAAGAAGCCATGGGGCTTGAAATTTTGGACTTTTTGGGGATTGCTAACTATGAGGGTAAATACATGATTGGCCAGCCCTATGGCATTCAAAAGTTAACTGAAATTGCCAGGGCTCTTGTTGCCAAGCCAAAATTAATTCTCATGGATGAGCCTGCTGCGGGAATGAATGATCAGGAAACATATGAAATAGGCAAAATAATAACAGAAATCCGGGATGATTTAGATATCACTGTGCTGGTTGTAGAGCATGATATGAGTTTAGTCATGAGTATTTCCGATCGGATTTGTGTATTGGATTCGGGAATTATATTGGCCATTGGTGAACCGGAAGAGGTCAAAAATCATCCTGAAGTTATTAAAGCATTTTTGGGGGATTCCGGAAATGCTTAAGCTGATTGGTGTCGAAACCTACTATGGAAAAGTAAAGGCATTGCATGGCGTTTCTCTGGAAGTAAAAGAAGGGCAACTGGTAACCATTTTAGGGGCAAATGGTGCCGGTAAAAGTACAATTTTGAAAACGATCAGCGGCTTGGTTGAGCCGGAGTATGGAACGATTCATTTTGAAGATAAAAGAATTGACAGAAAGAATCCGGAGGACATTGTAAAAATGGGCATTAGTCATGTACCGGAGTGGAGGCGAATTTTCCCGGAATTATCGGTAGAAGAAAATTTGCTCATGGGTGGATTTTTAATTAAAGAAAAGGATTTACTTCAGGAGAGAATGAAAGAAGCGTTTCAACATTTTCCGATATTGAAAAAACGAAAAGACCAACGGGCCGGCACCATGAGTGGGGGAGAGCAGCAAATGCTTGCCATTTCCCGTGCATTGATGATTAAACCTAAAATACTTTTATTAGATGAACCGTCTTTAGGACTATCTCCATTGCTTGTTCAGGATATTTTTAAAACGATAAAATATCTTCATCGATCCGGTGTTACTATTTTATTGGTAGAACAAAATGTAAACCATGCCCTGAAAATTGCAGATTATGGATATGTGCTAACATCGGGGAAAATATTCTTAAGCGGTACTTATGATGAATTATACGAAGAAGAAAAAGTGAGAGAAATGTATTTAGGTGAAGGAAAGTACGTCCGCAGAGCAAAATTATGGAGCGGCAGTTGAGCAATCCAGACTTATCCGTGCACGATACAGTTCCAAAACTATTTTGGTATAATGTGGATAATTATGGCGAGGATATTACGACTTGGTGGAAGCAGAAAGGAATGTGGGAATCGGTTACATGGAATCAATATGGTGCCTGGGTTCGAGATATTGGTAACGGATTACTAAAGGCGGGTGTTCAACGGGGAGATAAAGTATCTATCCTCAGCCAAACGCGGTTTGAATGGGTGGTGGTTGATTTAGCCATCATGTCCATTGGAGGTGTGACGGCACCTATTTATCATTCCAATACTGAGGAACAAGTTCATTATATAGCTGATCATAGTGAGTCTAAATTCATTATTTTAGAAGATCAGGAACAACTGGATAAACTATTGGATATTTGGGAAAGACTCCCAGAAATTAAACAAGCGGTCGTTTTTGACAAATTTCAACCCAAAGATATTCCCAATGTGAGATCCCTTTCTTCTTTCAGGAATGAAGGCATTCAATATGGGAAAGAAAACCCTGATCATTATTCGGAGGTGCTAGGAGCGGGAGATACGAAAGATTTAATCAGTTTTATTTACACCTCCGGCACAACAGGTCATCCAAAGGCAGGCATGATTAATAGCCGAAATGTATTCTCTGTGGTTCAGCATATGAAACCAATGTTTAACATGACGCGAAAAGATTTGGGTATCGCTTATTTACCTCTGGCCCATATTGCGGAAAGAGATTTAGGGCATTTTATGAAATTATACATCGGGAATGAGACGATATTCGCTGAAAGTTTAGGAGATATGCCGGCGAATCTTCGTCAAACGGGTCCTACCGTTATGTTTGGTACGCCAAGAGTTTTTGAAAAGTTTTATGCCAAAATTTCTACGGGAATTAAAGATGCATCCTGGATTCAAAAGACTATATATCATTGGGCAATACAAGTTGGGGAAGCTTTTGTTGAAAAGAAAGATAAAGAAGAATCGCTATCGATACTATTATGGGTAAAACATAAAATTGCACATTTCCTTATTTTCCAAAAAATACATGATATATTTGGCGGGAAAATTCGATTTATGATTTCTGGAGCCGCACCCATTTCTCCCAATATTATTCACTTTTTTCATAAGGTTGGATTGGATATTTATGAAGTCTATGGCATGACGGAGACCACCGGTGTGATTTCAACGAATATAATCGGAGAAATTAAGATTGGATCTGTAGGGAAAATATTCCCTGGCACCGAAGTGAGAATTGCAGCCGATGGTGAAATCTGTTGTCTCGGCCCCCAAAATATTAAAGGCTATTATCATAATCCGGATGCGACGGAAGAATTACTTATTAAGGATAACAATGGCGTTAAGTGGCTTCATACGGGGGATGTGGGCCATATTGATGAGGAGGGATATTTATTTATTACGGATCGAAAGAAAGATTTAATCATTACAGCAGGCGGAAAAAATGTGGCTCCACAAAATATTGAAAATTTACTCAAGACCAGTCCATATATCAGCCAATCCATGGTCTATGGGGATAAACGAGCCTATTTAACGGCGTTGATTACCATGGACGAAGATGAACTTGCCAAATTTGCCCGGGATCGAAAAATACTGTATCAGGATTTAGGTGATTTAACAAAAAAGAAAGAAATTATTGATCTGATCCACCATGAGATTTCTACGCTAAATCGAGAGCTTCCCAGCTATGAAACCATTAAGAAATTTAAAATATTAGAAGAAGATTTTGATCAGAATAAAGATGAGTTAACGCCGACAATGAAGGTTCGACGAAAAGTGGTGACCCAGCGATATCAAGATTTGCTGGATGGAATGTATTCAGGTTAAAAAATGAGTTATGGGTATTCCGGCGGTCTCAAGGATTCACATTCTTGATCCGTTAAGATTCGGGACACGGCCATAAACCTGAGTCCAAGGGGGATTTCTAAGGAGAAACTTGATCCCCGTCCTTCAGAAACATCGACGGTAATATGTGAATTTTTATAATATTCAAATTGATCTTCGGCCATATAAAATTCACATCCATGAATCGTGCCGAGGCATAAGTCTCTGGAACCAATCAAAAATTCACCTTTCTCAAAACACATGGGCGTGGATCCATCACAGCAACCACCACTTTGATGAAACATGAGGTCACCATGTTTCTCCCGCAACTGATCAATTACTTCTTTGGCTTTATCTGTTACGCTTATTCGTTCAGTCATTATTGATTAAAAATAAACGGGCAGTTATAAACTGCCCGTTTATGGTTGCTTGGTTTAAAAGAATCCTAATGGATTTTTGTCATATGATGTCAATACGTTCTTTGTATGACGATAATGATCGAGCATCATTTTATGTGTCTCTCTACCAATTCCGGATTTTTTATATCCGCCGAATGAAGCATGGGCAGGATAGGCGTGATAGCAGTTACACCAAATACGACCCGCTTCTATACCGCGAGACATAAATTGCATTTGATGAATATCTCGCGTCCATACGCCGGCACCCAGTCCATAAAGCGTATCATTAGCAATTTCCAATGCTTCTGCTTCATCTTTAAAGGTCGTTACACTTAATACAGGTCCAAAAATTTCTTCCTGGAAAATGCGCATTTTATTATTACCTTTAAATACGGTGGGTTGAATATAGTATCCATCGGGGTAGGTTTCATTTTTATATGCTTCACCACCAATGAGCACTTCTGCACCTTCTTGCTTTCCAATATCCAGGTAATTCAGAATCTTCTGATATTGATCATTAGATGCTTGGGCGCCCATCATAGTTCCACCGTCAAGGGTATCGCCCATGGTAATGGCTTCAATCCGTTTTAAGCATCGTTCCATGAATGCATCATAGATGTTTTCTTGAATCAATGCTCTGGACGGACATGTGCACACTTCACCTTGGTTAAAAGCAAATAAGACCAGCCCTTCAATCGCTTTATCGAGGAAATTGTCATCTTCTGCCATAACGCTGTCAAAGAAAACATTTGGAGATTTACCACCCAATTCCAATGTGAATGGAATAATATTTTCTGATGCGTATTGCATGATGAGTCGACCTGTAGTTGTTTCACCTGTGAAGGCAATTTTCTTCACATCAGGATGGGTTGCCAATGGTTTGCCCGCTTCCGGTCCAAATCCATTTACAATGTTTACAACGCCGGGAGGTACAATGTCAGCAATTGCTTCCATAACAAACAATATTGAAACAGGTGTTTGTTCGGCTGGTTTTAAGACAACGCAGTTTCCCGCAGCCAATGCAGGTGCCAGTTTCCATGCGGCCATCAATATGGGAAAATTCCAGGGAATAATTTGTCCCACCACGCCGAGCGGCTCATGAATTTCCATGGATACCGTATTGCCATCCAGATCAGAAACTTCGCCTGATTCAGCGCGGATAACGCCGGCAAAATATCGGAAATGATCAATGGTTAATGGAATATCTGCTGCATTTGTTTCACGGATTGCTTTGCCATTATCCCAGGTTTCGACTAATGCGAGCTGTTCTAAATTTTCTTCAATCCGATCTGCAATTTTGAGAAGTAATGTACTCCGTTCTGTTGCAGAAGATTTATTCCATGTTGCCGCCGCTTTCCACGCCGCTTTCACCGCTAAATCAATATCGTTTTTATTTGATTTTGGTACATTGGCAATGAGGCTTCCGTCAACGGGCGATGTGTTTTCGAAATATTCACCATCCACAGGTGCTACCCACTCTCCACCAATAAAGTTTTCATATTGGGATTTAAAATCGGGTCTATTAGACATATGTAATCTCCTTTGTTTTTTTTATCACTAGCACCAAAGGTACAAAAGAAAATAGATAAAGACCAAATTTGCTATGGAGATAAAATTAGAATTAAATAAAACGGGTATAGACACGGTATGCCGTATCTATACAGTCGATTCGAAATACGAACGAATCAGAAATTAATTATATTGTTTAGAGACGTAGCCACGCCTACCTGCGGATAAACATGATAGGCCTCTATGTTAGATTTTTATAAATATTTTTTTGCGGTACATCCAGGCCAGGATAAGCCAGAACATGGAGACATGAAACAGGGCGAATAAAAAGGAGCCATTCAAATCCCCGGCGAAGGGCTGGAAAACAGTTTTATACAAATATCCATACCCGGATATCATTTGGCAGTTGAGATCAAACCTGATCTTTAACAATATCTTTGCCCAGATGCTGGATGCTGCATAGAGAAAAATGGCATTCGCGCCAAATATGACAAATGGCTTTGTCCATGTTTTTATACCCTTCACATCAACAATCCAAATCATGGCGGCTAAAACGATGGTGGCAATCCCGCCGGTGAAGAGAACATAAGAACTGGTCCATAACTGTTTATTGATAGGGAATACAAAACCCCAAATCCATCCCAAAATAATCAGTAATGCACCCAACACAGCCATCCGCTGGGCGTTGTCTTCATGATTTTTTGTTGTCTTAATCATGGTACCCACCAGGAAGCCAATGATGATAGTCACTATAGAGGGGATCGTACTGAGCAACCCTTCCGGGTCAAATGGAATGCCCGTGCCACCATATAGATGATTGTCACCCAGGATGTATGAATCAACAATGAGGGCCAGGTTCGTTTTAAGGGCGTAGGGATCAAGACCGGAGTACCAACCGTATCCCATAAGGAGGAGCCAGTATCCAACTAATAATCCCAAGGAAATTTTGACTAAACCAGAAATATCTGCACGAACCACAATAAACGAAGCGCCTAAATATGCTAATGCGATCCGCTGTAGGACGCCCAAATACCTGAAGTGAGACCAATCCCAATCCTGTCGCACAAAAGGAAAGGCATTGAGTAATAATCCAATGGCAAATATGGTGATGGATCGTCCTAAAACTTTTTTGAATAAAGGTCCCCATTTACAAAATTCATACTTTTCAAATGAGAATCGCATGGAGACACCGACGATAAATAGGAAAAATGGGAATACCAAATCCGTAAGTGTACATCCATGCCAATTAGCATGACGGAGTGGTGCATATACATGAGCCCAGGTTCCAGGGTTGTTCACCAGGATCATTAAAGCGATGGTGGCACCGCGGAATGCATCGAGGGAAATAAGTCTATCTTGTTTTTCTATCATAATATATTATCGCTTTTTCCCAAAATTGGAATCAATAGGGAGAAATTTAATCAGTATAAGCCCCGGAATTGTAGCAACCATTACCCAAATAAAGAAAGGGTAATATCCCATAGATTCCTGAAGCGCGCCGCTAAACATACCGGGGATCATCATTCCCAATGCCATAAACCCAGTGCAAATAGCATAGTGGGCCGTTTTATGTTCCCCATCAGATACCATCATCATATAAAGTAGATAGGCCGTAAATCCAAACCCATACCCAAACTGCTCGATGGCAATAAAAATGTTGATAAGGAGATAGCTTTCCGGTTGGGTTCCCGCCATAAATACGTAAATAAGATCCGGAAGTTTCATAGCCAGCGCCATCCATACTATCCAGGTTTTTAAACCATGTTTGGCAACAACAAAACCGCCTGCAATTCCACCAAGCGTGAGCATAATCATTCCTAATGTGCCATAGGCAAATCCATATTCGGTGGTGGTCAGGCCGAGTCCACCGGCTTCAAATGAATCCAACATGAATAGAGGGGCAATTTTCACCAGTTGCGCTTCTCCAAACCTGTATAATAGAATAAAAATAATGATGAAACCTATTTTAGGTTTTTTGAAAAAAGATATAAAAACATTGATAAAATTTTGAACGGCCTCTGACAAGATTGGATCTGGATGTGTTTGATCTGATGGAGGATGAGGGAGCATCCATCGATGGTAAATGGAGAAGATGATAAACAATCCAGCCAAAATGCCAAAAGTGACAGACCATGCGGTAGTTACACTTCCTGTCCATATTTCTAATTTTCCCGCAAACATGACCAAGAGACCCTGCCCGAATAAAATGGCAAATCGGTAAAATGTATTTCGAATGCCGATCATCCAGGATTGATCATGAGTCGAAAGTGCATGCATATAAAACCCATCGGCGGCAATATCATGAGTGGCAGAACTGAAAGCCAATAACCAGAAAAATGCCATGGTATATTTTAATGGATCGGAAGATGGAATGGTGAAAGCAACACCAGCCAATCCCGCACCGATCAATATCTGCATGGTCACAATCCAAAATCGTTTGGTACGGAGAATATCTACAATAGGGCTCCAGAGTGGTTTAATCACCCATGGCAAATATAGCCAACTGGTGTAAAGTGCAATTTCGGTATTGGTCAAACCCAGTTTTTTGTACATGATAACCGATACCAGCATGACAAAAGCATAGGGGAGCCCCTCTGCAAAATAAAGGGATGGCACCCAGGACCATGGGTGCTTTTGAGATGTATTCATTATTAGTTAAATTTTTTTGAGATTAATATAGAAATCTTTGATCCTCAATATATCCTGATAAGAATTACTAGTCAAAGACAATTATTTAGTTCAACAGAATTGAATTAAATAATATGAATTTATTTGTGAAGAAAATGAGTACTTCACCCTATTGTTTAATAGGAAGAAGCAGTGTAGCTTCGTTGAAGCTATGAAAATACCACAAATATTCATGATCTGTATTGCGATTGTTTACTTTGGTGGATGTGATCAGCCATCGGAGGATGATCACATTAATAAGGAACCAGAATGGAAATTTCCCTATACTATGGACATAGATGATCCCTATATCTATGCTGCTCTTGTTGATCAGGGTCTTTGGAGAAAAAACTTCAAAATGGATAATGGTCATTGGGAATACCTGGGTTTTTTAGATACAACAATTAGTGATGGACGTAATGGAGCTTGGGATGTAGAAGCAAATAAGGGAGATGTTCTGGTGGCGCGCTCTTTAGAGCGAATATGGTGTAGTCAGGATAATGGTGAGACCTGGTTCAAGCCGGAACCAGGTTTCATATATAGAAAGGATGAAGACTTATACATCTTGACTGTCGAACGATCACCAAAAACCCCGGATGTTATTTATGCAGTGGATTTTTATAGAAAATTGTTTTCCTCATTAGACACTGGCTATACCTGGAAACTGGCCTATGAAGATTTTGGCCAAATCGATATGTCGGACATCAGGTTGAATCCACATAAACCGAGCGAGGTCTGGACCTTTGGTTCGGGAGGAGGCCCTGAATGGCCGTCAAAGTTAATAGGCTTATCGAATTATGGTTCACAAGTACAAGTGAATGTGGATTTGGGTAAACTTTTAGGTGATTCTTCTGGGGATTGGGTTTTTAATATGACTTTTGATTCAAATAATGGTGAAATCATCTATATTTATACAACAAAAGGATTCTTTAAATCTTCGGATGGTGGTTTTACTTGGCTCTCGATCGGTAATAATATAGAGTCTACTCTATTTTACAATTTTATTGCTGATCCTCGATACGCAAACAGTCTTTTTCTGTCAAAACATGACAGCATATTTTTTTCCAATGATGGATTAGAGACAATACAATTTGTTGGCAAATTCAGAGAGGACGGGGATGAAAATTTCAGCGTATATCTCGATATTAATGACGAGTTTTTAATTATTGGAGCAAACGAGGGGATTTATACATTTCCAATTGAGGGCATCCGTTAAAACTTGTTTATGCTTAAATCACAGAGGTAAAATGATGAAGGAATTTCCAAAACTAATAGTGCTTGCTATAACCTTAACTTTTTCAATTATTCTCGATGCTCAGGCTGATATTAAATCTATCGGTGAATACAAATATGCAAAATGGGGAGATGAATGGTATGTAAGTATTAATGGAGAAAAAGGCAGTAAGGTGGATATAAAACATTTGGTTGTGTACCTTGAATAGGGGGAGAGATATAAAGGAGTTTAATTTTCCCGGTAAAGGTCTTGGAAAGATGCGAGATGTTAGGGGACGATTTGCAGGCGGATTCTATGAATTAGAAATACCTGATGAATTAAATCCATTTGAGGTAGGTAAAAAGTTATTAAATTCTGGAGAATTCGATCACGTTTATATGAATACATATTCTAAAATATCCACTGTGATCCCCGATGATTCGTTATACTTACTAGGAGAACACTGGAACTTGGATAAGATAAAAATGGCAGAGGCCTGGGATATTACTACGGGTTCGAGCAATGTAATCGTTGCAGTTATTGATCAGGGGATTGAGATTAATCATCCCGATTTAGATAATAATATATGGACCAATACAGGGTATTGTTTTACTGATGATTGTGATTCTAACCCAGGAAATTATTATCATGGTACGGCAGTTGCAGGGATAATTGCTGCTAATTTGAATAATGGAATAGGAGTTTCTGGAATGGCGGGTGGTTGGGACATTCCGGGAGTTAAATTGATGTCATTAAAGGTAGATATTAATGGCGATATTGATGATGCGGCGGCGGCAGCAGCGATTGATTATGCGGTTTTAAATGGTGCCAGAATTATCAATTGTAGTTTTGGGAAAGAAAAGGATGGTCCAATTGTTGTTTCTCTAGATAATGCTATTAATAATGCTGTCAATACCGATACTGTGTTGGTAGTTTTTTCTTCAGGTAATAGAACCAGCCTTTCTTTTCCTACTTCTATCCATTGGCCTGCAAACAAGTCAAATGTTTTCACAGTGGGGGCCACTATTGAAAGTGATTATCGAAAAACATTTAATGATGCTACCGGTGAAGGCTGGGGAAGTAAATATGGGTTTGAACTGGATGTAGTTGCACCGGGAATTCATATACCCACGACAGATATCGTTGGTTCTGCAGGAAATACTTCAACCAGTTATAATTTAAATTTCAATGGCACTTCTGCCGCTGCACCACATGTATCAGCACTGGCGGCCTTGATGCTTTCTGCAGTTCCGACTCTATCAAGTGCAGATATAATCTATTTTATAAAGCATACTGCTGATACTTTTTCATGGATGGTTGGAAATTATGAATATGGTTCTGGTCGTATCAACGCAAAGGAGGCAATATTATCATTAATTCCGTCAGCACCGACCGGACTATATATTGTAAATCCCTATAATATTGGAGACCCTGTTAGTATAAGTTGGACTGCTAGTTCAAGAGCGGTTTCTTATAAGATTTGGCGTAAATGTAAATATGGCATGTACAATATTGATTGCTCTTTGCAGGTAATTGGTTCAACAACTTCTCCATTATTCACTGACCCAGAAGTTGAGATTGCTTTTAACGATGGCGCGACAGACTTGTTTACCTATTATGTATCAGGTGTTAACAGCGTGGGTGAGTCTGCCAAATCATCGCCCGCATTTACTTGGGGTGAATCATTTATAAAGAGGCGGGATGAGATTGCGGATGTCGGTAATCCGATTCCCGAAGCTTTTGCTTTGGAGCCTAATTATCCAAACCCGTTTAACCCTTTAACAATGATCAAGTACAGTCTGCCGGAGGCCAGTTCGGTATCATTGGATATTTATGACCTACTGGGGAGTGAAATCTTTGGCTGGTCTAATAATAGAGAAGATGCGGGCTACAAACGGATTACCTGGAATGGAAAAGACCAAAAGGGGAATTCCGTACCGGCTGGGATTTACATTTATAAATTGACAGCCAAATCCCATGAAAGTGGCCAAGTCTTCACAGAAAATCGGAAAATGGTGTTGTTGAAATAGGTCATGAAACGCCCCCTCCTGTTCTTAATTCTTTTAGCGTGTCTATTTATTAGCTGTGATAAGCCACCAAAGTATGAGCAATGTGATGGCTGTTGCCTGCTTGCTGAAGATGGTTTAGTACCGCTTTCAGTAGGGAATTACTGGGCTTACCAACAGAAAGCCTATTTAGGTGAAGATATTATTATTGAAGGATCAACAGTTACATTCTACGGTGAAATTGTTGGGGATACAATAATCACTTTTGATGGTCATTCCCACCAGACTGCTATATGGAATTGGTTCAATCCCCCTTCACACGATCCAACGCCATATAAATGGCTCTATTCGAATTGTAAAGATGGACTGTTTCGGGTTGGCGGGATAGCTCCTGTTGATACTCTTTTTAGAAAAAACCTTTATCTAAAATATCCAACACAATTAGGAGATAAGTGGGAATTCCCTTTGCTCACCTACGATTTTCATACTAAAGAATTTTTATTTACAGATACGCTTACTTATACATGTATGGCTACAAATGAGCCTTTTGAAACACCGGCTGGGTCCTTTTCATGCTACGTGTATCATTATAGAAAAAAACAAGCGGAAGATGTATTAACTATTTCAGATATTTATCTTTATTACGTTCCCGGCTTAGGCCGTGTCGGCTCTGAATTAAAAGATAATGGCGTTTTAAAATATAGACAGGTATTATATGACTATCACCTGGATTAACCGATGGATTTACAAATAGCGATGTTCACTTTCCAAAATAACAAAAAAGGAGGCTGGTATGATTAAGCAAATCGGACAGCTATTATTAGTGGTTATAATTACCCTAAGCCAAGTGGCAATCGGTCAAAAAAGAGGAGATGATTTCTTTGTCCAAGTCATCGAAAGTTCTCTCTCTACAAATCAGGCGGCACATCTTGCAAAAATACGAAACCGTGAAACATCCAAAAAAGTTCGTATAGTTCGTATTCAGGATGTTTCTCGGCTTTTAAACAATGAATCAATTCAATTGAACATATTTCCCGGCAAGCGATTCACCGTTAACCATGATAAAACTAAGATGAGGGGATACAATCAGTATTCTTGGTACGGCAAGATTCCTGGAAAACAGGGGCATGCAATTATTGTTTTTACCGATAAGGGCATTACCGGCTCCGTTTGGGTTGATATGGAATTATATCAAGTTGAGCCATTAGGGTCAGGTGCTCACGCCATTATTCATATTGACCAAAGTCAATTTCCTCCAGAGCATCAGCCTTTAAATAAAAAGAATAAAACCCCCCAAAATAATTCAATTGGAAATGAATATGATACAAATTCAAAATTTCCACCATTGACTGCTAAAAAATCGTTCCCAACAAACGTCGTGATTGATGTAATGGTGGCCTATACTCAAACTGTTGCAAATTTATCCGGGGATATAAATGCCCTTATTCAACTTGCAGTTGATGAGACAAATCAGGGATACATAAACAGTAACGTGGATATAACAATAAATCTGGTTCATAAGGTGCAAGTCAATTATACAGGGGCTAATGACGTTGAAATTGATTTGAACCGATTTAAAGGAGAATCCGATGGATATATGGATGAAATTCACGGTTTACGTGATCAATATTTGGCTGATATAGCCATGCTTCTTATTCCTTATGACCCGAATTATTGCGGAATGGCTTATGATATACCCGCAACCGAAAGTACTGCATTTGGTGTTGTAAGATATGATTGTGCAACAGGATACTATTCATTTGGACATGAAATTGGTCATTTATATGGAACTCGTCACGATAGAAATTTTGATAATAATAATAGCCCTGCACAATATGGACATGGATATGTCTACACGGACCACTATAAGGATGATTGGCGTACGATTATGTCATTAAATAATCCGACAGATTGCTCAAATGGGTACTGTCCTCGCTTATTATACTGGTCCAATCCCAACATCATATACGCCGGTGTCCCAATGGGTACGGCCACCTATGAAGACAATGGTCGACTCTTGAATGAGAGAAAGGCCATAGTAGCGGGATTTCGCAGTATTCCGCCGTTTTCTGTATCAATCGTTGGTCCCGGTGAACTTATGGAAGGGTATACGGGATCCTGGACGGCAAGCGTCAGTGGTGGTTCTGAAACTGGTGCATTAAACTATGAATGGGATAAAAGGAATGATGGTTCAAGCCAATGGGTGTCCATTGGTACTGGTACAACTAAATCTGTGACAATGGGCAGTGTGTCGTTTACTATAAAAGTAGAGGCTGACCGAGGGACGGAACATGCTGTAAATACATTATATGTATGGCGTACAGGCAGCGGTGGGTTTTTTCGTCAGGCAAACGTAAACCATAAAGGCGGTATTCCCGAGACTTTTAGCATTTATCAAAACCACCCCAACCCGTTCAATCCTACAACGATGATCAAATACAGTCTGCCTGAGGCCAGTTCGGTATCATTGGATATTTATGACCTATTGGGGAGTGAAATCTTTGGTTGGTCTAACAATAGAGAAGATGCGGGTTACAAGCAGGTCACTTGGAATGGGAAAGACCATAATGGTAATGCGGTACCGGCGGGGATTTATATCTATAAATTAACAGCCAAGTCACTCGAGAATGGCCAAATATTCACAGAAAATAAGAAAATGGTGTTGTTGAAATAATCTACAAAGGGGCAATCTTGGAATATATTATTCTGAGTTCCGTGTTGGGATAATAATGTTTCAGTATTTCTTCTGTGGCACGTTTAGAAAACGCCATCCCTAATGCACCGATTTGACATAGTCCGACCCCATGTCCCCATCCTTTTCCATAAAGGTTGAAGTTCCCTTTATCATTTTTTTGAACCGTAAATGCAGAACTAAACAAAAAAGATGGAGACATCATATCTCTTATATCATATTCAGAATGGATTATTATTTTTCCAGCCTGAGAATTGTCATCTAAATATTCAATTTCTAAATCAACTATTCTTCCTGATTCTCCTATGTTGTTTATCGCAAGGTTCTGAACACTTTGAGCATTTATATTATATTTTTCTTTTAAGGATTGGATCAAGTCGCCTTGAGTGGCTTCGTAGGTCCAGCGATAATAGTGACCTTTTTCATCCACATCCCCAATATAGGTTTTCAGTGTGTCTTCAGGTACAATTTCAGGACTGCAAAATGGGACGCCCGAGTCATTCACATCTTTAATAGAAATTAAATAGGGGACAGGATCACCTTCCCAAACATGTTCAAAAATTTCTGTTGTGCCACCACAGGATTTTGAATAACGGGCATCACAGATTTTACCATTGTGCATGATCACCTGCCCAAATGTATCATCGGCACTTTTGATGGATGATTTGGAACAATTCCCCATTCCTTGGTAACGTTGGCAGCAGTCATCGTTGCAAATATCATAACCAAGATGGCGGTGTTTTTGTTCTATATTGGCTAAGAGCCAAGAGCGCGCTACAATCGTTTGTGCTTTCAAAAATTCAGGCGGACATTGGGCACTCATTTCCGATGTGGCTACACATTTTAAATATTGTTCAAGTGGCAATTCGTTAACCGCCATCATTTGGCCATTAATAATGGTCAACTCAAGTATACCCCAGTAAGAAGCACTTATTATTTTTTCCCAATGGAAGCCACGTCCAGCGGGAATTCCATCAACCGTAATAAAAGAGTATTGGTTTGAAAAGGAAGATATAATTTTTATAGAGGTATCACGAAATTCCATCTCAGGAATAATTAATTTTCCATCCACTAAATTAACATTGAGTAGATTCGTATTTTCAAAGGAAGGTTGAAGCCGATCACCCGTTTCAATTTCATAACTTTGGGAATCTGAAAATGAAATTTGAATAGATTTTATGCCATCCTCAGGTAAAATTAACCCGACACGAATCATGGGTTCTTTATTGGGAATAAATCCAGGTATCAGCATTGGTTTATCCATACTTTTGCGCCAAGACCGATGATAGGTGCGGCCCTTAGATTGGACATGATAATTATATCTTTGTTGAATTCTCCATCAACTATATAATAATTGGAAATGGCATCGGCGGCATTTAAGCATTTATCCGTTAATTCTCCCACCATTGATTGATAAATCAAACTACCATCTTCAGATTGAAGAAATTGGGATAAGCGCTGACCAATAACAATTCGATCTATTAGCGTATTTATATATGGATGATTAGCTTGAAGGATTCGTCCAACTTTGAATTCATTATTCCATCCAGAGTGGATGGTTGAAATTCGTTCAAAAAGCAGGCTTCCTATAACTTTTCCTATTTCAAAATCAGATTTTGATAAACGGTGTTTATTAATTCCAGACATGGATGCATATGTTTCTAATGATTGGCTACTTGGCATTTTTAATTCTATGGATTTCGCAATCCAATCAGAGGCTTCATCAAATGGAATGAGGTCACCTTTTAGTTTTAGTCCATCAGCCACGCCAGTACCCCCACCGATATAGTAGCCATTATTTATATCCCGAAGGGCACCCTCTTCAGCAAACTCCTCACCCCACGTGCACATATCAGCATCACTTTCTAACTTTTGTATGGGTTGTTTTAGATTAATAATATGTTCGATTTGGTCACAATAGTCTGGAATTCGTGGTCCGTTGGCCATAGCTATAATTCCTCTACCTTCTTTATTTTTTATTCCAGGCATGGCGATAGCAAGTTGAATCGGATTAGAATCAGCTAATGATTGAATGACTTCTAAAACACAATCAATAAATACTGATCCTTGATTTTTCTCGCTAGGGCTTATTTGATTTTCAGATTGTAAATATAGAGGGAGAGGTAAAAAATCAGTGTTATAATTCGGATGTTCAATATATTGTATATCTACGGCAGGCTCAACCAATTTGAACGTATTTAAATTGATCTTTTCAACAATACCGCCAGACACTTTGGTTGCACCGCCATCTATGCCAATGATTCTCATAATAACCCGATAGATTTTTTTAATTGCATGATACGATTGTAGGATTGTTCGATTTGTTGAACCCCAATTGCACCTTCATTCAACAAGTTTAATATATTTGTATGAACTTTTTGTACAATATCCGGATCATAAACGAGGTTGTTCCCAAAACAAAAAATATCCACACCGGCATGAATCATTAATCTGACGATTGTTTTTAAATCATAATGATTGGCGATAGCACCCATCTGGGGATCGTCACTAATAATGGCACCGTTAAAACCCATTTTATCCCGAAGTAATCCATTTAAAACTTTCGATGAAAGTGTTGCTGGTAATTTAGAATCCATCTGTTTATGAAAAAGATGTGAGGTCATAATGGCGGGAATGCAATCATGATTAATCAATGTTTGATAGGGAATTAATTCTGTTTCTGACCACGTTTTTGTCACATCCACAATCCCCTCATGGGTATCTCCACCGGCGCTACCTTGTCCGGGGAAATGTTTACACACGGGAACCACATTTTCATTCAAATGAGCTTTCATGAAAATTTCTGAGTGGACGGAAACATTCTTAGGGTCACTTGAAAAACAACGATCCTTTTTTGCAATAAAACTTTTTGGATTAATGGATAGATCCAGAACAGGCGCAAAATTCAAATTGAATCCATGATCCGATAATGTGGCGGCCATATATTTTGAATGGGATTGAGTTTCCGTCACATCATTTAATTGGCCTATTTCGGCCCAGCTTTTTGAATGGGGAAATCCATATTCTCCTTTGAGCCGATTGACCTGCCCACCTTCTTGGTCCACACCGATCAACAGGGGCGTGGGACTGAATGATTGGAGAGATGCATTGAATGATTTCACCTGTTCCGGTGAACGAATATTATGAGGGGACGAGGGTGAAGTCGTTACATTTTCATCATAAAGTATAACGCCGCCGATGGCAAATCCAGTCATGGAATCAAAAAAGGATTTTGCATCTTCTGTCGAAGTACCGCGGAGTCCAACCATAATCATTTGGCCGATCATTGTTTTTATATCTTCGGTTGAGAAATTCATCATTTATAGAAATAAAAGTTAAAGACTTATGGGCGAAGTTCAGTTAATTTTTATGCTATGATTATTCGAAAAATTATAATTTGTTTCGCCCTCTTATTTTCTGCTTGTGCAGGCCCGGGCCAGTTTACATCAAAAAAACCCTGGGCAGAATCCACCCTCAAAAAACTCACGCTTCGTGAAAAAATTGCCCAAATGATGGTGGTTGGTGTGAATATGCGATTTATGAAT
Source organism: Fidelibacterota bacterium (assembly GCA_014382015.1). Lineage (GTDB taxonomy): Bacteria > Fidelibacterota > Marinisomatia > Marinisomatales > TCS55 > TCS55. The sequence continues at coordinate 101,308 of JACNKN010000066.1, read as the reverse complement.
TATGAAAGTGCAAAGTGGCGGGAAGTACAAAAGCATATTGCCACAGATGGTATTGGTGTGCTCCATATCTGGTTTGGGGATGCAGGAAGTGCTTTGACTATGCTCAATGAAATGCAATCCAAATCTAAGGTGCCGATTTTGGTAGATGCAGATATTGAGTCCGGGTTGGGCCGTCGCTATCCCGGAGCAGTTACGCTGCCGCCCATGATGGCGATCGCTGCCACGGGAGATTCAAAATATGCCTATGAAGCGGGACGAATTTCTGCAGAGGAATCTCGCGCAGTGGGGATTCATTTCAATCTATCTCCAGTCGTGGATGTGAATAATAATCCTAAGAATCCAATTATCAACACCCGATCTTTTGGCGAAAATCCCGATTCGGTCAATCGATATTCTGTTGAATTTATTCAAGGGCTTCATGATAATGGAATGTTAGCCACAGCAAAGCACTTCCCTGGGCATGGAGATACGGAGACTGATTCCCATTCTTCTCTAGCTCAAATCCCCAGTGATTCATCTAGGTTATGGACTGTTGAGTTGCCACCATTTCAGCGAGCCATAGATGCAGGGGTTGATGCCGTAATGATTGCCCATGTGAATGCCCCTGACTATCAACCCAATGCTGAAGATCCTGCAACTTTATCCTCATTCTGGATGCAGGATATTCTTCGAAATCGCATGGGGTTTAAAGGTGTTATTATTACGGATGCCATGCGAATGGGCGGTATAGTAAAAAGTTACTCCAGTGACTATGCATTGATAGAAACAGTGAAAGCAGGATCAGATATAATTATTCAAAATATGGATTTGAAAAAATCTATAGATACTATTGAAAAAGCGGTGATGGAGGGTATTATTTCTGAAAACCGAATTAATGAATCTGCATTAAAAGTACTCAAAATGAAGGAACGGTTGGGATTACATCAAAATAAATTGATTTCTATGGATGATACCCACCGATCAATGGGCCGGTCTGCGAATTTTAAAATGGCCAATGAAATGGCAATGCGTGCCATTACTTTGGTAAAAAATGAGGAGAATATTCTACCACTTAGCCCAGATGTAAACGACGTACTTTATGTTGTGGATTTATACGATGGTGAGCATAACCATTCAGAAAGCAGTTTTACAAAAAAACTAAAATCTAATGGACGAAAGGTCGTTTCTTTTCAGATTGATAAATCAGATAGTGCAATTGTGGCCAATCATATTTTGAACCAAATCCCAAATGATGGATTGGTTTTTCTCAATGCATTTGCAAATCCCACTGAGCATAAAGATGAAATATTTCTACCAGAAGTTGAATCACAGTTTGTCAATCAACTCATTGAAAAGTGTGAAAAAGTAATCATCACCAGTTTTGGCAGTCCATACCTCATTCAGGATTTCCCAAATGCACCTGTATATATTTGTGCCTACAAAAGTAGTGGTATCCTCCAGACCGCAGCGGCAAATGCCATACAAGGGAAAGCTGATATTACGGGGATTTTGCCCGTGACCATACCGGGTGTTGCGAAAAATGGTTCGGGCATTATTGTTAAAGCACAAAAATGGCCAATTGGAACATCAAGATGGAAACCGGGGACCACACTACAGCGCATTCGGCCTTCAGAAATTTCAGTTAATACAGATTCAGTCAACTTATTGTTAAATCAAGCGGTGGCTGATTCAGCCTGGCCCGGTGGTGTATTAATCGCAGGGAAGGGTGGAAAAATATTTTTACACGATGCAGTGGGGTATCATACTTACAATAAAAAGCGCAGCACTCGAAAGTCAGATATTTTTGATTTAGCATCTATCACAAAAGTCATCGCCACAACATCTGCCGTCATGAAATTGGTGGACCAGAAAAAGCTATCTCTGGATGAAAAGGTGGTAACCTATCTTCCGGAGTTTAAAGGAAAACAACCAAAATATTATAAACAGAAGAGCGAAATTACCGTCAAGAATTTGTTGACTCATACAGCAGGATTACCCCCATTTAAACAGTATTATTTGATTGATAGTTCATCTGAAGTTCGTCTGGATTCTGTATTTAATACAGAACCTGAAATTGGAATTGCTGAAAAAACGGTCTACTCTGATGTGGGATTAATTACATTGGGGAAACTGTTGGAAAAAGTAAGCGGCATCTCATTAGATAAGTTGGTGGATTCACTCATTTTTAATCCTTTGGGAATGAATACAACATTTTTCAATCCACCTAATGAAAAAATGCATAGAATTGTCCCTACAGAAGTTGTAGATGGATATAGAACAGGACAAATTCATGGTGAAGTGCATGATGAAAATGCCCACAGCATTGGGGGAGTAGCTGGCCATGCAGGATTATTTTCCACCGCTAGTGATGTGGCTATTTTTTCTCAGATGCTACTGAATGGCGGTAAGTATGGATGGAAAAGAATTATTAAAGAGGAAACAGTTAAAAATTTTACAACCCGGGCCAATGTAGTAGAAGGTAGCTCTCGGTGTATTGGATGGGACAGTCCGTCAGGAATAGCCTCCGGCGGTGTTTATTTACCTAATATTAGCTTTGGTCATACCGGGTATACGGGTACCTCATTGTGGATTGATCCTGAGAATGATATGTTTGTTGTCTTGCTGACCAATGCCGTTCATCCCAATCGATCTTACAAGAATCCAAAATATTTTGATTGGCGACAGCGGATTCATTCTGCCGTTTACGAAGCAGTTGGGATTAGGGATAGAAATCCGAATTTGGAATGGAGACGGGAATGGTGATTGAGAAGGAAGAAGGCATAGGGACTTTTCATGGGGAAAAAAGATGATATGAAAAAAAGGACGTGGAAATTTGCCTTACGTTGTATCAAGTTATCTAAAGCACTTCCAAATTCTTACGAAGGTCGTCATTTTGGAGGGCAATTGATAAGAAGCAGTACTCCAGTTGCTGCAAATTACCGTGCGTCCCAATTGGCTCAATCCCATAAAACATTTATAGCAAAAATCAGGATTTCACTGGAGGAAGCTGACGAATCTGTATTGTGGATGGAATTTATTATTGCGGATAAATGACTGGAAGAAGATAAAGTTAAACCCCTAATGGATGAAGGAAACGAAATTACCAAGATTTTAGCTAAAAATGAGGATTACGGCGAGAAAAAATGAAAAATAGATTTATTCATCAGTTTATCGTTTTCTTCCTTATTCCTTCTTCCTTATTCCTTTCTATGGGTTGTAGCAAACCAAACGATTGGGTAAACACATTGCCAAAACCTTGGACCTTATCTCAAGATCAAATCACCAAGATTTTACCAAAATTCCACAAAAAGTATCCAGATTTTCATGATAGACTCAAAGCATTTGCATTTTGGCAAGTGGGAAAGCCATATGAAATTTTTAAATTGGGTGAAGAAGTCGCACCAGATCCTGATCCAATCATTCGCCTGGATGTTTCTGATTGTACGGCCCACATTCTCACAAGCCTGGCCTTTTCTCAAAGCAGATCATGGGATGAAGCAAAAGAATCCATGATTACCATACATTATAAGGATGAGAATCCTTCTTATAAAACAAGGTGGCATTATACATCAGATCGGATTCAAGAAAATCCTTCTACGGTTAATATTACGAACGAGTTGATTGGCGTTGAAGAACTGGAATCTGTTGAAATTATATTGAACCGAAAGGAAGATGGAAAAGAGTTTCTCGATCTTGGATGGGAGAAAACAACGTCAATTCAATTTATTCCCAGTAAAAATATCACTCAGGAAATCCTTCAAAAATTACCCCATGTTGCGGGAGTTGCATTTGTCAAAAAATCCTATTTTAAAATGGGATTAGTCGTGGCACACGAAGGGATGATTATTGATCAAAAAAATATTATTCATGCTTCGTCTGAATATGAAAAAACAGTTAATATGGATTTTATGGATTATTATTTTAGAGAAAATGGACCCTTGTTCGATGGTGTATTATTTTATTCATTTCATCCAATGAAGGCGTAGGTTTATGCATTGGGTTGACTTAACAATTATATTCATTTTCTTGGCGGGCTTTTCACTCTACGGTATCTGGCAGAGTCGATATAACAAATCATCGGCAGATTACTTTTTAGGTGGCAGGAATCTGCCCTGGCCCGTAGCCATGCTTTCTATTGTGGCAACGGAAACTTCAGTTCTTACCTTTATCAGTGTCCCAGGGTTAGCATACAGAGGTGACTGGTTTTTCCTTCAACTCGCCATAGGCTATATCTTGGGTCGAATTATAGTGAGTCTAATTTTATTGCCCCAATATTTCAAATCAGGAATCACATCAATCTATGAAATTATTGGACAAAAATTTGGCCCGGATATACAAAAAGTAGCTTCAGGTGTATTTTTAATCACGCGCATACTAGCTGATGGTGTGCGATTTTTGGCCACGGCAGTTGTGGTACAAGTTATCACGGGATGGTCCTTGCCAATGGCCGTCATTATGATTGGCGTTGTTACACTTATTTATACACTTTATGGTGGAATTCGAACTGTTGTATGGGTGGATAGTATTCAATTCATTCTTTATTTATTTGGCGGAATTGCATCCATAATTATTGTAATAAACCTTTTGGATCAATCTTTATTTGAGGCGTTATCAACTTTAAAGGGTGAAGGTAAATTGGCTATTTTTAATTGGAACGGCAACTTAATTAAAGATCCTTATTATTTTATCAGCGCAATTGCAGGTGGTGCATTACTTTCATTCTCTTCTCATGGCGTGGATCATATGATGGTTCAGCGTGTTTTAGGAACTCAGAATTTAACGGCTGCACGTAAGGCCATGATTGGCAGTGGATTATTTGTATTTCTACAGTTTAGTGTATTCTTAATGGCAGGGTCGCTGATCTATCTTTTAATGGGCGGTGTACAGATAGAACGGGATCGTGAATTCACTTCTTTTATCGTAAACTATCTACCGATTGGATTGAAAGGTATATTATTAGCGGGTGTTCTTTCCGCTGCCATGTCCACACTGAGTTCTTCCATTAATTCCTTAGCTTCTTCTACAGTTACAGATTGGTTGGGTGGCGGTCAAACCATTAAAAAATCACAATGGGTCAGTTTGATTTGGGGAGTGATTTTAATTGCCATTGCACTTTTATTTGATGAAAGTGATTCTGCCATTGTCATTGTTGGATTGCAAATTGCCTCGTTTACTTATGGTGGTTTACTGGGCTTATTTCTTCTCAGCCGTATGAAGAAAATATTTCGTTCATCAAGTCTAATTATGGGGCTTATTGCCAGTTTGGGGATAGTATTTCTTCTAAAAGAATATGGTATTGCATGGACGTGGTTTATCGGTATTTCCGTTTCTTTTAATTTGATTATTGTATTTATAACAGAAAAAATATTGGAGATATTGAGACCAGATGTCAGCCGTTGAATCTACTTTATTGAAGCGAAGTGTAACATCTTCACCGACTACAATAGTCCCATATATCGTTGTTGATAATTTTCCACAATTAGGATTGTTAACATCACTTCGGTTTTTAGAATGGGTGAATGATAATCCCGAGGGAGTTATTAGTCTGCCTACAGGTAAAACACCTGAACATTTTATTAAATGGACCAACCATTTCATTCATAACTGGGATGATGAAAAATTAGAAAAAATCAGAAAAGATAATGGTTTAACTATTCAAAAAAAACCTGAGTTAAATGGCATTCATTTTGTTCAAATTGATGAATTTTATCCTATTTCTCCAAAACAGCATAATAGTTTTTATAACTATGTGCAGGAATATTATATAAAGGGCTTCGGGCTGAATTATGATAGGGGTTTATTTATTAATTGTGATGAAATTCCAACGGAAAACAGCCAGCCACTGGATAAAATATTTCCCGAATCCCGCGTTGATTTATCCCTTCGGTTTCGAGCTCCGGAATCAAAAGAAGAAGAAGATCAACAACAAACGATCTATATGGTTGATCAATGGTGTTCTGACTATGAAAACAATATAGAAGATAAAGGCGGCATTGGGTTTTTCCTGGGAGGCGTAGGTCCCGATGGACATATTGCCTTTAATGTGCGAGGTTCGGACCATAATTCTACTACAAGATTAATGGGGACTAATTTTGAAACTCAAGCTGCCGCAGCCACCGATTTGGGGGGTATTGAGATTTCGAAAAATCGATTGGTCATTACGATTGGGCTATCCACTATTACCGCCAACAAGGATGCGACCGCAATCATCATTGCAGCAGGGGCAGCCAAAGCAAAAATTATTAAATCATCATTAGAATGTGAACCTGATAACCAATATCCTGCCACAGTACTTCATCGATTAAAAGGCAGTCGATTTTATTTAACACGGGGGGCTGCCAGTCAATTGAGTGATTCTATTTCCCGAGTATATAATGATGAAGATTGGTCTAATGAAAAGACCCAGCGCTTGTTTCTTCAAACAGCCCAAAAGTTAAATACATTTGGACCTCGTCTGCGTGTTCCTGATATTTCTGCGAATGGATTTAATATTCCCGGGTTAGATAAAAATACGCTTCAAAATGTTATCGATGATTTTAAACAAAAAATTGAAAAAGGATTAACGGTTATAGAGAATGAAACCTTTCTCCACACAGGGCCGCACCATGATGATATTATGTTGGGGTTTTTGCCATACATTATTCATTTAATTCGTTCTCCCAAGAATAAACATTATTTCGCAAATATGACATCTGGATTTACATCCGTAACAAATGCATATATTAGAGAAGTCATCCTTCAAACGAAATCATTCATTAAAAATAACAGAATCCAAATGATTGAATATCCCGACTTTTTTGATACGGGGTTCGCATTAAAAATGGATAAAGATGTTTATCATTACCTGGATCGGATTGCAGCGAATAATTTAGAAGGGAAATCGAGAGGACTCAGTCATCGCGTTGTCCGTGCGCTGACAGACATCTATGGGATTAAAAATAAAACAGAACTCAATCATAAAATTGAAGATATCTTAACATATTTAGATAGGTGTTATGATGGAGAGAAAAACATACCTGAAATACAAAAGTTGAAGGGAATGATTCGCGAATTTGAAGAAGAACTGGTGTGGGCGCATTATGGGGTTCAAGTTAAAGATGTGCGGCATTTACGATTAGGGTTTTATTCAGGTGATATTTTCACTGAGGAACCGGAACAAAAACGGGATGTAGAACCCATATTAAATTTATTGCGGGAACTAGAACCAACGGTGATTTCATTGGCCCTTGATCCGGAAGGGAGCGGTCCGGACACCCATTATAAAGTACTTCAAGCAATCGCAGAAGCTGTGCGGCAATGGGGAAAAGAAACCGATTTATCCAAGTTGAAGATATGGGGATATAGAAATGTATGGTATCGATTCGACCCTGCAGAAGCAGATATTATTGTCCCTGTTTCTATCAACTCAATGGCCATGCTTAGGGATACATTTTTAAACTGTTACTTAAGCCAGAAAAATGCCAGTTTCCCAAGTTACAAATTGGATGGACCCTTTTGTGATTTAACCCAGAAAATATGGGTAGAACAGCATCAAGAAATGGAAATGGTATTGGGAAAAGATTTTTGGTATCAAAATGATCATCCCCGCTTGAGGGCTACCCATGGATTGGTTTTCTTAAAAGAACTAACGGCCAGCGAATTTATGAATGAAGCTCGCCGGCTTGAGAAATCTATGGAAGGGCAGGTTTAAATCTTAAATACACCATTTCTTTTATAATTTCCAGACTATGAAAAAGGGAATAAGACCTGAGTTACTTTCACCCGCCGGTAATCTGACAAAATTAAAATATGCATTTGCCTATGGTGCCGATGCCGTTTACGCAGGCGTTCCGCGATTTTCCTTACGAACCCGTGAGAATGATTTTAGAGAAGAAAGTCTCATTGAGGGAATTCAATACGCCCATGCGCTTGGAAAGAAAGTATATCTTACTTTAAATATTTATGCCCATAATACAAAAGTAGATGGATTTATTCGTGAGTTGGAAAAAATCGCAGAATGGAAACCGGATGGTTTAATTATGGCAGATCCGGGCTTGATTCATCAAGCAATAAAACGGGTTCCACACATACCGGTTCATTTGTCCACTCAAGCCAATGCTACAAACTGGACAACAGTTGATTTTTGGAAAGATTTAGGGGTTAAACGAATTATTTTATCTCGGGAACTTCGCCTAAAAGAAATTTCTGAAATTCATGAGAAAGTTGCAGGAATAGAGTTGGAATGCTTTGTCCATGGTGCCATTTGTATTGCTTATTCCGGGCGTTGTTTAATTAGTAATTATATGAATCATCGGGATGCAAACCAAGGAACCTGCACGAATTCCTGCCGGTGGGAATATGATTTAAAACAAAAAGGTGAATCTTTGGTAGCGTCAGAAAAAAACCAGGATTCCATATCGTCAAATGGGCAATATGCCTCTCCAGGCGACGGGTTTTTTGTTGAAGAGAAGGAACGAACCGGGGAAGAATATCCCATGGAAGAAGATGAAAATGGCACCTATTTATTTAATGCTAAAGATCTATGTGCTGTGGAACTTTTAGAAGATATTCGAGATACAGGCGTCATGAGTTTTAAAATAGAGGGTAGAACGAAATCAGAATATTATGCTGCAATGGTCACGCGTTCATATCGAAAGGCTATAGATGATATGGTTGAAGGAAAACCATTTGATTTAAACAATTTGAATGATTTAACTGCACTGTCTAACCGGGGATACACTACGGGGTTTTATGCAAGGAATCCTAAAGAATATGGAGAAAATTATCATGACAATCGTTCCTTGGAGAGATCCCATAAAGCACTGGGGATGAATTGCCAATGGGAACAATCTACGGGTCGACTTTGGTTTGATGTTAAAAATCGATTAGAGGTAGGTACAGATATTGAATTGTTTTATCCGGAAGGGAAAGAGTCTGTACATGTCTCAGAATTACAAAATGAAAAAGGTGAAAAGGTAAATGTGGTTCACGGCGGTGGCGGGCGAGCTGCTTTTCCATTAGAAAAGGACCCGGGGATATTTGCTGTTCTTCGTCGAGGACTTAATGAAAAAGAAGTAGGCCTATTAATGCGTTAATCTGAAAGTAGAAATACTTGTTTTAGACTTGTCACTTGAAATCCATTCTGTTTTAATTGAACTGTTTCATTAGAATTTTCTATCAGAGCTGGATTTGTATGGTTCAAATGTATAAAATGGATTTTAGCTTTATCATTTGTTGAGAGTGTTTTGAATTTGGTCATGCTTTCAATTATAAATGGGTGGGGAATTTCAGATAAATCTCGATGGGGCAGTTCAGCATTGTTATAAAAAGATCCATCTAAAAGGGCGTAGTCGTTCTTCTTTACTATATCTAAAATATTTTTATCCCATTTTTCCCATTTGTCAATATCCGGAATAAAAATGAGTGATAAATTAGGACCATCGATTTTATATCCAACTGTCTCGGAGTACTCATCACGATGAGGAACAATAAAAGGTGTTATAGATAATCGATCATTTAGCTTGACTGTCCGATTGTTTTTCATTGGTTCAATTTTTATATTTTCTAATTCTACTAACTGACGCCATGGCCCATTGGCCTTTAAATATTTTGTCATTTTTGGCATAGAATAAACTGGAATAGATTTGGTACCCATTACTTCTCGACCCAAGTGTATCAACCCAGTATAGTGGCCAATATGGGCATGGGTTAGAAAAATCCCTTTAAGTTTGTCAATGTCGTTTCCCGTAAGAATTTCCATCTGTTTGGGAAAATCGGGTGTTGCCTCAATTATCCAAGTTTCATTTGAATTGGGGTCCACAATCCCCAAAGAGACAACCATAACCTTTTCATTTGGGTCACCCCAGCGATTGATACAGCAATTCTTTTGGCATCCTGCATGGGGGACCCCCCCATCTTGAGCAATCCCTAATACAATAACATAAGGGCTAATCTCTGGTTGTTTTGAACATCCTGCAAAAAGCGAAAGTAATATTATTCCAATAATGGATCGGTTGAAATTTCCTAAGGTTTTCACATGAATCCCCAATTTATAGCCGCTTCTTTCCCGCCTGTTACAATTGAAATAAAAAAGGCGGTGGGTAGGAATTCTCTATGACAGGAGAGATTATATAGAGATTCAAACGGTTGACGTATCCTTTGAATCCCCCTGTAATAGGGGGACAATAGGGGTTTGAAAAAATGAGAATACATCGACTAAATTTCCAACTCTTTACATTTTGAAGAAATGATTTCTAACACTTCATTAAGATTATCATCAATTTGATTATTAAAGAAACGAATAATTGAATAACCCCAATTTTCTAAAGCTTTCCTTTTTTCTTTATCTAATTTTTGTTGTTTTGGAGTTAAATGACCACTACCGTCAACTTCAATAATCAGTTTTAATTCCAAGCAACAAAAATCTACTACATAATCATCAATGCTCACTTGTCTCCGGAATTTATGACCACATATTTGCCTCTCTTTTAAAAATTGCCATAATTTCCATTCCCATGGAGTTGGTGAATTTCTGTGTAACCGTCTTATGGGTTTGAGTTTGGGTTTGTTGATTTCTTTTATATTCTTCATCGGGTTTAACCGTTATTTATGACCCCTTTGTATTTCCCCTATGACAGGGGAAAAAATAACCAAATTCAACCGGTTGACGTATCCTTTGAATCCCCCTGTAATAGGGGGACAATGGGGGTTTTAAAGAATAATATTTCACGGATTCTTCTTTAATAATGGGATAGTTGCGAACCATTATAATCCTTCGAGGTATTGAACGATGTGGTCTTGGAGGTCTCGATATGGTTTGGTAGAACCGGTAAAACCATTCATTAATATGGAGAAAACAATGGGTTCTCCACTTTGAGTAATCACATAACCTGACAAGGCACTCACGCCAGAAAGAGAGCCAGTTTTGGCACGAACACTGGCGGGTAACATCCGATTTTCTATCGTGCCGTTTTGACCACCGATGGGGAGTGTATGAATAAATAGATCCCGAATGGATGGTGTATGGTAAGCCCATGATAAAAGTTGAATGAAATGGTTGGCACTTGAATAATTATAGCGAGAAACGCCAGAACCATCTTTCAATGCCAATTGAGTTGTATCAATTCCCACATCATTATTCAAAAATGTTTTAACGGCCAATAATCCGTTATCCCAATTTCCCTGTGTTTTTGTTGATTCGAAGCCAATAGTTTTCACTAAAAGCTCAGCTGTGAGATTATCACTTTCGACCATGAGGTTTTGTAAGGAATGAATTAAAGATTCTGATTCATGATGCCCAATCCATTTTGCATTGGATGGCCGATTTCCTCTAGTTATCTGATTTATTATTATACCATTGCGTTGGAGCGACTCTTTAAATAAAGTGCCCACATAATAAGATGGATTATGAATATTTCGATAAATGGTATCTGTTGAAGTAGTATCCATTATGTTACCAACAATCGTGAATTGATTCACTTGATTTCTCCAGTCGCGATCAATTTTGAACTTTTTAAATCCAGAAGTATCATTGACAGTGAGAGAAGTATTCTCAATCTGGAAGTAGTCTGAAATCGGATTCGTTAGAACGGAAGCAGGTTCACCAATACCCCCAGGATTAATATAAAAATCCACACAATTATCGTTTACAGATAAGGCGCTGATTTCTGCCGCATACCACCATGCGCCTTCATCCCACATCCATCCCTCGCCATAAAGCGTTGAGTCCAATCGTGTATCATCAATAACCAATTTTTTGGCACCTTGAATTTTTGAAGACACGATTGTTGCTAAAGAATCTAATTCATTTAAAGAAAGGTCTGGATCGCCACCACCCACAAGATAAATCACATCTTGATCTTGATACACTTCAGTCTTGAAAGTATAATTTGGTTCTAAAAATGAAATGGCCGCAATACAGGTATATATTTTTGTATTACTGGCAGGATTAAATAATGATTTGGCATTGAGTTCATAGAGTGTTTTGTTTGACTTTAATGATACAATTTTGATCCCCATATTGGTAGATAATCCGGAAGAATCAATAATATGTTGAATATTGGATTTTATGGATTGAGTTCCCTGCTCCTTATAAATGGAAGGTGTGTGGGTACAGCCCAGCAGAAATACAAATATTATGGATAATAGTATTTTATTCATATAATCGATATTTTGATGCTATTTTTTGGAAGTGATCTGAATTTGAATGGATGGGCATATTGTTTATTAATTTTTCGGGCAAGCCAGATTTCCCCCATAATTTAGTCATCCATTTATCATTAAAGTTAAGTTGGTTTGGATAAAGTTTTGTCAAAGTTTTAATAACGGCGAGTCCTGTATTTACACTATTATAATTATTTCGATCGGTGATTATTAATTCAATTCCATGGCAATTTTCATCTTTATACCTTGGATTATTTGACATCCCCTGAATCGAGGTAGGTGTATAACTCACCGGTTTAAAAGCCACGCCGGGAATATTTAAATTATTTAGGGCGATAGATAATGCTTGCTTATCAATCCAGGGTGCCCCAAACTGTTTAAATGGTTTATAGGTCCCACGTCCTTCATTCAAATTTGTGGCTTCCAGGAGACACATGCCGGGGTAAATGAGGGCTGTTTCTATATCAGGAATATTCGGAGATGGTTTAATCCAGAGCAATGCAGTTTCATCGAACCATAGGTTATTATTTATATTTTCAGCAGGAATAACAAGTAGATCGGGAATTGAATTAATCCAATTTTCACCAACGATCATTTTGGCCAGTTCGCCGACTGTTAATCCATAGCGAATAGGAATAGGGTAATAACCTACAAATGATTGATAATCCAAACTTAGAATCGGCCCTTCAATACGATTGTTTGTAATGGGATTTGGACGATCCAAAACAATGACCTGGATACCCGCATCGGCCGCCGCTTCCATCACCAACCCCATTGTTGATATATAGGTATAAAACCGTGCACCTATATCCTGAATGTCATAAATAATAATATCGAGACCCGCCAATTGTTCTTGGGTGGGTTTACGGTTTTTACCATATAAACTGGCCACTTTTGGTAATGTTTTTATTTGACCATTGTACTTCACTTTTTCCCCAGCGGCTGCTTCGCCGAATAAGCCATGTTCTGGTGAGAAAATGATTTTTAAATCCACATCGTTTAAAGCCATAAATCGTTTGTAATTGGGTATGCCGTTTTTATCGACACCAGTCTGATTGGTTACCAAGCCAACAGATTTGTTTTTAATTAACTCAAATCTATTATTTAATAAAATATCTAATCCGACTTTGACTTTGGATAAATTGGGTGATGCTAAACTTTTATTCTCATCTGGATGAATAGATTTTGGGATTGTGGTACATCCAATCAGAAATAGTAAAATGAGGGGTATCGGGTTTGTTTTAGGATTTCGTTTCATGTTTGTTTGTTGAGGCGTGGGAGCAGTAGTTTTCATTATTTTATCCCGTTTGTGTTCCCCCACAATGGGGGAACACAAAGGTTTTTTCATTATTTCAATAATGTAAATTTTTTAGTTACGAGTTGATCTCCCTGGGAAAGCTTTGCGATATAAATACCGGAAGGTGCTTCTAGTCCATTGGCGAACAACCCATTCCAATTAAACTTTTGAGTTTTTGCTGCTAACGGTTGGATAGATTGTTTGACAATTTCTCTACCCATAATATTTGTAATGGTTAAAAAAGCGGTTGTTGAATGATCGAAGACCTGAAATTCTATGGAAATAGATCGGTTTGATGGGTTGGGATAAAGAGATGAAATATTTAGCTTTTTTGGAATTGTAGTTTCTTCATTTCCTACTGCTGCAATGGGTCCATCTAAATAATCTAAAATTCTTGCCATGGCATTATTTCTTTTTTCTTCAGGGTAAATGGTTTCAAATCCAACGCTCAAATGAACGATACCGCCTGAGATTGGACTTCCATCAAATGCACCTAAAAAGGCAATCCCCGCCCCACCATTTGCAACATAATCTACATTGTCAAATTTTAAAATGGATTCAGCATTACTTGCCGGTTTAATTCCGTCTGGCCAATCCACATCATAGGTACCATGAGATCCATTATCGAAGGAAAATGTAATGTTTCCCATGAGTGTTCCAGATACACCCGTGGCACCATAGGTGCCTTGTTTACCACCAGCGGCATCGGTTAAATATTCGGCCTTTAAAAAATTCTCATAAAAAAGTTGATCAGAAACACTGCCTTTCTCAGAAAGATCATAGCCAATTTCTGAACCGGATACAAAGAGTCGACCGCCACCTTTAAGAAACGATTTAAGGATACCCTGTTCTTTGTCCGAAAAAGCGGATGTAGCGCTACCTTCTTCTCCTAAAATCCAATCTACGATTGAATAATCTGTTAAATTTATTTTACCAGTTATGATAGCTTCATTATTAGCAGAATCAAAAAGATAGCTGTTCTGATAAATTGCATTACCATGTTGATGAATAAAGTCGAAAGTGTTATTTGTACCCGTTACCCGATCAAATCCATTCACAATTAATACTTTGGGCGAATTGGCTGAGGAGACGACGCCCAAGACTTCTGAATAATCACTATCCCCATAATTATTTATTGCCCGAACCTTAATGTAATACGGTTCATTTGCATTTAGACCTTGTAATAAAATGGGCGCAGTAGTGAAAGTACCCAAATCTTCCATTTGAGTTGAATTAAGAAAAACACGCTGCACTTGAAATGACGTAGCTGATTGGGAACCGGAGAAATCTATGGCTACAATACCCATACCCATATTGGTTATTGATATATCGATAGGGGTGGATGGAGCAGTTTTTTCAGCTAACTTTGTTTTTAATGCATCCCAAAGTTGATTATACCCACTATCATAACCCAGAGCCCACATGCCTACACCACCTAAGTTTTTTGAAATGGCTAAATCATACTTGTGGGATAAAGAAAGACTATCATCATACCAGGTTTGATTCCACCCATTACTTTGATAACGATACCAGGGTGTTTCCGATTCGCTATGCCATAATTTGCCATAGGATTGAGCTTCGGATTCAGCCGTTACATAAATTACTGCTTCGCCAGATGAAGTTGTACTGGCACCAATATTCTGGTTAATGGTTGCCCATTTGTATCCATAATAGGGAACACCAAGTAAGATTTTTTCAGCATTATTTCCCGTGGCAGAAAGATAGGTATTCACTGTGTTGGTTATATTGTATGTCCCTCCTTTTAAGGGTGCAACAGGTCCAGTGGTCGTACTGCCTTTCCAATAATAATCATATCCCATAATAAATAGACCGTCGCTTTCCCTCGCCAAAGCATTAAAATCCCATGCGCTACTCCAATCCACAGCTGGTGTGGCTAATGTAACTTGTGCGTGAGAAATTTCATTTCGTAAGGAAGTTCTCAGATCTTTAACAAAAGTAACCAGATTTGATTTTTGTGAAGCAGGGAAAACTTCAAAGTCAATATTTACACCGTCACCGTTGGCACTTTTAACCTGATTCACAAGGTTATTGATTAGAGTGGTTCTATTGCTTTCACTACTGAGTAATGTTTCTAAATCTGTTTTATTGAAGATGGTCACAGTCAACACAACTTCCACACCATTTTCATGTGCTTTGTTAATCAAGTCAGTGGCTGGCCACCCATGGAGATCAGTCAGTTCACCGGATCCATTGGCTTCTGCAGAAAAATAGGCGATGGTCGAAAGAAGATCAAATTTATAATTCTGCCATTTGGTCCCTTGCCAATAAGGATGGTATCCAAATACAGTTTTAGTCAGTGTTTTGCTTCTTTGTTGAAGGGGTTTGGCCGGTCCGGTGGATGGTTTAAATGCCGGTTCAAGATAATATGTATTATTGTATTCAAGTTCAATCTGGTGAATACTTTTAGGAATATCCTGAGCCACACCCATGGACAGGATAGAGATGATAATGGTAAAAGTTTTAAACATTACACCCAAAAAAAATATCTTCAATTGTTTCACGTTTACGAATTAATTGGTGCGTATCTCCGTCCAGCAAAACTTCTGCCGCGCGCGGACGCGTATTAAAATTATGAGACATGGCATAGCCATAAGCACCTGCATCCAGTATAGCGATTAGATCACCTTCTGTCACTTTCGGGAATTCCCTGGCGGTGGCAATGCGATCTGTGTTTTCACAAATGGGACCGGTAAAATCGTAAGATCCATTGTTCTCACCATGCTCCCCTACTTTGATCATCCGATGGTATGCGCCATATAAAGCGGGCCGCATGAGCGTTTCCATACCCGCATCTATGCCGACGAAATTTTTATAACTTTCTTTGAGTCCTGTTACGCGGGTCAGGATAAACCCAGCATCTCCAATAAACGATTTCCCCGGTTCAACCCACAGGGAAGGTGCCGATGCTTTTTCTGGATAATTATGATACAATATATTAGATAATTTGGCAAAGAGGCGATTATAATTTAAAGGTGTGTCCTCATCTTTATATGGGATACCCAATCCACCGCCGATACTGATAAATTCAAAATTTATTCCTAAACTGGATTCTATCTTTTTTGTGTGGTGCAAAATGGCCGTGAGCAATTCCTCCCAGTAATCTTCGTCAAGATTTCCCGAACCGGCCATGCATTGGAGTCCAAATTGGCGAATGCCTGCATCCTGTGCTTTTTTATAAGCATTAATTATTTTTTCTGCCGGAATTCCGAATTTTGCATTTTCTCCTGCAGTGGTGATTTGTGAAAAGGTTCCTTTGCCAAAACCGGGATTCAATCGAAATGAAATGCGTTTGGGTTTTCCGATTTTTAAAAGACGATCGAAAGAAGTTTCATCATCTAAATTAAGATACACTCCTTTTTTGAGCGCCATAGCTATATCGCTATTAGATTCATAATTTCCTGTATAAATGCAATCTTTTGGATCGATGCCGGCTAATCCTGCAGCATATATTTCTCCAGGGCTGGAGCAATCGCCTCCCAATTCCGGATGAGCCGATTTCATTAATCTCAACAGGTGAGGGTTGCTATTTGCTTTGACAGCATAACAGATATGAGATTTTTCAAAATAAGTCGCCAAGGTGTTTTTCAATCGTTTTACATTATTTTCAATTTGACCTTTTTCATATATGTAAGAAGGGGTGCCGTAAGATTGGGCAATAGATGACATTAATTCTGAATCTTTGATTAATTCTCTAAGTGGGTGGGTGTTCATTCTAATTTCATAAGTTAATTGAAGGCGAAACTTATTCATTATTTGTTTTAGGTCATAAGTGAAAGTAGAGGAATACGCCATCAATTTTGTTTAATTTCTGTAGAGAAATAAACAAACAATGCGGGTTATATCAATTATTCTAATCTTGTTCTCTATTTTGGCAGGCCAAACCAGTTCTACCGTATATTTTACGGACGGATTTGCCCAAACAGTATCGAATAAATCTAATCGCTGGCTTTTGATCGGTGGTATTCTCGGAACCGGAATTGCATCTAAATATGATAATAGATTCAACGATTATGCTCAAGCCAATGGGCTCATGCCAAATCAAATGGCGAAATTTGGGGATTATTGGGGAATCGGCGGGGAGTTATTACTTTGGGGTGCCCTGTTAACATCCGAGAATAAAAATGAAAAATTTAAATATGCCAGTACGGCTTTTGTGGCAAATGGCTTATTGACATACGGATTAAAATTTGGTGTGGGGCGGAATAGACCCAACGGAAAAAACAATAGATCTTTCCCCTCGGGCCATACATCCAATAGTTTTTTAACTGCAACCATCGCCCAAGAGATATTTGGACCAAAGATTGGAATTCCAGCCTATATTCTTGCGGGGATTACGGGTATGAGCCGAATTCATGATAATGAACATTATTTGAGTGATGTAATATTTGGCGCAGTTTTGGGAACAGCCATTGGGCGAGGTTTTGGACAGGTTTATAAACAAAATGATTCTCCCATTGTGGGCATTGTTCCACAATCTCAACACATGAAAATTTATCTGGTTTGGCCGTTATGATACACGAAATCCTATTAATCCTAGGCTTTTTGTTATTTAGCATATTCACCATATAAATCAATTGTTTTTAGATACAAGAATTGGTAAATCGAGAGACACGACCTTCCGAAAAGATGGTTTATTATCGGTAAATATCTTTCCTGTGGGCAATTTTCAGGACCAAAATAATCAACCGATCATCCTCAATTTCATATACGATTCGGTAATCACCTACACGAACCCGGTAAAGATTATTTGTACCTCTTAATTTTTTACATCCAATTTTTCGTGGCTCTGTTTTGAGTTTATCAATGGCTTCCCTAATTTTGCTTTGTATTTTTTTGGGGAGTTTTTTACCCTGTTTGAACGCAGAAGGCTTGAACAGGATTCTATATATCATTTTATTCTATTTCGTATCCCAGATTTTCTTCACTTCTTCCCAGGGAATTTCACCGTCTTCCTGTTTGGCCGATTTTGCGTCAATGACATCTTTATAATCCTGAAGATATTCTTCAATGAGCCCCTGGATGATTTTACTCATGGATTTATTTTCCAGCGCAGATATGACACGCAGTGCTTTCAATTCAGTTTCGGGTAATCTCAATGTTGTTGTTAAATTCATAAAAAACCTTTCAGATAGTATCATTGAATATATGACATAATGATATAATACCATAAATAATTATATATATCATAATCAACAAAACAAATAGTTAGAGGGGCAATAATTTGCCCCTCTACATGTCGTTTACCTATTTCTCCGGTGGTTGATTGAGCACAAGATTGATTCGAGTAGAATCTAAGGTTTCGCCTGGTTTAACAATTTCTTCAGCAAAGCTGGTGGTGTATGATTGGCCATTCCATACGAAAATGGCACCAGGTCCTCTTGAATTTCGTGCAATAGCAAAAGCTTCAGCGAAAGAGATGGACGTTGTTTGTTGAACAACGATCATCTCAGGTTCGTTCTCAATAGACTCTTCAATATTGGATGGTTCAATACTAAATGAAAATTGAGGCGTTGTTTCCAGGGTGTTGGATTCTGTGAATACAATCGGTTCCTCCGGTTGATGTTTTAGGAATCCATTTAGTAATACAGCGAATGCTGCGATGAGTACGAATCCAAGTGTGAATCCGTCTGTTTTATTTAGGCGCATGGCGTGCTCCCTTTCGTTTTGGTAAAAAAAAAGAGGGAATGCCTTACGGCACTCCCTCCAAGGAATAGTGTGTTAACGGAATGCGAATGATGATTGTTCCAATAAAAAAAATGATAACCAAATTTTATAGGATTAATTTTTGATTATTAACCATTTAACAAATATCCAATAAATGTGTACTAAGTGTTTATTGCGTTACTATAGGATCAATACAATTCTTCCGCCTGATTATTCTTAGAATAATAGGGTAATTCTGTTTAATTCTTATTTGCGCTATAATGGAAACAATATTAAATATATACACAAACCGCAACATGATGTGTATAAAGCTATTCACCTAATTGAATGGATTAGGTTATCAAATTAAAAAAAGATTCAATATAGTTAACTCGAGGTAATAGATTCGCAACCATGTTTTCAGCAAATACATATCAAAAGCGTCGAAAGGACCTTTGTAAGGTCATAAAGAAGGGAATGGTTTTATTACCTGGCAATATGCCTGTTCCCATGAATTATCCGTCTAACCATTTAAGATTTCGCCAAGATAGTAGCTTTTTGTACTATTGCGGATTGGATTACCCAAATCTAAACTTAGTCATTGATGCGGATTCAGGCGAATCTACATTGTTTGGTGATGACTTGACTGTCAGTGATATTGTTTGGGAAGGGGAACGTACTTCTATTCAAGAACTGGCAAAAATGGCGGGTATAGATCATTTTCTTCAAAATAAAGAATTACCAAACTCTGTCCAGTCAAAAAAAGAATCCATTCATTATCTTCCTCAATATCGGGCGGATCAAAAATCCTTTATCAATCGCTTTTTCAATGGAAATGGAAGGGGATCTTCAAAGAAGTTAATCCAAGCAGTCATTCGACAAAGATCAATTAAATCGGAAGAAGAAATTATTGAAATTGAAGAAGGGTTAGTCATCACTGCTGAGATGCATAAATTGGCTATGATGTTGACTCGTCCCGGAACAAAAGAACAAACGGTTGTTGGCCAGATAGAAGGATTCGCATTGTCTTATGGCCGCCGAATGGCCTATCCGGTCATATTTTCAGTTCGAGGCGAAATTTTACACAATAATGATTATTTTAATACAATGAAAACAGGGCAATTGGTTTTGAACGATTCCGGTGCAGAGTCGCCACTTCATTATGCGAGTGATATAACAAGAACATTTCCTGTAGATGGACAATTTAATAATCGCCAAAAAGCCATTTACAATATTGTTCATGAAATGCAATCGGAAGCATTTAAGTATTGTGAACCAGGGAAATCATATAAAGATGCCCATTTAAAAGCAGCTTCAATTGCTGTTGAAGGGTTAAAAGCAAGAGGATTAATGAAAGGAAATGTTAAGGATGCGGTCGATGCTGGAGCCCACGCCTTATTTTTCCCTCATGGTCTTGGGCATATGTTGGGTTTGGATGTCCATGATATGGAAGGATTGGGAGAAGATTTGGTGGGTTACGATGATAAAAAAGATCGAAGTGACCAATTTGGATTAGCCTATTTGCGCTTGGCAAAAAAACTTGAGCCTGGATTTGTTCTAACCGTAGAGCCCGGAATATATTTTATTCCACATTTAATTGACCAATGGAAAGCGGATAAAAAACATATCAATTTCATTAATTATGATGCACTTGAGGATTATCGAAATTTTGGCGGCATTCGAATCGAAGATAACATTGTAATCACCAAAGATGGATATCGGATTCTTGGCCCCCCCATCCCAAAAACAATTGAAGAAATTGAAACCCTCATGCAGGAGAATAATGGGTAAAATAATTTGACTTTATTTTTCACCTTTTGGCATTATGTTTTTAATTCTATCCTTGCTCCAGGGATCGGTAATAATGCCATTGAATATTGGCCCATTTAATTCAAAGAATTCTTCGCCTTGCGAACAGGCACTATTTTATATATTACAATACCGAGGATCCTAGACTAATTCCTTTTTGTCTATCCCCTTGCTGATTTAATTTGCCAAACCAAAATAGGGAGGTAATGTGAGATCAGCATCAAAACAAAAACAAATCACTCGGCGGTCATTCCTTAAAAAAGCAGGGGCAATTACTTCTGCTACAGCACTATCTCCATTTGCGATTTCTACGCTATTCTCAGGACCATCAGATGATAAACGCATCATTGTTATTGGTGCCGGACTGGCGGGCTTATCCTGTGCATATGAATTAAAAAAATCCGGTTATAATGTCATTGTACTGGAAGCCCGAAAACGACCCGGCGGACGTGTACGGACATATCGCGAACCTTTTGCAGATCACCTTTATGCAGAAATGGGTGCGGAGTATGTAAACTCAGAAGATATCTATGCCCGAGAATATGCGAAAGTATTTGGCCTCAAAATACTGAATGCAAAGTTGTATGACGGGATTTATGTCAGAGGTAAAAAGTATAATATGGAAACTTTCCAATCTCAAAATCAAAGGTTGCCTTACGATGGTGTAGAGGGGGGGCAGTTATTTGGGCAGGAAGAACCCTACATTCAATCGTGGATTGAAAAAGTAGACGATTGGGTGGTCGATAATGATGTGTCTTGTTTTAGTTGTCATGAATATGGTGGCCAGCCGGTAATCGAAAACCCAATTGATTGGAGCCATTTGCCGGAAGACATTTTGGCATTGGATAAACTGTCCATTAAAGATTTACTCATTAATGAAGGAGCACCCAAAGATATAATTGATTTATATACCTATACCAATGCCACGGAAAGTACAGGACGTCCTGAAACATTATCAGCTTTAAGGTTGGTCATGGGGCATTATATGGCTGGAGGTTTTTCTGAAGATACAGATGAAGGTCGGATTTTGGGTGGAAATGATCAGCTTCCGAAATCTTTCGCAAAAGCGATTTCATCCAACATTAAGTATAATCGATCTGTGACTAAAATAGAACATGGAGAAAGTGGTGTTGAAGTTTTCTTTAATGAAAAAGGGAAGCAAACTTCACTCAAAGGAATTCGGACTGTCATTGCTATGCCATTAACCATTTTAAGGCGAACGAAAATAACGCCGCATTTTTCAGAGAATAAAATGCATGTCATTCGGAACCAGTCTTATGGGCATGTAATGAAAATTGCCATGCAGTTTAAAAAGCGAATTTGGGATGAAAAAGGTAGTATGGGTCAGCGGATTTTTACCGATACGCCACTCAGGCGAGTTTACCATTTTTCAACAGATCAACCGGGGCCAAGAGGAATACTTTTGTCCTTTACATCCGGTGCCGATGCAGAAAAACTTGGAAAAATGTCGGAAGAAAAAAGACTAACAGTCGCTCGGGACACTTCAGAAAAACTTTGGCCAAATACGCCACAATATTGGGAAAGTGGTATCAGCAAATATTGGAATGAGGATCCTTGGGTAAGGGGTAGTTATTCATTTGTGGGCCCGGGGCAGCATGATTTTTTAAATATAATTCGGAGGCCGGAAGGCCAAGTGCATTTTGCCGGAGAACATACAACCCATAATCGAGCATCTATGAATGGCGCGATCGAATCGGGCGTCCGTGCCAGTGATGAAATCAAACAGATTGGATAAAAAATCTGTTTTTGATACTCCTGCACCATTATTGTCAAAAAATGAAGCGGGTAAAATTGCCTTAAAACAATTTGGAATTGCAGGAACGGTTGAATCTTTGGTGAGTGATCGAGATCAGAATTTTAAGATTCTCGGAGAGGACCAATCATATATATTAAAAATATCAAATACTGCAGAAGAATATGATGTACTGGATATGCAGAATAAGGCCATGGAGCATATGGCAAAAACAGATACTAGTATGGAACTGCCGTTGGCGATTCCTTCCATCAATGGTGATGATATTATCGAAATTGAATCGAATGGCGAATCGAATTGGGCTCGGCTCCTTCATTATATTGATGGCCAATTTTTAACAGATATAAATCAATCTATTGATATGCTTTTTGAATTGGGAAAATTTTTGGGGAATCTTGATTTTTCCCTAAAAGACTTTAGCCATTCCGCATCAAAACGGTATTTCCCCTGGGATGTGCGTTGTGTTGATTTTTTAAAAACTCATCATTTCAAAAAGACTCAGGATAAAATTTTAGTCAATTGGTTTTTAAATCAATACGAATCTTGTGTTTTACCCATGGAAGATCAATTGCGAAAAATGGTCATTCATAACGACGGAAATGATCATAATGTGTTGGTGAATCGTGATGGCAGCACTACAGGAATTATTGATTTTGGTGATATGATTTATTCATATATTGCTTTGGAACCTGCTGTATGTATGGCCTATGTCGCCTTAGAAAAAGACGATCCATTGGGTGCAATTGCTCAAGTCTTAAAAGGGTTTCATTATACATTTCCTCTTAACAAAAGTGAATTGAAATCCGTTATTTATTTAATGTGCCTTCGATTATGCATTTCCATTACCATGGCATCCTATCGGCAACCTCTTTTCCCGGAAAACCCATATCTTTCAATATCCGTAAATCCTGCGAAAGAATTTTTAAATAAAATGAAAAATAAAAATTTGGCTGATTGGTCAGATAAATTAATTGCCATTGTAAATGCTGGATAAAAATTCAATTCGTTCCCTTCGGGAGAAATATTTGAGTCCATCTTTGAGTCTATCTTATGAAGAACCGCTTCATATTGTCCGAGGAGAAGGGCAGTATCTTTTTGATGCAGATGGGAAACAATATCTTGATGCAGTGAATAATATTCAACATGTGGGCCATTGTCATCCAAGAGTAGTGGAAGCGGCTCAGCGACAATATGAAAGACTGAATACCAATACACGCTATTTGGATGAGGTTGTTGTTCATTATGCCAAGGCATTAACGGATAAACTTCCCCTAGGATTGGATGTGTGTTTTTTCACAAATTCTGGAAGTGAAGCGAATGATTTGGCTTTGAGAATTGCCCGTAAATATACCCAAAGTAAGGAAACAATTGTATTAGATGGGGCCTATCACGGAAACCTGTCATCCCTCATTGAAATTAGTCCTTATAAACATAAGGGCCCCGGGGGAGTAGGAGCGCCGGATTTTGTTTATACCATTCCCATGCCGGATTGCTATAGAGGAAAATACCGTGGTGAAAAATCAACAAGGCGCTATGTTAAAGAGGTGGTTGAAGCAATTGAGAAAATTCATGAGAAAAATAAAAAAGTATCCACTTTTATTTCGGAAGCACTCATGGGATGCGGTGGCCAATTGGTCTTACCCAATAATTTTTTAAAAGAAGCATTTGAATTGATACGAAATGTCGGTGGACTCTGCATTTCCGATGAAGTCCAAATCGGTTTTGGGCGGATGGGCAATCATTTTTGGGGATTTCAAACAGAGGATGTTATTCCAGATATTGTTACCATGGGAAAATCCATGGGGAATGGTCACCCGCTGTCCGCAGTGGTGACAACAAAAGAAATTGCTGACAATTTCAATAATGGTATGGAATATTTTAATTCATTTGGTGGCAATCCTGTCTCCTGTGCAGTGGGGCAGGCTGTATTGGATATTATTGAAGAAGAAAACCTTCAACAAAACGCAATGGATGTTGGAAATTATTTGATAAATCGATTAAAAGAACTACAATCCAAGTATGAAATAATAGGTGATGTGCGGGGTCACGGCCTTTTTATTGGTATTGAATTAATTAAGGATAGCGCTTCATTTATTCCCGCATCTGAAGAAGCAAATATGGTGGTTAACCAAATGAAAGATGTGGGAATTTTAATCAGTTTGGATGGGCCGGACCATAATGTACTCAAAATAAAACCACCCATTATATTTACCCGTGAAAATGCTGACACATTGGTGTTTAATTTAACATCCATTTTTAGCCAATTATTTTAGATTAAATGAAAAAATATAGCCTTCTACTTATAAACCTCATTACCCTCTTTTTAGTTGGGTGTAATAAAGATCAAGGGGTAGCGTGGGAAGATCCAACCATTTTGCAATTAAACCGTGAACCGGCCAGGGCTCACTTTTTTCCTTTTGAATCAGAAAAGCTGGCGTTACAAAATGATCAAACCCAGTCAAAATATTTTCAATCCCTGAATGGAGATTGGAAATTCAATTATTCTTCCAACCCCGATAGCCGGCCCAAGAATTTTTATAAGACGAACTATGATGATTCAGGCTGGTCTGAAATAAAAGTTCCGGGGCATTGGGAATTACAAGGATGGTCTGTGCCTATCTATTTAGATGAAGAATACCCATTTACACCAAATCCTCCTTTGGTTCCTCATGATTATAATGTTGTTGGATCCTATCGTCATTCATTTAATATTTCTGATACGTGGAAGGGGCGTGATATATTTTTACATTTTGGGGGAGTTCGATCAGCTTTTTATGTATGGATAAATGGTGAATTTGTTGGATATAGTCAAGGGTCTAAAACACCGGCTGAGTTTAATATTACTGATTTCGTTCAAGTAGGTGAAAACAATATATCGGTAGAAGTATACCGATTTTCAGATGGATCCTACTTAGAAGGACAGGATACATGGCGCGTCAGCGGAATTGAACGTGATGTTTATCTCTACGCCAAATCCAAAACGCGGATCGTTGATTTTTTTGCTGAAGCAGGGTTGGATAGCTCAAATTCAATTGGAAAATTTTCCATGAATGTTCAATTAGTAAACGATGGAGATACGACTCAAACTTATTCTATTCGAACACAATTAATGGATTTATCCCGGCGGCGCAGGTCATTATATGATTCAACATTTGTAACCAATATTGATTCATCCATTGCCGCAAATTTTGAAACGAAGGTTAAACGGATTAAGCCATGGTCCGCAGAATCGCCTAATTTATACAGGTTATTGATTTCACTATCTGATTCGTCCGGGACCTTAATTGAATATATCACCCAAATGGTAGGATTTAAACGGGTGGAAGTAAAAGGTGGCAATTTATGGGTCAATGGAAAAGCCATTTCGATTAGAGGGGTTAATCGTCATGAATGGGATCCAGTTCGAGGTCGTGCGATTACGGAAGCATCAATGGTGAGAGATATTCAGTTGATGAAACAACACAATATTAATGCAGTGCGAACATCTCATTATCCCAATCAGGAACGGTGGTATGAACTATGCAATGAATATGGACTTTATGTGATTGATGAAGCGAATATTGAAGCACATGGCATGCAGTTTCATGAGGGGAGTTATGGTCATATTACCAATGATTCAACATGGACAAATGCATTTTTAGATCGGGGTGAACGCATGTTTGAACGGGATAAAAATCAACCGTCTATTATTATGTGGTCCATGGGGAATGAAGCAGGAGACGGACAAAATTTTGTAAAGCTTTACAATTATTTAAAAGGAAAAGATTCCAGTCGCCCTGTTGTGTATGAGCCTGCAGGAATAGAAAGCCATACTGATGTGGCTTTCCCCATGTATGATACGATTGAAGAAATTTCAACTTATGCAGAAACCAATCCCGATCGCCCACTGATTTTATGTGAGTATGCCCATGCCATGGGGAATAGTGTGGGAAATTTGGTTGATTATTGGGATACAATTGAAAAATACAAATCACTTCAGGGTGGTTTTATTTGGGACTGGGCGGATCAGGTTATTTTAAAAACCGATTCAACGGGACAAGACTACTGGTCTTATGGCGGTGATTTTGGGATGGAGTTTGCCGAAAATGATTCCAACTTTTGTGCCAATGGATTGGTGACAGCCGATCGGAATTTAAATCCCCATATTCATGAAGTGAAGAAGGTGTATCAACCCATAAAGTTTCAAGCAAATAATTTAAAAAGAGGTCGAGTTAAAGTAACCAATAAGTATGATTTTATAGATCTAAGTGATTTGACATTTTCTTGGGTCATTAAAGGAGATAATGTAAATGTATCCTCAGGACGACTGGGTACGCTCGATTTAAATCCTGGAGAATCACGAACATTAATATTTAATCTTTTAGGCATTATACCTAAACCGGGTGTTGAGTATTTTTTATCAATTCAGGTGAAAACAAAATATAAAAAGCCATTAATTCCCAAAGGACATTTGGTTGCCTGGGAACAATTTAAATTGCCTATTTACCGAGAACCTATCGTTACAAGTCCATCGGATTTATCTGCCATCAATCTTTTCAAAAATGATAAGGGTATTGAAATATATGGCCAAGGATTCAAAGTTTTATTTTCGAGAGAATCGGGTCAATTAAATCAATATATAGTAGATGGGGTAGATTTGATAAAAACGCCTGCAGAAGCGCACTTTTGGCGGGCGCCTACGGATAACGATTTGGGGAATGGGATGCCCGCAAGAATGGCGATCTGGAAAAATGCAGGTTCAAATATGAACCTAAATGTTTTGTATGGATCACTCAAAAACAATACAGCAGAAATTATCATTATCAATTCAGATTCACTCACCAGCACCACACTTACGTCCACATATTATGTTTATGGGAATGGTGCCATTAAAGTAAATCAAAAAGTGGAAATTGCGGACGCATTGCAACACGGAATTCCAAGATTTGGAATGAAATTTGATATGCCCAGTGATTTTAAAAAGGTAAAATGGTTTGGTCGTGGACCCCATGAATCCTATTGGGATCGTAAAACATCCGCAGCCGTTGACCAATATTCCGGCTCGGTCTGGGATCAGACATATCCATATATTCGCCCTCAGGAAACGGGAAATAAAACGGATGTAAGGTGGATGGCTTTATCCAATGGGAAAGTGGGACTTTTGGCAAAGGGATTTCCTACGTTTGATGGTAGCGTTCATCAATATCCATATTCCGATTTAGACTATATACCGAAAAGCCAAAGGCATGGAAAGCTAGATATTCAGCCAAAAGATCATGTGGATTGGCTCATCGATTATAAACAAATGGGTGTAGGTGGTGACAATAGTTGGGGCGCCAAACCCCATAATCAATATTTACTGAATTCTCATAAATATGAATATAGTTTTATGTTTATCCCATTCAAAGAGGGCACTGGGTTAAATAAACTTTCAAAATTGACAATGGATTAAATGAATACAATTTCCATTATTTCCTTCATTTTGGCCACAGGTGGTGTGGCATTATCTACCTATCGAATTGTTCATAGAATGAAAAAATCTGATAATGCCACAGAAGAATATTTTACCGGGGGTCGTGCATTGGCCTGGCCTGTGGTGGCCGGTTCATTGTTACTGACCAACCTTTCCACAGAACAATTGGTAGGCCTTAATGGGGCTGTTTTTGGAGATAAAGCGTTGGTAGGCATCGCTTGGGAAGCGTTAGCGGCTTTTGCCATGATAGCAACCGCATTGGTTTTTTTACCTCGCTACCTTGCCAGTGGATTTACAACCACACCGGCATTTTTGGAAAAACGCTTTGATAAAACCACGCGCTCCTTAGTCTCGGGATTATTTTTATTTGGATATGTAACGGTTCTTCTGCCCGTGGTCTTATATACAGGGTCTTTGGCCATGATTGGTATGTTCGATCTCAATCTCCCATTATGGTTTGTGGTGGCGACCATCGGCATATTGGGTAGCGGATATGCTATTTTTGGCGGATTAAAATCTGTGGCTGTGAGTGATACAATTAATGGTGTGGGATTACTCATTGGTGGTTTAACGATTCCAGTCTTAGCGCTTATTGCTTTGGGTGAAGGTTCATTCTTTTCAGGATTGGCGAAACTTACACAAAATAATCCGCAGTATTTAACGCCGCTCACACATACGAATATAGATGGGAATGTGGTATCGGTGCCATGGCCCACACTTCTAACAGGCATGATGTTTATTCAAGTATTTTATTGGTCCACCAACCAGGTGATTGTTCAACGGGCTATGGCAGCTAAAAGTTTGGCTGAAGGACAAAAAGGTGTATTATTTGCATCCGCCATGAAACTGGTGGGGCCCTTAATGTTATGTCTCCCAGGTATTATTGCATTACACATGACTGACATTACTATTGGAAAACAGGATCAAGTTTATGGTGCCATAGTTAGGCACGTATTACCGAATTGGTCTTTAGGGCTATTTGCTGCAGTATTGATGGGATCAATTTTAAGTTCATTCAACTCAGCATTGAACAGTGCATCTACGCTTTTTTCACTCCAGTTTTATAAAGGATATATCAACAAAAAAGCCAGTGGCGATCAGATTGTATCCACTGGGAAAAAGTTTGGCATTGGATTGGCCATCGCATCTATTTTTATTGCACCGTTGTTGGATCAAATGCAGTCTATTTTTGAATATCTTCAAAAAGTGAATGGGCTGTACAGTGTTCCAATAATTGGCATTTTCTTATTGGGCATCACGACAAAACATGTTCCCGCCATTGCAGCAAAAGTGGGGATGGTGGTTGGTATGGCATCCTATGCATTTTTCACTTTCATCAATATTCAAGATGTACCGGAATATTTTGCAAACAGCGATGGTGATCTCCATTGGCTTCATGGGTATTTCATCAGTTTTGTTGGGTCTGTTATGGTGATGCTAATCATTGGTTATATTCGGCCAAAATCTTCAAAAGAAATTGCGATAAGTGACCAACGGGATCCTGCACCGGTGGATATGACGCCTTGGGTATTAGCCAAAAAAACATCCATTGTAATCATGGGTGTAACGGTGGGGATCTACCTGTTTTTAACTTTGGCAGCGTCATAACCTTGCGAAGTTTCAAAACCTTCTCAAGGATTGCCTCCTTACAAGGATTTCCAATAAACAGGATTTATGGAGAATTGAGAAAATGAAAATAGCAATTTTTGGTGGAACTGGATTTGTTGGGTCATACATTATTGATGAATTAATTTCATCAGGAATGATCCCAAGTATGTTGGTCCGGCAGGGGAGTAAACATAAACTTTCTCAAGCTGAAAAATGTGAGATTGTTAATGGGGACATATCCGATATTTCAGCGATAAAGGAAACCATTCAGGAGGCTGAGGCTATTATTTATTTGATCGGTATTATTCGTGAATTTCCAAGAAAAGGAATCACATATGAAAACCTTCATTTTGCGGGTGCCAGGGATTGTATGGATTTAGCTGGTGAAATGGGCATAAAACGATTCATTCTCATGAGTGCCAACGGTGTCAAAATGGATGGAACAGGCTACCAGCAAACCAAATTCATTGCAGATCAGTATCTAAAAAATACGGATTTGGATTGGACCATTTTTCGTCCGTCCCTAATTTTTGGAGATCCCCACGGTCAAGTTGAATTTTGTTCACAACTGAAAAATGATATGTTGAGTTTACCCATACCGGCACCCTTGTTTTTTAATGGATTCATTCCCCAAAACGCTGGTGACTTTTCTATGACACCCATCCATGTCACTGATGTAGCAAAATGTTTTGTTCGTGCACTCAAAAATAATTCATCCATTGGTAAGACTTATGAACTTGGAGGTCAATCAACATTTACCTGGAAAAAAATGATTGATCTTATTGCGGAAGCAATCGGTAAAAAGAAATGGAAAATCCCTGCACCAGCTTTCCCAATTAAAATGGCAGGTACAGTACTGGATCGATTTAGCTGGTTTCCAATTTCCGGAGAACAACTCACAATGCTTATGGAAGGAAATACATGTGATGGCTCAAAAGCGTTTCAAGATTTTAATATTGATCCGGTCCCTTTTTCGTTGGAAACTCTTGCCTACTTAAGGGGATAAAATTCATGAATAAAAAATGGTTTAGGGAATTTATGAAACTCTTTTCAATGATGACATTATTGTTTGGCAGTTCCGGCAATTCGTTAAAGGTGGGCGATGTGGCACCAGACTTTACACTTTTATCTCAGGATAAAAAGAAAGTAACACTCAAGGATTATCGTGGGAAACGCGTGGTGGTTTATTTTTTCCCTAAAGCTGCTACCCCTGGATGAATAAAAGAAGCTTGCGGGTTCCGCGATGCATTCAGTGAATATGAAAAAGCAAATATTGTTGTATTTGGAATTAGCTATGATTCGCCCAAAGCCTTAAAATCATTTAAGAAAAAGCATGTGCTTCCATTCACATTTTTGTCTGATAAAGAAAGAGATGTATCCAAAGCTTATGGAACAAAAGGGCGACTATGGCCCAGTCGAGTTACATTTGTTATTAGCCCAGAAGGAACGATAGAAAAAATATACAAAAAAATAAATGTCAATTCGCATGCAGGGGAAATTCTTGATGACATCCTGGGGAAAAAATAGTTTAATCCTTATCCTGCTCTGGGGATTCATTCAATCTCAAGAGTCCAACCAAATTTATGGTTTTATCACCGATCAAAGTTCCGGTGAAGCGCTCATAGGTGCAAATGTATATTTGGCAGAAACAGATCGGGGTACAGCGACGAACCATGATGGCTATTTTGTTCTTAGCGCCATTCCAAGAGGTGATTATTCAGTCATCGTTTCTTATCTAGGATATAGTACACTCACTAAGCGTATTTCATTAAAGGGTGGTGATGATTTTGAATTTTCTGCGGCTCTAATCGTTACGCCTATAGAGATGAGTAATATCGAGGTGACGGGCGAAGAAGTAGATCGAAGAGTTAATATTCAGATCAGCCGGAACACCCTGAATATGCGTCAGTTAAAAAATGTGCCTCAATTGGGTGAAGCTGACTTATTCCGTACCCTTCAAAGTCTACCTGGCGTATTAACAGAATCTGAATTCAGCACGGGCTTGATTATTCGGGGAGGAAACTCAGATCAAAATTTGATATTGCTCGATGGTATTACTGTTTACAATCCATCCCATGTAGGAGGATTTTTCTCTAATTTTATTGTGGATGCCATCAAAGAAGCTGACCTATTAAAAGGGGGATTCAATGCTGAATATGGCGGCCGGTTATCTGCAGTGTTAAATGTTCGGAGTCGAGAGGGGAATCGAAATAGATTTCAAGGGAAAGGATCGATCTCCTTGTTGTCGGCTCAGACAACTATGGAGGGACCCATCGGCAAAGGTGCTTGGCTCATGTCCGCCAGACGGACATATTTCGATCAAGTATTCAAAGGAACCAGTTTTCATTTTCCATATTATTTTTATGATTTGCAGGGACATATTTTTCAGGATGTGGGAAAAAATGATCGAATTTCCATGTCATTTTATACAGGGAAAGATGATTTATTCTGGGATGAGATATTACTGAAAGGTGTTTGGGGGAATCGCACACTCAGTATGAATTACCGTAAATTTTTTAATACAAAGTTGGTTTCAAACTGGTTATTGGCCAAAAGTCGATTCGACATATTTTTTGGTCTTGGAGGTGATTCGGGCATCAATGAAGAAGATTATATTGATGATCTAACTTTTCGGTCTGATTGGACTTGGTTTGCCTCCCAGGATGCCCAGGTCCGGTTTGGGATGGAAATAAAAGATTTAGACTTTGTTTACAGCAGCAGTTTTTTAGATAGTACTATTTTTGATACACGATCTCATCCGATTGAGGGTGCAGCCTATATAAAAACAAAATATTGGCTTTCTAAAAAACTCATGATTGAACCGGGTCTTCGAGTAAATTACTACGATAAAGCCGCTGATCATTGGTTTATGGATCCTCGTTTTGGAATGAAATATTTATTGACAAATGATCGATATATAAATTTTTCTACCGGTATTTATCATCAATTTATGGAAACGATCCAAGATGATTTTAATCCCAAAATTTTAGATGCGTGGTTTGCCATTGATACTTCCGTGAACCCTGCATCTGCAGTTCAGGTCGTTTTGGGTTATGAAGAATATTTTGGTTCTTCCTATCATGTGCAGATTGAGACCTATTATAAAGATATGAAGAATCTTCTTACTTTTGTGGATACACGTTCAACGGTTGACGAGATGATTCCAGATGAAACATTGGATGATTTGGTGGATGTGGGCGACGGATATGCCTATGGATTTGAATTGTTTTTTGAAAAACGATTGGGTCGGTTAAATGGCTGGGCGTCCTATGCATGGTCATTATCCCGAAAAAAATTCCATGGTGAAGAATATTATACTAATTGGGATCGGCGCCATGTATTTAATTTTATCGGTAATTACAGACTGAACAAGAAATGGGATATCAATGGCAAGTGGACTTATCAAACCGGCCAGCCCTATACCCCAATTTTAGGGTATTATATTGAGAGAGTTCCCGATGCATCTAACCAGGTTTATCGAACAATACCCGGCACACGAAACGGGGGTCGATATCCTCTTTACCATCGGTTAGACTTGGGTGCAGTGTGGCATACGAAAGTAAAGGGAAAAAAGATGGATTTGTTTATTCAAATCGTCAATACCTATTGGCAAAAAAATGTATTTCGTTATGTATACCAATTTGGCAGTACCCAAAATGGGGTAGATGATGATGGGGATAAAGAAATCGATGAAGCAGATGAAGGTCGGCCCCAGCGAAGAGTGATTAATGGTCTGCCTATTATCCCCAGCATTGGAGTTAGTTTTGAATTTTAATCGATTTATTTTCATTGGTTTGACGGCTGGATTATTACTGTCATCCTGTTCTCCTGTAGATGACGCGGATACGTACGAAGAAAAAGTGGTGGTGTTTGGAAATTTGAAGGCCAATGAATGGATGCAGGATACCATCTATGTTTCTCGGTCGTATGATATTGACCAAGCCCATGAGTTGGAAGCCAATTGGATTTCGAACGCAGAAGTAGCCATTCGGTCCGAATTTGCGGTATATCCATTTAGTCCCGTTCAAACCCATCCTGGAAGATATATTATTAGCCCGAGGGCCCGGGGAAACATAGTGAGTCCAAATAAAACCTATGAATTATCGGTCAGTTGGAACGGCCAAGAGTTGAAGTCTCAGACAATCATTCCAGATAGCTTGCATATTCAATCGGTGAAATCCACCGATTACCAATGTAATGGTGAACAAATAACCATTGATCCCATTAATCTTTACCTCGATGAGAATACAAGATTGGAAATCCTGCGGGCCATAAAGATGAAGAATTTTTCACAGTTAAAAATGGACACGTTGACCTATAAAGAGGGAAGTTGCTACACAACAAGTTTTGCTTCTATACCCATGTTTGCAGTCAATTGGGAGGCAGAAAGCGATCCCGGCATGATCAGGCTTATCAGTTATGCCATGGATGCAACGCCTGCGAATGCGATTGTGGATACATCCCTGTCAGCCCATATATTTAAAGGCCATATGATGGTGAATGAAGAGGGGGAATATTATTGGGCCAACCCGATTGTTTGGCATTTAAGTCAACAATTTTTGGATTTTGGCTGGCTTTCATTCAACTATTACGGTCCTCACATGATTGAGATTCAGGTTGCAGATGAATCGTTTTTAAAATATTATAAGGGATTTCCTATTGGAATGCCCCAAAATCAATATATTTTACCGGAAAGTAATATTGAAGGAGGCTATGGATTATTCTCCTCAACTCACTCTATTTATTTCGTCGTCTATGTACAACCGGACGAATCATGAAAAATCTAATTGTTATTTTATTTCTTCTAATAATCGGATGTACAGATGATCCTGAAAACCAGAAAGGGTTTCATACGGAAAATATAATTTTAATTACAATGGATGGAGTAAGATGGGAAGAAGTATTTTTTGGTGCTGATCCCAATATAATCACTGATTCAGCCATGGTAAAAGATTTGGAAGGAACCCATTCAGAATTTTGGAAAGAAGATGCCAATGATAGACGTCAAACATTAATGCCTTTTTTATGGAAAACAATTGAGAAAAAAGGACAAGTGGTCGGAAATAAGACAAAAGGGAGTGTTATGCAGCTGATCAATCCCTATCTCTTTTCTTATCCGGGATATAATGAATTGCTGACGGGATTTAATGATGATAGTGTAAACAGCAATGCTAAAGAGCTGAACCCAAATATGAATGTATTGGAATTCATGAATCAACAGTCTGGTTTTGAAAATCATGTGGCAGCCTTTTCTTCTTGGGATGTGTTTGATTGGATCATCAATAATGAACGCAACGATTTCACCATTAATTCAGGTGGATTTCCACTCATGGACAGCATCTTGACGCCAAGACAGAAATGGATGAATACTTTTATTTCTGATCTTCCGTATCCGGGGTATGGTACAGGCGTACGATGGGATGTCTTTACTTTTGAATATGCGTTTGAATACTTAAAATTGAACAAACCGAGGTTACTATATATCGCTTTTGATGAAACAGATGAATACGCCCATCAAAGGGAATATGGGAAGTATTTAAATGCAATTCAAAAACTGGATAGTTATATCAAACAGATTTGGCAATGGATTCAGTCTCAAAAGCATTATCGAAATAAAACAACATTGATAATCACGACGGATCATGGTCGTGGCAAGTATATTGATGGTCGTTGGGGATCCCATGGGGAAGATGTCCCTGAGGCAAAATATGTTTGGGCTGCAATAATTGGTCCTGATACACCTTCATTGGGAGAAATAACAAATGCGGATACGATCTCTACAAATCAGATCGCAGCAACCATTACGCATTTACTCGGGTATAACTATAAAAGTAATCAGCCTGTGGGGAAAATAATAATAAAGTTTATCAAACCTCAATAAGCCAATTAAGGTAGTCCAACACCATGGACCCAAACCAATTGTCCGCCTAAATAAGCTGAAAAAGTCACAATCCCCACCAATAGGAATAAAAAAGCAAACGCTAATATATCTATCCGGCGATCTTTCATATTTTTGAAAAATAAAGTTATCCATACAATAAAAAGTATGATAGACCCCCATACGACAATGTTGCCCATGAGTTCATGGCGGTTCATGATTTCAATAATTTCAGTAGAATAGCCCACCTGACCGGCACGAATCATTTCCCGTTCCCCTGCAATAGAAGCAAAAATAGCAAAAAAGGCTGCCATTCCTAAAAGCCACAATCCAATGACTCTACAAATCCAATAGGGTCGCCATAATTGTATTGCATGCAGAATAAATGCGCCATACAAAAATGCAATGGGGAAGTGTACCAGTGCCGGATGAAGTGGAAAATCCATAGAAAAAATTAGCCAACATTCACCGTTCAAAGGTATATTTCTTTTAGGTTCCATTGGAAAATACCAATGGTTGCACCATTAGGAGGCTACCATGAGAAAAATATTGTTCAGTATTTTATTTTTTACATCCCTGAATTCCCAGGATATGTCTTCTCTCCAAAACTGGCAGAACATTTTACAAACACCGGAAATGTTGACCTATTTTGATGGCGTGTTTGAACATATCGGGATTGTAGTAGAGGAGACAAATGAACGATTTACTATCCACCATTCTGGAACACAGTTTGATTTTGAAAAAGGAATCGAAGATGGAAAGGTTGATTTTATTGTACCTGTACAGTTACAAAATATCCAAAATATGATAGCCCATGCTAAGGATGGGCAAATTGATAAAGCGGAATCCTGGAGAATCATTGATGTTTTATTTACACCTATGACAAAAGTTACGCTTCAAACACCGGTACTTGCTGTCAATTGGCGGCGAAAACTGGCAGGAGTAGAAGACCTTATTCATGTATATTTAATTAACCCAACCGGTAGAGAGGCATCAAAACATTCACTTATTTATGTGAAGGGACAGTGGTTGGTAATTAAGGGATTGTACGGGACCCCGCGGCGGACGTACCGAATGTCCCCCGAAGAATCTTTAGAATATCAGAGAGTTATTTTTACTGCCATAAAAAAAGATACCTTTTGGGGATGGTGGACATTTGGCCGTTGGTATAAAGACTGGCGAAAAAAAGTATCGGTGACTCATTAAAATAAAAAACCCTCGGTATCGACGAGGGTTTTTAATGTAGCCCGTAGGAGAATCCCCGCCTGCCCTCCCGAAGGTCGGGAGCGGGCAGGGAACTCCTGAAAAGAAAAACCCCATCCCGATTCATCGTTATAGGGTTTTTAATGTAGCCCGTAGGAGAATCGAACTCCTGTTGCCAGGATGAAAACCTGGAGTCCTAACCACTAGACGAACGGGCCAAATGATCTATTTATTGTGAAGAATCGGTGGCGAAATTATAAGATAAGGTGGTTTATCACCAAATCATATTCTATTCATTTTCAGATAAATCTAAAATATCCAGCAATTCACCCCGTTCGTGGAGTTCCATGGCGATATCTGCCCCGCCGATAAGCTTCCCTTTGACAAATAATTGGGGAATGGTTGGCCATCCGGAATGTTCAGATAATTTGATTCGAATCATGGGGTCTTCAAGAATATTCACATCCTTATATTCCACACCGTAATGATTGAGTATCTGAACCACCTGGTTTGAGAAACCGCACATGGGCATATCTTTTGTACCCTTCATGAATAAGGTGATTGAATTTTCAGAAATGTCCGATTTTATTTTTTCGATTAATTCCATTGTTGATTCCTATGAATTATTTTGCGCCCATTGGGTGGGCGAATATGTATTGAGTTGAAGCGCGTGAATTTCTTTAGTCAAATGGTCACCCACTGCTTTGTAAACGGTCTGGTGCTGTTCCACCAGCGAGAGTCCTTCAAAGCTGTCACTAATTACGATTGCACTGAAATGATCTTGCGTGCCGGTCGTATCCACAACTTCTACTTTAGATTCAGGTATGCCTGTTTCAATTAATTTCTTTACTGCATCTGGTTCCATAAATTGCCTACAATTTTAAGGGCAGAAATTACAACAATAGTGAACAATATAGCCGAAATTATCTGTGATTTTTTTCATAAAGGTCGCATACTAGTTGCCGTAATTTCTCAATCTTTATTAAAATGAATGAGTTAAAATAGTAGGGAAATAATTATTCGCGAAATAATTAAAGCAATCGTATTTATTATCCTGGTTGCATCTATAATCCAGGGACAATCCATTCATGGATATGTCCGAGAAGACGCCACCGGCGAACCACTCTTTTATGTGAATGTCTTTATCAAGGATTCATATAAAGGAGCAGCCACCAATCAGGATGGGTATTATGTTATTACCGATATTCCTAAAGGCGAATATGAAGTGATTGCATCTATTATCGGATTCAAAATGGTGACACAGAAAGTTACATTGGGAGAAAGTGAGAATATTCGTCTTGATTTTCGTTTGAACGCGGCCGTTTTGGCGGGGGAAGAAGTAAATGTATCTGCTGAACGAATCAAATTCCAGAAAATGGTGGAACCAAGCAGAGTTACCTTGGGTATGCGAGAAATTAATGCAGCGCCTGCTTTCATCGAAGCGGATCTCTTTCGTACAATTCAACTTCTCCCCGGCGTTCAAACGCTGAATGATTTTTCAAGTGCCCTATATGTCAGAGGATCCACACCGGACCAAAACTTAATTTTATTGGATGGTATTACCATTTACAACCCTTACCATATTGGCGGATTATTTTCCACATTTAATACAGATGCTATTAAAGAAGCCAACTTTCATGCAGGCGGATTCCCAGCACGATATGGGGGCCGGATGGGTGCGATTCTCAATGTAATCAGCAAGGAAGGAAACACGGAAAAGTTTGAAGGAAAAACCAATATTTCTCTTTTGTCTGCAAAGGGTGTCATTGAAGGTCCGCTACCCAAATGGAAAAATATGAAAGGGTCCTGGATGCTCGCAGGGCGGAAAACATATTTTGATACTTTTTTCAACCTAATGCTGAAAATTGGGGGAGAAAACGAATTCAA
This sequence comes from Fidelibacterota bacterium, assembly GCA_014382015.1. Lineage (GTDB taxonomy): Bacteria > Fidelibacterota > Marinisomatia > Marinisomatales > TCS55 > TCS55. The sequence goes on along the minus strand of JACNKN010000066.1, from coordinate 62,616 downwards.
GTTTCCTTATTATTTTTACGATTACCAGGGGAAAATTAATTTAGATTTTGGTGACAACCACCGCCTGACTTACAGTCGGTTTTTTGGAGATGATGTTCTCAGCAATAAATGGGAGGATTCCGGGGATGAATATTTTAGTGATTCGCGGGAAGCCAAGGGAAAATTTGATTGGCGTTGGGGAAATCACACCAATAGCTTAACCTGGCGGTGGATCGCCAACCCTAACCTCATCCTCAAAACGTTTTTGGCTAGTAGCCGTTTTCGCTTTCATATTGATATAAATAATGAAAGTTGGTATGCGATTGAAGAAGCAGGGGAAATTTTTAAATCGTATGATGGTTATTTTTTCGATGTTTATGATGTTGTATCTGATCAATCTTTGGAAACAGAATTAACTTGGATCGTGTCTGATGCTCACACCATTACCACAGGTGCTCAGATAAAGAATGTCAATTTTGATTTGGGGATGGAATTCAAAGTAGCCACTTTTGACACAACCATTAGCACCAAACCGCTTGAAATGAAAAGTAAAACGGGAGAGCAGTCTATTTATTTTCAGGACAGATGGCAAATGAGTAATAAAATTTCAACACAAATAGGTGGCCGTTTATCTCGATACAGCCTCCATGACAAAATTAATATTGAACCGCGACTTGGGTTAAAGTATTTTGTCAGGGATGATGTAGCTATCAAACTGAATTGGGGGCGATATTATCAATATTTAACTATCGCCAATCCCCAGGATGAAAGTTTTAGATTTATTGATATTTGGATGGGTATACCCAAAGAATATAAAGCACCCAGTTCGGATCATTTCATTTTGGGGCTGGAGTATATTTCTGACACGGATATCATCTACAGGATTGAAGTATATTATAAAAGTTTTGATCATTTATTGACGTTGAAGGAGGGGAGTCCGTTTGAAGAAAATGACCAATTGCGATTTAATCCGATTAATGAATTCTATGATACGGATGCGGTGGCGTCCGGATTAGAAATATTGATTAAAAAAACCACTGGTAAATACAAGGGATGGATTGGATATACATTTGCCAAAACAGAATGGTACACAAAAACTGATGGATGGTACCCACCAAAATACGACCGCACCCATACAATTAATGTGGTTGGCGATTGGCAGTGGACGCAAGCCATTCATGCGAGTACGGCTATTTCTTTTTCATCCGGGAACCCTTTTACACCTATCCTGGGCCGTTATGAAACATGGCAGGAGACAGGAAGGGGATGGTGGCAACAATCTAAATTTTTGGTTGGTGAGAAAAACAGCGGTCGTTATCCGGCTTATTTTCGTTGGGATGTGGGGTTGACAAAATCCTTTAAATCATCCTGGTTTGGTCCTGGTGAATATTATTTTCAGTTTATGAATGTGACAAATCATATCAACAATCTTTTTTATATTTATCAGACAAATAATGATTTGCTATCCAACAATCATGGGAAGGTTCAGCGGAAGGCATTCCCCATGTTTCCACTTTTATTTACATTTGGCGTTCGTTATGATTTTTAGACAAAAACCAGGCATAATCGGATGGATAATATTGGCCATGGTTATTGGATGCGTATTTCCTAAACCGGAATGGGAAAATGTAGAATCTGACCACGAACCCACTCTGAATGTATTTGGCCTCATTTCTCTGGATGAAGAAACGATCAGTTTTGTGGATGTCCACCGGACGCTTACGCTGGATGAACAAGCTTCAAGTACCTGGGGAATTGATTTTGAATCCGAATATATAGTCAAGGATGCCTCTGTAAAAATATTTGATGGATCAAAACAGTTTTCATTTACTTTTATGCCGTGGGAGGGTGAATATGAAAAAAATGATAGACGTTCTTATCAAAATAGATATTATGATACAACCGGTACCTTTATTCCCAAACCAAACATGTTATACCAATTATCAGTAACGACTGAAAAATGGGGTATCTTAACAGGGGAGGTTGTTACGCCAAATATTCCAACAATTAATGAGAAGGCATTCCCGGATACGATTAGGGCTAAAATTCCTTACACGATGAAATTTGATCTTGGAGGAGAAGTGTATGGAAAAATTAGTACACGAGTAATCGATGGATATTATTGTGGGATAGAATTTTCCCGTATTGTATCACCCGGTACAACTGAATGGACCACTCCACCGAATGATTGTTTAGAGAGTGAAAGATGGCAAGGTGTTTTATTGGAAGGCGATTCTCTGGAGATTATTCTGCGAACCATGGACGACCAATATTATGAATATATTATAAAAGAATCTGCAGGAGGATTTGTTGACTTTCTCACAGGTAGCGGCGGTATTGCAAGATCTATTGGAGTTGAGGGTGGATACGGTGTTTTTGGTGCCATTGCTGCAGACCGTATTTATCGGCCGCTTATTCCTTAATGGAACCTTTTTAATTTCACTCATCTTCCCCAATTTCACTCCCAATATTTGAGGAATTAATGAAGATTTACAGCTGGAATATAAATGGCATCCGTGCCGCAGAAAAAAAAGGATTTCTATATTGGCTGGATGAAACCCAGCCAGACATTGTTTGCCTACAGGAAACCAAGGCGAGAGTGGATCAACTTAGTTCTGCCTTGATTGAAGACCATGGCTATCATACTTATTGGCATTCAGCGGAAAAAGCCGGCTATAGCGGTGTGGCTACTTTTTGCAAGGAAGAGCCTCACTATGTTCAGGAGGGATTGGGCATAGACCGGTTTGACGCGGAAGGACGTGTATTGATAACGGAGCACGATAACTTTTTACTTTATAATATATATTTTCCCAATGGACAAAAGGACGAAACGCGTCTTCAATACAAATTGGATTTTTATGATGAATTATTACCGATTATTAATGAAAATGTGGATAATGGAACCAAGGTCATCGTGACAGGAGATTGGAATACAGCTCATCATCCTATTGATTTAGCTCGTCCGAAAAATAATTTAAAAACATCCGGGTTTATGCCCATAGAACGAGACCGATTGGATACCTATGTAGCCCATGGCTGGATAGACACTTTTCGTCACTTTCATCCTGAACCGGATCGGTATTCCTGGTGGTCATACCGGTTTGGCGCACGGGATCGAAATGTAGGATGGCGCATTGATTATTTTTTCGTGAATGAAGGTTTTGCTGATCAACTGGAAGATGCAGATATTCATGATGATATTATGGGTTCGGACCATTGTCCTGTTTCACTTACAATTCAAAGTGAGGGTATCTAATGCAAAAATCTGATATTGTAAAAGACTGGATAAAACGATATACGGGCACATCATCGGGTGAATTTGGGGAATGGATTCTCCTGACTAATTTTCAGAATTATGTGGAGAAATTTGCAGAAAAGTATGGTGTCATGGTTAAGGGGCAAGGCGGTCCCATGACATCCGCCACCAATAGCAATGGAGTGAGTATTATCAATTTTGGTATTGGCAGCGCCAATGCTGCCACGGTCATGGATTTACTTTCAAGCGTAAAACCCAAAGGTGTATTGTTTTTAGGAAAGTGCGGAGGTTTAAAAAAATCAACCGATATTGGTCATTTTATTCTCCCCAGTGCAGCCATTCGCGGTGAGGGTACGGGTGATGATTATTTTCCAAAAGAAGTCCCTGCCATGCCATCATTTAAAATTCACAAGCACGTGTCAGAATTGCTGGTAAAACAAGATTTGGAATACCGGACAGGGGTCATTTATACCACCAATCGCCGAGTTTGGGAACACGATGATGATTTTAAGGAATACCTGAGAAAAATTCGTGTATTGGGAATTGATATGGAAACAGCAACATTGTTCCTTGTAGGATTTGCAAATGGAGTAGAACGCGGTGCACTTTTACTGGTTTCGGATGTGCCCATGACACCGGAAGGGATTAAAACAGAAGAATCAGATAAGGCAGTGACTAAAAAATGGGTGGATCTCCATTTAGAAATTGGGATGGATGCCATGGAAAGCATAGGAAAAGAAGGAGAGCAGATTAAACATTTCACCTATTAATACGACTATTTTATTCGATCATCAAATCAACTGCAATTGCATCTGCAAATGCAAACCCTGCAGGTGTGAGTTTTAAATGGTCGTTTTCAATTGTAAAATAATCTTTCCATTTTGATTGATTGTGTATAATGGATTGATTGACTGCCTCCCTAAATGATTTTGGGATTTGATTGAGGTTTACACCATTTTTAATACGAAGCCCAAACCCAATCATTTCGTTCGTTCTGTCTTTGTCTGTTAATACATTGTCATCCTGGCGCGGCAATTTTCCGTCGCCCAATTTTTTAATATACCCATCTAAATTCCGGATATTTGAGAATCGGTTTTTCCCATCAAACCCATGGGCCGATGGGCCAAATGCCAAGTATGGTTCAATCTCCCAATAGTGGAGATTGTGTTTGCATTCCAAATTTGGTTTTGACCAATTAGATATTTCATATTGCTCATAACCATTTTTAGCCATGATCGATTGAGTCCAGAGATAAAAATGAGCACTTTGGTCATCGCTGGGCATGGTAACCTTGCCCCGATTTACATATTGGTATAATTGTGTCCCTTCTTCAACTGTGAGAGAATAACATGAAATATGTTCAGGACTCAAATCTATAATTGTTTGCAGATCTCGTTTCCAAATATCCATGGTTTGGCCGGGGATATTAAAAATGAGGTCGCAATTAATATTGTCAAACCCGGCTTTCCGTGCCCTATCAAATGTTTTAAATACTTCCTCCGGACCGTGAATCCGAGTTAATAATTGGAGTAAATCTGATTCCAATGATTGTACTCCCATGGACAATCGGTTCACACCTAAAACATTAAATGCTTTTAATCGTTCCGTCGGTGCCTCTCCCGGATTAGCTTCCATGGTGAATTCTGTCACTTTTGATAAATCAAATTTGCTTTCCAATGTTTGTATCAATTTTTCTATATGTTTTGGATCAGTTAAACTCGGTGTGCCGCCGCCAATAAAAATGGTATCTATAATCCAGTTGCTTGTATCAATTTCACATAATTCGATTTCTATTAGAAGCGCATCAAAAAAGGCCGGCATATCTGAATCTCTGTCAGCGATAGAATAAAAATCACAATACATGCATTTAACCCTGCAAAATGGGGTGTGGATATAAATGCCAGCCGTTTGCATTGGCGGAGAGAATTATTCAGCTAAACTGTGAATATCATCCCGAATCAGGATGAGAATCGCCGACTGGGGAACAATAAGGTAATCTTCATTTTCGATTTTTATTTCAATCGATGCTTTATTCAGGAATAAAGCTGTATCTCCAATATCTGCCTGGGTGGGTATATATTTAACAGATCCACCATCACTGGTTGACCAAGGTTCTTCCAGATTATCTTCTGGATTTCCCAGAGGAATTCCCGGACCTACTTCTACCACAATGCCACTGAAGACTTCTTGTTTCTCTACCACGCTTGGCGGAAGATATAATCCCGCTTTAGATATTTTTTCACCCTTGTCGGGGCGAATCAATACGCGATCGCCCACCACAAGTATTTGTTTATTTTTGCTATGCATGATAGAAATTAGTGTTGTTCAATCTGTTTGAGCAAGAAAGATGAAAAGATTGAATCTTGTAAGGAAAGGAACCGAAATTTACAGCATGAAAATTAAGATAGTCGAAACATCTGAAGAAAAGAACGCTGTTATAGAGATTCGCAGGAAGGTTTTTATTCAGGAACAAAAAATTCCGGAACCCATTGAAATCGATGCCAATGAAGAGAATGCTACCTATGCATTGGCGACGATAAATAATAATCCAGTAGGAACATTCCGTTGGCGAAAAACGAATGGTGGAATAAAATTAGAAAGGCTTGCAGTATTACCAGAATACCGAACCCGGGGTATTGGGGGAAAATTAACTCAGTTTGTAATAGGTCAAATTGATGAGGAGGACAAAATTTATTTAAATGCCCAGGAAAATGTCATTCAATTTTATAGCCGATATGGGTTTAAACCAGTTGGATTGCCATTTGAAGAAGCGGGTATTCCCCATCAAAAAATGGTGTATCTGAAAAAATGAATTGGCAAAAGCAGTCGTTTTTAAGTCATAAATTCTCACTTAGATTCCCTTTGATTTCAATCATTCAAAAGATTAAAAAATAAATTCAATGACCGGTTCAATCTATAGGCGCATGGGACAACTCCTGTTCCACTTTTGGCCTTATATCATTATATCATCCGTCTCAGCAATCGTTTTTGTATTGTTGAATAGTACATCTATGTGGTTGGTGGCCTCACTGATTAATAATGTATTAACTGATTTTGACAAGATTGTTCAATCCCAAATAGAATGGGCAGCCAAAACGGATTTGACTATGAATGAAAAATTAAAATACTGGACAAATATTCTCATTCTTCGAGAGACTCCTGCCGAATCGTTAAAGGTTTTATGCCTCACATTATTGGGCGTATTCTTTACAAAGAATATTTTTCTATATATAAAGAATATTCTCCTCAGAATTGTAGAATTGAAACTGGTGAAGGATATACGAGACAGGTTATATATACATATACAAACCCTTTCATTAGGATACTTTCACACAAAGCAAACTGGATCTATTACCTCCATCGTAATGAATGATGTGGAGCAGCTCCAAGTCGCTCTCGCTGTCGTTTTTCAGCGATTATTTGTAGAGCCCATCAATATTCTTACATTTGTCGCCCTTTTATTTATCATCAGTTGGAAACTGGCAATCATCGCTATTATCATCATTCCGTTGGCAGGCATCTCTATTGTAATGATTGGTCGAAGTATTAGGAGAAAGTCGCGACGGACTCAATCCAAAATTGCCGAAATAATGCAAATTCTGACTGAAACATTATCTTCAATCCGAATTGTAAAAGCATTTGCGAACGAAAAGGAAGAAGTCAAAAAGTTTACCGGTGAGAGTCAGAACTATTTTAAACTTTTGCTGCAAAGGGCTCGCCTTGATTTGATTTCTGCACCGGTAACAGAAAGTTTTGGCGTCATTATTGGTGTAATTCTGCTGTGGTACGGTGGGATGGCGGTCCTCTCTAACGAAGGAGTAAGTGCTGAAGATTTTATTCGTTTTATTATTATTCTATTTTCCATTTTAGGTCCCATCAAACAAATGAGTAATGTTAATATTAAAATTCAAATGGGTGCTGCTTCTGCTGAACGTATTTTTGGCTTATTAGATACACCACCAGAAATCGTGGAAGATCCAAATTCAGTCGATTTAGGCACTTTTAAATCTACAATTAAATTTGACAAAGTTCATTTTGAGTATAACGATGGGGATGATCGCGTTTTAGAAGAGGTTAGTTTCACTATCAACAAAGGTGAAGTGGTTGCATTGGTGGGCCCCAGTGGTTCCGGAAAATCAACAATTGCTGATTTAATTCCTCGATTCTATGATGTGTCAAGTGGATCGATTCAAATTGATGGTCATGATATTCGCAAAACCACCCTGGCCTCTCTCAGAGGAAATATGGGAATTGTTACACAAGAAGTCATTCTTTTTAATGATACGATTCGGAATAATATTGCTTATGGTCAGCCAAATGTTAGTGAAGATGCAATCCGACAAGCAGTTGATGCAGCAAACGCGACCACATTTATCGAAGAAACGCCCAAAGGGTTTGATACCATGATTGGTGAGCGCGGTGTAAATTTATCCGGTGGCCAAAAACAACGACTTGCCATTGCCCGAGCTCTCTTAAAAAATCCGCCGATTCTAATTTTAGATGAAGCCACATCTGCTTTGGATACAGAAGCAGAAAAAATGGTTCAAAAAGCCATTGAAGTATTAATGGAAGATCGAACCGCTTTGGTTATTGCCCATCGTTTGTCAACGGTTCAGAATGCAGATAAAATCATTGTGCTGGAAAAAGGGGAAATTTTAGAGGTAGGTTCACATACAGATCTTTATAATAAAGGTGGACTTTACAGGCGATTATATGATATTCAATTTGAATAGAGAATTTCAATGGAAAAAAAATTAAATATATTTTTCAGTAACTCAATCTCAGCCCATAAATGGGGCGGGGGAGAAAAATGGATGATTACTGCAGCTCAAGGCCTGAAAAACCGTGGGCATAGGGTAACCGTTTCTGGAAAATCGAATTCCGTTTTCCTGAATAATGCTGTGGAGGCGGGGCTCGAAATTATTCCCCTTAACATTTATGCCGATTATAGTCCATTTAAAATCTGGTATACAAAACGCATCCTGAAAAGGAAAAAAGTGGATGTTATCATGTTGAATTTAAACAAGGATATTCGCGTGGCGGGGATTGCTGCACGGATGGCGAATGTACCTGTTATTGTGGCCCGAAATGGTATCCAGCTTTTTTCTGATAAATGGAAACATAAAAAAACGATTGGGCTTGTGGATGGAATTATTACCAATTCAGAATCAATTCGACATGCCTATAATGATTTTTCCTGGATGGATAAGGATAAAACAACTGTCATTTATAATGGACTGAAAATGAATGGTGCCATTGATCCTGCGGATATTCAGACTATTTGGAATATTCCAAAAGATCATTTGATTTTTGTTGCTGCAGGTCGATTAACAGGTCAAAAGGGATTTGATTTACTCATAGAAGCCACTCGCCGAATGAATGGAACCATGCGGCCATTTACCGTATTAATTGCAGGGATGGGAAAAGATCGAAAATCCCTGGAAAAACAGATTACAGAAAGTCAATTGAATGACCATGTGAAATTAATTGGTTTTCAAAATAATCTTTCTGCTATACTCAAATCCGCCGATTATATCATCATGCCATCACGGCAGGAAGGAATGCCTAATGTAGTCATGGAAAGTATGGCTCTTGGGAAACCTGTTTTAGCCGCAAATGTCAATGGTGTCCCAGAATTGATGGACCATCGGAAAACAGGGTTTATATTTGAGCCATTAAAAGTGAGTGCTATATGTGGTGCCATGCAGTATGCCATGACCCATCATGGCAGTGAAGAAATTGCAAATTGGGGAGTGGCGGCCAAAAAACATGTGGCTGATCACTTTACGTTGGATGCAATGATTGACCGATTGGAATCCTACTTTTATGAGCAATATGGCCAGTCACACCGTTAGTCAGGCTCGCTCTTTTAAGGAAAATCCAAGACATTATCCCCGAAAACTTCAAGTGGGGATATACAATACTTTTTCAAAACGGCTTCCTTATCATCCTTTACCATCAAAACCGCAATCGATTTTAATTCAAGCCCAGGAAAAAATCGGTGACGCTATTTTATTATTTCCGGTTATTGGCGGATTAAAAAAACGGTTTCCTGAATCCACAATTCACTTACTTTGTTCTTCAAAAAATGAACATATTTTTTATGCCCATAAAGATATAGATAAAACAATGATATATCGTACCGGACGCAGATTCTGGCAGATTCTCCGGGAGACACATTACGATTTATTTTATAATCCGAAGGATCACCCTTCAATTACAGGTTTTAAAATTGCAAAATCTGTCAGGGCAGATGTGAAAGTTTGTATCGCCGATCGTCGACAGGAACAACATTATAATTACGGGTTAACCGTAAATCAATCTCAGTCCGTTTTAGAAAAGAATGGGGCCATTCTTCGAGCCTACGATTTTGGATTTGAAGTAGAACCGTCATTCCCTAATGTGGATTTATCTAATCCAAAAGGGAAAAATATTATTTCCATTAATCTTTCTGCCGGGAGTGAATCTCGAAAATGGTCATTAAACAATTGGATATCCTTAATAGATTTGATTATTAAAGATAATGAAAAAACTGCAATCAATTTATTTGGTTATGGTAAAGAAGTTAAGCAATCGCAAAAAATAAAAGAGCGATTTAATGCATTCGTAAACCTTTGCCAAATCGAATCAATTTTAGATGCAGGACCGATTATTCAAAAGTCGTCAATTTTAATTAGTCCTGATACAGCAATGGTCCATGTTGCGGATGCAGTGGGGACGGCAATCGTGGGATTATACTCCGGGGATAATCGAAATGTAGGACGATATCGCCCCTACTGGGTGGCACACAAAATTTTGCAATCGCCCACGTTGTCTATTGAACAAATTGAACCATCAATCGTATTCTCTGCATTGAAAGAATTAATGAATGACTAAAGTCCTGTTCGAAAATCATCATCTTTATTATTTGCCCAATTTCATTCCAATTATAGAAGAAATGCGTCGGAGAGGCGAATATGAAATTGTGGCTTCTATTCCATCGATAATGCATGAAAAAGAAAAAGATATATTTCATTCTGCCTGCCGAAAGCTGAATATCGATATTGTGTCTGAATTGGATGAAGAATCACGAATTCGATTATTAAGAGAAGAGGCATTTGATGTAGTGGTCGTTGGCAATGTGGGCCAGCTTAATCCCATTGTTCATGATTATTCTTTGGCTGTCATGGTATATCATGGGATTGGATTGAAACAATCTTACTATAATGATATTGATGAGCGAATTGATTTACGATCAGTGGAATCGGAACCACGCTTAATTGAACTTGAATCTCACGGTCATAAAAATCTGGTTCTTACTGGGTTTACCAAATGTGATCCACTTGCGTCATCCATTGGTTCGAAGGAAGTAGAATTAGAAAACATTGGGTTAAATCGCGATCGAAAAACAGTGTTATACGCCCCGAGCTTTTATCCATCTTCCCTGGATGAATTGGCACCGATTTTGGGAAAAGTCAGTTTTGAAATTAATATAATCATCAAGCTCCATAATTTCAGTTGGTATCAGGATCGATATATATATCAAAGTCAGGTAATGCAAAACTTAGTCAATGAATTTCCCAATATTTACTTAGCTCCCCCTGAAGATTATAATATAATCCCCTATTACAGCTTGGCAGATTTACTCGTATCGGATATATCCTCAACCATGTTTGAATTTCTGTACTTGAACCGACCGATCATTATGGCGGAATGCGTCACCCTAAGGCTAAAACATCGGATTTTTAAAAAACGATTTTTGAAAAAAATGGATATGGAAAGAATGGAAGATGTTGATTTTGGATTTCGATTTGAAAACCCGGAAGATTTACCCGCCCTGGTCTATCATGCTTTAGAATACCCATTGGATTTGGAATCAGAACGATTAAGGGCACAAAAGGATTTTCTTTATAAAGTGGATGGACTATCATCTGTTCGATTGGTGGATGCAATCGAAACAAAGTTAGCAGGAAAATCAAATTGAGGATTGGTGTTTTTTGCCCAAATTGGGTCGGCGATGCTGTCATGGCATTACCATTTTTAACTGCCTGCAAACAGGAAAATCCTGAAGCGACAATTCTGGTTATTTGCAAATCCTGGGTGGGGCCCATTTTTGAAAATCATCCTTCGGTTGATGGCATTGTTTCATTTCAAAAAAAGGATCTGAATGGATATCGATCTACCAGCAATTCCGGTCAAAGTTTAAAATCCCTTGATTTGGATTATTTTTATTTACTGTCAGATTCATTTCGGTCAGCTTATTTAGCGAAGAAATCCGAATCAAATCATCGAATTGGGTATCCCGGTCAAGGCCGATCAGGATTTCTGACTCAAATTATTCCCAGACCAAAAATCAACATGCATCGATCGAAACAATATTTAAATTTATTGAATGGTAATGATATTGAATTAAAGGGAGATCTGTGTGTCATTAAATTATTGGATGAGGAAATTTTATGGGCTAAGAAGGAATTAAATCAAATAGGCGTATTAAATCCAATTGCTTTATTCCCATTCAGTGTGGCCACTTCTCGGTCGATTCCTCAGTTAAAAATATTAGAAATTCTTAAAAAAACATCCGAGTCCATCGTGATTTTTGGTGGGAAGGGAGATAAGGGGAAAGCAGAAATATTGATAAATGCCTCTCAAAAAAAGAATATGATTTCGGTGGCAGGGCATTATAATCTCAGGGAAAGTATGGCACTGATTTCAATGTGCAAAGGTGCAATTGCATCTGATAGTGGATTGGGGCATATTTCAGCGAATTTAGGCGTGCCCACCGTTTCTCTATTTGGAGCCGGGAATCCAGAATTAACCCGCCCAATTGGGCGTAAGACTAAAGTCATAAATGAAAATGTTCATTGCAGCCCGTGCTTGAAAAATACATGCAGTAATCGGGAGGATCCACTATTATGTCTAAACGAAATATCTCCGGATTTGCCTTTGAAGGCAATGGCCGAAATATTAGAAACTGTTAATTCTAATTTGAATTAGAATAATGGCCAAGATTCTTCTGGGCTTTTATTAACAACTCTTTTTTGATATGGGCATAATCCACGTCCACATTAGAAGAAACTGGTTCATCCAGAATTGTTTCGAGATTGCCTGCTTCAATCTTCCCTTTGGTCAATGTGAATTCCATTTTCCATTCTGAATTTGCAATCAGGAACTTTTTAGGACGGTTTTTTATTTCACATTCCTGTACGATAGCAAAATCCAAGTTTTCATTATAATTCAAAAGAGATTTCCCGGAAAATAATTGACCAGAAGGAAGGGAAACACCTATATAGTCCATAATAGATGGCATGATGTCTGCGTGGCTTGTTACCTTATAATTGGATTTTGAATAACCAGGTATGTGCATCACAAATGGCGTTGAAGATTGAACATTTTTAAATGAATATGAATGGGCAAATCTTCCGAATTCATTAAATTCTTCACCATGGTCGCCCAGAACAACGATGATTGTATTTTCACTTTGACCGCTCTTTTTGATTTCATCTGTAATCTTCCCAATAAGGTGGTCTGCATAGTAGGCACTGTTTTTATACCGATTAAAAACGAGGTGGGATTCTTTTTGAAGTTCCCGCTCATATATTTGGTAATGCCGTTCAATATAGGGCTTAAACTTTCCAAATGATTCAGGGAAATAATAATTATAATGAGTAGAATAAAACCATAGGTAACTCATAGAAGGTGTAGATGAATCGCGATTTTTAAAATTGGTCAAAAATTCATCTACCATCAATTCATCCCATTTATATAAATCACTTCGTTTCACCATAGGATGTCCTAATCCGCCGCCGTAGCCAGTAAATTCGTATACATGGTCAACGGCATCGGTAAAAATATGTTTATCCATGTCAGAATAACCCAGTGTCGTGGTGGTATATATATCAATTGCATATCCAAGTTGATCCAGGATGGAAATAGCTGCCGGCTGAAACTCTTGTTTATAGGACGGGTACCAGTAAAAGGGTGTCATCCCAGTAAGGATGCCAAACGTACCATTCCCGGTGCAATTGCTATTACTGAAATGCTGGTCGCTGGATATCCATTTGGTTCGAAGTTGGGACAAATTTGGCATAATCTCCGGTGTATTCATATCTGACCGCAGGCTTTCGAAAACCAGGAATACAATATTGACATTTGTTTTCTCTGCGGTCACATTCGCCAAATTGGATTTGAATTTTTCCTGTGCAGTCAGGAAATCATTTTCAAAATCCCAGGTGATTTTTGCTGCTTCACGTTCTGCTTCAGTAGGGGCATTGATTATTGGCCTCCATACTTTGCTCATCCGAAGTACAGTATAAGATGGAATAGAATTCCAATATCCATTTATTTTTTCTCGATCTGTATAGTGGAAATAGGAGAAAAATAATTTTTCCGTTAAGGACAAATAAATCAGGATCTTTAATACAATTTGAATATTGTGGGAAATAAATTGAGGAAATATTTCTCTTTTAGTTTCAAAGACCCATTTGGAAGCAATGAACGATATCCAAACCCAAACACAAATTCCAATAATTTGCAGTAAAAGGGAAAAAATGTCAGATGATTGTACACCCAAATCCTTCATGACGCCGGTCTCAAATAGAATGCCAAATAATTTTATATTAAAATGGTCCCGATATATGGCAAGTACTTTGGCATCAATCCCGGAAAAAATATAAGTGAAGACAACAAGGAACCCAGCCAAATATCGAAATTCATATTCTCCTGATTTAAATAGTTTAGAAATTCCTTTGGTAAACGCTTTAATGACAATTATCAAAAATAACGGCGTATTTATTACCATTAAAACTTGGAAGAGTCCCATTTCCTCATGACTTAAATAAATGGAAGCATTGATAATATAAATCATCAATGCGAGCCAATTTAGAAAATAGAAAATTGTTAATCGTGTCATTGGGTAACTATTAATCTTGGTTGATTTAAGAATGCAGAAATTAAGCGGATAAATTAATATCATGACAATAACTATCAGCGTTAATTTCTAAACTTATGAAAGCTGTCATCTTAGCAGCTGGTGTGTCCCGCCGGCTTTATCCTGTTACTTACGAAATGCCAAAATGCTTGATAGAGGTGGGTGGAAAACCGATCTTAGATCATCAGTTAGAGGCTTTACAATCATCTGGCATAAACGATATTGTATTGGTGGTGGGATATTTCCGAGAATCAATTATGGATCATGTTCAGTCGAATTACTCGGATATGAATGTTGAATTTGTGGTAAACCATCATTATTTCGAAACCAATACAGCCTATTCCCTCCGGTTATGCAAAGACCAGATAGATGGTCAATCTTTTTTACTGATGAATGGGGATGTACTTTATCCAAAGGAAGTTTTGGATCGCGTGATTCATGCCAAACATGATACATCTTTAGCCGTAGAAATCAAACCATGTGGACGGGAAGAAGTGAAAGTTATTGAGGGAGATGACAATCGATTAGTGGCAATTGGAAAAGAATTGATTGAGGATAATTCATTGGGGGAATTTATTGGAGTGGCAAAATTTTCCACAGAATTTTCAACTGCATTCGGAGAATCTCTTGATCGCCTTATTGGGGCGGGTGGAACTGCAGATTATTTTGAAGCAGCGATTCATCCACTCATGTCTGAACACTCAGTCTATTATGAAGATGTATCCGATTTACCTTGTATAGAAATTGATTTTATAGAGGACCTGGAAAAGGCCCGCGAACTGGTCAAGTCTGACTGGTTTAATTAAAAGAAGGCTATGCAGCAAAACCTTCTAAGATTCTATGTTCCCTGATTCCCTGATTATAGACTTCGACAGTACTTTTATTTCAGGGGAATCGCTGGATGAATTATCCCGTTTTGCGCTAAAGAACCATCCTGACGGTATAAAGCATTTAGATAAGATTCATGAGTTGACACGTGAAGGCATGGAAGGGAAAATTCCTTTTAATGAATCATTGTCCAAGCGGATGCGATTGCTGGATGGTAGCCAAAAAGATGTTACCGATGTAACCCATATTTTATCAGAAAAAATAACACCTTCTTTTAATCGTAATAAACAGTTCATCCGTGATCATGCTGAAAATATTTTAATCATCTCAGGTGGATTTCGGGAAATGATCATCCCCATTGTGGCCGAATATGGGATTGATTCCGATCAGGTTTTCGCCAATGAGTTTATCTATGATTCGGATGGAAATATAATTAAAGTGGATACTCAAAATTTAATGGCTGCAGAAAAGGGAAAGGCGGCTCAGGCGAATGTGTTGAATCTGAGTGGAGATATTCATGTCATAGGAGATGGGTTTACAGATTACCAAATTAAGTCAGAAGGCCCTGGAACTGTATTTTTTGCTTTTATTGAGAATGTCGGTCGTGAGAATGTATGTAAAGTAGCAGATTATGTATTGGGTAGTTTTGATGATTATATTACAATTGTCGCCGATTAGACAGAATATTTTCCCCAAATATTCCTTAAATTCCACTTCAATTTGAATTAATATTTTAAGGGGGATCCTAATGCTTCAACAAGTTTTATCAGAAAAAATCCCTAGCTGGCAGGATGAAATCCGTGCGGTGATTCAAGACAAAGGTGATTCGAAAGTCGGGGATGTAACCGTATCTCAATTATATGGCGGGATGCGCGGTATCAAAGGACTCACATGCGAAACATCTGCTGTTTCAGCAGATAAGGGACTCATTATTCGTGGATATCCCTTATTAGATATTACCCATATTTCACCCGAAGAAGTATTTTACCTTTTACTCACGGGTGACCTTCCCGAAGCAGATGCTTTAGCGGACATTCAAAAACAATTAAAAGAGCATCAAGAAGTGCCGGACTATGTCTGGCAGGTTTTAGAAGCCATGCCGGAAGATTCCCATCCCATGAGCATGCTCACAATTGCAATTCAAAGTATGCAGGTGGATAGTCTTTTCGCCAGCAAATATGATGAGGGAATTCCCAAAACAGACTATTGGAAATGGACCTTAGAAGACGGGATTTGTTTAGTGGCCAAACTCCCGGGAATTGCAGCAGGAATTTATCGGATGCGTTTTGATAAAGGTGATCGAATTGTTCCAGATGATTCATTGGATTGGGCTGGAAATTTTGCCCATATGCTGGGAATTGAAAATGATGGTTTCAAAAAATTAATGCGGCTTTACCTTATGCTCCATTGCGATCATGAAGGTGGAAATGTAAGCGCATTTAGTGGGCTAACAGTGGCATCTGCATTGTCCTCTCCATATTTATCTGTTGCCGCCGGGTTAAATGGGCTGGCCGGACCACTCCATGGATTGGCAAATCAGGAATGCCTCAAGTTTGTTTTGGAGGTTCGAGATCATTTTGATGGCGCACCTTCCCAGGAAGAACTAAAACAATTTTGTTGGGATCGGTTAAATAACGGTCGAGTCATCCCTGGATATGGCCATGCTGTATTGCGTTGCCCCGATCCACGTTACACCGCTTTTATAAAATTCGGAAAAGAGCATATTAAGGATGACGATATTTTTTCAATTGTCAGTTCATTGTTTGAGGTAGTACCTCCCGTACTTCAAGAACAAGGGAAAGCTAAAAATCCATGGCCAAATGTGGATGCAGCTTCCGGATCGCTTTTATATTATTATGGATTAACCGAGTTTAATTATTATACCGTGTTATTCAGTATTTCACGCGCGATGGGAATGATTTCTCAAATGGTGATTAATCGCGCGTTGGGGATTCCCATTACCCGCCCCAAATCCGTGACCACAGATTGGATTAAATCTAATATATAATAAAATCGGATTTCACCGATGCGGATTTTATTTACCTTTATAACGGTGTCTGTCTTCCTTTTTGGGAGAGCAGATTTCGATAAATATCAATTTGATAGATATCCCCAAAAAGATGGGCTCGTAAAAGCGTGGATATATTTTCATGATAAAGGGAATTCCCATCTCACATTAGAGAAAAAAAAGAATATCCATCTCAATCAAAAGACGATAGGTCGTCGTATCAAAGTGGGGATTTATGAACCGACCTGGTATGATATTTCTGTAAATGATTCTTATATTGAACGGATGATTCAGACGGGTGTCAGAATTCATCATACCAGCCGATGGCTCAATGCAGTATCTGTTTCAGCAACCATCCATCAATTAGAAAAAATTGCCCAAATGGAAATCATAAAGTCTATTCAACCGGTAAATCGCTATAAAAAACCAATCCCAACATTGGAGATTGTGAATAATCAATCTCACCAAAAAAATAAAACATTCGGATTGGATTATGGATCTTCCAGAGAACAAATTGAACAAATAAAGGTGGACAAAGCCCACGACGCAGGTTTTTTTGGCCAAGGTATCCGCGTGTTGATAATGGATACGGGATTTGATACCAGTCATACTGTTTTTGACTCCTTAACAATCATTGCACAAAAAGATTTTATTGATGGGGATTCGGTGGTTAAAGATGAAGTAGATAAAGATCCCAATGGTCAACATAATCATGGCACATATACGTGGTCTACTTCAGGTGGATATGCGCCGGGTGAACTCATTGGTCCTGCATTTAAATCTGAATATTTATTGGCTAAAACCGAACGAATCGATGAAGAAATTCAACAGGAAGAAGATGATTATGTGGCAGGATTGGAGTGGGGGGAATCGTTGGGTGCTGACGTGGTTTCTACTTCACTGGGATATTTGGATTGGTACACATGGAAAGACATGGATGGCAATACAGCTGTGACGACCAAAGCTGTTGATATTGCCGTTTCTCTTGGAATGGTTTGTGTCACTGCTGCTGGCAATGAGAATGGGGGGAACTGGAACCATATTATTGCACCGGCAGATGCGGATTCTGTTATTGCTGTCGGTGCCGTGGATAAAAATGGAATAATTGCATCTTTCAGTTCTCGCGGTCCCAGCTATGACGGACGTATTAAACCTGAATTATGTGCCAGGGGAGTTTATACCTATTGTGCCAGGCCCGGTGAGAATAGCCCATATAGTTACGTAAGTGGGACGTCTCTGGCAACACCTTTGGTCGCCGGTGCCGCCGCCGTACTGTTGAGCGCCCATCCTGATTGGACTCCCATGATGGTGCGGCAAGCGCTTATGATGACTGCATCCCGGTGGTTAGCTCCAGATAATAATTATGGTTGGGGGATTATTGATGTATGGGCCGCCATTAATTATGATAAATTCACAACTGCCGTCGCAAATGAACATTATATCCCTAATGTATTTTCAATTACAAGGGCTTATCCGAATCCCTTTAATCCGGAAATTAATTTTAATTTAAATATGGGGAAAGCGGGTGACATATCGCTCACGATCCTGAATTTATTAGGGCAGCCGGTTGCCCAGATTTACAAAGGAGAGATGACAGCGGGAATTCATTCTTTCAACTGGATACCAGTAAATATTCCCACTGGAATATTTTTTATTAATCTGGATTATGGAACAGGTACTGAGATTAAAAAGATCACTTACTTGAAATAAATTTGAATGTCTTCATGAATTGGAATATAGGTTGAATCGTGAAAATAAATAGGGTGAAACGGGTGATTTATCATTCTTTCGCTAAAAAAATAGCGGTTTCGTCCGTAAATTCAACCTATAGGAGAACATGAAAATGAGCAATGACTTTGATGATGAATTAAAACGTATGGATGAACTGGAACAGTCATCCGATGCACCAATTAATAAGGCGCTATCTTTAGAAGATGCTATTTCTGATTTAGAATTGAGGAATCATCCAACTGTGCAATCAGGATCAACTTTACAATCAGTGATTGACATTTTACGTGAGAAAAAAGTGGGTGCTGTCATGGTTGAGTCCAATGGGAAAATTGTGGGCGTCATGACCGAACGAGATTTTCTCCTTCGTGCCATATCCAAAGGGTTGGATATGAATAAAGAATGTATTGATGATTATATGACCACAAATCCTGAAACTTTAAATGCAAGTGATCCCATCGCTTTTGCCCTGAACAAAATGCACGTTTTTGGTATACGACATATTCCAATTCTGAATCAGGATCAATCAATTTATGGGTTAATTTCCGTTAAAGACATCATTGCCCACATCGGTAACTACTTTTCAGAACAAATATTGAATTTGCCACCTCAACCGGGGAGCAGAGTGTTGGATCGCCCAGAAGGGGGTTAAGATCCCAAACGATTATATTTCTATTTTTTCTATTATTCCGTCTTAGCTTTTCATCATGAGGTGGCTCACTTTCACCGGTTTATGTTTTCTCATCATATTCGGATGTGCATCCCATCCCACAATCAATCCCCATTTACCGGAAGCAGGCAAATCCAAAAAGGGGTACGCCCTTTCTACAGAAAATGTGTTTCCATATTTATGGTATCGAAAAGGACTCACAGATAAAAGTGAAATCGGTTTTCGCTTGGGCCTGCCAATTTATGGTTCAGGAATTGATTATAGTCGTGTCCTCTATCAAAAGGATAATAAATGGGATATGATCAATTTGGCCTGGTCTGTGAACCCGAATTTTAATTTTGATGCAACTTATTATAAATTCAAAACAAAAAAAAGTCCCACTGGATATTTGAAATCCCGGTGGTGGGGTATCCGGGGAATGATTATTCGAAATGGCATCACAAATCACGCCAGTAATCGATTAGGATTTTTGTTTGGGATGCAGCGGAACCCAAGATGGGGAATAGAATTTGGTTATTTTCATGATCCTACAGCTATGCCTATCACCGAAATATTCAATCCAAAATGGGACCCCACCGCCGAGGGTGTTTCCACACGATTTGAAGATAAACCTATGAAAGATCCAGCCACAGGATTTCCATCCGAATATTCACGGTTGACGGGATTATCTTTTAGTATCTTCTTTGATTTGGATGCGCCAAAAAAGAAAAAAAAGTAATTTTTATTTTACAAAAATAGCAATAGCGGTTCCGATCTTATAACTGCTGTTGGAAACGATAATTGTATTGGTTTGCAAGTTTTGGGCAACCCTTACATCCGACTCATTGTCTGTGTTTTCTAATA
The DNA here is from genome assembly GCA_014382015.1 of Fidelibacterota bacterium. Lineage (GTDB taxonomy): Bacteria > Fidelibacterota > Marinisomatia > Marinisomatales > TCS55 > TCS55. The sequence continues at coordinate 42,398 of JACNKN010000066.1, read as the reverse complement.
CAACTCCATTAGCACCTAATTTTCCAGCTTCTTTTTTCAAACGGTCAATTACTTTATTCATTTTACCCTGATCTGTAATTGCAAATGAAAGTTTGCTCGAAGCTTCAATTAAGGCAATTTTATCATACTTTTCAGGGTAATCTAAATATATTTTCACTTGGGACGGATCAGCTGGGGATCTTAATTCTCCAACAATCACATGAGATACTGGTGTACAGCCATAATTATTCATGATTAAAAACATCGAAAATGCAATTACAATGGATAGACGAATATTTTTATTATTTCTCATTGTTTAAAATGAATATCCTAAAGCAAGCCCCACTGAATGGGAAAAAACATCAGTCATAAGTGGTGTATATGCTAATCTGAAAGTTAATCCGCCATTTTGGGGAAGATAAACATATCCCATTCTCGCGGTAGCTCTAACTCCAAACCCATGGATATTATTAATCTCTTTTATATCTATACTTGTTGTCGATACATAAAAAAATAGTGGACCTACACCAAACTCCATTTTATGATTATGATTGCCCATTAAATAATTTGCCATGACAGGCATGAGGAACATACCTACTTTTGCTCGTTGATTCTTGTTTGTAACCCCTGATTTAGAAAACCCCATACCACCTGCTCGAATAGATACATTGTGTTTAATATATTTTTCAAAGTTGACCGAGTAAAGAAAGCCATTCCCAAGAAGCTCAACAAATACACTGTGTTGAACAGGTAGTGAACTTTTCTCAAACTTAGAATTTTGAGCATATACTAAAGTTGAAATTAATAAAAGTATTAACATTTTGATTTTTTTCATAACTAACTCCATTCTTATGATATTAATGTTTAATTGGACAGCTTCATTTAGAGAAATTAATTGATGTGATTGTAATTATTTAAATAAACTTGCCCAAAATTCAATTAATCATAAAACCGCAGTGATTAAACACTACGGTTTTATAAACATATTCATTCTTCAATTAATGATGATACATAGTGAATAAAATATCACCAGTATCAAATGCCTCTGATCGTGATTGGGATGAATAGTTATATGGAACTAAAACATGACCCATTGGATCATCCCCATCCTTAATCGTTAAATTGACAGAAAAAGAACTTCCAAAATTAACCGAAAAGGTCCAATCGTCACCACCGTCATATTCGTACCAATACATTCCAATTCCATCACCATATGATGAGGCATTCCTGATAAAAAGATTTCTATCCAGATCATGCCAATCATGGTCATAATGCCATTCACCAAAAAGAAATATATGCCAATGCCAATAAGTATCAAATACCGTATCTAGATTATGTGTGTTCGTTACTTGGGCAGTACCGTTAGCAAAACCAATATACTTTAAACGTACCTCCGGATCTCCTTTTATAAATGGTTCCTTGTAGTCCCGAGACCTAACTTCATAGAGTTTTTGCCAGTGATAGGAGTTACCGCCACCTCCGCCACCACCGCCGCCGCCTTCATCATCGCCATCACCAGGTACACTTTGTTCTGCACCCGTATAAATATCCTGATTAGGCGCATAGTATGTTACATTACCGTTTGCATCTGTTCTTTCGTTAATGCTAACTGCCATCAATGTAAAGTCTGGGGGAATCTTAGCGTTAAGTTCATATTGATTGCCCGACGCATCATAGGCATTAATCACTTCTATTTCAGTATCATCAATCGTCAGCGGCGTGTAAGCTACTTTAATGGGTGTCGTACCATCCCATTCCTCAAATCCCACTGGTAGGGCAATTTGTAATTTAGGCACTTGTTCAATGTCCTCAATTGAATAAGATTGATTATCCAAATGATTGGCGACTATAGTACGAAGATTACCTTTTCCTACAAATGGATGGTCTTTTACATCCTTCCACAATACCTCGTAATCTCCATCAAACTTCTTTCCAATCTCCTCCTTGAGATAGGATGCAACTTCTGGCACTTCTAACGCTTTTGCTACAGCTTTAGCAAGTTCCTTTAATTGCTGTTCATAGGTTGGTGCTAGTTTTTTCCAAGACCCTATAGGTATTGAATGATTTTGTGATGATGACTCTTGTATCTCATCATGACTTTTTACTTTATCTTCACATCCTGTCACGACTAATAATATAGTGAACAGAATGAATAACATTATTTGTTTCATGTTATTTCCTTTAGTTGCGGTAGGAGTTCGCCCATTATTCGGGTTAATTTCCACCATGTTAGAGCGAGTAGAAGCCCCATGCTTCACTCTGCTTTGATTCGGGCAGGGTCGTTTGGCTCTGCCCGCGCTATTTGGAGAGTTTCTCCCTGCCAAATTCTTTTAAATTTTTCCGCTTTCATTTTTAATCGACCTCTGGATGGATCAACCATCACAACTGTTTCATCATTTGATTTTTCAATCATGACAAAATGATTACCATTTATGAATGCTATAACCGGTTTTTGAGAAGAATTAAAGTCTTTCCAATTGTATTTCCATCCTTCCGCATTCAGGCCTTTTTTGATGGCTATTCTTTTTAGTGCTTTTAATGAGGTGCCGATTGAATCTGTACCGGCTTCTTCAGCGATATTTGATAAATTAAAAGGAATATCATAATGTTGAAAAATATTGGCAAGTGCCGCCGGGCCACAATCACTATGGGTTTGTTGATATATTATATTTGAGTTATCTGAAGGGAGTTTATTCCATCCAATTATATGATATTGAATAACGAGTGGGTTTGTACCCACAAAATAAGATAGAATCATTATAAAAAGAGCCGATCCTAAGATGGCCGCTTTTTGAAATACTTTAATTTTGTTCATGAGCTTTTCATTACTATAACTATCGGAATATTGGTCAAATAATATAAGCCCTTCACGAATTAGTGTATATAGAGTGAATTACTCATTTTGGGGTAAGTATAATAGACCATAAGAATTTTGATGATTCTATTAAAAGGATAATTCGAAGTGATGCTACTCGAGTCAAAAATGAATATTTTATATGAGTAAATCAGACCATACAAAAATGAGTACTTTACTCTATTTACTTTTTAGAATATTTATATATAAAATCCGGTTACTAAATGAAAGGAATTGCCCAAGTGAAGACTAAATGCATTGTGAAAAGAGCTATGATATATTTTTCAATATTGGTGTTTATTTCAAGTTGCGACCAAAACAATGGTGTCACCAAACTTACGGGCCATGAATGGGTACTCAAATCTATCGAACCTAAAGATGAAGATAAAGTGCAAGTAAACAAAGATGAAGTATATACGCTTGAATTTTTTGAAGACTACACAATTACTGGGCAAGTGAATTGTAATATTCTTTCAGCTTATTATGAGTCCGATAAAAAAGAGAACCTTAAATTTAAAATGTTAACCGTGACTGAAAAGTATTGTGGCGATTATTATTCTCACGAAACCCTTTATCTTAGTGCCATTAATATTACCGATTCATTTCAAATAGTGAGTAATGAATTAGTCTTATTCTATGAAGATGGAAAATCAAAACTAGTTTTTAAATAGTTATAAACTAAAGTAAATAAGGAGCTAATCATGAAGGTCAAATTAATAAAGTTTATTATTGGGATATTTGGAATTGTATTTCTAAATGGTCAAATAAGTGTGAATGGTGAACCCAAAAGCTTTTCTATCTCTTTGGAAAAAGATGTGCCTGTTTTAACCATGCAAACTGTAAATGTCGATTCATTGACCAATGAAGATAAAAAGGCAACATCAGATACACCTTATAGATTTGGGTATGGGTTTGATGTTTCCTACAATTTGGATAATTCAGGCGTCTGGGAAACACTCCCTGATGGAGGCCGTGTATGGCGCTTAAATATTTTTGCGCCTGGGGCTTTTTCAATTAACCTGATATATGATCAATTTTGGCTACCGCCGGGGGCCACTCTTTTTTTATATAATCCCACTAAAAGTATGGTATTAGGTGCATTTACCGAAAGAAATAATAAAGAATACGGCAAGTTCTCGACTTCTTTAGTTGATGGTCCCATTACAATTTTGGAATACTATGAACCCAAAAACATGAAAAAGAAAGGTGTAATTCAGATTTCGAGGATTATTCATGGCTATAAAGACATATTTAAATTTGCCCAAAATAAAATAAAACGAACTAAAATTGTAGGATTTGGAGATGCCGCATCTTGTGAAGTAAATGCAAGGTGTTATGATGAAACATATGATAACATGATAAGATCAGTCGGTTTGATAATAACAAATGGCGGTACCGAATGGTGTTCTGGAGCAATCGTTAATAATGTTAATAATAACTATACACCCTATTTTTTAACTGCAAACCATTGTTTGGATGGGTATCAGAATACTTGGCTTGTATGGTTTAACTATGAAAGTGCAAGTTGCTCAAATCCATATACTTCGCCTACACCGAATGCAATTTCAGGGATGACCCTAAAAGCAAATAATAGTGCTTCAGATTTCGCTTTATTGGAACTCAGCCAAAAACCGCCTGCATCATATAATGTATATCTTGCAGGTTGGTCAAACATTAATACAGCACCACAATCTTCAGTTGGAATCCATCATCCACAAGGTGATATAAAAAAATTATCCATAGATAACGATTATGCTATATCTTCTTATGTTACAAATACACCAACGAATTCGCATTGGTATGTGATAGATTGGGAAACTGGATCAACAGAACCTGGATCATCAGGGTCACCATTATTTGATCTAAATAATAGAATTATAGGACAGGATCATGCAGGGAATGGATATGATCCTTGTGACTCATTAAAAGGGACATATTACGGTAAATTTTCTATGTCTTGGGATTATGGGGGGAGTTCATCCTCCCAGTTAAAAAATTGGCTAGATCCAAATAATACTGGGGCTACAATACTTAATGGCTTAAGCGTCTCACCGATAGGTGTTTTTGTCACCGGACCATCCTCGCTTGGATTTTTAGTTACGGGAACATTTAGTGCAAACCAGACTGGAGGATATCCGAATGATTCAGCAACATACAAATGGTACAAGAAAGAAGATGGTGTGAGTACCTGGTCATTTCGGGGAACTGGTAGCTCCCATGATGATAAAATGATTAATACAAATTTCACATTAAAGGTTGTTATGACAAAGGGCGGGGAAACAACTGAAGCAACAAAATATGTTACCTATGGCAGCGGCGGCGGATTTGACCCTAAAATATTAATGTTGCCTGAGTCCTATGCATTGTCCCAAAACTACCCGAACCCCTTCAACCCAACTACCACAATTAAATATGAATTGCCTGCAGCCAGTTTTATTACCCTTGTCATTTATGACTTAAAAGGTAATGAAGTCACCAGATGGAGTACGGCAAATGAATCTGCGGGTTATAAACGCAAAACCTGGAATGCCACCGATAAAAATGGCAATAAAGTTCCGGCAGGTATGTATTTACTGAAAATGACTGCTGAATCAAAAGAAAGTCGTGAGATTTTCACTGAAACTAAGAAAATGGTACTGCTCAAATAAAGTGACTTTTAAATTAATAAGAAATGAGAGGAAAATATGAGTATTAGTATGGGTGAATTACTAAAAAGAGTGATTATTTTAGAAAAATATGTTGAAGAATTATCCGAAGCGGTCAACTTAAGTGAAGAGGACATTAAAAAGATCAAAGAAGAAGCTATTGGGTAGTAAGTTTTTCTATATGTACCAATTTATACGTAAATCAACTTTTCTATTTTTTTGCTGTTCTGGTATATCAGCCCAAACCTGGAACAATAACGGCCCTTTCGGTGGATATATTACGGCATTAGTCATCGACTCGCCGGACACCAACATTGTATATGCCGGCACCTATGGAGGCGGAATTTTTAAAAGTGTAAACGGTGCCCAAAGTTGGGAACCTACGAACAACGGGTTTCCTGTCTGGGATGACTTCACCATCGTTGGGTCCCCTTTACCCAGTTGGTGGTCTGGGGATTTTTACCCGGTGACAAGTCTTCGTATCCATCCCCAGGCCCCGGGTCATATTTATGCCGGCACCGCTGGGGGCGGGATTGCCCAGTCCTATAATGGAGGCGAGACCTGGGCGCCAACGAACGGGGGACTCCCCGATTCAGCGATAGTAACCGACCTGTGGCTGCATCCCGATACAACGTCCATTCTTTTCTGCGGACTAGAGTACCCAAACGGGGGCCTGTATCAAAGCGCGGACGGCGGGCATAACTGGACCCTGGTTCCAGGGGTCCCTTCAGGAAAAACCTACAGGCTGACCACGATCAACCATGAACCGGGCAATCCCTCTACCTTATATACGGGTGTAACCAGCGCAGGCGATTCACTCTTTGCCTGGGGTTTACTCCGCAGTGGGAATGGGGGTCAAACCTGGGAAACGGTTTCCGATGCGTATTCCTTTTATAACCTCCAGATTGATTCGGATAACCCCCAGAAATTGTGGAGTGTGGTTCATACAGGATTTCTTCAATGGCTACTGGGCCACTCCACAGATGGCGGCAGCACCTGGACTTTTTACCCTGACATGACAAATCCCTGGGAGACGGTACTGGGTTTATATGCTGATACGTTCTGGAACTTATATATTATCCATGGGAATTCAATGCGAAAAAGTATGGATCATGGGAGAACCTGGAAGACCATAGCTGTGGATATGCCATTTTATCCTCTGGGGGTATTTCTGGGAACAGGTCCCAGCACAGCTACAAATCAACTTGACCAAAACACCCTGTTTATTGGTAGCGAGGCAGGTGTTTACCGGTCTGATGACGGGGGCCAGACCGTCAGGTTACAGGAACAGGGAATGATTAACACCTATATAAACGATGTGGAAGTCAGCCCAAACAATCCCGCCATTGTGTATGCGGGGGGCCGCCAGGGAATGTGGAAAAGCATAGATGGCGGCGAAAGTTGGCGGCGTTTAAATACGGATCAGGTAAATGCCATAGCCGTAAACCCGGACCATCCGGATACCGTGTATTGGGGCGGTGGAGATCTTGGTCTCATACGTAGCTATGACGGCGGTGAGACCGGAGAAAAAATTAATGCTGGTAGAATTACCGCTTTAGAGATTCGGCCCGACAGCGCCAACATCCTATTTGCAGGAACCTATCCTTCAACTATATATAAAAGCATAGATTACGGCAATACCTGGAACGAATCCTTTTCTACAAATCCCCCTATTGGGAGTTCATTTTGGATTGAAGATATCGCAATAGATAGGGTAGACACCAGAGTTATATATTTTGGAGCAGGAGGGAATTGGGAGGTCCATGGGCTATATAAAAGTACAGATAGCGGTGCTACTTGGAAAAAAGTATCGGACCCAGGTGCAGTGATTTCCATAGCGATGGACCCCTCAAATTCAAATAACATCTATATTGCCACGGGCTCGGCCGATAAAAAATCCACTATCTATCTATCAAAGGATGGAGGACAAACATTCCAAGAAGTTCGGACGGGAATTACTTCAACTCGCATGTCTAAGATTTTCATTAACCCGGAAAACCCTAACCACTTATTACTGGGCACAATGGATCAGGGACTTTTTTCCAGCACCAACGGGGGAATGACCTGGGAATCTGTACCGGGGCCCTACTACCTCCGGATAAATGACATTTATTTCTCCCCTATAACCGGCATGATTTACTTGGGGACCAATGGTATGGGTGTCTGGGGAGGAGATCGTATTGTTTTAGGGATTAATGAATTTGATAATACACTCGTACCCGAATCATTTTATTTATACCCGGCCTATCCGAACCCCTTTAACGGTAGTACAGTGTTAACCTTTAATCTACCAAATGCTGGTAACATCGAAATGACAATTTTTGATTTAACCGGAAAGGTGGTAAAAAGGTTTTCCGAACACACCTTTTCAAGGGGAACGCACAAGGTATTTTGGGATGGCAATAGTGATGAAGGCGGGCTGGTGCATAGTGGCGTTTTTTTTGTCCGACTGAAAAGTGGCCAAGCAACTATGACCCGTAAAATAACCCTTTTGAAATAATTAATGGCCAAAGGTTTTATGCATATTCGCCCACCGTCGACCGAACAATAGTATTTCTAATGAATTATGAACATTCAAATTACTTTAAAAGGAGTGACCTAATGAAACACACAGCAATAATAGTCGGGATATTGATTAGCATCCTGGGACCGAGTACGGTAGCTGCTCAAAAAATGTCCCTGAATAACCGCCAGTATGAGAAAACAGATGGCCAATGGTACCGAGTGGAAAATGGAAGCCGTTTCCGAGTCAACAATTCGGTAATTACTTTAAGGTTTAAGAAAGAGGTAAGCCAGCAGGCGATAGACGGATTCAACAAATCCCAAAACGTTCGAGTACTGCATAAGAATATTTTGGGGTTTATCGATGTCAAAATTCTCTCAAAAGCGGATCCTCTTATGAAAGTACAGGCCTACCTTAAATCCCCATTGATTGAAATTGCAGAGGCGAATACATTTGGTGAATACATTGGCATCCCCAATGATTCATTGTTTACTAACCAATGGCACCATAAACATCCGCAGGACTATGATATTGACACGCCGAATGCATGGGATATTGAAACGGGATCCCCCAATGTCACCATTGGTATATTAGACAGTGGTACAGATGTACTCCACGAAGACCTCGAAAAAAATATATGGGTCAATCCCGGAGAGGATATAAATAATGATGGTGTAGTCTGGGATATGGCAGACATTAATGGCATAGATGACGATGGTAATGGTGTGGTAGATGACCTAGTGGGCTGGGATTGGCACAACGACAATAATGACGTAAATGGCCCATTTTATCATGGTACTCATGTGGCTGGTATTGCCGGTGCAGTTACCAATAATGGCATTGGTGTTGCCGGTGTTGCGGGAGGATGGGGTTCTTCAAGTGGTTCTAAAATGCTTATCGCGGGTGTTGGCGATTCCTATCCAGATGGATCAATTCTTGATGATGCAATTCTTTATGCTGCATACATGGGCGTTGATATTATAACTATGAGCTTGTCCGTAGGTCAATCATCCGCAATTAATTTAGCGATTGCATCGGCACACAATACTTATGGGGTTTTTATTGATTGCTCCTCAGGTAATAGCTATTCATCTACAGTAAGTTACCCTGCCAGTGTACAGAATGTTTTCGCAGTTGGTGCTTCAGGCAAAAGTGATTTGAAAGCGTCCTTTTCAAATTATGGGACTACTTTGGATGTTGTTGCGCCAGGTGTCGATATTTGGAGCACTCGTAAAAATGATACTTATGGTACCGGCAGTGGAACTTCATATGCAGCTCCCCAAGTGGCAGGCATTGCCGCTCTTTTAAAATCTTTTGATGCGACACTCACAAATAGTGATATTGAGGAAATCATAGCCAGTACAGCCGAAAAAGTCAGGACCGATATTTATAGCTATAACCAAAATAAGACCTACGGCATCTGGAATAACAAAATGGGTTACGGTCGTGTGAATGCTCATGATGCATTAATTTTTATATCATTACCTGCCCAACCCACCAGCCTTGTCATTACCAATCCCAATGGTATCGGAAATTCCCCGATATTGAGTTGGCAAACAAGTACGGGGGCAACTTCGTACAATGTTTATCGTCGCGTTTCTTGGGATCCCAATTGGTTTTTATTGGGAAGTTCATCATCAACCACCTATATTGATGGCACCCTTGAAATAAGAAACCCAAACGATTGGGAAGCTGAAGATTTTTATTATCAGGTCACTGCTGTGAATAATAATGGTGAGTCTAATCCTTCTAATTCAGTCTCTGTATGGGGATATAGCTTCTTTAAAATGCAGAATGAGATTACGGATGTTAACAATCTAATTCCCGACAAATTTGCTTTGGAACAGAATCACCCCAACCCCTTTAACCCCACCACTACAATAAAATATGAATTGCCGGAAGCCAGTTCAGTTACCCTGGTTATTTATGATTTAAGGGGAATTGAAGTTACCCGTTGGACCAATGGTAATGAGTCTGCCGGATATAAACGTAAAACCTGGGATGCCACCGATAAAAATGGCAACAAAGTACCGGCAGGCATGTATTTGCTGAAAATGACGGCTGAATCAAAAGAAAGTCGGCAGACCTTCACGGAAACTAATAAAATGGTATTGCTTAAATAAAGCATCCTTACAATTAATAAGAAATGAGAGAAGAAAATGAATATTCGTACAGGCGAATTGCTAAAAAGAGTTATCTTATTGGAAAAATATGTTGAAAAGTTATCCGAAGCGGTCAACTTAAGTGAAACGGACATTAATAAGATCAAGCAAGATGCAGATAATGAAGTAAGGGTAAAATACCCTGACATATAATAGGCAATGCTGATTTGTTTTCAACTGTCCATTTTGCTAATCATGGAAATAGGGCATTTACTCTATTGTTCCTGAGTATCGTCACTCAATAGTTTTAATAGGTATATGAACCTATAAATGATTTCAATTATGATTGAAATAACGGATATACAGATAATGTCTTAAAAACCAAATAAAGGAGTTAGATTATGTCATTCACAGGAAATGAAGATCATTCAATTACGTTAGAAGAAGCGGCCAAACTTACCCGTAATTATAGAAGTAAAGCCGGGGAAGGAGCAAAAAAAGGAGGTTTTTTTGGAAAAGATACATTGCAAAAAATCTTGGATCAGGAGAGTTGTGTGGGAATAAGAATCTATTTTGGAGAAGCAGATAATGGAACGCCTGAGCCAGTTTTAGTAGGTGTAGATGATATGGAAAATGACTTAATTGAAGGTCTTTTGGCAGAGAGAGATAGAGCTTGCCCGCCATTTTGTGGTGAAGAGAATGAATTAAATAGTTAAGAATAATTATTGACTATACCATTAATAATAAAGATAGCAGAGGTGTCAGGTCTCTTTCCTATTATTGTGGCTTTATATAGTTATAAGAAAATAGGAAGGGGGCATAAACTCTTTTTTCTGTTCTTGATATTTTCGTTTGGTACTACAATCGTTAATTTGATATTAGCGAGCAGGGGAATCAACAATATGGTGGTATTCCATTTTTATACATTAATTGAATTTGTATTTATTATGGCCATATTAGCTTGCTGGCAACCGTCAGCGAAATCAACACGGATAATAAACTTTGTTATCGCTATATATTCAATTATTTGGATATTGTTTAAGTTGTTTTTGGAGGATCTATCTTCATTTGATAATTTTTCAAGTTCATTATCAAGTGCAATTTTAATAATAGTATCTTCATACATACTTATAAACCTTTTAAAAGAAGGTGATAAGATTAACCAAACAAGGTCTGTTTTCTGGATTACTTCAGGATTTTTGATATGCTTTTCAGGGAACTTGGTGCTATTTGCCTTAAGCAGTACTATACTGATTAGCACTTGGATGTTTCATAGTTTATTATCGATTGTGTCCAACTTGTTTTATACAAAAGGATTTTTGTTATTAAGACACAGATAGAATTTTGGTGGTTGTTGATAATTGGTACTTTGGTATTTCTTTCATTTTCCATAATTATTATTACCGGAGTTGGGATAAGTCAAAAAAGACTCTTAAAGGAAAAAGAAAAAAAATTAAAATTGGTGATAGATTCAGAAAAAAAGTATAAAAAATTATCTGAAACACTTCGAATACAAAAGGAGAAGCTAAAAATTCTATCTAATGAATTAAGAAATACTCAGGAAAGGGAGCGGGTTAGAATCAGCCGGAATCTACACGATGAAATTGGACAGACATTAACTGCTATTAGTCTAAATTTAGAACTGATTAATAAAAATGGAAAAACAAAAGATTTGGATAAATGGATTATGGATTGTCAGAATCTCATCGATAAAACGATAGATGATGTTCATCGTATTTCTTATGAATTACGTCCTTCTGTTCTAGATAACCTGGGGATTTTTCAGGCTTTTAGGACTCACATCAGGGGATTCATAAATCGGACAGGTATTGATGTTGAATTAAATGATGAAGATTCAATTTATAATCTTGATGATAAAATTAAAACTACCCTATACCGTGTGATGCAGGAGGCTTTAAATAACGTGGCCAAACATGCTGATGCACAAAAAGTAATTATCAACATCTACCGGGAAAAGAAATCAGTTTTATTGAGAATTACAGATGACGGATCTGGTTTTGATCTTGATAATAAAATGGTAGTAAAGCCCGAAAATGGAGGATTGGGTTTACAGGGCATCCAAGAACGTGTATGGAGTGTAGGTGGTGAATTTACAATATTATCTAAAGAAAAGATCGGCACTACCCTTAAAATTGATATTCCTTTGGGGGAATCGTGAACTATGATCTATAACAAATCAATTCTAAGGAAAATATAATGGAAAAAATAAAAGTATTGATAGCTGATGATCATGCTATCGTAAGGGAGGGATTTAAATTATTATTGGATTCTGATTCTGAAATTGAAGTTGTTGGTGAAGCAGAAGATGGCAAAGTTGCTATTAAACAAGTAAAAGAACTGAACCCTGATATTGTAATCATGGATGTGAGTATGCCCATTTTAAATGGAATTGAAACAACGCGGCAGATCAAAAAGGAATTTCCAAAAATAAAAATAATAATTCTCTCCATGTATTCTGATGAAGAGTATATCCGTAGCGCCATAGAAGTTGGCGCTAATGGTTATGTATTAAAAAAATCAGCATCTAAAGAAATTTTTACAGCAATTCATGAGATCAATATGGGCCGAGCATATTTTAGCTCAATTGTGTCCCAATCTGTTTTGGACGGCTATCGAAAACTGGCGGAGTCACTCGGGAAAAAGAAAGGTGAAAGAAAGCAAGTATTGACAACAAGAGAAAGAGAAGTGCTTCAACTTGTTGCCGAGGGTCACAGCACCCCTGAAATATCAAAATTATTGTCAATCGATAAAAGAACTGTTGCCAATCATCGACAACATATTATGAATAAATTGGATATACACGATGTGGCCGGACTGACCCGCTATGCCATGAACAGTGGGATTATAAATGATTACTAATTATGACCGAATTTTTATCACAACATTTTTCTATTTTATAGTAAAAAATGAGTAATGTACTCTATTGTATTTGATGACAAGGGTAGGATAATATTTAGTTAATATTTAAATAAAATAATAAAATGTCGTTCACAAAAAAAAAGATTATCAATGCCATTGAAAACTATTTAAAAGGTGCTGTTTATAGTGATTACTATGTTGGGATTACTGCCAACATTGGAGCTCGGCTATTTGGGGATCATGGTATTTCAACTGATCATGATATTTGGATATATCGTGAAGCAATCACAGTCAGTGATGCTAGAGAAATTGAAAAATACTTTTTAGATCGGGGAATAGACGGGGGCCCTGGCGGCGGTGATGAAAATTCAAAGAAGGTGTATGTCTATAAAAAGACATCAATGAGTAATCCATAAATAAGGGAGAATATTATGGCAGATACAATAAGTGGACCAGTAACTAAGGTTATTGATGGCGATACGTTTGATATTGAAGTAACCCACATTGGAAATAATAATGTTTACGAATATAATGATAATGAGAGGATAAGAATTGCGGGAAAAAATTCTTCAGAGTTGGATGAGCCTGGTGGTTTAGAAGCAAAACAAGCATTAGAGAAAAGGTTGAATGGTAAAGAAGTTAGATGCACGATAAAATCCAGAGATGTGTATCAAAGAATTGTGGCAACAATATCTGTACTTTAATATGGACTGTATATTTCAATGAACTATGCATTATTTAATAAAGGGAGAAAGTTATGACTGCTGAGATAGTTTTGAAGGATAAACTTGTAATTGTCCTTTCCGATAATAGGAGGATTAACTCCACCATGATTGTTAGCAACGCACAACTTGTCAATGAATACTCAAAAAAACATATGGTACAGATCATGAATGGGATTATACAATATGTGAGGTATTTTAAATGAAAAATAAAAGTAAAGATCCCATAACACTAAACGAATTAATCTTTGAAATCAGATATAAAGCCAATCCAAAGATATTGGATCTCAGAGGAACTTGGGCAGAAAAAATATCTGATGTTATGGAACTTAGCGAGTGGCGAATTATACAGAATCGTTTAGATATTTTTGATAAATCATCAAAAAATCGAGCTTTCGTTGGTTTTAATAGTGCAGGTTTTATAAGTAATGATGTACCCACCGCGCATTATTTTCCAGATAGAACATTAAAATTTTTAAAATTTATTATGGGGTTAGATGGTTTTAATACTCCTCTTCAAGTTGATCGAATTGGTGTAAGACAAAAATCATATACCGAATTTACCAAGGGATTTGATGAACTCTGTTCTCGATACGAATCAAGATATTTAATGATGTCAGAAAAATTAAAAACTATTATGGGGGCCAAGCTAGTAGATATTGGAGGCTCACTAAATTTTAATGAGAAGCATGGGAACTTCAACACCCAGAGTGGGCCAATGAAGGAGGATCAGGCGCATCAATTTCTAAATATTCAGGGGACGCTTCCCGAAGTTGGTCTATATATAGACATTGATTATTGGCAAAAACCTCACAATATAGTATCAGATGAAAAGTTGTTTGATCTTATTTCAACTTTTGCCTCTGAATCTTGGGCAAAACACCAAAAAATTATTGATCTAATATTTGAAGATTAATAATGCCAAAAAGGAAATATGCAGCAAAAATTAAATCGATTCGACGCCAGGAGATTTCATCTTCAGAATTAACTTACTTCCCAAATAAAACATCAGGGCCTGATTCGGAACTTGACACACCATCATCTGGCTCTTGGGTGTTACAAGATGCCACTACTGTCCCAGAAATAGGCGAGCCACAGAAGGTAAATGAATCTTTTGCAGAAAGTCCGTCTGCTTTAATTGACAAACATTTATTTAGTAGTAAAAAGATACCATTTGCGGCCATTGTAATTGTTTTAGGATTTATTATTATTCAAGATAACGGTGCGGGTAATCTGGCTGATTGGAATTCAATCTTATGGTCCATGAAAAAATCCGGATATATCATTTTACTATACTCCTTAATCTCCTTCCTGCAATGGATTTATCAAAAGATAGTTAATTAAGGTTGTGAGTACAGTCAGTATAAATCCTTACATAAATGCATATTGGATTCAAATACCATTTTGAATAATGAATGTAATTTATCTGATGTGAAACTTTTATAAATGAAAATGAAGTAGTTGTAATAACGTTCACTCCGTTTGGTATTTCCTCCCGTGTTTTTCTTTTAGATAAAACATATCTTTAACTCTGATCCTTCAATAACCCCAAAAAGTAATGGGAAAATATTATGAGAATACTCAAACGGAAAAAGGGGAAATAGAAGTTGAATTATATTTATATATTTGTGATTGAAACCATCTGAAAACCCCAAAAAGTCAGTTCCACTTACTGAGATGTTCGTTTTAGCTTCTTTAGATGTCTTTACCGGATAAAATCAAATTCTACTTTGATATGGCTGTCACCTCAGTCTATGACGGTCCCTCAAACGCCCATCCCATTATTACGCTGAATGCGCTGAAAAACATTATTGGGGACGACCGCCAAAATCCATCTCAATTATTGTTGGATGCTTTGGAAAATTTGGCGGAAAAGTATCCACAGCGAACGTATGACAAGGTAGTTTTGGATGCGGTAGCCAAAGAGGGTCTCGGCCTTACAGTTTTTATTTCGGATTTGGAAGATGCTTGCCAAAGTGGGAATCCAATTGAAATGGAACAGGAAGCGGCGCGTCTTCAATGGGTGAGTGAAAATGGCTTGGCGGTGATTGATTGCCTTTTAGAAGTTGCCCTTCAGGATTTTGATCGATTGGGACTATTTATCTATCATCTTCAGCGGGCAAATGCTTTCAGTCAGGATGTAAAAAATACATGGCCTTATACTCGCTGTATGTTGAAAGAAATCTCGAAATCACCCTTGCCAGAGCCCCATGGTAAGATGGATGATGTGGGATGGGAAATGGATCATGTACCTAATGATTCAGTACAATTGAATAAAATGGCAGCGGCCAGACGATTGTGGAATGGTGATTATGTTAGAATCGAAGGCTACCGCCGGGAAATTTCCCATTGGTTCAGTACTGTATCAGTTGAAATGGGTTCGGAAAAAAATATCATGAATGGCCTTGAAGATTATGTAAAAAATGGCAGTAACTTTTTTATCGAATTGGCAGAAGGATTGATCGGGAATCCTCTTTGGGAAACAAAAATTATCCAATTAGAAGCATTGCGGTACTTTGCAAAAAATGCATCCCTAAAAGATTTACCTACTATTTCATCCCACTTGAAGGAACTCATTAAATGAACATTGGCGGCTACGACCTTTACAGCATTGAAACTAGTGTTTTCGCCCTGGATGGTGGCGCCATGTTTGGGATTATCCCTAAAACCATGTGGGAAAAAGAAGCACCAGCAGATGATCAGAACCGCATCACCATGGTCACTCGATCTTTACTTTTGGTGGGGCATGGTAGAAAAATTATTGTTGATACAGGGAATGGGGACAAATGGCAGGACAAATTCAAAACCATCTATAATATTGATACGGAGACGGTGAACCTGAATGCATCATTAGCAAAATATAATTTTACAACGAATGACATTACAGATGTCTTCTGTACCCATATGCATTTTGACCATATTGGTGGAAATACAAAATTAGTGAATGGAAACTTGGAACCAGTATTCCCCAATGCCACTTATTGGATGCAGAAAGCAAATTGGGGTTTAGCCAATTCTCCATCGGAAAAGGATCAGGGTAGTTTTATGGAAGCGGATTGGTCCGTGTTGGCGGAAAATGGAATGATTCATTTGGTGGATGGGAAAGAATCATTTTTACCAGGAATTAATATGGAATTGTTCTATGGCCATACAACGGGTATGATGCTGCCTAAGATTCAGGATAACAGCAACACCATTGTGTATATGGCAGACCTTATTCCCATGGTGGCCCATATACCATTACCATGGGTCATGGCTTATGATATTCATCCCGTTCTTACCGTCCAGGAAAAACAAGAATTTCTACCAAAAGCGGTGGCGGAGAGCTGGATTCTATTTTTTGAACATGATCCTATTCACCAGGCTTGTACTGTTCATTTTGACGGAAAGCATTACCGCTTGAAAGAATCGATCACTATTAGTGAGTGAAGCGATAGAAATGGAAACCCTTTTCCAAAAGGGGTTAACCGAATATGAAAAAGGGGATTATTTTGAAGCACATGAAGCGTGGGAAGATTTATGGTCTGATTATAATTTCCCCGATCGAAGGTTTATTCAGGGGCTTATTCAACTTTCTGTTAGTTTTGTTCATTTAGGAAATGGCAATATGATTGGTGCAAAAAGTTTATTGAAAAAATGTCAGAATAAATTTTCTGAATTTTCAGGTATTCATAGAGGTATTAATTTAGTAGAATTGACCTCCGCTATAGAATCGGTTGCAATGGTTTATGAGGATATGAAAAATACATCAGAATTTGACTGGGACTTGGTTCCGAATTTGAAAGGATAAAATGAAAGATATTGCACTATTTATAAAAGATTTTCAGAAAGGGACTGAACTCTCAGATCGCCTGACAGCTATAGAAATGAATATCACTTTTGCTGAATCCATCTATGATTTACCGGATAGTTGTCAAATCGGTCTCATTGATTTAGATGATAAAAAATTTGGCACAGTGCAATTTGTATCTGAATTAAACAGCCAGACCAAAATGACCCTCTTGGGATATATGGAAAAGGTTCATAAAGAAACACGAGATAAGTTGAAAGCGGCGGGCTGCAATATGATTTTATCCAAGGCATCTGTAGTGAAAAATATTCAATCATTGGTAAAAGAACTCTCGAAGTGAGGGAGAGTAAAGCCAAAAAAGTTGAGCGGGCGAAAAGCATTTATGAATTGCTATTGGCGGAATACCCTAACGCCAAATGCTCCCTACATTATAATTCGCCACATGAATTATTGGTGGCCACAATTCTTTCGGCTCAATCCACCGATCATAGAGTGAATCAGGTGACGCCGGGCTTGTTCGAAAAATATACATCCCCAAAAGATTTTGCTTATTGTGATGTTTCAGATCTTTCAAAAGATGTTCATTCATGTGGATATCACAATCAAAAAGCGAAATCGATCCAAGGGGCCAGTTTAAAAATTGTAGAAGATTATGGGGGCGAAGTACCCAATAATATGGATGAATTAGTGGAACTCCCAGGTGTGGGGAGAAAGACGGCCAACTGTGTTTTGGGCGAGATTTACAATGTGCCGTCCATGGTGATTGACACCCACATGGTGCGGATTATGAACCTGCTGAAATTCGTCAATACCAAAGATGCGAAAAAAATCGAATTTGAACTCATGGCATTATTTGAAGATAAAAATTGGGTTAAGCTTACCCATTTAATTATCGACCATGGCCGTGCCGTATGTATCGCACGGCGACCCCAATGTGGAGCTTGTGTGATTAATGAATTTTGTCCATCTGCTGTAATTTAGAAAAAACTGATTAATATATAAAAAAGGGGTTGTATTTCGTTAGTTCCCTTCTATAAACTTGCGCCCATGTTATCTCTGTACAGATAACGATTTGCTGGCATAAAGAATGGATAATCAAATATCAATCAAACAGTATAAAAGTAGCCAAATCGGTGTCCTTAATTTGGATATTGAATCGCTGCGAATCAATTCACTCCTGATTGACCTTCTTATTCTAGTGATTATTGGACTCGCCGTCCAAGTCGCCTGACCGAATTTTAGACAAACGGTAGGTGAAGATGACGGCGGGAAAACTTCCCTCCCTAAATTAATCCTATCCGAATGAAAATCTGGTCACGTTGAACTTGCTGAGTCCATAAAACGTGAAAAAATGAAAGAAAAGATGCGATCGGATACAATAAAAAAAGGTTTTGAACATGCACCCCACAGGAGTTTACTCCGGGCTACAGGTGTGATTCAGGCAGAATCAGATTTTGATAAACCATTTATTGGTGTGGCCAACTCTTATATTGATTTAATTCCGGGCCATGTCCATTTACAGAAATTCGGCAAGATTGCAAAACAAGCCATCCGTGAAGCAGGTGGCGTACCTTTTGAATTCAATACGATCGGTGTGGATGACGGCATTGCCATGGGGCATATCGGCATGCGCTATTCTCTCGCCAGCCGAGAATTGATAGCCGATAGTGTGGAAACCGTGGTGGAAGCCCATCGTTTAGATGGCCTTATGTGTATCACCAATTGTGACAAAATCGTTCCCGGGATGCTCATGGCAGCCGTACGGTTAAATATCCCCACGATTTTTGTATCCGGTGGTCCTATGAAAGCAGGAAATATTGATGGTGAAAAAGTTGATTTAATTTCCGTTTTTGAAGGGGTGGGCCAAGTAAAAGCAGGTACCATTTCTGAAGAAAAGCTTACTGCATTAGAAAAAGAAGGATGTCCCACCTGCGGCTCTTGTTCCGGTATGTTTACGGCTAATTCTATGAATTGTCTCATGGAAGCATTGGGCATTGCGCTCCCGGGGAATGGGTCTATATTGGCCGTAGATGATGGTCGATTGGATTTGGTGCGACAGGCAGGAAAACGGATTGTAGATTTAATTGAAAAAGATTTAAAACCTAGGGATTTAGTTACACACGAGTCCATTCGAAATGCGTTTGCATTGGATATGGCCATGGGTGGCAGTACCAATACTGTGCTCCATACATTGGCCATTGCCATAGAAGCTGGTTTGGATTTTGATTTAAAAGAGTTAAATGATATTGCTCACAAAACACCGTATATCTGCAAGGTAAGTCCCGCTACCAAAGATGTTCATATGGAAGATGTAGATCGAGCGGGCGGCGTTTCAGCTATTTTATCTGAATTATCGAAGAAGAGTGACACTCTGGTTTTGGATTGCCCCACGGTGACGGGATATTCTTTAGGCCAAAATATTCAGGATGCTAAATCGTTAGATAAAAACATTATTCGGACCGTGTTAGATCCGTATTCAAATGAAGGAGGGTTGGCCATTTTATTTGGAAATTTAGCCCCCGATGGATCTGTCGTAAAAACAGGTGCTGTGGATGATAAAATGCTGGTTCATTCCGGTCCCGCCCGAATATATGAATCACAGGAAGAAGCCTTATCGGGTATTATGGCAAAAGAAGTCCAACTCGGTGATGTGGTTGTGATTCGGTATGAAGGTCCGAAAGGAGGACCTGGAATGCCGGAAATGTTATCACCCACCAGTGCAATTATGGGAATGGGAATGGGAGATAAAGTTGCATTAATTACAGATGGAAGGTTTTCCGGTGGTACCCGTGGCGCATGTATTGGCCATATTTCGCCGGAAGCAGCCAATCGAGGCCCTATTTCCGCCATACGAGAAGGGGATATCATTTCGATCAACATTCCTGAAAAAAGTATTAATGTTGATTTAACAGTTGAAGAAATTCAATCTCGATTAAATGCACTACCGGCATTTGAACTCAAAATCAAAAATGGATATTTAGGAAGGTATGCACGCATGGTTACATCGGCCAATTCAGGCGCCATATTAAAATAGGTAAAAAATGAGTAAAAGAAATTTAACCGGTGCAGAAATTATTTGGGAATGTGTAGCCATAGAAGGGGTAGATGTTGTTTTTGGATATCCAGGTGGAACCATTCTCCCCGCTTATGATGCACTGGATAAATATCGAAAAAAAATACATCATGTGCTGGTTCGCCATGAGCAGGGAGCCACCCATATGGCAGATGGGTATGCCAGAGCCAGTGGAAAAGTCGGCGTAGCCATGGCCACATCCGGCCCAGGCGCAACTAACATGATTACAGGCATGGCTACTGCTATGATGGATTCCGTCCCTATTGTATGTATTACAGGTCAAGTTCCCTCGCCGGTCATTGGCTCAGACGCTTTTCAAGAAATTGATATTACGGGTGCGTCCATCCCCGTAACCAAACATAATTATCTTGTATTGGATATCAATGATTTGGCTGAGACGATTAAAGAAGCATTCCATGTGGCCCGAAGTGGCCGCCCAGGTCCTGTTTTGGTTGATATTCCCAAAGACATTCAAAACCAATCGATTGATTTTATTTATCCAACTGGGGATATTGAATTGCCGGGTTTAATCGAGCCTCAGGGCGCAGATGAATCGCAAATAAAAAAATTTTCCGAAATGATAGCAGATTCTGAACGGCCGATTATTCTCTCAGGGCACGGTGTTTTACTTTCGGGGGCCACACAGGAAATATTGGATTTAGCCAATCTGGCTCAAATTCCCATTGGGACAACCTTGCTTGGTATTGGTGGTGTCCCTGCCAGCCATCCTCTCGTGTTGGGTATGATGGGAATGCATGGCGAAACGTGGGTAAATCGGGCAATCCAGGAATCGGATTTACTCATTGCCTGTGGAATGCGGTTTGATGACCGAGTTACAGGGAAACTTCAGACCTATTCACCAAATTCTAAAAAAATTCATATTGAAATTGATCCATCCGAAATCAATAAAAATGTTCATGTTGATTTACCGATTCATGGAGATTTGAAGTCAGTCATTCATCAAATGATACCTGTATTATCCAAGAAGAAAAACGATTCCTGGATAAAAAAAATTGATGGTTGGCAAAATAAATCTAAGGATAGAGATATTATTCACCAGGAAACTGAAATGCTCATGGGTGCCCATGTGGTTCGAAAAATATGGGAGGGGACCAAAGGTGATGCGTTGGTCATAACCGATGTGGGGCAGCATCAAATGCTGGAAGCGCAATATTACGAACATGAAGAACCCAGGACTTTACTGACTTCCGGTGGTTTAGGGACGATGGGATTTAGTTTGCCCGCGGGAATCGGAGCCAGTTTTTATGAAAAAGATCGGGAAATATGGATTATAGTTGGAGATGGGAGTTTTCAAATGACCATGACTGAATTGGGAACCGCTGTCCAGGAAAACCGGAATATCAATATTGCCATAATCAATAATGGATATTTAGGAATGGTGCGCCAATGGCAGGAAATGTTTTATGAAGCCCGGTATGTGGAAACACCTATTTTAAGTCCGGATTATGTAAAATTAGCCGCAGCATATGGTATTGAGGCATTTCAGGTTAAATCGTTGGATGATGTTATTCCAACCATGCGAAAAGTTCAAAAACAGACCGGACCTTCACTCATCGAATTTGTGGTGGAACAGCATGACATGGTATATCCAATGGTTCCGGCGGGTGCAGATTTGCATGAAATGATTGAACGGCCCATCAATTCAAAAAATGGAAATGCGAATATTCAAAAAGAGGAATTGAAAAAATGAAGCAAATTTTAATCACATTGGTAGAAGATAAACCCGGTGTATTAAACAGGATTGCCAGTTTATTCCGCCGCAGGAATTATAATATAGATAGTCTGGTTGTGGGAAAAAGTGAGAAACCGGGCGTAAGTCGAATGACAATCATGACCAATGAAGAGGATCAGCGTAAGCGTGGCCATATATATTTTAATCTATTAAATCTTGTGAATGTGATTGCCGTTAAGGATGTTTCGAATCTGGGATGTGTGACCCGGGAATTCATTTTGATCAAAATTCAGATCGGTCCAGATCAATTGAATGAAGTGAATGAAGTGGTCAAAAGCCATGGGGCACGCATCGTAGATATGGGAAAAGAAACAGTTATTATAGAAGCCACGGAACGGGAAAAAGAAATTGATGCATTGGTAGATGAATTGACTCCATTCAACATAACAGAAATTATGCGGACGGGTAAAATTGCCATGCGTAAAGGGAAAACCCATAAAATATCATCCGACAAAATAAATGCCCAGGCAGACGACGTCAATTGGGTACCGGAAAACATCCATACATATCATAATTAAAAGGAATCAACACACCATGAAAGAAATTAATATAAACGGCCATCGCGAAACCATAATTGAGCGCTCTGACTTTCCCCTTGAAAAATGTAAAGAAATTTTAGATAAAGAAGTGACAGCAATCCTTGGATATGGTCCACAAGGTCGAGGGCAGGGACTAAATATGCGTGACCAGGGATTCAATGTTATCTTAGGCTTGCGACGGGGCAAAAGCTGGGATCATGCATTGGAAGATGGATGGAAAGAAGGAGAAAGTCTGTTTGAAATTGAGGAAGCAGCGAAGCGGGGAACCATCATCCAATTTCTGATTTCGGATGCTGCGCAAATTCAATTGTGGCCAATGGTGAAAGATAACCTGGATGATGGGGATGCACTTTATTTCTCTCATGGTTTTGGTGTGGTATTTCATAAAGATACACATATTATTCCACCGGAAAATGTGGATGTAATTCTAGTGGCACCAAAAGGAAGTGGATTAACCGTTCGAAACCATTTTTTGGATGGACGGGGTATTAACGCTTCTTATGCAATCCATCAGGATTACACAGGAAATGCAAAGGATAGATGCGTCTCCACTGCCTTTGCTATTGGGTCCGGACATTTATTTGAGACGACATTCGAAAAAGAAGTCCATAGTGATCTTACCGGCGAACGGTGTGTACTCATGGGTCTTCTTCAAGGGGCCTTCCTGGCGCAATATGAAGTTCTCCGGGAGCATGGGCATTCACCGTCGGAAGCTTATAATGAAACTATTGAAGAAGCACTTCAAAGTCTATATCCACTTGTGGCGGAAAATGGCATGGATTGGATGTATGCCAACTGTTCTACCACCGCTCAGCGCGGCGCATTAGACTGGGCGCCTAAGTTCAAGAATACGCTCAAGCCTGTCATTGAGGAATGCTACCAAAGTGTCCTGAGTGGTGAGGAGGCCAGAATCTCAATCGAAACCAATTCCAAACCAGATTACCGGGACCAATTAGACAAAGAACTTTCGGAAATTAATAATCAGGAAATGTGGGAGGCAGGTAAACAGCTTCGCCCCCTGAGGCCGGAGAATATTAAATAAAGGTTAATCTTTATGAAATCCTATCAATTAACCATTTTACCCGGTGACGGCATTGGTCCTGAAATAATGGATGCGGCTCTTCAGGTGTTAGATTTAGTCTCCCAGGAATTCAACGTTACATTTGATTATGAAGAAGCATTATTTGGTGGCTGTTCTATCGATAGTAATGGTGTTCCCCTTACAGATGAAACGATCGAAAAATGTCGTCAATCAGATGCCGTTCTCATGGGTGCAGTGGGTGGATCACAATGGGATAATCAACCTCACGAGAATAAGCCGGAACAGGGATTATTAAAACTTCGTGAATCATTAGGTCTCTATGCAAATCTTCGTCCCGCTACAATATATAATGCATTATTAGATGCGTCGTCATTAAAGCCAAGTGTTTTACGAGGTGCGGATATTATGGTGGTCCGGGAATTAACAGGCGGCATTTATTTTGGTTCTCCAAGGGGTATGGATAAAGATAAAGGATGGAATACATTAACCTATACGAAGGAAGAAGTAGAACGGATTGCAAGAACTGCATTCGAATTGGCTCGAAAACGAAATAATCGTGTTACCTCTATTCACAAAGCAAACGTATTAGAAAGTTCTCAATTCTGGCGTGAAGTGGTAGAAGATGTACATAAAGAATTCCCCGATGTTTTCTTGAATGAAATGTATGTGGATAATGCGGCCATGCAGCTGGTTCGGGATCCAAAACAGTTTGATGTGATTGTGACTCAAAATATGTTTGGAGATATTCTCAGCGATATTTCAGCTATGAT
The DNA here is from genome assembly GCA_014382015.1 of Fidelibacterota bacterium. Classification (GTDB taxonomy): domain Bacteria; phylum Fidelibacterota; class Marinisomatia; order Marinisomatales; family TCS55; genus TCS55. The sequence continues at coordinate 17,746 of JACNKN010000066.1, read as the reverse complement.
TACGGGCAGTCTCGGCATGCTTCCCTCTGCAAGTCTAGGAGAAAAACATGCCCTTTATGAACCGGTCCACGGGACAGCGCCGGAAATTGCAGGCCAAAATAAAGCCAATCCCTTGGCCATGATTGGGTCTGCAGCCATGATGCTGGATTATACTTTTGAAATGCCAGAAGCGGCGGGCATGATCTACGATGCCATTGGCGAAGTACTTGAACTGGGTTTTCGTACAGAAGATATTGCTTCACAGAATACAAGTGTTGTGAGTACAACAGAAATGCGCAATTTAGTATTGGAGAGATGCGCTGATAAATCGGATACAATTATAGAAATGGTCAGGATGTCTTATGAAGGATAAAATAGTCATATTTGATACCACTCTTCGTGATGGAGAACAGGCGCCGGGTGCCTCGTTAAACATGACAGAAAAAATAGAAATTGCTAAACAATTAAACCGTTTAAATGTAGATGTGATTGAAGCAGGATTCCCTGTTTCTTCCAAAGTACAGTTTGATTCTGTTCAACGAATTGCAGATGCGGTGGATACAGTTGTGGCTGGCCTGGCGCGAACGGTTGATAAAGATATTATAGCAGCGAATGATGCGTTAAAACATGCAGAAACATTTCGGATTCATACCTTTGCCGGTACATCAGATATACATATGCTGGGAAAATTTGGTAGTGATCGATATGGCAAAACATTAACAGAAAAAAGAAATAATATTCTTCAAATGTCCTGTGATGCAGTTGCTTTAGCCAAAACATTTACAGATGATGTTGAATTTTCTCCTGAAGATGCAGGACGGACTGACATTGGATACCTTTCTGAAATCGTGGAAGCGGTCATTGCAGCAGGAGCCACCACAGTTAATATTCCCGATACAACTGGATATACAATGCCATTGGAATTTGGTCAGAAAATTTCGGCGCTCAAAGAACGGGTGAGCAATATAGATCAAGCAGTGATTAGTGTTCATTGTCATAATGATCTGGGCCTAGCTGTTGCCAATTCTCTGTCAGCTGTAACCAATGGCGCTCGCCAAGTAGAGTGTACCATCAATGGGATTGGTGAACGGGCCGGGAATGCATCTTTGGAAGAAATTGCCATGGCCATCGCTGTTCGGGAAGATTTATGGGATGTAGAGACAGATATAAATACGTCTGAAATATTTAATGCAAGCCGGATGGTTTCCTCCTTTACAGGGATGATTGTTCAGCCGAATAAAGCAATCGTAGGTGAAAATGCATTTGCTCATGAATCAGGGATTCATCAGGATGGAATGCTGAAAGATAATAAAACCTATGAAATTATGAGCCCGGAACAAGTGGGTGTTACTGCATCCAAAATTGTCTTGGGACGCCATTCTGGTCGCCACGGATTGGCATCAAGATTGATTGCACTTGGTTTTAGTCCCAGTGAAGAAGAATTGAATACAGTCTATCAAAAATTCCTTGATTTGGCAGATAAGAAAAAGGAAGTATTTGATGATGATTTACGAATGCTTATGGGAGAGGAAGTTTCTATAAAGGATTATAGTCACCATCTGGATTACCTTCATGTGAATTTGGGAACGACGACCATTCCCACCGCCACGGTTCGGATCAAAACAGATGGAAAAATGGTAGAAGAATCTGCCACAGGGGATGGCCCTGTTGATGCTTGTTTTAATGCAATTGATCGTGCCTTAAACTCAAAATTTCATATTGAATCTTATCAGGTTCGTTCGGTTACTGTAGGGCGGTCTGCTCAAGGTGAAGCCCATTTGAAATTGAAAAGTGGCGATAAATCATTTTCCGGACGGGGCGTTTCCACCGATATTGTAGAAGCCAGTGCAAAAGCCTATATCCAGGCTATCAATGAATACAGCATTCAAGGTGAAGTAAATGAACTGCTTGAAGCAGTGACGGCACCATAAATTTGGGCGCCAAAACTTTATACGATAAATTATGGGAATCCCATTTGGTTCATGAAGATAAAAATGGGAATGCACTCTTATATATTGATCGCCAGTTGATCCATGAGGTGACCTCACCTCAAGCATTTGAAGGGTTGCGCCAAGCCAACAGGAAACCTTGGCGGGCTTCAGCAAATCTCGCGGTGGCGGATCACAATATTCCCACTAAAAATCGCGACCAAGGTATCGCAGATCCCGTGTCAGCCCTCCAAGTAGAAACATTGGTTAACAACTGCGAATCATTCGGTGTTCCTTACATACCCATGGATGATGGACGACAAGGGATTGTCCATGTGGTTGGACCTGAACAGGGCGCCACTCTCCCCGGGATGACCATAGTTTGCGGGGATTCTCATACAGCCACCCATGGCGCATTGGGCGCATTGGCATTTGGGATTGGGACCTCCGAAGTAGAACATGGCTTAGTCACTCAATGTTTGATTCAGACAAAATCCAAAAACATGCGGGTGAAGGTGGATGGCCAATTACAAAAAGGTGTAACCGCCAAGGATTTGGTTTTGGAAATCATCAAGAAGATTGGTACCGCAGGCGGAACGGGTCACACAATAGAATTTGCAGGCAGGGCAATTGAATCCATGTCTATTGAAGAGCGGATGACAGTTTGCAATATGGCCATTGAAGCAGGGGCCCGTGCAGGGCTCATTGCTGTTGACCAAAAAACAATTGAATATGTAAATGGACGACCATTTGCTCCCAAAGGAGGGATGTGGGAAAAGGCAGTCCTGTATTGGCAAACACTTTCGTCTGATTCTGATGCTACATTCGATAAGGAAGTGGTTTTTGACGCAGCCAATATTAAGCCTCAGATTACCTGGGGAACATCACCTGAGATGGGGATAAATGTGGGGGAGCCCATACCCAAGATGGGGAAAGATGGCATTGAAAATGCATTGGATTATATGGGGATTAATGATGGAGGATCCCTTTCGGATTATCCATTAGATAAAATATTTATTGGTTCATGTACCAATTCAAGAATTGAGGATCTCCGTGCAGCGGCTGAAATTGTAAAAGGGCAAAAAGTGGCGGATACAATAAAACTGGCTATGGTGGTTCCTGGGTCCGGTGAAGTAAAAAATCAGGCTGAATCTGAAGGATTGGATAAAATATTTGTTGAAGCAGGATTTGAGTGGCGGGATCCTGGATGTTCTATGTGTCTCGCCATGAATGCAGATCGGCTTGACCCGGGTGAACGGTGCGCCTCCACATCCAATCGAAATTTTGAAGGTCGTCAGGGACAGGGTGGGCGGACCCATTTGGTGAGTCCAATTATGGCTGCTGCTGCTGCAATTCATGGCCACTTTGTTGACGTAAGAGAAATAATTGGGAACGATTAATTGATGGAAAAATTCTCAAATTTTAATGGATTGGTAGCCCCCATTGATCGAGCGAATGTGGATACAGATGCCATTATTCCAAAACAATTTTTAAAATCCATCAAACGGACAGGGTTTGGACCGAACCTTTTTGATGAATGGCGATATTTGGATAAAGGTGAACCGGGTATGCCATGTGAAAACAGGCCGCTTAATTCAGATTTTGTCCTAAACCAGAATCGCTATAATGGCGCTTCTATTTTGTTGACTCAGAAAAATTTTGGCTGTGGTTCCAGCCGTGAACATGCGCCATGGGCCATTAAAGATTTTGGATTTCGCGTATTGATAGCACCCAGTTTTGCAGATATTTTTTATAATAATTGTTTTAAAAATGGCCTCCTTCCAATCGTTTTAGATGATACAATAATTAATGATTTATTTGAATCTGTTTATGGAACACCGGGATTTGAACTGTCGATTGATTTAGAGAATCAAGTCATTCAATTATCAAATGGTGAATCAATATCTTTCGATATAGATATTTATAAAAAATTCTGTCTGATGAATGGGTTAGATGAAATTGGTCAAACCATGGAGAAAAAAGAAAAAATTCAATTATTTGAGCAGCAGCATAAAAAGTTAAACCCTTGGACCTTTGAAGATTTGGTGATTTAGATGAATCGTAATCCTATTGAAATATTCGATACCACATTACGTGATGGAACTCAGGGAGAAGGCGTTACGCTATCCGTAAAAGATAAAGTGAGAATTGCCATTCGTTTGGATGAATTTGGAGTAGATTTCATCGAAGGAGGTTGGCCCGGAAGTAATCCAAAAGATGAATCGTTTTTTAAAGAAATTCGAAAAGAAAAATTGCATCATTCACGCATTTGTGCTTTTGGCTCTACTGCAAGATTTCCGGATAAGATAAAGTCCGATGCAAATTTAATTTCCATGTTAAGAGCCGAAACGGCTGTGGTATCCATTTTTGGAAAAACTTGGAGGCTACATTCAGAAATGGGGTTGGAATTAGATGCATTTGAAAATGAATCATTAATCTATGAATCGATTCGCCATTTAAAGTCCGAAGGCCGCCAGGTTATTTTTGATGCAGAGCATTTTTTTGATGGGTATAAGGATGATCAGGAATTTGCGTTGAGAATGATTCAAGCAGCGGAGAAAGCAAATGCGGATACAATCGTATTATGTGAAACAAACGGTGGGTCATTGCCGTCAGAGATAACTGAAATCGTCACCACAGTTAAGCAAACTATCAACACTCCCCTGGGCGTTCATGCCCATAATGATAGTGAACTTGCAGTCTCAAATACCCTTGCTGCAGTGGAAGCCGGTGTGGGGCATGTGCAGGGTACCATCAATGGTGTGGGTGAGCGCTGTGGTAACGCGAACCTGATTAGCATCATTCCTAATTTGACACTTAAAATGGGTTTCGAAACGGCTCAAAAATTAGATTTGACACAATTATCCTCCTTATCCCATTTTGTATCGGAAGTGATGAATTTTGCACCGGACCAGCGGGCCGCTTTTGTAGGGCGATCTGCCTTTGCCCATAAGGGCGGCATTCATGTGAGTGCTGTCATGAAAAACAGTGCCATGTATGAGCATATTGAACCGGAGAAAGTGGGCTCCCAACGACGTGTATTGGTATCTGATTTATCGGGTCAAAGCAATATCCGGTATAAAGCGTCTGAATTGGATGTAAAATTAAATGGAGATAAGGCCATGACAAAAAAGGTCGTTGACCGTATCAAAGTTTTGGAGCACGCTGGATACCAGTTTGATGGTGCAGAAGCATCTTTTGAATTAATTCTGCAAGAAGAGCTTGGTGTATTTCAGCCATTCTTTGATGTATTGGACTCACGAATTAATGTGAATTATGGAGATGATGGCCACACCCATGCAGATGCCATGTTGAAAGTGAGAGTAGATGGAGAGATTGAGCATACCATTGCCGATGGTGTCGGGCCGGTTAATGCTTTAAACCTGGCATTGAAAAAAGCATTGGTTCGATTCTATCCAGAAATAAAAGATGTGAAACTGGTGGATTATAAAGTCCGGGTATTGGAAGAACGGGCCGGCACAGAATCAAAAGTCCGTGTTTTAATTGAAAGCAGGGATGGGGAAGATTCCTGGTCCACCGTTGGCGTTTCTGAAAATATAATTGAAGCCAGTTGGCAGGCATTGAGGGATAGTTTCAATTATCGGTTATATATGACAAAGAAAAAGTCGGTATGTTCTAAGGAAATAAAAGACTCAGCCTAAATATTTTATCAGCTTAACTTTGTTGAGCTGTTATTTTCATTTATTACCAGAATCATTTTGTCACCTTCGGTCAAATGCCTAAATTACGCACCTAATAATATTTGCAACATACAAATAAAATGAGTAACCCCTATTTAACCAAAATCTTTTACTTTAATGCGGCCCATCAATACGGTCATGAAGACTGGACAGAGCAAAAAAACCAAGAAGTATTTGGTCCGGATGCGAAAGTCCACGGACATAATTATACATTAGAAGTGATGGTGACCGGTGAACTGAACCCTGATACAGGGTTTCTCGTCGATTTAGGCCATTTGAAACAAATTGTTGAAACACATGTGATCGGGATTCTTGACCATAGCCAAATTGAAAAAGAAGTGGATTGGTTTAGTGGCAAACAACCCAGCACTGAGAATTTAGTCCAGTTCATCTGGGAGCAGATTAATTCTCGTTTAGAAGGGGCAACACTGCATCGGATTCGCCTAAGAGAAACACCGACCATATTCACAGATTATTACGGTCCAAATTCTAAATAACTATGGAATTTAAAAGCCGACTTTACCTCATTCTGGCGGGCATATTTATCGCCTCTCTGATTAGTGCAAATTTGATCTTTCAAAAGTTTTTCACTTGGTCGCCGTTTGGGTTATATACCTTTGAATTATCGGTTGGGATTTTGCCATATCCAATTACATTTTTGGTGACGGATCTTATTTCAGAATTATATGGAAAGAAGAAAGCAGATCAAGTGGTGGTATCCGGATTGGTGGCATCTGTTTTTGTCATGGGCGTAGTCATGCTTGCCAACGTAGCGCCCCAAACGGATTGGTCACCCGTTGATAATGAAACATTTTCAAAAGTGTTTGGACTCTTTGGCCCTGCTGTATTTGCATCAATGATTGCTTACCTTGCGGCACAATTTATAGATATTCGAGTGTTTCATTTTTGGAAACGGCTCACCAAGGGAAAGCATCTTTGGCTAAGAAATAATGGTTCCACGATTGTGTCTCAACTGGTGGATACATCGGCTGTATTGATTTTATTATGTGGGTCAGGCACCATTGAATGGATTCGCTTTTGGCCATTATTAGCCAACGGGTTTTTATTCAAGGTATTGGTGGCATTATTCGATACACCATTGTTTTATCTGGGCGTGTGGGCATTGAAGGATAAAATTCATGAAGATCCTGATGAAGCGGATTGGGAAAAACTTTCATTTAAACAGGAGGCAATCTGATGACAGAAAAGTTTGATCAATTAGAGGCCAATAATAGAGAATTATTAGATTTAATCGGCGAAGATCCTCAGCGGGAAGGATTGGTTAAAACGCCCAACCGTGTGGCCCGAGCATGGGAATATTTTTCTCAAGGGTATCGAGCCAATTTGGATGATATTATAAACGATGCAATATTTCATGAAGATTGCAGCGAAATGGTTGTGGTGCGGGATATTGAATTTTTCTCCATGTGTGAACATCACATGATTCCATTTTTCGGGCGCGCTCACGTGGGTTATTTACCTAACAAGAGAGTCATAGGATTATCTAAGATTCCTCGGATTGTGGATATGTTTGCCCGGCGGCTCCAAATTCAGGAACGGTTGACATCCCAAATTGCAAATACATTAGAAGAAGTGTTGGACCCAGTGGGCGTGGCTGTGGTGATGGAAGGTCAACATTTATGTATGCAGATGCGTGGGGTTGAAAAACAAAACAGTTATGCATCCACTTCTGCAATGCTGGGTCAATTTAGAAAATCCGCAGAAACACGGTCAGAATTTTTAAGCATTATAGGAAAATAATAATATGAGTATAGCCAACACACCCAAACCGCCATATTACGCAGTGATTTTCACTTCGTTACACACGCATAAAGAAAAGGAAGAATATGATAAAGCCTCTGCCAGAATGGTTGAACTTGCTCAAAATATGCCTGGATACTTAGGCGTTGAATCTGTGCGTGATCCGAATGGGTTCGGCATTACATCTGTTTATTGGAAAGATAAAGAATCCATTAAAGCTTGGCGGAATCATACAGAACATAAAAAAGTTAAAAAACGTGGGCGGGTCATTTGGTACGAAAAATATATTGTTCGAATTGCAAAAGTAGAAAAAGACTATGGCAAAATTTGATATAGCTATTTTGGGCGGCGGACCCGGTGGTTATGTAGCGGCCATTCGGGCGGCCCAATTGGGAAAGAAAATCATCATTATAGATGAAGATCAATTGGGTGGTGTTTGCCTGAATTGGGGATGCATCCCAACCAAAGCGCTTTTAAAGAATGCAGAAATTCTCCACTATGTGAAAAACAGCAAAAAGTTCGGTATCACAATTCCTGAATATGAAGTGGATTTTGGTAAAACTGTGAAACGAAGTAGGGATGTATCCAATCGTCTATCTAAGGGGGTTGAATTCCTTATGAAGAAAAATGATATTACCCACTTATCTGGAAAAGGCGTATTAAAATCACCGGACGAGATTGAAGTGACCTCAGGCAAGAAGAAACAAATCGTCGAAGCAGAAAAAATCATAATTGCCACTGGCGCACGGCCCAAGATTTTCCCAGGAATGGAACCGGATGGAAAACAGGTGATCACTTCTAAAGAAGCCATGGTTTTAATAGCGCCACCGGCAAAAATGGTCATCATTGGTGCCGGGGCAATCGGGGCTGAATTTGCGTACTTTTATAATGAATATGGCACAGAAATTCATTTGATCGAAATGATGCCCAATATCCTGCCCATAGAAGATGAGGATATTTCGAAAGAAGTTGAAAAAAGTTTTAAAAAGTCCGGTATCAAAATTTATAAAGAAACCAAAGTCACTCAAATTGAAAAGCTGAAAACAAAAGTAAAAGTCCATGCTGAAAAGGGTAAGGAAAAACAAATCATAGATGCAGATATAGTCTTAATCGCTACTGGTGTGACGGGGAATATTGAAAATATTGGACTTGAAGAAATTGGTGTTAACTCTGACAAAGGGGCAATTACGATTAACGAATTCAACCAAACATCTGTGCCCAGCGTGTATGCCATTGGGGATGTCTCTGGACCGCCATGGCTGGCCCATGTTGCTTCAGCACAGGGACATGTAGCGGCAGAACATGCTTCCGGGAATACCCCTAAACCCGTGGATTATACCAATATTCCTGGGTGTACATATTGCCAACCTCAAGTGGCCTCTTTGGGAATGACGGAGGCTATAGCGAAGGAAAAGGATATTGAAATAAAAGTGGGTCGGTTTGATTTTCGTGCAAGCGGAAAAGCATTGGCAACGGGAAATTCAACCGGGTTTGTTAAAATAATTTTTGAAGCGAAATATGGCGAATTACTTGGTTGTCACATTGTGGGCAGCGAGGCAACGGAGCTCATTGCAGAATTGGGTGTGGCGAAGGCGTTAGAAACAACCTGGCAGGAAATTGCCATGACGGTCCATGCGCACCCCACCCTTTCAGAAGCAGTCATGGAAGCGGCATTGGATGCGTTTGGGCAAAGTGTACATCAATAATGCTTAGACGATTATTAATCTTTGTGAAAGTTTTAACCCTTCACACGGCTGGTAAAAAAGCTTGAAACTGTCGTAAAGTTTATTAAAAACATGAAAAATCAAATCAAAATTAAAGATCTGGGTCAAATGGATTACCAATCTACTTGGGATTATCAAAAGGACTATCACCAAAAAGTGTTAATGGGTAAAGAGCCAGATACATTATTATTAGTGGAACATGAACCTGTATATACACTTGGGAAAAATGCGAATAAAAACCATTTACTCCAATCGGCTCCAAAAAATACTAAAGTGTTTAATATTGAAAGAGGGGGCGATATTACATATCATGGTCCAGGTCAAATTGTCGGTTACCCCATCTTGGATCTTCATCACTTTAAGAAAAGTATCAGTTGGTATATGCGGTCTTTAGAAAATATTATTATTGAAGTTTTGGAAGTATATGGAATTAATGCAGGCGTCAAGGATGGGTTGACGGGCGTATGGGTGGGTGATGAAAAAATTGGTGCCCAGGGTGTCCGAATTTCCCGTTGGGTAACCATGCACGGATTTGCATTGAATGTAAATACGGACTTGCATTATTATGATGGAATAATTCCATGTGGTATTTTTGAATATGGTGTCACATCCATGGAAAAAATATTGGGAGAAAAACAGGATATTTCAATGGTAAAACAAAAAATTATCATGGCGTTTAATGGAACATTTCAATCGGTGGAAACCATGGGGGTAAACTGATGGCAAGATTGCACGGATTCCAGAAAAAAGAATTATTAGCTATTTACCGGAATATGGTATTGGCCCGGCAATTGGATGAAAAAATGATGATTTTAATTCGACAGGGAAAATCTTTTTTTCATATTGCTTGTTCCGGTCATGAGGCAGCCCAATTGGCAGCGGCATGCAATTTTAAACCAGGGGAAGATTGGTTTTATCCATATTACAGGGATGCCGCTTTAACCATCGGTTTGGGTGTTGACAGTAAGGATCACATGCTGGCATTTCTTGCCAGAGAGGATGATCCGACTTCAGGCGGGCGGCAATTGCCTCAACATTTTAGCAATAAGTCATTACGTATCGTCAGTCAATCGAGCCCCACAGGTACGCAATATTTACAAGCGGTTGGTTCGGCATTAACCCGTATATGGGAAAAGAAAAAAGAAGTGGTTTATGTCTCATCAGGAGAGGGGACGACCAGTCAAGGCGAATTCCATGAAGCATTGAATTGGGCCAGTCGGGAAAAACTGCCGGTAATTTTTCATATCGAAGATAATGAATATGCAATCAGCGTTCATATTTCTGAACAAACGTCGGGTGGTTCTGTTTATTCCATGGTGTCCGGTTATCAAAATTTGGCCCGGTATAATGTGGATGGAACAGATTTTTTCGAAACGGAATTAGCTTTCCAAAAAGCAGTGGAAAGGGCCAGGAAGGGAAAAGGTCCATCTGTCATTGTGTCCAATGTTGTGAGATTATTACCTCATTCATCTTCGGACGATCAGCGTAAGTATCGATCGGAAGAAGCACTTAAAACAGATAAAAAAAGAGATCCAATTCTTCGTTTTGAAGAAGCATGTATTAACGGAAAAATGATTACGGAAAAAGAATTTGATAAAATTCGCAAAGAAATTAAAAGACAGGTTGATGAAGAAGCGGAGTGGGCAGAACAGCAGGATCACCCAAAAAAATCCTCAGCGCTGGATTTTAACTATTCCCATGATCCGAGTCCGGAAGAGACGAGTTTCAACGAGATTAGTGATAAGGTTGTTATGGTGGATGCGATTAATCATGCCCTGTCTGAAGAGATGGAACGGAATGAAAAGATGGTGATTTTTGGTGAAGATGTGGCGGATCCAAAGGGAGGCGTATTTACAGCCACCCGGGGATTAACCAATAAGTTTGGGAAAAGTCGTGTATTTAATTCACCCCTGGCAGAAGCATCCATTATGGGTACGGCGATTGGTATGGCCTGTTCCGGTTGGAAGCCTGTAACAGAGATTCAATTTGGAGACTATATCTGGACAGCCATGATGCAAATCCGAAATGAATTGACTTCCATGCGATACCGTTCCAATAACATGTGGAGTTGTCCGGTTGTTATCCGAGTCCCGATTGGTGGTTACATTCATGGCGGACTTTGCCACAGTCAATCCATTGATGGATATTTTATGCATATGCCGGGAATCCGTATTGCTTATCCTTCCAATGCAGCAGATGCAAAAGGGCTGTTAAAGGCCGCTTGTCGGATGAATGATCCGGTCCTCTTCCTGGAACATAAAGGACTGTACCGGCAAGGGTTTGCTGCCACACCTGAACCGGATGAAAATTATATCCTTCCATTTGGCCAGGCACGTGTGGTTCAGGAAGGATCTGTTTTGACGATTCTAACCTGGGGTGCTATGGTACAGAAATCCATTGAAGCAGTGAAAAAGGAAGGTATTGAATCGGGTATTGTGGAAATTATTGACCTGCGTACGCTTAATCCACTGGATAAAAAAACCATGAGCGCATCCATTAAAAAAACGGGTAAAGTATTGGTGGTCCATGAGGATAATTTAACCAATGGACCTGGCGCTGAAATTGCCGCGATCATTGCGGATCAACATTTTGAAGATTTGGATGGACCCATTAAACGGGTTGGCTCAAGGGATAGTCAAGTTCCATTTAATTGGTTTTTGGAAGAAGAAATTCTGCCTCAAACTCTGAATATTCAAACAGCATTAAAAGAATTGATGGCGTACTGATGATTGTAGATGTTATAATGCCAAAAATGGGTGAATCCATTACAGAAGGGACGATTCTGGAATGGCGGAAAAATGTGGGTGATTCAATCGAATTGGATGAAATTCTATTGGAAATCGGAACAGATAAAGTGGACTCAGAAATTCCCAGCCCTACGGCGGGAATCCTGATAGAAATATTGGCCCAGCCCAACGATGTTTTGGAAGTAGATACGGTCATTGCCAGGATTGATTCCGGGGGTGATGGACCAAAAAAGAAAAAATTACAATCAGTCAAAAAAGAACCGGAGCCGGAGGCGGCGCAAGAAGAGAAGGTAAGAGAAACACCCAAGCCGGTTCAGCCCCAACCAAATCTCGAACCAAAATCGGGGGAGAAGAAATTTTTCACCCCTGTCGTTAATAAAATTGCTGCAGAAAACAATGTTGGACTTGAAGAACTGATGGCCATTCCAGGTTCCGGCAAGGGCGGCAGGGTGACCAAAGTGGATATTCTCAATTATATGGAATCCCGTTCAATACCATTACAGGAAAGTCAAGCGAGTAAGATTATAGAAAAATCACCGATTGTTTTTTCCGGAGTAGAGGAACAGGTTGAAATGGATCATATGCGTAAACTAATCGCTGGCCATATGCGAAAAAGTATTGATACAGCTACCCATGTTTATGTGATGTCGGAAGTTGATATGAGTGCCATTGTACAGTATGTGAGTAAACATGAAGATGCATTTTATAAAAAAGAAGGATTTGCATTAACCATTACGCCATTCATTATTCAAGCATGTGTCACAGCCTTGAATCGATTTCCAGAAATGAATGCATCCTTAGAGGAAACGACAATTCTATACCATAAAAACATTAATATCGGCATGGCGGTGGCGGTGGAAAAAGGTTTGATGGTGCCGGTTATTTCAAAATGCGAAGAACTGAACTTTCTCGGGTTATGCCGAAAAGTGAGAGACTTGGCTAACCGTACGCGGAATAAACAATTGAATCCAGATGAACTTCAAGGATCCACATTTTCAATTTCCAATTTTGGTGTATTTAATGTGACATTTGGCACACCCATTATCAATCAACCAAATGTTGGAATTCTGGGTGTGGGTGCCATCAAGAAAAGGCCGGTTGTGATTGAAACAGATGCTGGAGACACGATTGGAATTAAGAGTATGATGAACTTATCTTTGGGATTTGATCATCGTTTGGTTGACGGTGCTGGTGGCAGCCAGTTTATTGATGATGTGAGGCAGAATCTTGAGAGCATGAATTTAGAAAGTTTAATCTAATGCCTATTGACCACGTACTGAAGCTATATTCAGAATCGGTCCGCTCCCCTTATCTCCATTATGGATTTTGGGATCATCCGGATACAGTGAAAATCTCCGAACTATCATTAAATGAAATGGTGAAAGCCCAGGGTCGATATATTGAACATCTGGTTTCGTTTATACCGGAAGATGTCAAAACAGTTCTGGATGTAGGGGCGGGAATTGGTGGCAATTCCAGCTATCTTTTATCAAAAGGATATGAAGTAGAAGCACTGTCGCCTGATGAATATCAAGAAGGCGTTTTTGCGGAAAAATATAATGGTAAAGTAAAGTTTCATCGGTCAAAATTTGAAGATTTTGAACCTGTAAAACAGTATGACCTTGTGCTGGAAAGTGAAAGTGCATGTTATATTCAAATCGAACCGGGGTGGAAAACGGCACAAAAAACCATCCGAAATGGGGGATATCTATTGGCATCCGATTATTTTATTCATCACAATGATGGCAGTGGCGATTGGCATATAAAAGCAGCCCACGATGAAAAAGTGTATATGGAAACGGCCGATAAATATGGGTTTAAGCTTATTAAGGAATATGACCAAACGGATAATACCATGCCGACCCTTGATGGTGCGAAAGCCTTTATGGAACGCTTTATTTATCCCACAGTTGAATTTTCTTCCAATTATATGGAAAAGAATTATCCTTTTATTTTAAAGGCGATTAAGAAAGCATTTGGTAAAAAAGTGGAAAATAAGATGAAACAATTTTCCCTGCTTGAAAGTGATGAGTTCCGAAAGTATAAACGATATATGATTTACCTTTTTCAGAAAGTAAATTGATGAAAACTGTCTTAAATAGAAAATGGGTGGGTAAACCAAAAATTCGTTTAAGAACCAATGATGAATATAAATTTGTCCAAAACGTGGTTCACACCAATCAATTGAATACTGTATGCGAAGAAGCCCGCTGCCCCAATATATATGAATGCTGGGGAAGGGGCACGGCCACCATTATGATATTAGGTGATACTTGTACCCGCGCTTGTGGGTTTTGTTCTGTGAATACAGGGAATCCGAAAAGGGTTGATGAGATGGAACCATTCCGAACAGCTATGGCAGTGAAAAAAATGAACCTACGCCATGTAGTGATTACATCAGTAGATCGTGACGATTTAAAGGGAGACTTTGGTGCAAATATTTGGGCAGAAACCATTCGTCAAATCCACAAGAATGTACCCGGGTGTACCGTTGAAGTTTTAACACCCGATTTCCAGGGGTATGGTCCGGCGCTTGAAACCGTATTTGAGGCGGCACCTGAGATATTTTCTCACAATGTGGAATGTGTGGAACGAATCAGTCGTCAGGTTCGTGCCCAGTCCATTTGGGCACGGAGCTTAGATGTTTTGAAACAATCTGTCGATTATGGATTACGAACTAAAACAAGTATCATGGTGGGCTTGGGTGAAACAAAAGTTGAAGTGATTGAAACGATGAAAGAGGTAGCGGATATAGGTGTTGAAATATTTACCATCGGTCAATATTTGCAACCAACCAGGAAACATAGTCCTGTTTATCGTTATGTTGAAATTGAGGAATTTGAAAATTATAAACAAATCGGGTTGAAATTGGGCTTTCGCGTGGTTGAGTCAGGCGCATTAGTTAGAAGTTCTTATCATGCAGATGAACAGGCACGGTTATTAAAGGGAAAGAAATGATTAAAAATAAAAATCTAATTTATAGTTTGGTGACGATTGCAGGCATCATTTTAGTGTGGTTTGTGTATGCAGATCAGGGAATCGAAAGAACACCTGAAATTTCCGGGGAAGAATCACCACTTATACTTGTGGATGGAAAGGTACCGCCAAGGTTATCGAACTTTGTGATGCATATGCAGTATATAGATGAAAACACCTGTTTGAAGTGCCATAAAGATGAGCGGGAAATGAATTTTGGTTCCGGACCTGTTTTAGCAAAAAAGATGCCCCATGAAATGCGTGAAAACTGTGTATCTTGCCATCTGTTGCCAAAGTGAACCGATATGGCAGAGAACTGAAAGGAAAAGAATTATTTTACGTCATAAATGCAAAGTAATAATTTTGGTATAATGTTTGACAAACATGAGCTGGACTTACAAAAAGGAATGTTATGAACGACGAATTTGAAAAAGAAATGAATGAAGATATAGTCGAGGAAAGTGAATCTTACCCAGTAATGCCCCTGCGGAATACGGTATTATTCCCCCAACAGGTTATCCCGATTTATATCGGTCGCGAAAAATCATTAAAACTAATCAATGAACTACCGGCGAAGAGTAAGCATATTGTGGTGGTGGCTCAGGAAGATGGATCCATTGAAGATCCAAAACCGGAGGAGATGTATTCCTTTGGTACCCTGGCTGTCGTATTGAAAGTATTTGATATGCCCGATAATAGTAAGTCTGCTATCGTTCAGGGAATTGATCGAGTGAAGATTTTATCTTTTAAAGAAAAGGAACCTTACTATCGCGCTGCTGTTCAGCGATTATCTGACGATGTTTCAACTGAAGATATTGAACTGGATGCATTAGGTAATAACTTGCGCCAGGTTTTCAGTGAATTGATTCAAGTGGCACCTAACTTGAGTGAAGAACATACAGGAATGTTATCCAATATTCAGAAACCATCCCGATTGGCTGACCGAACTGTTTCTCTCCTTACAGTCCCCAATCCTGAAAAGCAGGAAGTATTAGAAGAATTGAATGTAAAAAAGCGCGTTGAAAAAGCCATTAATATTCTATCCAAAGAAATACAGCGTATTAAGTTGGGTGAAGAAATTCAAACTGAAGTCCATGATGAAATTGCCAAATCCCAGCGGGAATATTATCTCCGTGAACAATTGAAGGCCATCAAGCGGGAGTTGGGTGAAGATGAATCCCAGGTTGAATTGAAAGATATTGAAGATGCCATCAAAGAGGCCAAGATGCCGGAAGAGGCAGAAAAAGTGGCATTAAAAGAACTGGATAGGCTCACAAAAATTCCATCTCAGTCACCGGAATATACCGTTTCCAGAACCTATCTGGATTGGCTCACAGAATTGCCATGGTCTAAAACTTCTGATGACACCATTGATGTGAAAGATGCGAAAGCGATATTGGATGAAGATCATTATGGTCTGGAAAAAGTTAAAGAACGAATTTTGGAATATTTAGCTGTTCGTGCATTAAAAATGCAAAGAGATCCGGAAGGTGGTCTTCGGGGACCGCTCCTTTGTTTTGCAGGTCCTCCTGGGGTTGGAAAGACATCATTGGGTCGATCTATCGCCCGATCTATGGGGCGTGAATTTGTACGGATTTCTCTCGGAGGTGTAAGAGATGAAGCGGAAATTCGCGGACACCGACGAACTTATATTGGTGCATTACCCGGTCGAATTATTCAATCCTTAAAGAAAGCAGGAACAAACAACCCCGTATTTATGCTGGACGAAATTGATAAACTGGGGAGTGATTTTCGCGGGGACCCTTCCTCGGCGCTTTTGGAAGTGTTAGACCCGGAACAAAACAGTACTTTTGCGGATCATTACCTGGAAGTTGATTTTGACTTAAGTAAAGTCATGTTCATTTCCACAGCAAACTATCGGGATCCAATTCCGCCTGCATTGAAAGATCGTATGGAAATCATAGAATTTTCCGGGTATATAGAGGATGAAAAAGTGCAGATTGCAAAGCAGCATTTAATACCTAAACAAATGAAGGAAAATGCCCTGACTAAAAAAGATGTGGCTTTGGACGACACAGGGGTAAAAGAATTAATTAATTCCTATACTCGTGAAGCAGGGGTGCGTAACCTGGAACGGGAGATTGCCAATGTATTTCGGAAGGTTGCCCGAGATAAGATTGAAAAGGATACCAAAAAAATTAAAGTCAATAAAAAGAAAGTATCCGATTATTTAGGTGCACCACGATTTTATTCTGAATTAGCTGAAAGAACCACAAAACCCGGCGTGGTCACGGGGCTTGCCTGGACGGCTGCCGGTGGTGATATTCTCTTTATTGAAGCGTCCAAGATGAAGGGAAAGGGCAGACTCACACTCACAGGGCAATTGGGAGATGTGATGAAAGAATCAGCCACAGCGGCTATGACTTATGTACGGTCCCACACAGATATACTGAACCTGGATGAAGATTTTAATGAAAAAACCGATATTCATGTCCATGTGCCTGCAGGGGCTATTCCCAAAGATGGTCCTTCTGCCGGGGTGGGTATGTTCACTTCAATCGTTTCACTTCTCACTGGCATTCCGGTTAAAGATAAGGTAGCTATGACGGGTGAAATCACCCTTCGTGGAAATGTATTGCCAATTGGTGGTGTGAAGGAAAAAGTAACTGCGGCCCATCGCTCTGGTATTAAAACGATTATTTTGCCCGACCATAATCGAAAGGATTTAGAAGAAATTCCTGACCATATTAAAAAGGATCTGGATTTTCATTTTGCGAAGGAAATGATGGATGTAACGGATATTGCACTCCCGGGGTTGAATGGTAGAAAAAAATCAGGAAAGTCTTCCGCAAAAGCAAAAAAGAACTCGTAACTTTCGCGTCAGTTTTACGGGCGATTAACTCAGCTGGTCAGAGTGCCTCCCTTACAAGGAGGAAGTCGGGGGTTCAAATCCCTCATCGCCCACCAAG
>JACNKN010000027.1 GCA_014382015.1 Fidelibacterota bacterium | reverse complement strand
GAGCGAAAGGAAAGAAAGGTGTGGTTGAGAAATTTGGTTTAATTCCAGAATTTGGGGAATATCATCTGGTGTAACATTTTCAATTAGCAACGTTATTAATATCCTATAGCTGTATTTTCTCCACGGCTGTCAGCGCCTCCGTAATATCCATTTTCGTTTATCATGATACAGTTTGCTTGCCCCCACTCAACCCATGGATGAATTTTAGTAACATGGCCTTTTTGATTCAAAATTTTTAATACATCTTTTGAAAGACCATTTTTTTCATAAAATAGTATATCTGGCAACCATTGAGAATGAACTCTATTAGCAGAAACAGCTGCTTGGATATCCATTTCGTGAATAACCACATTTAATATTGTTTGCAATGAAGTTGTTATAATAGTTGCTCCTCCTGGAGATCCAATGAGTAAAAATGGCTTTTTATCTTTTAAAACAATGGCGGGAGTCATAGAACTTAACGGACGTTTACCCGGTTGAATTGCATTTGCTTCATTTCCAACAAGGCCATACATATTAGCTGTCCCCGGTTTGGATGAAAAATCATCCATTTCATTATTCAGAAAAAAACCGGCTCCTTCAACCAAGTACCCACCGCCATAGGACCAGTTAATAGTAGTTGAGACTGAAACAGCATTCCCTTCTTTATCTACCACAGAATAATGTGTTGTTTCTCTACTTTCACTTTGCGTGGGTGGTCCGGCATATACATCAGAACTTGCAGATGCTGTGGTGAGGGAAATATCACTAATTCTTTGTTCGGCATATTCTTCAGAAAGAAACATTTTAACGGGCACATCCCAATAGTCCGAATCGCCCATATGTTCAGCCCTATCTGCATATGCACGACGTTCTACTTCAGTCAAAATGTGAATATAATCCGATGAATTCCATCCCAACGTATCGATTGGGTAATGTTCCAGCATATTTAACATATGAATCAAAAGTGAACCCCCTGAACTTGGAGGTCCCATAGAAATAATTTCATTTCCAAAAAAAGAACCCGTAACAGGCTCACGATAGACGGATCTATAATTTTGCAAATCTTCATGAGTAATTAACCCAATTCCATTTTTCATTTCTTCCACAATCAAATTAGCTGTTTTACCAGTATAAAAACCATCTCTTCCTTCTCGGACGATACGCTTCATTGTTCGTGCAAGATCCTTTTGAATGAAACGATCACCTTCTTTCCAAGTGTGACCATCTTTACGTATAAAAATTTCAGCAGCAGCAGTATTTTTTAAAAATAGATTTTTATAATTATTGAACCGAGTTGCTTCAAAATGGCTTAACTCAAATCCTTTTTCAGCCAGAGCAATGGCAGGCGCTAGTAATTCCCGTCGGGAAATATTCCCCGATCCATAATCTGCCCATGCATTTAAAAGTCCATCTACAGTTCCCGGGACACCGGTTGCAGCTCGAGTATTCAGGGACATATTTTCAATTACATTCCCATCTGCATCTAAATACATATCTCGATGTGAAGCAGCAGGAGCCATTTCACGATGATCCTGGGTGAAGGTTGTTCCATCAGCCATACGAGCAACCATAAAGCCTCCTCCGCCAATATTGCCATTTGATGAGGATGTGACTGCAAGAACGAACCCAACAGCACATGCAGCATCTATAGCATTTCCACCCTTTTTCATAATTTCAATACCCGCTTCTGATGCGTGTCGGCTGGTGGAAACAACCATTCCATTTTTAGCAAAAACAGGGTTGGGACTTGCACCAAGAAGCATGGAGGATATGAGTATTAACACTCTAAAATATTTCTTCATGTTATTCCTTTAACCAATTAATTAATTTTTCAATGCCATTTTTTATATTGTCAACATGTTCACCTAAATCTTCCATAGTTAATGTTGATTCTTTCGATAATGATTTGCTTATTTTTAGTGCTTGTTTTCCATCAAAACTGACATAAGCAAGACGAGCATTCAATTCAGTTTCGTTTCTTCCAAATGCAGATCCTGGAAGAAGAGCCACACCTGTTTCCTGCAATAATCGTTCACATAAAGTTGTAGAATTAGTTATACCTCGATCAGTTAAACTTTCACGATAGTTTTCAAAATCCGGGAATAAATAAAATGCACCCGTGGGCGTATAAACATTCACATTAGCATTCGATAGTGTATCAGAACAATAGTGCCCAATTGTTTTTAAAATTCTCCTAGAATGAAACAGAAAATCCTGAACGGTATTATGATCTGTATATGCTTTTACAGCTGCATATTGAACGGGTGTTGTGACACACGAATATGTTTCACTTGCTATAGATGCCATGGCGTCTTTCAGCCAAACCAATTCTTTTGGGAATGCAAAATGACCCAATCTCCAACCTCCAGCTCCGCACCATTTTGATAATCCTGAACTAACGATTGTTCCTTCTGGATAAAACCGTGCCATGGATACATGCTCACCTTTATGATGAAGCCTACCATAGATTTCATCGGATAAAATTAAAACATTATTTTCCCTAGCGACTGTTGCAAGTGCTTTTAATTTGTCAGTTGTATACGTGCCGCCATCGGGATTTCCTGGGTAATTCAAAATAAGTAGTAGAGGTCCATCAACTTCATTGACAGCAGATTCCAACTGTTCTGGCAACAGCCGCCAATTATCTTTAAAGTCGGTTTCAATATAGTGAGTTTGGCGTTTTACAATATGACCTTGGGGAGCATAAGACACCCAGCAGGGAGCAGGTATCAATGTGGATCCTTCCAGTGCTAATTGTAGAGTAAACATAAGTTCTTTCGAGCCGGGACCAATCAAAACACTATCTGCACACATATCAATTTGATCTGTTTTTCGGTGATATTCTGCTATTGATTGACGAAGTTTAAACAAACCTTCTACAGGTAAGTAATTTTTTCGATATGCATTTTCTTGAAGAGCCGCTACAATAGAATCGGGGACAGGGAAGGGTGATTGGCCAAAGCCAAAACGGTAAATAGTTTGACCGGCATCTGCCATTTCAGCGCTACGTTCATTAATCGCTAACGTGGCTGACCGTTCCAGA